>NZ_CP018346.1:0-600000 GCF_001989455.1 Prochlorococcus sp. RS04 | reverse complement strand
TTAAATGTTTTTGAAGAATTAGTATTTTTCGTTGTATTTTTACTGGTTAAGTTTGAAATCGTTTCTTTTATTCTTTAGATAATATAACTAATATTTTTAGATGATTGCATGCTTAAACATAAAAAATTTCTTTTAGGAGATTTTTAATTTAATTTTAATGTGTCAAATTAATCATCTTAAGAAAAAAAATTCTTAAAATATACCTCTTTCAATTATTATTTTATAAGAGCGGTCGTGGCGGAATTGGTAGACGCGCGAGTTTTAGGTACTCGTATCTTAGGGTGTGGGAGTTCAAGTCTCCCCGACCGCACTTAAGGAAATTCTGATAGATAGTTTTTTATTGATATCTACTCTTATACTTTGATTAAGTGCTTAATTTAATGAATAGTTTGATATTTTATTTGGGAACTTTTTATATTTTAGTTGGGACAATTTTTCTAACTGTACCGATAATTTATCTTGAGCTCGGCAAACCAAAAGACTTAATTAAAGCTTTTTTAAATTTATTAATAGGTTTGATATTAATAATTAAAAATAAAACAATAGATGAATCATTTTTTGTAATTTTTCTTTTTTTAACAGTACTAGTTATTTTTTATCTAGCAGAGCTTTTTTTATCTAGATGGTACCAATTGACAGATAACGAAAAGAAAAAATTAATTACCTTTGTGGAGTTTAAAAATAACTTTTTGAAAATATTAAAGTCTATAAATCTTGTATTTGGTGATTTCACGAAACCTTCAAATTTATTTAATTTTGGTAGCAATAATAAAAATACGACCCAAAAAAAGTGGGTAAGAAATGATAAAAATGATAATATAAAAATCTGAAATCAAATAAATTGGTTATTTGAAACATCCCCAAAATACTACAGGTCAATTAAGAAAGAATATAATGTATTAGATTTATTAAAATAATTCTTTTGATCACCAATATTTCTTATATCGTCCTATGAAATCTCAAAATAACAAAGAAAAAAAATCAGACTTTTCTTATAAAGAAACTTTAAATTTATTAAAAACTGACTTCTCCATGCGCGCTAACTCAGTTGTAAGAGAACCTGAGATTCAGAATTTTTGGGCTAACAATGATATTGATTTCCAATTAGGTTCAAGCAATTCAGGCGAAATATTTACATTACATGATGGCCCTCCTTATGCAAATGGGGCGCTTCATATGGGTCATGCCCTTAATAAAGTTTTAAAGGACATAATAAATAAGTACAAAACCTTAAGAGGATTTAGGGTTCATTTCGTACCTGGTTGGGACTGTCATGGATTACCTATTGAATTAAAAGTTCTTCAGAATTTAAAATCTGATGAAAGAAAGAATCTTGACACTCTAAATTTAAGAAAAAAAGCAACAGATTATGCCCATATCCAAATTAATAATCAGAAGGAGGGGTTCAAAAGGTGGGGCATATGGGGAGATTGGAATAACCCTTACTTAACTCTTAAGAAAAGTTATGAATCTGCTCAGATTGGAGTATTTGGGAAAATGTTTTTAAATGGTTATATATATCGAGGTCTTAAACCTGTTCATTGGAGTCCAAGTTCAAGGACTGCACTTGCAGAAGCAGAATTAGAATACCCGGATGAACATTATTCAAAAAGTATTTATGTTTCATTAAAAATCACTAAAATACCTGAGGAAATTCTATTAAATTTCATCCAAGAAAATCTTGATATAAAAAAAGATTTTTTTCAAAATAATTCTTTCATAACTATTTGGACCACTACTCCTTGGACCATACCTGCAAATGAAGCTGTTGCAGTAAATCCAAAAATAAAGTACGTTTTTGCTATCAATGAAGAGAAGCGAATTTACCTTTTTGCTAAGGATTTATCTTCTGAAATAAGTAAGAAATTGAATAAAGATTTCAAGGTGCTTTTAGAAGTTAAAGGCTCTAAATTGGAAAATATTGAATATCAACATCCCTCTAAGAATAAAAATTGCAGAATTGTAATTGGAGGAGATTATATTACTACAGAATCAGGGACTGGAATTGTTCATACTGCTCCTGGTCATGGGATAGATGATTTTAATGTGGGTCAAAAATATGATTTACCAATAACATGTGTGGTTGATGAAAAAGGTAACTTAAATGAATATTCTGGTCAATTCAAAGGATCAAATGTCCTGAAAGATGCAAATGATTTAATTATTGAATATTTAAAAGGAAATAATTTGCTTCTATTCAAAGAAAATTATATGCATAGATATCCCTATGATTGGAGAACCAAAAAACCAACTATTTTTAGGGCAACAGAACAATGGTTTGCATCTGTAAATGGCTTTAGATCATCTGCATTAAAGGCAATAGAAGATGTTGAATGGATGCCAGAGACTGGAAAGAAAAGAATTTACTCTATGGTTGTTGGTAGAGGAGATTGGTGTATTTCTAGACAAAGGTCATGGGGAGTCCCTATTCCAGTTTTTTATAAAAAAAATGGTAATGATATTCTCCTTAACAAAGAGATAATTAATCATATTCAAGAACTTTTTAGCGAACATGGAGCAGATATTTGGTGGGATTGGGATGTCAAGAATCTTTTGCCAGAAAATTATTTAAAAGAATCTGATTTATGGAAAAAAGGAACAGATACAATGGATGTCTGGTTCGATTCAGGATCTAGCTGGGCCGCAGTATGTGAACTAAGAAAAGAATTAAAGTATCCAGCAGATCTCTATTTAGAGGGCTCAGATCAACATCGAGGATGGTTTCAGTCATCTTTGCTAACATCTGTTGCAGTCAATAATAAACCTCCATATAAGAAAGTTTTAACTCATGGTTTTGCACTTGATGAAAACGGAAGAAAAATGAGCAAATCTTTAGGAAATGTTGTTGACCCAAATATAATTATTAATGGAGGTAATAATAAAAAAACTGATCCTGCTTATGGTGCGGATGTTTTAAGGCTATGGGTAAGCTCTGTAGATTATTCAGTAGATGTTCCAATTGGTTCAAATATACTCAAGCAACTTTCAGACGTTTACAGAAAAGTTCGTAATACTGCAAGATATCTTTTAGGTAATATTCATGATTATGATCCTAAAATTGATAGTTTTGAAATTGAGCAATTGCCTCTCTTAGATCAATGGATGTTAGGCAGATTAGTTGAGGTTACGGATCAAATATCAAATGCTTATGAAAATTATGAATTTTCAAAATTTTTCCAAATTTTGCAAAGTTTTTGCGTTGTAGATCTATCAAATTTTTATTTGGATATTGCAAAGGATAGGTTATACGTAAGTTCTAAATCACAATTTAGGAGAAGATCTTGCCAGTTCGTCATGTCAAAAGTTGTTGAAAATTTAGCCGTACTTATTTCTCCAGTACTTTGTCATATGGCTGAAGATATTTGGCAAAATATTCCATATCTAACTAAAGAAAAATCAGTCTTTCAAAGAGGATGGCCAATATTTTCGCAGTCCTGGAAAAATCAAATACTTAATGAGCACATTGCAAATTTAAGAAATTTGAGAGTTGAAATTAACAAGGCTATAGAAGGATGTAGGAACAAACAAATAATTGGAGCAGCTTTGGAAACTGAAGTTAATTATTTACCTGAAGATAAAGCTTTAAAAGATTCACTTACTTGGCTAAAAGAATTTGGCAATCAAGATGTAGATTTGTTTAGAGATTGGCTTATAGTATCAAATTTCGAAGTTGTATCCGATTTGGCTGAGAATTCCCTGATTATTGATAACAATGCTCTTGGTAAAATTCAAATAAATAAAGCTCAAGGTCAAAAATGTGATAGATGTTGGCATTATCAAAAAGAAACTTTTAATGGAGTCCAAAATACAAAATTATGCAAAAGATGTTCAAATATTATTAATTTTGAATTTATTTAAATCCAGTTTTGTTGATTCAAAAAGAAAACTAAGTTTTGATTTTCTCTGATAAAATTTTCTTCGGTTTCTGTTAACGGTGCTTTATAAAGTTTAAAGTTTGTAATCATATGAGAAAGTGTTATTACTTTTTTTTCTGAATCTATTTCAATTGGATGAGTTGTTGAGCTGCTGAATCCTCTAAAAATAATTATTTCTAATTGTTCTTTTTGATTTTCTTTTAGAATAAATCCCTCTAGTTTAAGTACCCTATCAGGTATCTCGGAACTTATTTTTTCAAGACTATTTATTAAATCAATTTTTGCCATTTTCTGAGAAGCAAGAGTTTCTTCCATTTTTAGGTAATTTGATTATTGACCATTGAAAAATGCCTAAAATATAGATTAATAATGCGAATAATCCTAAGAATTTTGATATCGGCTGGGTAAAGTTAGCTCCAAAGAAAAAATTAAATAAATTTTTGATAATAATGTATAAATTTGAAGAAGGCTGAAGCCATATTGCACAAGTTTCTGAATTAATAAAAGAAAAGCAGGTTAAGTTTTTTAAACTCTGAATAAAGAAATTGAGAGATATAAAAGTTATCGTCCATCTCCATATTTTTGTCGTTGTTGTAAGGTAGTAAGAAAAATCATATTCTCTTAATTCATCATTAATATCGTTCCAAAACCAAACTGAAGCTGTTATTAATAATGTTGAAATATTTGTTATCACAAGAGCATAATTATATTTTCCTATTAAAAGTAGAAGGCTTATAAAAAATAAAAGGGAGACTTTCCAATAAATTGATAGAAGTTTAGTAACTGCTTTATTTCTTTTTTTAAATGACCAGAAAGATAGAGTAACAGGAATACCAATAAGGAAAATTATTGAAAGTTGAAAGGATACCCAAATAGAAAGTTGATTAAAAACGTTCAAAACTTTTTCTTTTTAAACACATAATAATTAAACATCAAACTGTTACTTTTGAACTTACTATTGTCATAGTTATGAATATTATGCATCCTTATATTATTGCCTAGGAATATATTGATAATTGTATGAGACAGCATGTTAATCCTCTTAGTAGTAATTTTAATCAAATTGAAAGAATACCTTCTTTGAGCGAAATGTTTGGTGATTCTAAATTGAACCTTCATTTGGATATAGGTTGTGCTGCTGGTGAGTTTCTATTTGATTTAGCTTTTGTTAATACCAGTTGGAATTATTTAGGCATTGAAATCCGTGAGAAATTAGTCAAAAATGCTAAGTTAAAAGTTATTGAAAGAGAAATCAAAAATCTAAATTTTATATTTGGCAATGCTAATAATATTTTGAATGATGTCCAAAATAAATTTATTATCAAAAATCTAAAAAGTATTTCTTTTAATTTCCCTGATCCTTGGTTTAAAAAGAGGCATTATAAAAGGCGTGTAATTCAGCCAGGATTTATTAATATACTCTCAAATTCATTGCAAAAAGGCACCCTAATTTTTATAAAAACAGATGTAAAGGATTTATTCGATTATATGGATTGCACTATATCGAGTAATTTTCATTTTCAAACAATAGATAAAAAAGATTTTAATTGTTCCGAAAGTTTTAATCCATTTAAAGTTAAAACTGATAGAGAAAAGTATGTGATTGTTAACCAACTTGATATTTATGAAAAAATTTATATAAAAATTTAATTCATCTTTGATTTGTTATTTTATCAATTTCTAAAAAGAGTTTATTTGTTATTTCTTTTGATAAAGAATCAACTTTGTTATGGTTTTTGGCCTCCACTAGAACTCTCATAACCGGTTCTGTACCGCTAGGCCTTATATAAACTCTACAATTATCCGAATATATTGCCTGAATATTTTTCATAGATTCATCAATTAAGATTTTGTCTTTTGAATTTAATTTATTAATATTAAAATTTAGATTGATATTGGTTAGTTTTTGAGGATAAGGTTCGAAACTACTTTTAAGCCAATCATTTAAATTAATATTTTTCTTTTTACAAAATTTAGAAATTTGAAGTGCAGTCAATATCCCATCTCCAGAAAAGTTATTAATTTTTGAAAGTATATGACCTGACTGCTCACCTCCTAAAACTGCTCCTTTTTCCTTAATTGCATCATGCACATGTTTATCTCCTACATTAGTTCTATATAAAATTCCTCCAATTTTCTTCCAGGCCTTTTCAAAACCTAAGTTTGCCATTTGCGTTGATATTAGTAAATTATTTGTGAGCATTTTTTGTTCCAAAAGTTCTCTACCCCAAAGAAAAAG
Organism: Prochlorococcus sp. RS04; assembly: GCF_001989455.1. Lineage (NCBI taxonomy): Bacteria > Bacillati > Cyanobacteriota > Cyanophyceae > Synechococcales > Prochlorococcaceae > Prochlorococcus > Prochlorococcus sp. RS04. The sequence goes on along the minus strand of NZ_CP018346.1, from coordinate 593,886 downwards.
AATGTGATCTCCATCTAAAACATTCCCTTTTGAATCTATGCCAATTACTCTATCAGCATCCCCATCGAAGCTAAAACCCATATCTGCAGGACTCTCTCTTAATGCTTTTTTTAATGGTTCGAGGTTAGTAGAACCGCAATTCAAATTAATTTTTAACCCATTTTTAGAATTATTGATAACTCTTACATCAACACCAAGAGATTGAAAAATATTTTTTGCGCAGGTTGCTGCTGATCCATAGCATGTGTCTAATATTATTCTCAACCCGCTTAGATTTTCTCCTCCCATTGTTTGGATTAGGCCTTTGATATAAATATCAATGAGATCTTTATTTGTATTTAGGGGGATCACTTTTTTAGGAACTGAGATATTGTGACTTGACTCTTCAATTAATTTTTGAATTTTATTTTCAAAATATTTAGTAATTTTTTGACCATTATGATCAAAAATTTTTATGCCATTATATTCTGGCGGATTATGACTTGCAGATATCATGATCCCACTACTTAGGTCTTCTTGTTTGATTAAAAAAGGTATAGCTGGGGTAGGGCAGATTCCAAGATTTATAAATTTTTTACCACTATCGTTTATACCTTGAGTTATTGCCTGAAGAAGAATATCTCCACTAATTCTTGTATCTCTCCCTATTATAATTGGACTTTTCTTTTCTAAGATCGAACCTAAAGCGTATCCCACTTTGTAGGCTAGTGAATAGGTTATCTCTTCATTAAATCTTCCTCTTATTCCATCAGTTCCAAAGATTGATTGCATAATTAGATTTCAGGAATTAAAGAAATTTTGAAAATTATTTATTTATTATTTTATCAGTTGATTAAAAGCTTGTAGATTTTAATTCTCTATATTTGTTTAACTTATTTAAGATGCTTTTAGTTAGTAATTTCTTAATAGTGCAATCTGAGAGTCGAGAGCAAATTTTAAAAACAAATTTAAAAACAATACTTATTTTAATTATATCTATTGTTATCATTTCACTTTTTTTGTTTAGAAATTTCTTTTTTAAATCAACTTATCTTCTAAAGAGTTTTGGAGAATTGTCCGTTGACCCTGAAATAGCTTTTACAAATAATAAGCCTACATTTCTGGAATTTTATGCTGAGTGGTGCGAAGTTTGCAAAGAAATGGCTCCAAAAGTTTCTGCTTTTAAAGATGAATACGAAAAAGATATTAATTTTGTTTTTTTAAATGTTGATAATAAAAAATGGGGTAATTACATCCAGAAATTTGCTGTCAACGGGATTCCTCAAGTTAATCTTTTTGATGAAAAGGGTAATCTAATATCTACTTTTATTGGTAAACAAGATGAAATAAAAATAAGAAAATCTATTAATAATTTAAAAAAAGAAGAGAAACCTTATGAGGAAATTATTAATTCTGAATTTTCAATAATACAAGAAAATAAAAACAATGAGGTTAATCCCCGCAGTCATGGATGATTTTTACCATTCTAAAGATTTTGATACAATCGGAAAACTTTTTTTAAAAATAGACTTGCAATTTTGGGCTATAGACATGTGTTCTTTTTGGGTGCCGTGAGCTGATCTTAAATGAATATAATGGATCCACGATCTGCATGATCCAGACATATAGATTCTTGTTGGAGTTGCTAATGGTAAAACAAATCTTGCACATTCTTTGGCTACGCCTTCAGCAAGTAAATCTTCATATAATTCTGAAGCAGCCTGAAAATGTAAACTTATTTTTTCATTGAATCTTTTTTTTAATTCATCGGGGAGATCGGGAATTGAATTTTGCCTGTTTTTAAAATCTTGACGCCTTAGGTCTGGTAAAGGGATATTTCCCAATTGAGAACTATCTGCATATCTCTGTGAAAATTCCTGGAAAGTAAATGATCTGTGTCTTAAAATTTGGGCAGCTATTCCTCTGTTAGTTTCTATTTGCAAGGTCATAAATGATTGTTCAAAAACACTCCAATGTTCGTTTTTAATGCAATAACTCAATAATTTAGAATAGTCTTCATTTTCCTGATTTTTTGGATTACTAACTCTTGCAATGTAAGCCATTGTTTTTTCTGCATCAGGAGTTAGCGAAATTAGTTCAACTTTACTCATTTCAGATCTTTGCAAGAGTTACTTTTTCTGGTTGGTTTTGATATTTACCTCTTCTATCTTCGTAGGTTGTAGAGCACGGATCACCTTCAAAAAAGAGTAGTTGGCAAATACCCTCTTCAGCATAAATTCTGCAATCTGCACCAGAACTATTACTAAATTCTAAAGTTAAATGACCTTCCCACCCTGCCTCTGCGGGCGTTGTATTAACAATAATTCCAAGTCGGGCGTAAGTACTCTTGCCTATACAAATTACAGTAATATTTTCTGGAACTTTCATCTTTTCTAAAGCAACTCCTAAACCATAGGAGTGAGCAGGAAGAATGAAAAAGTCTCCATCTTTATCATGGTGAAGAACAGTTTTCTCTAAATTATTGGGATTAAACTTTTTGGGGTTCATCACAGTCCCAGGGATATGTCTGAAAATTAGGAATTCTTTAGATGAAAGTCTTAAATCATAGCCATAAGAGGAACATCCGTAACTCAAAACTGGCTTTTGTTTATTGTCAGGCTCAAGATGTCTCACCAAATTTGATTGAAAGGGTTTAATCATACCTTCCGAAGCTTTTTGATTTATCCAGAGATCATTTTTTAGCATTGTTTTATGAGCGAAGTTCGGTAATTTGGTTAGCCATTAATAATAAATCTTTAGGTATATCTGTACCAGTAAGGATTACATCTCCTGATATAAATCGGTTTTCAAGTGTTGAAATCAAATCATCTTTATCGATAAATTTCATGTCAATAGCTAAAAAAATTTCATCAAGTATGATTTGATCATTTTCTCCAGACTGTAGTTCTCTTTTACAAAAATTCCATAATTCAATAGTAGATTCATAAATAGATTTTTTTAAAGTTTTATTATTTTCAATTGCTTCAGAATTATATTGATCATATGAATGAGATGATCTTACCCAGGTCAAATTACCGCATAGCTTTACTGCATGATCAACTCCTTGCTTTACCCCTCCTTTCATAAATTGTATTAGTAGCACTTTTCTGCCAAGAGCAGCATTTCTTAGAGAGTCTCTAATGATAGATGTATAGCTACCTCTATATGAAGATTGATAGATTTGGATTTGTCCGTTTTGTGGAAATTTTTTTAGGTTAATTTTGTTATCAGTATTTGTTTTTAAAACATCAAGGTTACCTTTGGAATAAATATGAGATGAGCTAATTACCATTATTTAGATTCTTTCTACATGCAGTATAATTAGAATCTATTAACGCTGCATATAGTGTAATTTTACTTAAAAAAGGTTTAAGCAACTTGAAACTGAATGAAAAAAGCTTGTTGATAAACCGATAAGAATTGAAAATTGTTACTGTTGATACAAGATATTTCAGGGTGTCTCCTTAAATTTTTTAATAGTCAAGATATTTATGATACCTGCTTCACGAGGATTCAACCGCTTTAGTTCGCAACAATCCGGACAAAGTAAAATTAACTCTGTTGGAGAACGTTTTCCAATCAATAGAACTTTAATGGAAGTTATTAAAGGTCTAGATGGTGCAAGTACAGAAATGGTTGAGAGATCTAAAACAATATTCTTCCCCGGTGACCCTGCTGAAAGGGTTTATCTTATAAGAAGAGGCGCAGTAAGACTTTCAAGAGTTTATGAGTCGGGTGAGGAAATAACTGTTGCTCTCTTAAGAGAGAATAGTCTCTTTGGTGTTTTATCCCTGCTTACAGGCCATAGATCTGATCGTTTTTACCATGCAATAGCATTCACAAGAGTTGAAATGATAACAGCACCTGCAAATTCTGTTTTAAGAGCTATAGAGGAAGATGCCTCAGTAGGACTATTACTTTTACAGGGGCTTTCAAGTAGGATCCTGCAAACTGAAACAATGATAGAAACTCTTACACATAGAGATATGTCTTCTCGTTTAGTGAGTTTTTTAATGGTCCTTTGTAGAGACTTTGGAGTTGCAGGTGAAAAAGGTATTACAATAGATTTAAGGCTTTCACATCAGGCAATTGCTGAAGCTATTGGTTCTACAAGAGTAACCATTACAAGATTATTGGGTGATTTAAAGGATTCAGGTCTTCTTAATATTGAAAGAAAAAAGATCACAGTGTTTGATCCAATTGCTCTTGCAAAAAGATTTAATTGATTCATCATAAATTATGATGTATTGAGTATATACAAAAGTGTGGCTTGGATTCTAATTGTTTTTTTAATATTACTTGGGGGATTAATTGCGCCATTTGGGGATATTCTTGGAACAAAGATTGGTAAAGCAAGATTTAGTATCTTAAAATTAAGACCGAAAAAAACAGCAACTATTATAACTATTTTTACCGGTGGATTTATTAGTTCAATATCAATAGGTTTATTGATTTTAGCAAGTGAAGAATTCAGACAAAGGCTTTTTGTTGATATTCCTTTTTTGCAAAAAACTTTAGATGAAAGTAAAAAGGCATTAATCCCTTTACAGGAAGAACGAAAAGAACTTGAGGGTAAAATTATTCAAAAAGAAAAGGAGTTAAATCAATTAAAAAATAATATTAAAGAATTTAGGAGAGGAAATATCGTTATTAAAAGAGGACAAACTTTATTTATTGCTGAGGTTGATTCCAGCTCAAATTTAAAACTTAACTTAACAGAAATCTTTAATGAAGCTGATAAATTTGTTAGAAAAATTGTTATCCCAAATAATAAAAAAGCAAGAAATATTCTTTTGTGGAGACCCAGTGATATTACAAAGATTGAGACAGTAGCTGCTAGCGGAGGTAACTGGGTTTTATTAATTAAATCAGCAACAAATGTTTTAAAAGGAGATAATTATGTTTTTGTATCTCCAGATTTATTAGAGAATAAATTTATAGTCAAAAAAGGTGATATTATTACAAGTTCTATTCTGGAAGCAAGTGATTTAAATAGTAAATCAATAAATCTAAAAATTAAATCATTGCTTAGAGAAACAAGAGATGAAATTAAGTCAAAAGGGTCGCAAGTTAGTGAAATTAATACAAGTGGAAATTTTGTAAAAAAAATTAGAGACTTTCTTAAAGAAAATCAAAATATCAAATTTAAGTTGGAAGTAGTATCTTTAAGAGATAGTAAAACTATAGAACCTATAGTCGTTGAAATTAATATTTTAAAGATTGCAGTTTAAATGTCTAGAGTAATAACTATTGATCCCGGAAAAAGTAAATGTGGCTTAGTATTAGCTGAAATAAGTGAGAAAAAAGTTTATAAAGCGATAATTCTTAAAAGTGAATTACTTGGGAATTATGTCAGAAATTTAATTACTGCTGAGGAAATATCACAAATTATTATTGGCAATGGTACCACTAACAGGGAGATCAGAGAAAAACTAGATTTTTTTAAAAAAGAAATAATAACTTTTGAGGAAAAGAATACTACCTACAGGGCTAAAGCAAGATATTTCGAACTGTTTCCAATAAGTGGTCTCAAGTTTTTAATTCCAAGAGAGGTTTTTATTCTTAATAAAAACCTTGATGCTATATCAGCTCTAATAATTTTAGAGGATTATTGCAAAATGAAGTTTACTTTGAATCAAAATTTAGATTTTAAAACTTGGCTGAAATAGTGAACTTATACTCATTCCCTGTTTCTAGTTCATAATCTTTTTTTAGTAAAAATTTCAATAAGGCATTCTCAATTAATGCTCTTCCTAAAGGTGGATCTACCTTTAATTGACCCTTATTAAAGGAGTATGTAAAAGTCCATTTAAATTGACTAGCTTCCACAACCCCCTGAATTTGCTTTTTAGAGAAGCAATATTTCCTAACACTTACATTTGCGATAGTTTCAGGTTTTGAACGCATTTCTTAAGGTTGGTCTTTGTCAAAAGAATTTAATTCATTAATTATATATTCTTCTTTTTTAGTATTTATTTGTTCAAGAGATTCAATTACTCTCTTGTACACTTTATTTAAGATTGATTTTTCTTCTAGAGAAATATTTCCTAATACATGTGAAATGGTATTAAAATTATTTTTTCCTTTTATGAGAGGAGGTGACCCAATACCAATTCTTATTCTTTTAAAGTTTTGTGTCTGCAATTGTTCAATGATGCTTTTAAGCCCGTTATGTCCCCCTGAGCTTCCTTTTCTTCTAAATCTTATTTTTCCAAGGGGAAGATCTTTATCATCGACTATTATGAAAATCTGATCTAAATTGATCTTGTACCAATCAACTATTGCGCGGACAGCATCACCACTGTTATTCATAAACGTATTTGGTAAGAATAATCTGAAAGTAGAATCATTGATTTGGAATTCTGAGCAGGAACTTTTAAGCTTATCTTTTAGTAAGAAATTTGAATTATATTTTTTCGAGAATTGTTCAAGCAGTAAAAAACCAATGTTATGTCTACTTTTTGAGTATTTTTTGCCAGGATTTCCCAATCCAATTAAAAATATTTCTTTCATTGTTTATTTCTAAATCTCTTTTTGTTTGAGAATTATTAATATATACAAACTATAACTAATTAATAAAACAAAAATTTAAAAAAAAATTACTTGGCAATTTTAACATTAACCAAATAACTTTTTGAGAAATTTTCAGAAATTTAATTTCCGTTCCAATCTACTGAGAAACCCTGTAGCAGAAGGGATTGGTTATAAATTTGTAGAAGAATAACTAAGAAAACCAAAAGTAGTAGACCAATTACTGTCATGACAGGTACTGCTCCCCAACCAGGTACAACTTTCCCCTGACCTGAATTGCCAATTGCTTTTAGAAGACTTCCTAATGCTGTTTTTTGACCCATGTTAAATTCACAAAATCGAATATTATTTCGCTATTGTATAAGAACTTATACATAAATTGTTTACAAACTTAGCAAAATTGATGCAAACTTTATCATCAGCTCCTGATCCTGCAGTTTCTATAGCTGTGACAATTCTGGCCCTACTCTTAGCTTTGACCGGTTTTGGTCTTTGGACTGCCTTTGGACCTAAAGCAGCAAAGCTTACTGATCCTTGGGATGATCATGACGATTAGTCTCCCTTAAAGTATTTCAAAATTTACCAAAAATACAAAAAGTAAACAATTAACCATAGTTTAATTATAAATTTAATAGGATATAAATCTGTCAGCACTAGTAATTCCATGCTTGCCTTAAAAATTTCTGTTTACACAATCGTTTTCTTCTTTGTTGGAATATTTCTTTTCGGATTTTTAGCAAGTGACCCAACAAGAACCCCAAATAGAAAAGATCTAGAAAGTCCTCAAGATTAATTTTTTAATTAAATTCTTAAATTGATTTCAGGTATATCAAAAAAAGTAATATTTTTCTCTTTTCTTTTTATTAATTTTATTCAGCCATCAAAATCAGCTGAATTTTCAAAAATTAATAAAGATGTCAACAATCGGAATATAAAAATAACTTTATCAAATTCATCTAATTTAGACATTTCATCAAATTCTCAAAATGGATCTTTTAGTAATAATCTTGATGAAGGTAATGATTATGTAAAATTTTTAAAGAAAAAAACAGATTCACTTTTGGTTGCTAAAGCCGAAAATCAACATGAGTTAATAATACAATCGGATAAACAGTCCGAAATAAGTGATGTTATTTATGCAGAGGGCAATGTTTCCGTTTCTTATAAAGGCAAACTACTCAAAGCTGATAAATTAATATACGACAAGTCAAATAAAAAAATTGAAGCAAACGGAAATATAACATTCATATTAGGAGATCAAATCTTTAGAGTTTCACAACTTGAATACAGCTTTAATAGTGAAAAAGGTTATCTATTAGATGTTAAGGGTGTTATTAATACCAATACTTTGATTGATGACGTATCTTCAAATTTCAGCTTATCAGATTCTAAAAAGTTAGAAAATTTAATTGACTTAAATAAAAGGGAAGTTATAAATACTCCTGAAAATATACAGAATTGGTTGTTTTTTACAGAAAAAATGATCATAGATGGAGATAAGTGGAAGAGTAAGAAGGCTATATTTAGTAATGATTTACTTGAATTAAAACAAGCAAAATTAGTAATAAATTCATTAGAAGTTTTTCCTATTAATGAAAAACTTAGATTTAAATCCTCATTAAATTATTTAATACTTGACGAAAAAGTATCAATCCCCTTTTGGTTAGGTAGTAGAAATTTTGATTTTAAAAAGGTACAACCTGCAAATACATGGAACTTTGGATATGAAAATTTAGATAAGGATGGGTATTTTATCGGGAGGAGAATTAACTCAATAGACATTAATGATGATTTTGTTCTTGATTTAGAACCTCAACTCTTGATTCAACGCTCACTAAAAGGCTATACAAAAAGTTTTGTAAATAAGGGGGAATCAATAACTTCAGATAGGGTTAAAAGAAATTCAAGTTTTGAAGATTATTTTGCTCTAAAATCCCAGATAAAAGGCACAATAAAAAATTGGGATTTAGAAATAGAAAAGAATTTAAATTCTCTTGACTTTAATAAATTTTCCGATGCATTTAGATTTAACACCAAATTGAGTAAAGAAATTGATTTGTTAGATTCAGTATGGGAAAAAAGTTTTTATGGAGTTTATAGAGAGAGGGTTTGGAATGGTTCATTAGGTGAAGCAGAAATTTACTCTGGTTATGGTTCAAAATTGCAAAAAGAAAATAATTGGATTACTGATGGCATCCAAAAGTCAGAATTTTTATCTTTAGGTTTGGCCAACATAACGGCTGAGGCTTTAAATACAAAAAATCTTGTAACTAATCTAAAAGGTAATTTGTTTTATTCTCTTGATCAGAAATTTCCAATTAGTATTGTAAATCCTAAAAAGAAATCTATTGATATTTCATATAAGTATATTCCTGAACCAATCTCAAAAGGATTAAGTCTTAATACAAGATTAGAAGCATCATATTCTTTCTATGAAAATGGACATCATCAAGAATATATAGGGCTAGGTATAGGCCCAGAATTAATATTTGGTAATTTTAAAAACAAAACTTTTGACTATACTCGTATAAGTCTTTTACCTTTTTATAAATTTGATAGTGGCGAAAGTGTTTTTAAGTTTGATCATAATTATGAGGACTTAACCTTAAATATTTCTTATGATCAGCAATTATATGGACCAATTATTCTCAAAAGTTTTGGGATTTTGAACTTAACAAACGATTCAAATGATTATGGTGAATTTATAGATTCCAAAATTTCTTTAAATTGGAAAAAAAGATCCTATGAAGTTGGTATTTTTTATCAACCTCATAATCAAGCAGGGGGAATCTCTTTCAAGTTATTTGGATTTAAATAGTTAAGAATAATAAGAGTTAAATTTTATATAAGGTAATTGGTTAAATTTATTTTCTATTAAATTTTCATTGTCAAGTAGTGTTGAAGTAGCATCCCATTCTCCTGTTAAAAACATTTTTCTTGAGCTTTCCCTAATTTCAAGATTAAAATTTAAATCTTTTGATTTTGCTGAGGATTTTTTCAGATCAATTTCTAAAAATAAAAATTGATTATCGCAATAGTTTTGTATTTCTTCTATGGATTTTTTAGGTAACGTAAAACATGGAATTCCGATTGCAATACAGTTACTGTAAAAAATATCGGCGAAACTTTCTCCTATAATTGCTTTTATACCCCATCTCATAAGCGCTTGGGGAGCATGTTCTCTGCTGGAACCACATCCAAAATTGCTATTAACAATTAGTATTGAGGCATTTTTGTTTTCCTCAAGATCAAAAGGATGCTTTCCTTTTAAAGTTTTTCTATCGTCTTCAAAAACAGATTCACCCAATGAATCAAAGTTAATACACTTTAAAAAACGTGCTGGAATTATTCGATCTGTATCAATGTCATTACCAATCAACGGGATACATTGCCCGTTAATATTTGAAATTTTTCCAATTGGCTGGGTAAACTCTGATTTCATCAGTTAATAAATTCTCTAACGTCACTGACTTTGCCATTAATTGCAGCAGCGGCAACCATTGCTGGACTCATGAGAAGTGTTCTTCCACTGGGAGATCCTTGCCTACCCTTGAAATTTCTATTACTAGAACTCGCACTAACTTGATTACCTATTAGCTTATCTGAATTCATTGCTAAACACATTGAGCAGCCAGGTTCTCTCCATTGAAATCCAGAATCCTTAAATATCTGATCAAGACCCTCTTGTTTTGCTTTAGTGGCTACTTTCTCTGAACCTGGAACTGCAAATGCTTTGACATTCTTGGATACTTTTTTGCCTTTTAATACTTTAGCTGCAACTCTTAAGTCACTGATTCTTCCATTTGTGCAACTACCTATGAAACAAACGTCTACAGGAGTATCTTTTATTAATTGTCCAGGCTTGAAACTCATATATTCATAAGCCTCTTCTGCAACTAATTTATCATTTGGGGATAATTCATCTAAAAGAGGGATTTGTTGATTAATGCTTATACTTTGGCCGGGAGTAATCCCCCAGGTTACAGTTGGCTCCACTTTAGAAGCATCTAATTTAATTACGTCATCATAAATTGAATTTTCATCGCTTTTTAATGATTCCCACCATCTAAGCGCTCTATCCCAATGTTCATTTTTTGGAGCATATAATTTATTTTTAATGTAACTAAAGGTCTTCTCATCAGGGTTGATGTAGCCGCATCTTGCTCCTCCTTCAATAGACATATTGCATATCGTCATCCTTTCTTCCATTGATAATTCATGTATCGCAGGTCCTGCGAATTCATATGCAAAACCTACTCCTGCCTTTACACCAAGTTTATTAATTATATGAAGAACTAAATCCTTAGCATAAACACCCTTAGATAATGTATTGTCACACCAAATCTGCCTCACTTTCAATTTGTTCATGGCTAAGGTTTGCGAAGCAAGAACATCTCTTACTTGACTTGTACCTATACCAAAAGCAATTGACCCAAAAGCTCCATGAGTTGAAGTATGAGAATCTCCGCAAGCGATTGTCATTCCTGGCTGAGTTAGGCCTAATTCCGGTGCTACTACATGAACTATTCCTTGATTACCACTACCAATATTAAAAAATCTTATTTTATGTTCTAAGCAATTCTTCTCAAGTGTTTCAATCATCTGTTCAGCGAGATTATCCTTGAAAGGCCTGCTCTGATTATCTGTTGGTACAATATGATCAACAGTAGCAACAGTTCTATCAGGGAATTTTACTTTTAATTTTTTGTCCTTTAAAGCACCAAATGCTTGAGGACTCGTCACTTCATGGATAAGGTGAAGACCAATAAATATTTGATCAGATCCTCCAGGAAGACTTGAAACCTTATGTAAATCCCAAACTTTATCAAATAGGGTATCTTGACTCAATTTGTAAAAATAGTTACTTACTATTCGATAATAGGATTAATCGGAGGCTGTTCAAACACACATTTACACTTAGTCTTTGAATTTCTATTCGATTTCGTGTTGAGTTAAATAGTTTTTTTATGTTAGTTATATGATTATTTGGGCCTGAAATTGAAATATAGACAAGTCCAACCGGTTTATCTTGACTGCCTCCGTTAGGCCCAGCTATTCCACTAATTGCTATTGCCCAATCTGCTCCTAATTTTTCTTTTACATTAATTGCCATGGCCTCACAAACTTCTTCAGAAACAGCTCCATATTTTGTAAGCTTTTTTTTAGAAATATTTAATAATGAATTTTTTAGTTCATTACTATAGGAAACAATACTACCTTGAAAAACTTGAGATGAGCCTGATATTGAGGTTAGTGATGAAGATAGAAGGCCTCCGGTGCAGGATTCAGCAAATACAATTGTTTCGTTCCTCTTGGTTAATTCTTTTATTAAAACGCTAGGAAGAGTATCGTTATCCTCTCCAAAAATAAATTTTGAAAAATCTTTTTTTAATTTTTCTTTAATAGGTTTAATTATATTTTTTGCTTCTAGGTCGTTCTTAGCTCGCGCGGTGATTCTGAGTTTAACCTCTCCTAAGTTTGCATATGGAGCAACGGTAGGGTTTTTAAGATTTAATAGATCATTAATTTTTTCAGCAACGCTTGATTCTCCAATACCCGCAAATTTAAGAGTATTTGAGAAAAAGGAATAATTATCTGAGAATTTGGTCTTAATGAAATCATACGCCGTCTCTTCCCACATAGTTTTCATTTCACTGGGTACTCCTGGGAAAGTAAGGATAGTAAAATCTTTTACTGGTTCCCAAATCATTCCTGGGGCAGTGCCCCTAGGGTTATTAATAATTTGAGCATTTTCAGGGAAGAAACATTGTTTCCTTAAGCTGGAGGAATCGTCCTTGAGCTTTGAGTTTGAGAGTTTTTGTTTAATTTCATCCCATAAAAGCGGTCTTTCAAAAAGAGATACATTAAAAGATTTGGCTATTGCTTCAGTGGTTAAGTCATCTGGGGTGGGTCCTAAGCCACCAGTTGTAATTAGAAGATTACTTCTTGTCGATATTTCTTGAACTGCTTTTATAATTCGATCACAATTATCACCGACAGTTGATTGCCTAAAGTGATTTAAGCCTAATTGAGATAACTTTTCAGAAATCCATTGAGCATTTGTATTGATAATATTTCCTAAGAGTAGCTCTGTTCCAATAGAAAGAATTTCAACTCCCTTGGAGTTAGGACTCATTTAATTGATGCTTCAAGTTTGCCTTCATAAAGAGGAAAACGATTACATAAGCTTAATACTCTTTCTTTACATTTACTTTCAATCAGTGAATCGTCTGGGTTAAGTAATCTATCAGCAATAATTTCACCAACTTCAGCAAAAGCATCCTCATTAAAGCCTCTAGTAGTTAGAGCAGCAGTTCCCAACCTTAGTCCGCTGGTTACAAAAGGTGATTCAGGGTCAAATGGAACAGTATTTTTATTTGCAGTGATATTCACTTCACTTACAAGTAAATCAGCAATCTTACCAGTCATATTGATACTCCTTAAATCGAGTAAAACAATATGGTTATCAGTGCCTCCGCTAACGATATTAATACCTCTATTTATTAAAGTTGAAGCTAGAACTTTTGCATTTTTTATTACTTGTTGGGAATAATTAACGAAATCTGGCTGCAAGGCTTCTCCAAATGCGACTGCTTTAGCTGCAATTATATGTTCGAGGGGCCCACCCTGAGTTCCAGGGAAAACAGATTTATCAAATTTCTTTCCAAATTCTGCATCTTTACACAATATAAGTCCCCCTCTAGGCCCTCTTAATGTTTTATGAGTAGTTGTGGTTACTACATCACAATATGGTATTGGATTTGGGTGAAGTTTACTTGCTACAAGACCGGCGATGTGTGCAATATCAGCCATTAAGAACGCACCAACTTCATCTGCAATATTTCTAAATGACTCAAAATCGATTGTTCTTGGATAAGCAGAATATCCACATATGATTAATTTTGGTTTTGTTTCAAGTGCTATCTCTCTTATTTCATCAAAATTTAATTCACTAGTTTCTTTATTTACACCATAGTGAACTGCATTGAACCATTTACCACTCATGTTTACTGGAGACCCATGAGTTAGGTGTCCACCATGAGATAAATCCATCCCCATGATTGTGTCGCCAGGTTTAAGTAGACTTAGGAAAACAGCAGCATTTGCCTGCGCTCCACTATGGGGTTGAACATTAGCCCAATTTGCATTAAATAATTTTTTCACTCTCTGAATAGCTAATTCTTCGATTTCATCAACAAATTCACATCCCCCGTAATATCTTTTTTGGGGTAATCCCTCGGCGTATTTATTTGTAAGTACGGAACCTTGAGCCTGCATAACGGCAACTGATGCGAAATTTTCGCTTGCGATTAACTCAAGATGAGTTTCCTGCCTATTTTTTTCAGAGTTAATAAAATTTGATATTACTGGATCGCTTTCTTTAAGATTTTGAAGGATATTCATTGAATTTAATAAGTAATACCCATAATATAGACGATATTTTTTAGAAAAATATAAAAAGAATATTTCAGAATTTTAAACGCGCCTGGAGAGATTCGAACTCCCGACACCCTGATCCGTAGTCAGGTGCTCTAATCCACTGAGCTACAGGCGCATAATTATGTAATATCTCTGTTTCAGGGTCTCTTAGTCAACTAGATTTCGGGTAAAATGTCTATTATTAACAATCTAATTATTAATATGCCTATAAAGTGGTACGGAAATGGTGACTCGGAAGATCCTATCTATAAACATTTTTCTCGAATAGTAAATTTTGTTATTCACTGCATGATATTTACTGCGATTGTAAGTGGCACGTGGCTTTTAAAAGAGATTAAATATGAAATCAGCTTTTTTAATAATTTTGCAATTGTCTGGTCAATTCTTTTGGCCTCCCATTTACTTTTCGTAATTATAAAAAAACCAAAAGATACTTCAAAACAATCAACTTAAATTAATTTCTATTTATGGACTCTCAGATAACTATAAGTGATCTAGAAAATGTTATTTCCGAAAAGGTTTTTATAAAAATAGAAAAGTGGAATTTATATCTTGGAGACGCTGGACTAGCTAGGCATCTTGCTATTGAATGTATCAGCAATAGAGATCAAGGCCCATTGGAGGCTGCAAAATTAAGTCTTAAAGCAATAGATGTAAAAGTAGGGGATGGTGTTAATAGTATTCCATTGATTAATTTAATCACTAACTCACAAATTCTAGAATTAGAAGAGATTTTGGAAAGTTTTTTTAAAAACTAAATCTCCTTTTTTGAAACTTTAAATTTATTTACTTTCAAGAATTTTGTAAGTAAAAAATAAATTACAAAAAAAGTTAGAGTTCCAAATATTAATAATAAAAATTCTGCAAGATTTGAATTGAAGTTATTAGTAGTTTGGAGAATAGTAAAACAAAGTGTGCTGTCTATAAATACTGCTAATGCCAAGAGGCTAATTTTCCTCAATAATTCCAAGTTAGGCAAAATGATATTTTCATTGCGCAGATTAAAAGAAAGAAAAATACAAACTATAATGTTGACTATTCCTGAAGATAAAATTATTCCTACGACTCCAAAATTATAAGGAGAAAGATTCCCAAAATTTTTAATTGGGGCACCAATTAAAAACCAATCAAAAAAAATATTAAATATTATCCCTGCTAATGAAGACTTAAAAGGGAAGTTTGTTTTTTCTATTAAATAATAGGTTCTTACTAATAAATCTCTATAAAGATAAAAGGGTATGCCAACTGCATAAGCAATTAATATATTCTTTACTTTTAAAGTTGCTGAATAATCAAATGATCCCCTTTGAAAAACTAATTGTACGATTTGATTATTGAATGTTATGAAAAATCCGGTTAAAAAAATAGCTGTCAAGAAACAGGTCTCTATCCCAGATGTCAATTGTTTTTGGAGCCCTCTTTCGTCTTTTTCACTTCTCAATTGAGATAACTTTGGAAGTAATGGCAGAATCAATGAGTTAGATAATATGCCTAGGGGGGCTTGTATAAGAAAGTTTCCGTAAGCTAGTCCAGATGCTGCGCCTTGAAAACTTGAAGCGAAAAACATATCGATAAAAACATTAATTTGACTTAGACCTGATGAGATAGATGCTGGAATAATTAGTTTGAAAATCCTCTTCTTTTCATCTTTAAATAAATTGAAGTTTGACTCTAATCTCAAGAGACCAATTTTATTTATTTCACAAATTTGAACAACAAACTGAATTAAAGTTCCTGTCAAAGTTGCAAATGCCAGTAATCCCGTGTAGGTAAAGAAATTAGAAGATGTATTTTCTCGGTTAAAAATCCAACTAAAAAAAATAAAAAAAATGATAGTTACGCTTGTTATCGCTGGACTTATACTTGATAAAAAGAATTTTCTTTGGGAATTTAAGGCGCCAAAGCTTAAACCTATGAAGCCGGATAAAGGGATGCAAGGTGTAAGTATTTGTAATTGGTAAGTGGCAATAGATTTAGCTTCGTAACTTAAATTCGGGGCCAATAAATCAATTAATAAACTGGAATTAGAGTAAATCAATATGGCTAAAATTAATAATAATATTGAAAGTTTTATGCTTACTTGAGTTAAAACAATCCCTCCATTTTTTTTGTTAAGCGGAGTTAAAACTGCAACGACTGCGTTATGCAATGGACCATTAATACCCCCAATAATTATTATCAAAAAACCAGGAATTATATATGCATAATTAAACGCGTCATAAGTTGCACCAACCCCAAAAGCAGCAGCTATAAATATTTGTCTTATACATCCAGCTAATTTACTTAGACTAGTACCAAACGAAATTGAAAAAACATTATTTTTTAAAAATGAATGCATTTGGATTCGTCTAAATTTTTCAATCAGTTTAGGTTTCAATTATATTTGAATTCTAATAAACGACATATTTATGAATGATCGGATAATTGATTTTGATCCATTAATTGAAGGAGTTTTAATTAAGAGGTATAAAAGGTTCCTTGCAGATATTGAATTAGAGAGTGGAGAGGTAGTAACTGCTCATTGCGCTAACACTGGCCCAATGAAGGGATTATTGAGTGAGGGAGCAAAAGTAAGAATAAGTGTTTCCACTTCTCCAAAAAGAAAATTACCTTTTACTTGGGAACAGATATGTGTTTTTAATGCAGAAAATGAGGAGGTTTGGGTAGGCATTAATACTCTATTTGCAAACAAGTTAATTAAAAAGGTTATAGAGAAAAATCTGCTTATAGAAATAATAGGTGAAATAGAGACAATTAAATCTGAAGTTCCTTATGGAAAAGATAAAAAAAGCAGAATTGACTTTTTTTTAACCCCAAAATCTTCAAATCCTGATAAACGTAACATTTACATAGAGGTTAAAAATACGACTTGGATTAAAGAAAATGTAGCTCTATTCCCAGATACAGTCACGAAAAGAGGCCAAAAACATCTCATAGAATTAAAGGAATTAATTCCTGAAAGTAAAAGTGTTTTGGTACTTTGTATGACGAGAAAAGACGCTTGTTTTTTTGCCCCTGGAGATGAAGCAGACCCCTTATACGGCAGTCTTTTTAGAGAATCTCTAAGTGCAGGAATGATAACTATTCCATGTTCCTTTGAATTTCATAAAGACCACGTATCATGGAAAGGAATTAGACCTTTGAAATAAATTAAATCTTGATAATTTGAAAATCTTAAAAAAAAAATTTTTTAAATTTAACAGATATAGTTTTAAGGTGCAACTATAAAATTGGTAACAACGACTACTAGACACTAATTAGTTTTTTGAGCAAAATTGAATATGAAAGGAAACAGCACAAACTGTTTTTTTGCAGATCTAATTTTTTTTTATGACCACTGCTTTGCAAACGCCTCAAAGGCGCTCTAGGTCCAAATTACAAGATGCAAGTCTTGTTAATGGACCTATGCTCCTTTTGAGGAGTATTCGAGGATTTAGTT
The DNA here is from genome assembly GCF_001989455.1 of Prochlorococcus sp. RS04. Taxonomy (NCBI): domain Bacteria; kingdom Bacillati; phylum Cyanobacteriota; class Cyanophyceae; order Synechococcales; family Prochlorococcaceae; genus Prochlorococcus; species Prochlorococcus sp. RS04. The sequence continues at coordinate 576,497 of NZ_CP018346.1, read as the reverse complement.
CAAACCGCTCAATGTTGTGGCTTGCGACTGTTCCTCTAGCTCTGTTTGGTTTAGGTATTTTTAATCTTTCAGCTCACGCAGCTGATTTACCTGAGTTGAATGCAGCTTTTCTTGCTAACAATTTATGGCTTTTGATCGCTACTATTTTAGTGATCTTTATGAACGCTGGTTTCGCTATGGTTGAGGCAGGTATGTGTCGTTCTAAGAACGCAGTAAACATCCTTGCTAAAAACCTATTCGTATTTGCTCTGGCTGTAACCTCTTATTGGTTTATCGGCTATTCATTAATGTACGGAGGTAGTGTTGCTGACGGATGGCTTTATTTTGGAGGCTTATTTTTTGATCCAACAGTTACTGCAGATATGGTAACTGATGCTGGATTAGTCCCAACAGTTGATTTCTTGTTCCAGTCTGCATTCGCAGGAACTGCGGCAACTATCGTATCCGGTCTTGTTGCTGAAAGAGTTAAATTTGGAGAATTTGTTGTTTTTGCTGTTGTATTAACTGCATTTATATATCCAATTGCTGGTAGCTGGAAATGGAATGGTGGTTGGCTTGATTCTTTAGGTTTCGTAGACTTTGCTGGTTCTTCAATTGTTCACTCAGTTGGAGCATGGGCGGGTCTTGTAGGAGCTATGCTTCTTGGACCAAGAATTGGCAAATACTCTGATGGGAAACCACAAGCTATGCCAGGACACAACATGGCTATAGCTACTCTTGGTGCATTAGTTCTATGGATAGGTTGGTATGGTTTTAACCCCGGTTCTCAACTTGCTATGGATCAATGGGTTCCATATGTTGCTGTAACAACTACTTTGGCAGCAGCAGCTGGTGCTATTGGTGCAACTATTGTTTCAACATTAACTTCTGGTAAGCCTGATCTTACAATGATAATTAACGGAATCCTTGCTGGTTTGGTTAGTATCACTGCTGGTTGTGGTGATATGACTCTTGCTGGAGCCTGGTTCGCAGGACTAGTAGGTGGAATAATCGTTGTATTTTCTGTTGCAGCACTTGATGCCGCTGAGATCGATGATCCTGTAGGCGCATTCTCTGTTCACGGAGTTTGTGGTGTATGGGGTACTGTTGTTATCGGTCTTTGGGGTACAGCTGTACAAGGTGATGGAGCAGGTATGGGATTGTTCAATGGCGGAGGTATTACCCTTCTTCTAGTTCAAGCTCTTGGTGCCGCAGCTTATGCTATTTGGACACTAGTTACTTGCTGGATTGCCTGGTCTGTAATTGGAGGATTATTCGGTGGAATCCGAGTATCTGAAGAGGAAGAGACTCAAGGCTTAGATATAGGAGAGCATGGAATGGAAGCATATCCAGACTTTGCATCTGCTAAGTAATCTAACGAAAAATTAATTTAAGAAACCTGACTTATGTCAGGTTTCTTTTTTTTTACAAAAAATTATTTAAAACGTTGTAATATAGGAAGATGGACACTCAAGCTTTTAGAAGATCTCTTCATCATTCTGACAGATACAATAGAAGGGGTTTCGATTCTCCAACAAAAAGAGCTCAAGCGTTGGAAGAAGCTTACCAAAGTGATTTGATAACTTCTATTAGGGATAATAATTTTACCTATACTAAAGGCAGACTAAATATAAAGTTGGCCCAAGCCTTCGGTTTCTGTTGGGGAGTTGAAAGAGCTGTTGCAATGGCTTATGAAACTAGAAGACATTACCCAAATGAGAATATTTGGATCACAAACGAAATAATTCATAATCCCTCGGTTAATGATCATTTAAGGAAAATGAATGTAAAATTCATCTCAGCTAAAAATGGAATCAAAGATTTTTCTTTAGTTTCTAATGGGGATGTAGTTATACTCCCTGCTTTCGGAGCTACTGTTCAAGAAATGAAACTCTTGCATGAGAAAGGTTGTCATATTATTGATACAACTTGTCCATGGGTTTCTAAGGTTTGGCATACAGTTGAAAAACATAAAAAACATATTTTCACATCCATTATCCATGGAAAATTCAGACATGAAGAGACTCTCGCTACAAGTTCATTCGCAGGTAAATATTTAGTTGTACTTGATCTAGAAGAAGCGAATTATGTTTCTGAATATATTCTGGGGCGAGGAAATAGAAATGAGTTTATGAACAAATTTGCTAAAGCTTGTTCTAATGGATTTGATCCTGATAAAGATTTAGATAGAGTGGGAGTCGCGAATCAGACAACTATGCTTAAGAGCGAGACTGAGGAAATTGGAAAGGTTTTTGAAAGGACGATGTTAAAGAAATTTGGACCGGAAAACTTAAATAGCCACTTTTTAGCTTTTAATACTATTTGTGATGCAACTGAAGAAAGGCAAGATGCAATGTTCTCTCTGGTTGATGAAGACCTTGATATTTTAGTAGTTATTGGAGGCTTCAATTCTTCCAATACTACTCACCTACAAGAAATAGCAATTAATAAAAATATTTCTTCTTTTCACATTGATACTCCAGAGAGAATATCAGTTAAAGAAAACTCAATTTTTCATAAACCACTAGGATCAGAATTAGAACTCAAGAATAATTTTCTACCTAGTGGAAAAATTAATGTTGGAATTACCTCAGGTGCATCTACGCCTGATAAGGTTGTTGCAGATGTTATTGAAAAGTTAATTGATATTGCAACTTGAATTTGTTATTCATTTATAAATTTGCTTAGTTTTTTTAATTTATTAGTCAGATAATTCCAAAATATCTACTTTATTAACTAGAATAATGAAAACTTAATGAAGTATGGAAGACAAAGCACAATCTAATCAGGTTCAAACTGCAAGTATGAATAGAACTAAGGCTCCTCAAAAAGTTGAAGTTGTAGTTGCCAATTCATCTTCAGGTTCAGAAGTAAATATCCTTGGAGAACTATCGATTTTTGTTTTAAGAATAGGTTTTTGTGCTTTGATGATTCATCATGGCCTTGAGAAACTTCAGGATCCGCAGGGTTTTGCCGAGTTTGTAGTTGGTAAGTATTTCCCATTTTTGCCTGGTGATCCTGTTATTTGGACTTTTGGAGCAGCAATTACTCAACTAGTATGCCCAGTTGGATTGGCTTTAGGGATTTTCGCCAGGCTTTCTTCTCTTGGTCTATTCTCCACCATGGCATTTGCAGTTTATTTTCATCTCCTTGATACTGGACTAGAAGGTTTTCCTCTGGCAGTCGTTGAAGGTCATAATTATGCTTTCGAATTGTCTTTTATATATGGGGCTATTTCTCTCTATTTTCTTTGTGCAGGTCCAGGCAGGCTATCTTTATTCAGAAAAACTAACAAAATTACATATTATCCAAAATCAACATAATTCAATGTAAAAAGTGCCTTTTTTGTGTAAATACCATTGAGATTCCTTTTAGATTACACATATCAATACTTTCTTGGTCTCTTAGACTTCCTCCGGGTTGAATAATAGCTTTTATTCCATATTCATTTGCTAGTTCTACAGTATCTGCAAATGGGAAAAACCCATCGCTGGCTAAGACAGCATCAGAACTTAAACTTCCAGCTGCTTTTAATGCAATTTTTGCTGCTCCAACTCTATTCATTTGTCCAGCTCCAATACCAATAGTTTTTTGGTCTTTTGCAATAACAATGGCATTAGATTTCACGTGTTTACAAATTTTCCATGCAAAATTCAGATCTAAGTTAATTTGATCACTCGGATTTTTATTAGTTACTGAAATCCAATTTTCAGTTTTTTCTTCACTATCGTCAGTATCTTGAACTAGTAATCCTCCCATTATTGATTTAGTAGAATTTTGATTCTTTTTTGGAAGTTGATCTTTTGAAAACTTTAAAATTCTTAAATTCTTTTTAACTTTTAAAATTTCTAAAGCTTCCTCATCAAAAGATGGAGCGACGACACACTCTAAGAAAATATCTTTGAGGTGAATTGCGGTCTCACTATCAACATTTGAATTAAAAGCAACTATTCCTCCAAATGCACTAATAGAATCGCATTCCAAAGCATTCAAAAATGCCTTAGAAGCTGAATTACTTATAGAGGCACCACAAGGATTATTGTGTTTTAAAATAACAGAGGCGAACATGTCGGTTGCAAATTCATCTTTTTCTGGGTAGCCAAATTCTAAAACTGTTGAAAGTGCTGACTCTAGATCTAATAGGTTGTTATAACTTAATTCTTTTCCTTGTAATTGTTCTGCTGAATTCCATCCAATGTTATTTAAACCATACCAGAAAGCTTTTTGATGTGGATTCTCCCCATATCTTAAGGTTTTTATTAGTGGATAAGATTCAATATATTTGGAAGATTGTAAATCTCTCTCTTCTCTTATCCAATTAGATATTGCAGTGTCATAGTCTGCTGTATGTTGAAAAGCTTCAAGTGCTAATTTTGCTTTATATGAGTCTTTCAATTTACCTTTTTTACTTTCTTCAAGAAAATTTTGATACTGACTAGGATCTACTAAAACGGAAACATCTTTATGATTTTTAGCTGCAGAACGAATCATAGATGGCCCTCCGATATCAATATTTTCAATAGCATCTTCCCATTTAGCTCCCTTCTCTACTGTTTTTTTAAAAGGATATAAATTTACAACTACTAAGTCAATTAACTCAAGATTGTTAGCTTCTATATCTTTTTTATGTTCCTTATCAGTTCTTTTAGCTAATATTCCCCCGTGTATTTTTGGATGTAAAGTTTTAACTCTTCCTCCAAGAATTTCTGGAGAATTAGTAAAATCAGCAACTTTAATAACTGGAATTTTGGCCTCTATAAGATGTTTGGCAGTTCCTCCACTTGATAGAATTTTATAATTAAATTGTTCTACCAATTCCTTACAAAATGGGATTATATTTTTTTTATCAGAGACACTTACTAAAGCTAATGGAGACATTATGGGAAAGTTTACTTACTTAAGAATATAAACATGAAATATGCTATCAATCATGAATTTGTCTCGATTAGCTCTCAAACTGCAACTCATAGAATTATTTTGATGCATGGTTGGGGAGCTGATTCAGATGACCTTTTAACATTTGGCAAGGAGATGACTGAAAAAATAACTCTTGATTTTGAGGTAATTTCTTTGAGGGCTCCTGGATTACACCCAAGCGGTCAGGGAAGACAGTGGTATGGATTATACCCACATGATTGGAATGGAGCTGAGGTTGAAGTAAATAAACTTTTAGTTTCATTAAAAAAATTTGATACTGATCAGATTCCACTCAGAAAAACAATTTTGTTGGGTTTCTCTCAAGGAGCAGCAATGGCAATTGATGCGGGATTTAAGTTAAATTTTGGATTAATTGTTGCTTGTAGTGGTTATCCTCACCCTAACTGGGCCCCAGGAGAAAAATTCTCGCCCTTGATTATTAGTCATGGTTTATTTGATGAAGTTGTACCTATAGAAGCTTCTAGGACTATATATAAAAAGGTAAAGAGTAATTCTTCTAAATTTTGCGAATTATTAGAATTCGATGGATTTCATCAAATTGATTCAAATTTAATTAACTTTATAAGTTCAAATATTAGTAAGATTTTTTAAACAAAAGCATATTCATATTCTTCAATCTCTTCCCAATCATCTGCAGTAAGTTCTAGACCCTCAAATATTTTTTCTTCACCAATTCCTTCAACTACAACTTTTAATGATGGAAATAGAAAATGATTTTCTTCAGCATATTGGGCACTAAACAACCCTTTTTCACCCCAAAAAAATCTATCAGTGGTGTGTTCATTTCTTCTTACATTGAAAACTGAAGGAGCAGAGAGACCATTTTCAGCTATGAATCTTCTTGCTGCTGTCACTGGTTTATGTTTTCCAGTTTCGATATGATAAATAGGTACATGTGCCATTACTCTTTGGCCAGCCAATCTTCTTCTGCTGATTCTTTTTCTTTTTTTTGACATTGATTGGTACTCCTGAAATTATTAGTGAGATTAGTCTTATTAATTTTTACTAATCTTATATATGTGATTTTAAATTCACTTCAAATTACATAGAGGACCCATCAACCCCTGATGTAGCTTAAAATATGATTAAATATTCATATTTAAGGCTGGCTAATGTCAGACCTCTTTATATATCTTAATACTTTTTTCATATTTTACAAGCCCTTCTCAAGTTTTTTTTTTTTTTAAAAATTTCTCAAAATTTAATTAATTATGAATCTTTCAAAAAAATTTGAAGAGTTAATAATAAAACAGCTAGAGAGTTTTGGTTGCTCAATGGGCGTGACTAATTTAGTTATGTATCTTGCTTCAGCTAAGCAAGGAACTAAAGCATCTTTTGAAATGATAGGACAATGGCCACAAATTGATAGGCTACTTACATCAATAGAAGATGATCCTTCACTAAAAGTTTCATCGCCTAACAGAAGATGGTACCCTCTTCAAGAAAATGATATTTTACTTGGTGTCCTTAGGGTAGAAACTGATTTGAAAGGGGGGAATTGGCCAGTATCTCTTGATTCTAGATTAAAAGCACTTTCAATATCTTTAGCTAAATGCGTCTCTATAGAATTAGAACGTCAAAATAAAAATGAAGAAATCAATTTTTTAAAAAATCAGGTCAATGTCATAATTCATCAGTTAAGGAATCCATTGGCCGCTATTAGGACATATGCAAAATTACTAATAAAAAGACTTGGCTCAGATGATGATTCTATTGAAATAGTCGAACGCATGATAATGGAGCAAAAACAAATTAATCAATATATGGATTCTTTTGCGCAATTAAATTCACCTATTCAACTTCCGCTGGAAATTGGAGAGGAAAGATTATTATTACCTCCAAATTTAGATAATAAAAAGGTAATAACTATTCAGAGTTTATTAAGGCCAATATTAGAAAGGGGTAAAGCTAATGCGGACTTAGAGAATAGAGATTGGACTGAACCTTCTCTTTGGCCAGATTGGACTATTTCGCCATTAAAGGCAAAATATGCTGTGATTGCCGAAATCGTGGCCAATTTATTAGAAAATGCGTTTAAATATGCCCAAAAAGATGCTGAAATTGGACTCGCCATTACGAGTAATGGACTTTGTATATTTGATGATGGTAAAAAAATAACCAAAAATGAAAACGAGAAAATTTTTGAAAAAGGTTTTAGAGGATCTGCCTCTAAAAAGAAAGATGGCACTGGTGTGGGACTTTTTTTAGCGAGAAAATTAGCAAAACAAATTGGAGGAGATTTGAGATTGATGGAAAATAACTCGATTGAAAATAATGAGAAATCAAAAAATCTTAAGAAGAAAAATATGTTCTATTTAGAACTACCTATAAAAGAATTGCATGCATAAACAACATTGCAGTTTCAACTAGTACAACACTTGCACCGCAAGCATCTCCATTGAAGCCTCCAATTTTATTCCCCAGTATGTTTGGGATAGAATAGCTTAGAAAAATACCAATCAAAATAAGGATTAAAAATTTAATTAATATTGCTTGGGATGTAATTGAAACAAATTGGTATGCAATGAAAATTAAAAGAAAAATAATGGAGATCAAAGATTCTTTTTTAAATCCATTCCAAAACTTTTTGTGACTAATAGACTTTTTCTTATAACTGACATATTTAAACTTCTCTATAAAAAATAAATTTGAAAATCTTCCCCAAAATAAGCATATAGGTAAAACAAAAATTATTAGGGTTTGAATTTTCAGTATGCAAGCAATTTGAATTAAAGTTATAAAAACCAAAGCTTGAACGCCAAAGGACCCAACTTTACTGTCTTTCATGGCTTTTAAACGTTTCTTTTTACCCGCAAAAATACCATCGAAAGTATCCATTAAACCATCAATGTGTAGACCACCAGTAATAAAATATCCTGAAGCCAAACAAATTAATGCAGATGCATAAATTGACCAAGAGTTTATTGTTAAAAAAAGAAAAATATAACTCTGTATTGTTCCAATAAAAAATCCTAAGGGCGGGGCAAATTGTGCAATATTTTTAAATTCGGGATTAATTAAAGGTATCTTTGGAAATGTAGTATAGAAAATCCAAGATCCTGCCAAATTTTTTATTAAATATTTTTTGATGAGATAAAAATAGATTCAATATTAAATAATAGGGTAGATTAATGAAAAAGGATCAAAAAATTTTATAAATTATCGTGTTTGAATTTGAAATTACATCGAATTGCAGTAACACAGCGGCAAGAACTGGTATATTTCATACACCAAATGGTCAGGTAAACACTCCAAAATTTATGCCTGTGGGTACTTTGGCAACGGTTAAAGGAATTTCATCTAAGCAGTTAACCTCTACAGGATCAGAAATGATTCTCTCAAATACCTTTCATCTTCATTTACAACCTGGAGAAAAATTAGTAAAAGAATCTGGCGGTATACATAAGTTCATGAATTGGCCTAAGCCTATTCTTACTGACTCAGGAGGATATCAAGTTTTTAGTTTGGCCAAATTAAACAATATTTCTGATAAAGGAGTGGAATTTAAAAATCCAAGAGATGGTAGTCATGTATTTTTATCACCTGAAAAAGTAATACAGATTCAAATGGATCTTGGATCGGATGTTGCGATGGCTTTTGATCATTGTCCTCCGCATACAGCTAACGAAAATGATATTGAGGATTCTTTACGAAGAACTCATTCATGGTTGCAAAAATGTGTCGAGACTCATCAGAAATCCAATCAAGCATTATTCGGTATAGTGCAAGGTGGTAAGTATCCGAAATTAAGAGAATATAGCGCCAAATATACAACTTCTTTTGATCTTCCTGGAATAGCAGTGGGAGGTGTAAGTGTTGGAGAGGCAGTCGAAGAAATACATAGTGTAATTAATTACGTCCCGAAATTCTTACCAATAGATAAACCAAGATATTTAATGGGAATTGGCTCTTTAAGAGAAATTTCTTTAGCTGTTGCAAATGGATTCGATATATTTGACTGTGTTTTGCCTACAAGACTAGGAAGACATGGGACTGCATTTTTTAATGATGAAAGATTGAATTTGCGAAATGCTCGATTTAAAAATGACTTTTCTCCGATTGACAAAACTTGTAAATGCGAAACCTGTAAGTCCTATTCTCGTGCATATTTACATCATCTAATTAGAAATGATGAAATATTAGGTCTCACACTAATAAGTTTGCATAATATTGCTCATTTAATAAGATTTACCAATGCAATTTCTGCTGCAATTAAAGATAATTGTTTTACAAATGATTTCGCTCCTTGGAAAACATCCTCTATTGCTCATCATACGTGGTAACGTCTTAACATAATTAAATTAAATTATCAAAAAAGGTGCTCATTCTACTTAATACATTCGCTGAATTGCCTGAGGCTTACAAGGCCTTTGCTCCTACTGTTGATGTTCTTCCACTTATTCCTTTATTTTTCTTTTTGTTGGTATTTGTTTGGCAAGCTGCAGTTGGATTTAAATAAAATTCTTTTAGTTTAGATTGCCCGCATTAGAAAGGATTTTCAAGTAAAATCGCATCTCCAGAATTTTCTACAGCACACTCTATAAAATCAGCAATTTTTAAAGCTCTTGAGGCTTGCTCACCATCTACCTCAGGAATTTCTTTGCCTTGAACACATTTAAGAAAATGCTCCAGTTCCGCATATAGAGGTTCAATGGAGGTTGTGCTAACTTCTTCAACATATCCGTCATTTCTATAAACTAATTCGCCATGTTCTGCAGTATATGATTCATGAGACTTTCTATGGATTTGTAAGGAGTGATTTAGGAAATCAGTTTCTACTAACCCATTTTGACAGTGAGCACTTAAACTTCTAATTTTTTTGTGACTCATTTTGCTGGCCGTTAAGCTTGCAATAACATTATTTTTAAAAACTAAAGTAGCATTGACATAATCTATTAATCCTTCGCTATTTCTGCCTCCAACAGCTGCTAATTTTTGTATTTTTGAGTTTACAAGCTCCAAAACAAGGTCAATGTCATGAATCATTAAATCCATAACTACGGATACATCATTTGCTCTGTCTGCATTAGGACTATGCCTCCTTGCCTCTAAAACAACAATTTCTTCATTATGTACTATTTTATTTAATTCCCTAAAAGCAGGATTAAATCTCTCAATATGACCAACTTGTAATAGACAGTTACTTGCATTAGCGGCCTCTATTAAGGATTGTGCTTCTAACTCGTTAGCTGCAATTGGTTTTTCGATGAGTACGTTAGTTCCTCCATTGAGACAATCTAGTCCTACTTTTTGATGAAGTAGTGTAGGCACAGCGATGCAGATAGCATCAACTTTTGGAATTAGGTCTTTATAATCTTTGAACCATTCACATTGAAATTGTTCAATAGCTAATTTACCTCTCTCCTCATTTGGATCTGCTACTCCAATGAGATTCGCATCTTTGAGTAAACTGAGTACTCGAGCATGATGCCAGCCCATATTTCCTATACCTATGACTCCAACCTTTACTGGTGATGAGGTTGGTTGCATAATTTCAAATCCATATATTAATTATCATTATCCTCTATGGGGAGTCACATTTAGCTTTTGGGAAGAATTATTTTAACACGATCAATTTTTGGGCCTGACATTGAAATAACTTCAAATTTAATATTACTAAAATCTAAAACGTCGCCAATTTTTGGAACCATTTGAAATTTTTCTAACATAAATCCAGCAAGAGTATGATAATCAGTCCCTTCTGGAATTGAACATCCTATCTTTTTATTGATTTCAACAATTTCTGATTTTCCAGCTATTGACCATTTTTTAGAGAAATTATCTAACATTCTTATATCTGAAAAGATTTTATTATTGAGCATTTCCTCTCCAACTATTTCGCCATTTAGATCAGCTGCAGTTATTAGTCCTTCTGTTCCCCCGTGTTCATCAACTACTAGTAAGAAGGGGTTGTAGTCTCTTACTATTGGAAATATTTCTGCTAGTGAACATGTTTCTATTATTTTTGTTACTGGTAAAAGGAATGGCTCTAATAATGTATCGGCTTCCATTTCACCTTTTGATATTGGCTTAGCTAGATAACGTAAATCTAATACACCTAATACATCATCTAAAGACTCACCAATCACAAAGAAGCGAGCATGTCGAGTTTTATCTACTTGTTTCATTAGTTCTGAAAAGGTTATATTTTTTGGCAAAGTTACCATTTCAGATCTTGGAATCATTACTTCTTTAACCTGTGTATCTTTTAAAGCAAAAACTCCTTCAAGAATATTCTTCTCATCTGGTTTTAAACCTGTTACGTTATCTGTTTCTATAAGAGTTTCTAATTCTCCAGCTGATAAACCCGAGTTTAAAGAATCCCATTTGTTATTTAAATTGAACAAGCCTAAACAGGCGCTAGCAAAGAATTCTATTGTTTTCACTATAGGATTCATGGCTTTTCTCACGGCATCAAATATTGTTGTAAGCCTTAATGCAGCAGATTGTGGATTGTTAATTACTAAAGCTTTAGGAATTAGTCCGGAAACGAGAGTAACAACTAAAACAACAAATAAAAACAATAGAAGATCATAAAATCTATTTGATAAAATATTGCTTTTCCAATAATCCTTAGCAATGTTATTGCTAAGCCATCCAATTGCAATTAATGAAATTGTTACTCCAAATTGAGAAGCAATTAGTGAAGATCTAAAACGTTTTTGAATTTTTAAAATTGAAAATGCTCCTTTCTTTTTTTCTTCTATTAACCTTAAAACTTTACTTGGCCTTATTAATAAAAAAGAGAGTTCACTCGCTGCGAAAAAAGCTGGTAGAAATAAAAGAAATAAAAGAAGAGTTATTTTCATTCAATGACAAATAAATAATGGGGGTGGCGAGGATCGAACTCGCCTTAGCCAAATTATGAGTTTGGTGCATTCACCAGATTGCTACACCCCCAAGGGAATTTATGTAATTTTAATTACATTGAATTTCAATATACAATATAAAAATAATATTTCAAAAAACACCTTATTAGGAAGTTTTTGTGAGATTTCTTTTTTTTCTTCTAATCTTTAAATATAAATTTAACTTTTACTAATGGGAAATTTTTCTGAAAAGTATGATCTAAATAAGACAAAATTATTAACACAGTTAATTGAAAAATCTTACAAGAAAGGAAACTTCACTTTATCTTCAGGGAAAAAAAGCAGTCATTACTTGAATTGTAAACCGGTATCATTAAATGGCCAAGGCTTAAATTTAATAAGTGATTTGTTTTTAGAGTTAAAGGACTCAAGGTCAAAAACTGTTGCAGGCTTGACTTTAGGTGCAGATCCTCTTGTAAGCGGATTAATCGTCAAAGCAGCTTCGCAAGGCTTAGGACTTAATGGTTTAATAATTCGGAAAGAAATAAAACAATACGGTACCAAAGCTGGAATAGAGGGTCCTACATTAGAGGAAGGAACTTTGGTAACTGTTTTAGAGGATGTCGTAACAACTGCTGGTTCAGTGATAAAAGCAATAAAAAAGTTACGCGAAAATAATTATATTGTTGAGGAAGTTTTGTCTATAGTTGATAGGCAAGAAGGGGGATTAGAAGCCCTTGAAGATGAAAATGTTAAATTAAAGAGTCTTTTTACAATAAAAGATTTTTTATAATTATTTCAAAATGCAAGATATAAAAAAAAATTTTTGGCTTGAAAAATTTGATTGTTTTTCTATTACTGGAAAAGATGCCAGAAAATTTTTGAATGGAATAACAACAGGTAATATTCTTGATTCAGAAAATAAAGTTATCAAAACTTGTTGGTTAACTCCAAATGGAATTCTAAGGTCATTAATTGAAATTATTTTTTTAGAAAGAAAATTAGAAGTAATTATTTTGGCGGGTAACACTAATGAAATAATTAATTACTTTAATCAAATTATTTTTCCAGTGGATGATGTATTTCTAAGTGAACCTTTCATAATAAATAGAATTCAGGAAATTGATGAATCAAGTTCATGGAGAACTTGCCAGCCTATTTTCTTCAAAAAAGAAGATAAAGAATTTGAAATATATAAATACAAACTAAATTTACTAAATCCCAATGATTTAAAACTTTGGAAGATTAATCAGGCAATACCCTCATTAGGAATGGAAATAAACGGAAAAAATAATCCTCTTGAGCTTGGATTAAAAGATCTTATAGATTTTAATAAAGGTTGTTATTTAGGGCAAGAAACAATGTCAAAAATAAAAAATGTTTCTTCTTTAAAACAGGAAATAAGAACTTGGAAATCATTAGAATCTAATTTGAATTTAGACGTTGAAGATAAAAATTTATATATAAATTCTGCTAAGGATATTTCTGTAGGCAAAATCACTAGTTTTTTTATATCAGATTCTCAAATAAAAGGTTTAGCAATGATAAAAAGAAAATATTTAGAGGAAGGAAATTATTTTTTTTCAGAAATTTTTGGAAAAATTATTATCAATAAATCTGTTGGATCAATTTTTCTTTAATTGATCTTTGATTAAATATTCTGCAATTTTTAGAGTAGCTAAACAATCATCTTTGTTATATTGGATAATTTTTTTTAAAAATATTTGGTTTTCTGTAATTTGATATTGAATCCACCAATAAAGTGCTTTCGAGCCACTTACATTTTTCTGCAACCATTCGAACCCAAGCCAATTAGAAACAGTTTTTAAGCCATAGTTTTTTAGTGGTAATATCCAAGACTTTCTTATTAAGGTATGTAAGTCAATAAATCTTGAGGCAAGTGAATCAATTTCTTGATCACTAAAATTTAGGTTTTTAGCAATATTAATTATTGATATTTTTTCAGTTTCTCCGTAATGTAAAACTGGCCATTCCTTTTGTGAAAAAAGTATTTCAATAATTTGCCTGTAAGATTCTCCTTTATTGTTTTTAAGATTTAAGATTGGTTCATAAATAAGATCTTCTTTTTTTATAGACAAATTATTTACTTTTAAAAATCCATATAAAAAATCATGCTTTTCATCTGGGTTTGACTCAATATCAAATATATAAAATCCCGAACATGTTTTTTCTAGTAGTTCGTTAGTATTATTTTTATTAGAAATGAAATATGGTTCTCCGTAGATATATGCTTGTGCTTGCTTTACAAATTTGGACGCTTTTTCATTCTTTTGATCGTTGAATTGAGATAATTTCTCGCCAAGTTGTTTTTCGTTATACGAAGCTAATGTTTGGGTATTAATTATTCCTTTTGATTTGAGTAATGAGGCCGTTTTAGGCCCTATTCCATCTATATCTGTTAGATATCCATTTTCTTTTGCTTCTCTATCACAAAATTTTTGCCAGGAACAAATAGTACATTTTTTTCTATCTTGAGTTATTTCTGGTATTGATCCCCCCAAGCATTCATTCAAATTTAATAAAACATTTAAAACTTTTTTTCTTAATTTTTTATTTAAATAAATTTCTTCAACTTTAACTTTTTTATAAAAAGTTGAAATTACTAATCCTTTATCAATTTTAGATTCTTGAAATGATTCCAACAGCATAGAACTAAAAGCTAAGTCGAATAAATGTTCTTTTGTTGTTTTGTGGCCTAACTTATAAACAGCAGGTAAATATTTATATTCTCCCCATTTACTTTTACCTTTAGTCTTTACAAGTAATTGTGGACGTATTTCTGCGTCTATATTTTGGAAAAGATTCCCTTTGATTTTTAATCCAATTACCCCTTGATAGCCATTTTCGCAGGCTTTTAATCCTGTATATATTTCACCATTACAAAATTCAGAGAAAATTTTAAACTGATTAATTTTATCTATAGCTTTATGGGGAGACCAAACTTCATAAGATTTTTTACCCTTAAAATCGAGCCATGCTTTTCTTTTACATCTTGTAAAACTTTTTAAATGAAGAGAATTCAAATTATTTTTTAAGGGCGGTTTTAAAATTTACTCATATAAATTATTATAGATAATTAGAAGAATTCAAGGAAATTTTAAATTTGACAGCTTATAAATTAGACAAGATAAAATTTGGAACTGATGGTTGGAGAGGAATTATTGGTTTTGACTTTAACCTGTCGAATCTTTCAAGAGTTGTTGTCGCTTCATGTCAGGAGTTGCATTATCAATACTATAAAGAAGTTAATTCAAAGAAAATTATTATTGGATATGATCGCAGATTCATGGCTTGTGAATTCGCCAAGCAAATAGTGCCTTTTGTAAGAGGATGTGGTTTCGAAGCGATCTTATCTGATAGCTTTGTTACAACACCCTCTTGTAGTTTTTATGCCAAAGAAGTTGGCTGTCTTGGAGCGTTAGTAATTACAGCGAGTCATAATCCATATAATTGGCTAGGTCTGAAAATAAAGAGCTTTAATGGATGTTCTGTTGACGAATCTTTTACAAGTGAAGTTGAAAAAAGATTAATGCTTGGACATTCAATTGAAAAAATAGATGGTGTTAATAAATTGGTAGATATTAAGAAATTTCATTTAGATAGAATTAGATCCCTTTTTGATATTGACTATATTTCCAAGAGATTAAAAAAAATGAAATTGAGAATTTTTGTAGATTCTATGCATGGTTCTGCTGCAAATTGTATGGCTGAGATTTTTGCTTCTAATGATTTAGAAGTTATTTCAGAAATCAGGAAAGAAGCTGATCCTTTTTTTGGAGGGAACCCTCCTGAACCTCTTTTGAATTATGCAGATGATCTAAAACAAACACTAATGAAAAATTCAACAAATGAAGTGAAAACTTTAGGAATTATATTTGATGGTGATGGTGATAGAATTGCGGCAATTGATGAAAAAGGAAGATACTCTAGTACTCAAGATTTACTCCCATACTTTATTAGCTATTTGGGCGAAATTAAAAATAATTCTTATCCAGTTTTAAAGACTGTTAGTGGTTCAGATATTATTAAAAATATATCAGAGAGTCAAAATAGAGATGTTTTTGAACTTCCAGTTGGATTTAAATATATTGCTGAAAAAATGATCAAAGAAAAAATATTTATTGGGGGGGAGGAATCTGGGGGAGTTGGTTTTGGTGACTTTATGCCTGAAAGAGATGCTCTATATGCAGCGATGGTTTTATTAAATGGAATTGCTGAAAAATCTCAATATTTATATAAAACCTTAGATGAAATCCAAGAAGATTTTGGGCCAAGTTTTTATAAAAGAATTGATATTAAATTTCCAAATCAGTCAGAAAAAAATAACGTAAAAGAATTTATCATAGATAATATTCCTGAGAATATTAATAATCACAAATTAAAAAGTATCTCAAAAATCGATGGAATAAAGTTGAGAATTGATAAAAATTTTTGGCTTTTGTTTAGGTTTTCAGGAACGGAACCTCTTTTAAGGTTATATTGTGAAGCACCAAAAGAATCTTATCTAATTGAGGTATTAGAGTGGGGTCAAGAATTTATAAATATGGCAGAAAAATAAGGATGAAAAATTTATATTTAGCTAGTAAGAATAAAGGTAAAATTGAAGAATATAAGAAATTGCTTGCTGGAGTTAATTGTAAATTGTTACTGCAGCCAGAATCATTAGATGTTGAAGAGGATGGACTGACATTTAGAGATAATGCAATTAAAAAAGCGAGTGAAGTTTCGAGAAAAACGAATAATTTTTCAATAGCAGATGATTCAGGAATTTGTATTGAAGCACTAGCTGGTAAGCCTGGCATTTACTCATCAAGATATGCAGAAAATGATCAGAAGAGAATTGAACGAGTTTTAAGAGAACTTGATGGAGTTCAAAATAGAAGTGCTTTCTTTATTGCTAATATTTGTGTTTGTTCCCCAAATGGTGAAGTGATTATTGAATCTGAGGCCAAATGTCATGGCAATATTATTTTAAACCCCAGAGGAAAAAGTGGTTTTGGGTATGACCCAATTTTTGAGGAGAGTTCTACCAGGTTAACTTTCGCAGAAATGAAAAATGATATTAAAGACTCTTGTAGTCATAGGGGTAAAGCATTAAAAAAAATTATTCCAGATTTAATTGAAATTTTTGCTTAAATTCAATTAACCCAAGATCCATGAAGGCCATGAGGAATTGAAATGGGTAATTCATAAACAGTTAATTCTTTTAAGTCTTTTGCGTCTAATATCACTAAATCGCTTCCTCTTCTTTCTCCGTTCCATAGAAGTATAAATAAAAATCCCTCATCTTCTTGTGAAGAGTTTTCTGATGGAACCATAATTGGTTCACTAACAAATCCACTTGGACCTGCTGACCAAGAAATCTCTTCCTTAGAAGTTAAATTTATTTTTTTTATTGCTTGAAGTGGAGCGTTCCCCAGCTTTTGAGATGTGCTTGCCATCCAACTAAAAGTTGCTTTTAATCCTAAGTTTTTAGGATTAACAACAGCAAATTCACAACATTGTTCACTGAAAGTTTCAAGTTCACAAGTTTTTGTCTTTAGATCGATAATTGATCTTTTTAGTTTTCCTTCTGGATATTTATCAAAGTCAATATCTCTAAAATTCTCGTCTGGACCAACTGATGGGAAATCATCATAAAAAATACTATCTAATACGATTTTGGAATCTTTTTCAAATGCGTTTACATGATGAAAAACGAATCCTTCTGGAGCATCTATTGTTAAAGGAGGCTGTCCTCTAAATAATCCACTTTCTCTGGGGATGATAAAAAACTTTGCCTTTTTATTTGGGTTTGACTTTAGACATTGTGCTGCTCCTCTTTGACCCATTACAAATGGAAGAGGATTGAAATCAATAGCATTCTGTAAAAATATTGCCCAATTAGTTGTAATTGCGAAATCATGAAGGAATGCAAAGCCATTAAAGGTATCTTTTCTATCAAAAATGAGCTCTCCAGAATTTGTACCAGTATTATCAAATTCCATTAATCTAATGGTACTTTTTGGCCCGGTTTGTACTCCAAAAGTGACTAAAAGTTCTGAAGATGCATTCGAGTTTAGGTCTGTTTTGGGATGGGCACTGAATGCTTCGTTAGGCTTGAGTACCCCTTTTAATGTTGTTAAACCAATAGTGTCAAGACTATCAGGATCCATTGCATGTGGACCGGCTGCTTCCCATAATGCGAGAATTTCATCTCCTAATTTAACGACATGAGTATTAGCTATATTCTTAAATTTTAGATCTAATGCATTATTTAAAATCCCTCCATTTTTTTGTGTCCCAAAAACACCTCTATAAATGAATTTATTTATTTTTTCTTCTTCCAAATAGCCTTTAGTTTTAACAAATCTATTTGTTAAAAACGGCTGACCATTTTCGAACTTTATGGATGTGATCATTCCATCACCGTCAAATGGGTGATGAACCCATTGTCCACCTCTTTCTAATATGCCTGGTCCATTTCTTAATAATGTTCCATTTAAATTTTTGATATTATCACCTTTGCTAATTTTTAGAGGCTCCTTGGTTAATTCCTTTTCTACATTTTGATACGCACTTGACCAATCTTCTTTATTAAAGCTTTTAATTTTATTTATTTTTTTATCTTGTAAATTAGTCACAACAAAATAATTACTTTTATCTATCTTCGCCAAAAATCAACTGAATTGTGGCTGATTCGAAAAAATTCCTTGTTTATTGATTTTCCAGCATTCCTTTACTGCTTGGAATTGAATCAGATCTTCTTGGATCTATTTCTGTAGCCATTCTCATTGCTCGTGAAAAAGCTTTAAAGCAAGCCTCAACAATATGATGTGAATTGCTACCTCTTATTTGATTAATATGCAGAGTAATGCCACTGTTATTTGCAAAGGCAATAAAAAACTCTTTTACTAGTTCAGTATCATAATTGCCAATTCTAGGAGCATTTAATTGAAGATCATAAGATAGATGTGGTCTGCCGGAACAGTCTAAAGTTACTTGAACTAATGCTTCATCTAATGGGGCAAAGAAATGTCCAAATCTACTTATTCCTTTTCTTTCTCCCAAGGCTTTTGAAAATGCTTTGCCTAATGCGATTCCTACATCTTCATTTGTATGGTGATCATCAATATGGGTATCTCCAATTGCTTTTATTTTTAAATCGAACAAACCATGACTGGATATTTGATGAAGCATATGATCTAAGAATGGAATCCCGGTATCAATCTCAGAAATTCCATTTCCATCTAAGTTTATAAATACAGAAATATCTGTTTCATTCGTTTTTCTTTTTATTTCAGATTGCCTTAGAGATGACATTTTTATGCAAAATACTTAGTTTACATTCCATTAATGCAGTAACCCGCATCAACATAAATTGTTTGGCCTGAAATGCCGCTAGAGAGATCACTTAATAAAAAAGCAGCTGTATTTCCTACTTCTGTTTGAGTGACTGTTCTGCGCAAAGGAGCCTTTTCTTCAACATTGTGAATCATATCTAAAATGCCACCTATAGCAGAACTCGCAAGTGTTCTTATAGGCCCAGCACTTATTGCATTAACTCTGACTTGTTTTTCTGGACCAAGTTCTGCAGAAAGATATCTTACTGAAGCTTCTAAAGCTGCTTTAGCAACTCCCATCACGTTATAGTTAGGAATCGCCCTTTCTGAACCTAAATAAGTTAATGAGACAACTCCAGCGCCATCACTAAAAAGTGGTTTTGCTGCTTTACACAAAGGTGCTAACGAATACGCACTTATATTAAGAGCCCTATCAAAACCCTCTGAAGTGGTAGCACTATAATCTCCAATCAATTCATCGCGTCCTGCAAATGCTAGGCAGTGAACTAATCCGTCAATTTGCACCCAATTGTCTTTTATATTTTTAAAGATTTCTTCAATTTGAGCTGGATTTTGAACATCAAGAGGCAAAAATAAGGATGGGTTTAAAGGTTCAGTTAGTTCTCTAACTTTAGATTCGAACCTTCCCTTATCATCAGGTAAATATGTGATTCCAAGTTCTGCGCCAGCTTTTGAAAGTTGTTGAGCGATACCCCATGCTATTGAACGATTGTTGGCAATCCCCGTAACAAGAATTTTTTTGCCAGTTAGATTTAGAAGCATTTTGTTTATTATTTCTATTATTCTCCTATATAAAAGTACCTATCTTTACGGATTACTGCAAAATATACAATAATTTTCAAATATCAAAGAATTTTTAACTTGAAAATGGTAAGAACAAATTCTATGGTTTTGGAATTAGGTTTTCAATTACCGAATTTCGAAATGTTAAATGCTAATTCTTCAAAAAATGAATATTTTAATTCTCATAATCTAGATAATCGGCATTTACTTTTAATGTTTATTTGTGCCCATTGCCCATTTGTTAAATATATTGAGAATCAAATTTTCATTTTAAGTAAAGACATTGAAAATACAGTTCAAACTGTTGCAATTTCTAGTAATGATATTGTCACTCATCCTTCAGATTCTCCTAAATATTTGAGATTACAGGCACAAACACAGGGATGGAGTTTTCCTTATCTATATGATGAAAATCAAAATTTTGCTAAGGAATTAAAAGCGGCTTGCACCCCAGATTTTTATCTTTTTTCAAATGAAGGAGATGGTGATTTTTTATTGTATTATCATGGCCAATTAGACGATAGTAAACCAGGTAATAATATCCCTCTATCTGGGAAAGATTTGCGCTCTGCTGTAAATGATTTGAATCAAGATAATTCTTATCCTTCAAATCAGATGCCTTCTTTAGGTTGCAATATAAAATGGACTCCTGATAAAGAACCAAGTTGGTTTAAATGAATTAAAAAATTTTTTTACCCATAGAAATATGGTTTAGGGTTAATATATTTACTATGCAGATACCTCCATTTACTTTAAATAGGCAGTACCAAGAAATTGGCTCAGAAATTGAGAGTGAGGTTTTTAAAGTTTTAAAAGGGGGTAAGTATATTGGAGGACAAGAAATTGCCAAATTTGAGGAGAGTTTTTCAAATCTGATTGGTGTTGAAAATACTATTGGTTGTAATAGTGGAACTGATGCTTTAGTTTTAGCTTTGCGCGCATTAGATATTGGTGTGGGTGATGAAGTTATTACCTCATCTTTTAGCTTTTTTGCAACTGCAGAGGCTATTAGTGCTGTTGGTGCTAATCCTGTTTTGGTAGATATAGATCCAGAAACTTATCTTATTAATACTGAACTAATAGAACAAGAAATAAATTCTAATACCAAGGCAATTATGCCAGTGCATCTATTTGGTAATGCAGTGAATATGACCTTAATAAAATCTTTGGCCAAGAAATATGACTTAAAAATAATAGAAGATTGTGCTCAGGCAACATGCACAATGTGGAAAAATTCCAAAGTTGGTAGTATCGGTGATATAGGCTGTTTTAGCTTTTTCCCTACAAAAAATTTAGGAGCTGCTGGGGATGGTGGAGCAGTAACAACTTCAGATCAAAAGATTGCAAAAAAAATTAGAGAACTGGCTGTTCATGGCAGCCCAATAAGATATCATCATACCCAAATTGGATATAACAGCAGACTTGATACCATTCAAGCTGCCATATTAAACATTAAAATTAAATATATTTCTAAGTGGATTAATAATCGCCAAAAAATTGCTAATAATTACCTTGACTTGTTAGAAAAAAATCCATTTATTAGTTTTCCAAAAATTAGCTCTGATTCAATTTCCCATTCTTGGAATCAATTTGTCATCAAATTAAGAAACGATAAATATTTTTTAAATGAAGATTTTTCAAATTTATTTGAGACTGATTGCAAAAAATACTATTCCTTAAGGAATTTGGTAAAACAACAACTTTTTGAAAAAGGTATAAATTCAATTATTTATTATCCAATTCCAATACACGCACAAATAGCTTACAAAAAGAAAAATTTTTCTAGAACAAAACTCATTAATACAGAGAGAATTTGTACAGAAGTTCTTAGTCTTCCAATGTTTCCTGAAATTTCTTGTGAAGAGCAAGTTTATGTAGCAGAAAATTTAAATAAAGTTTTAAAGAATTGTATAGAGGAAATTCAAATTTCAGCATAAAGCGATTTAAATAATCTTTGTTGTATGTTGTGATTGACAATAGGGCTTGAATAATTAGTTGTTTCTAAATTAGATATCTCCCCATTTAATAGGTCTGAATTAGATACTTTAGATAACTCAGGAATCCAATATTTTATATATTCGCAAGTAGGATCAAATTTTTTTGCTTGGGTATATGGATTAAAAATTCTAAGTGGTTTTGGATCCATACCGCTACTGGCGCTCCACTGCCATCCCCCATTATTTGCAGCTAAATCTCCATCAACTAGCATCTCCATAAATTTTTTTTCGCCCATTTGCCAACTGCATATAAGATCTTTTACCAGAAATGAAGCTACTATCATCCTACATCTGTTATGCATCCAGCCAGTACTATTTAGTTGACGCATTGCAGCATCAACTATAGGTACTCCGGTCTCTCCGTTGCTCCAATGTTGAAACCATTCATTATTGTTTTGCCATGGAAAGTGATCCCATTTTTTTCTATATGGACCTTTCTCTAGCTCTGGGAAATGGAACAAGCAATGTTGATAAAATTCACGCCAAATAAGTTCTTTTTGCCAAGTTTCAATTGATAGGTAATTTTCTTGATTTACAAAATCTGAATTTAAATTTAATGTGGCGTTCCAAACTTTTCTAATGCTGATCGTGCCGAATCTGAGAGATGCACTTAGAAATGATGTCCCATTAAGGGAAGGAAAATCTCTTGCAGAATTATAAGAATATATTTTTTTTTCGTTAATGAAGTTTTCTAATAGTGTTTCTGCAGCGTTCTCTCCAGGTCTACACGGACAAATATTCGAACCTGGAAATTTGATATTTTTGATAAATTTCTCTAGAACCGAATCAGATGAATTTATTGTCTTATCTTCGAGTTTAATATCTATATCTTTAAACTGGAAACCAACTTTATCTTGTTCATATGAACCTAATAAATTCATTTTTGATTTAAGGTTTTTATAAAAAGGTCCATAAACTGAATAAGGATTATTATTCCCTGTAAATATTTTTAAAGGTTCTACTAATAAGTGATCCCAAGTTTCAATAACTTGAATATTTTGTTCTTTTAAATTTTTTTTTATTTGTAAATCGCGATTAATCTCATAAGGTTCAATTGATCTATTCCAAAAAACAAATTTGGCATCTATTGTCTTTGCTAATTGAGGAATTATTAATACCGGATCTCCATCTGCTATAACGAGTCTACTACCCATTTTCCCCCAATTATTTGCTAATTCTTGTAGTGAATTTCCTAGAAACCAAGCTCTTGAACTTGCATTGAAATCGTGTGAGTAATTTTTATCAAATATATAAGTTGAAGTAATAGCATTTGATAATGAAAATGCTTTGATTAAAGCTTGATTATCAAATATTCTTAAATCTTTTCTATGCCAAAAAAGTATTCTAGGTTTATTCATGATTTATCTAAAAATTGTTTAGCTCTAAACCAAGCCGTCACAGTTTTTGCGTCAAGAATTTCATCCCCACTAGAAATAAGATTATCTAGTTCGTCTGGATCTAAAATTAATACTTCTATATCTTCATCTAAATCTCCTTTAACCTCGAAATTGAGTTTGTTTAAATCACGGGCTAAAAATAAATAAATTTCTTCATCTGCATAACCGGGAGCAGGGACAAGAGTTCCTATTTCATCCCATTTGTTTGCACTGAATCCAGTCTCTTCTTTTATTTCTCTTTGAATTGAATTAATAGGTGTTTCACCTATTTCTAATGTACCTGCTGGAAATTCTAATAAATATCTTGAAACAGCAAATCTATATTGCCGAAGAATGATAACTTTATTGTCTTTTGTAATAGGTACGGCTAACGCTGCCCCAGGATGCTTAATGTATCCATATTCACCTTCATGTCCATTTGGAAGCTCAATTCTATTTATTTCGAAACTAAATTTTTTTGACTTTAACTCAGATATTTTTTCTTTAAAAATTGATCTTCTTATAAGGTTTTTTTTGCCCATAATTTTTAAATAAAAATAGCCTAACAGTTATCTTTTGGTTTTGTAAATCATTTATATAGTCCATTTTGGTGCATCAAACTTTGTGATTTTTTGGCTTCTACTTAAGATTTCAGATAGTGGCGTAATAACAAAATTCCGATTCATGAATCTAGGGTGAGGTAATGTTAATTCCTCGTCAACCGTATGAAAATCTTCCCACCAAAGAATATCTAAATCGAGACATCTTGATAGCCATTTCTTGCCCTTTGGCGTCTCTTCTCGTCCGAAAAATCTTTCTAACTTTTTTAGCTCTTTTAAAAGTAATTTCGCCTTTTTATTTGATGGTTTTGGAAAAGAATTACTTGTTATTAGCAATAAAGTATTTAAATAATTTGGCTGCTCATTTTCAACACCATGGGGTAATGTCTCATAAATTGAAGACCAAAAAAAGTTTGCATGAAATTTGCTTTTCTCTTCTTTCTTTTTGTTAGAACTATCTCCCCACTCATTTATTATTTCCTCTATTTTTGGTTTGCAAATTAATAGTGACTCCAGAGGGCTTCCGAATTTACTATCAATATTTGCTCCGAGGGATATACATAGTCCATTTTTGATATTAAGATTTGATAATTCCACTACAAAAAACAAAGTTATTGGATAAATTCTATATCAGACATTTTTAAAGTGATTTTGAACCCCGAGTTACAAGAAAAAGGAGAAAAAAAAGATTTAACGAAGTCAAAGGATTCTTTTAGAGCTTTCCCTTTGGCGGCAATTACAGGTCATAGTTTATTGAAGTTATCTTTGCTTTTGGCAGCAGTTGATCCCAGTTTAGGAGGAGTGATTATCGCTGGCGGAAGAGGTACCGGTAAGTCAGTATTAGCTAGGGGCTTGCATACATTACTCCCTCCTATAGAGGTATTAGATAATGAATCAATAATGGAAAAGCAAACTATTAGTAATAGTCAAACTTTATTAAGACCTATTGGTAGGAACCTAGATCCAGATAAACCAGAGGAATGGGATATTAGTACTAATAAATTGTTGGAGGAGGTAATTGGAAATGATTATTTGAATCAAATTGAAGAAATTCCGAAAAAAGTAAGAGAAGCTCCATTTATTCAAGTTCCCATTGGCATAACTGAAGACAGGCTTGTTGGATCAATTGACGTCGCTGCATCATTAAGTACTGGGGAACAAGTTTTTCAACCTGGAATTTTAGCAGAGGCTCATAGAGGTGTTCTTTATGTAGATGATATTAATTTACTGGATGATGGCATTGTAAATTTAATTCTTGAAGCGACAGGAAGAGAGAAAAATAATATTGAGAGAGATGGTTTAAGCCTTTCTCATCCTTGTAAGTCACTTTTAATTGCAACGTATAATCCTGAAGAAGGTACTTTAAGAGATCATGTTTTAGATCGTTTTGCTATTGTTCTTTCCGCAGATCAATCTATTGATAATGCTCAAAGAGTTGAGATTACAAAATCTGTTTTATCACACGCAGAAAATAATATTAAATTTTCAGAAAAATGGTCGGAAGAATCTGATAATTTATCCACTCAATTAATTTTGGCAAGGCAATGGTTAAAGGATGTCAAGATAACAAAAGAGCAAATAACCTATTTAGTGAATGAAGCTCTTAGAGGTGGAGTAGAAGGACATAGGTCAGAATTATTTGCAGTAAAAGTAGCAAAGGCTAATGCAGCACTTCGAGGCGATGAGAATGTAAATTCTGAAGATCTAAAAGTCGCAGTAAGGTTAGTTATTCTTCCAAGAGCAATGCAAATACCTCCAGAAGATGATGATATTCAACCACCTCCTCCAGAGGATCAGAGTCCCCCACCCCCACCTCAATCAAACAATGAAGATTCTGAACCTGAGACTAGTGAAAATGATAATGAGCAAGATCAAGAACAAGAAGAAGATAATTCTGATGGAGAAGATGAATCTACTCCCGAAATACCTGAAGAATTCATATTAGATCCCGAGGCATGTATGGTTGATCCTGATTTATTGCTTTTTTCATCAGCTAAAGCTAAAGCAGGGAATAGCGGGAGTAGATCAGTCATATTTAGTGACAGTAGAGGAAGATATGTAAAACCTATTATTCCAAGAGGTAAAGTAAAAAGAATTGCTGTAGACGCTACCCTTCGAGCTGCTGCTCCTTATCAAAAATCCAGAAGATTAAGGAATCCTAATAAATCAATAATCATAGAAGAAAATGATTTTAGGGCTAAGCTTCTTCAAAAAAAGGCAGGTGCTTTAGTCATTTTTCTTGTTGATGCTAGTGGGTCTATGGCTCTTAATAGAATGCAAAGTGCTAAAGGTGCAGTTATTAGACTTTTGACCGAGGCATATGAGAACAGAGATGAAGTTGCCCTAATTCCCTTTAGAGGTAATCAGGCAGAAGTTCTTTTGCCTCCAACTAGATCAATAACTGCAGCGAAAAGAAGATTAGAAACAATGCCTTGCGGAGGTGGATCGCCTTTGGCTCATGGACTAACGCAATCAGCAAAAGTCGCAAAAAATGCTCTTTCAACTGGAGATATAGGTCAAGTTATTGTTGTTGGAATTACCGATGGAAGAGGAAATGTTCCATTAGGATTATCTTTAGGACAAAATGAGGTTGAGGGAAAAGATAATGAAAATGTCAATTTAAAACAGGAGGTTCTAGATATCGCTGCAAAATATCCCATGCTCGGGATAAAACTCTTAGTAATTGATACAGAGAGAAAATTTATAGCAAGTGGATTTGGTAAAGAGTTAGCAGAGGCTGCTCAAGGGAAATACGTTCAATTGCCAAAAGCTACAGATAAAGCAATCGCGGCTATGGCTTTAAATGCTATCAATGAATTCTAAATATTTTTTATGGATAAATTTCGTTAAGGAATTTTGAAAGCCCAATCGTTAAATCCCTTATTGATTTAGTTAATTCTTTATCTTGTGTTAATTTTTCAAAATCATCGGTCATATCATCTATTTTGGTTGAGATGGACCTAGTGGCATTAATTGTCAATTTAATGTCATTAAGGGTTTCTTTATCATCAATGGTAGACAAAATGTTATTCAAATGATTAGCAGCAATTGTAATTTCTTTTATTAGAGGTTCAACTCTTTGTAGCTCTTGTTTCGATAAATAAATTAATTCATCAAGATTTTCTTGTGTTCTATCAAATTGGTCAATTGAATTAACGATGTTTTCAATTAAGTTTTCTTGATTTGTGTCTTTTAAAAGTTGACTTATTCTAGTAGTTATATTTGAGAGACTTGATAGTTGTTTACCTGTGATAGTGTCTCCCTGACAAATAATTAATTTGGTATCGCATTTTTCGGATATAGGCTTTGCAATGTTTTTAGGAATTGTCTTGTCACTAGTTTCTAACGCAACTTGTACATCTCCTCCAAGGAAAGAATTTGTTACTACCCTTGCAAATGCTGGCCTTGGGAGAATAATTTCAGGATTATTTAAAACTATTTTTGCTTTGATTGATTCATTCGTGAACAAGATATCTTCTATTGATCCAACTAAGATTCCTCTGTAAGTAACTGGGGATTTTTTTGATAAACCGCTTGCGTTATTGAATTCAGCAAAGAGGTACCAATTTTTCGAAGATAATCTCACTCCTCTTATCCAAAAAGAAAAAAATGTGAATATTAAAATTCCTCCTAATAAGGAAAACCCAACTATTGAATCTCGTAAGCTTCTACGCATAATTTCTAAATGTCTTTTGGTTGCATTGGACCATCAAGTTTCCCATTCCTAAATTGAAATACATAGGGATCTTTACTCTTTTTAAATTCATCAATCGAGCCTGCCCATCTGAATTTGCCTCCATAAAGCATTAAAACTTTATCTGAAGTCCTTTCTATAGTACTAAGAACATGGCTAACTACAATAGATGATCCGCTAGCTTTATCATTTGTCTTATTAATTAAATCTTCAATTCTTGATGAGGCAATTGGATCAAGGCCGGCAGTTGGTTCATCAAAAAGTAATAAAGGTTTAGACTTTGCATTAAGAGTTTGATCATTAATTAATGCTCTAGCAAAACTTACTCTTTTTTGCATGCCTCCGCTTAATTCATTTGGAAGTTTATTCTCAACATTAAATAATCCTACCTCAGCTAAGCATTCACGTACTATTTCATGAATTAACTTTTTAGATAGGTTTTTATTTCTCTTAAGGAGAAAACCTACATTTTCTTCAATTGTTAAAGAACCTAATAAAGCCGGGTTCTGAAAAACTAGCCTTACATCAGGAGGATTATTTTGATCTAATCTCAAATATGTTTGCTTCTCACCAAATATTCTTAATTCTCCTTTGGTAGGTAAAATGAGTCCTGCTAATATTTTTAATATGGTTGATTTACCAGAACCTGAGGGGCCAACAATAGCTAATTTCTCTCCATCATTAAGTTCAAAATTTATTTGATTAAGCACATTAACTTCGCCCCAGCTTATCGAGAGGTTTTTTGTTTCAACTGCATGCTTTGATTTTTTCAAACTTATATAAAAAATCTATATATTTCATTTTGCCAATTTTTAGAAATAAAAAAAGGATGTATGAATTTGATTTATAATGATTTTATATAGTCTAGAAATTTGAGAAAAATATTTAAGAGGTTTTTAAATGAATAAGCGTAAAAAAAGGGTAAGAAGGTACTATAAAAACTTTAAAAAGACAAATTTTGTCTTGTTAAACAAAATCTTCAGAATCTTGAGTTGGCTTTTGCCAGGATTGGTAATAAAAAGATGGATGCTTACATCCGCGATAGGATTTTTGACTACATTATTAGGTTTGGTAATTTGGACAAATTTAAGACCGCTCTATTGGCTAATTGAAATCTTTTTTGGGGTAATGACAGGTTTAACAAGTATTTTGCCTGTCTCATTAATGGGGCCATTGATTTTTGTTATTGGACTATTATTAATCGGGATTGGACAAAATAGAAGTATTAATTCTATTCAAAAAGCGCTTGTTCCAGAAAAAGATACATATTTAGTTGATGCATTAAGAGTTAAAAGTAAATTAAACAGAGGTCCAAATATTGTTGCGATTGGGGGTGGTACAGGTTTATCTACCTTACTGAAAGGCTTAAAAAATTATAGTAGCAATATTACAGCAATCGTAACTGTATCTGATGATGGTGGAAGTAGTGGAATTCTCAGAAAACAATTAGGTGTGCAACCTCCAGGAGATATTAGAAATTGTTTGGCAGCTTTATCAAACGAGGAACCTACTTTAACTAGATTATTTCAGTACAGATTTTCAGGGGGAAGTGGTCTGGAAGGCCATAGTTTTGGAAATCTCTTCTTGTCAGCTTTAACAACAATTACGGGTAGTTTAGAAAAAGCAGTTCAAGCCTCTAGTAAGGTCTTGGCGGTACAAGGTCAAGTTTTACCTGCAACAAATATTGATGTTATATTATGGGCTGAATTAGAAGATGGTGAAAAAATTTATGGTGAAAGCAAGATCAGCAAATCTAAGAAATTAATTTCGAGGATTGGTTATTTTCCAGAAAATCCTTCAGCTCTTCCTAGCGCTCTTGAATCTATAAAAGAAGCTGATGTAATCGTTCTTGGTCCAGGCAGTCTATTCACTTCGTTATTACCTAATCTCTTAGTGCCGGAGATAGTAGATGCCTTATTGAAAAGTAGTGCTCCCAAAATTTATATAAGTAATTTGATGACTCAGCCAGGAGAAACAGATGGCCTAGATGTTTATCAACATGTCAAAGCAATAGAAAAACAATTATCGAATTTTGGAGTTAATACTCGAATTTTTAACTCAGTCTTATCTCAGATTCAATTTGAAAAGTCTCCACTTGTAGAATATTACGAAAGTAGAGGAGCAGAGCCTGTACTATGTGATAAGGCAAAATTATTATCTGAAGGTTACTATGTTTTGCAAGCACCATTATACTCAAAGAGAATAACTCCAACTCTTAGACATGATCCAAGAAGGCTAGCAAGAGCAGTTATGTTTATTTATCGCAAATTAAAGAAATTAAATTAATAAGCATCTTGAAGTTCATAGAAATCTGGCTGAATATAATCTTTTCGCAATGGCCATCCTCTCCAATCTTCAGGCATTAATAATCTTTTGGGATTGGGATGATCAATAAAATTTATTCCATACATATCAAAAGTTTCTCTTTCTTGCCAATCACTTCCTTTAAAAATTTTATATAAGCTAGGGATTGATAAATCAGAATCTCTTTTTAAGAAAACTTTTAATCTGACTTCTTTAATTTTTTCGATTCTTTGCAAATCATCAACAGTTATAAAATGGTAGAAACTAACAAGATTCTTGCCTGGTCCCTCATCATATCCTCCTTGACATTGGAGATAGTTGAAACCGTAATTTTTTAAGGCAGAAACTGCTTCATATAATTTGTTGGGTTCCACAGAAATGTTTTCAATTCCTATGTGATCATCAGGTAAAGATTGATTTAAAATTCCATCTTTAGACAAAGATTGGCTTATGAAGCCTTCTTTTTCTATTGAAGTATCTGGGGATTTAGCTAAACCGTCTTTTTCCATTAATCTTCTAAAGTATCAATAATTTCAGCTTTTTCGGTGTCTTCAGGTAATTCAGTTATTTTTTCTTTTTTGGAGGAGGTTATGACGTTATCTGAAGTTTTGTTTAGATATTCACCTGTATTTTCTGAGAAAACAAGATTCATTTCATGATCAGATGTTATGTATCTGTGGGTTTGTTCAGTTTTTGTGCGCTCTAATATTGATTCGTTTCCAACTTTTTTTCTTAATTTGATGACAGCATCAAAAATTGCTTCTGGTCTTGGTGGGCATCCTGGAAGGTATAAATCAACTGGAATCAATTTATCAACACCTCTTACAGCAGTTGTAGAGTCTGCGCTAAACATTCCCCCCGTGATTGTGCATGCACCCATTGCAATAACATATTTTGGTTCAGGCATTTGTTCATAAAGTCTCACTAGGGCTGGAGCCATCTTCATAGTTACTGTTCCTGCGACTATTAGCAAATCTGCTTGCCTTGGCGAGCTTCTAGGTACTAATCCAAATCTATCAAAATCAAATCTAGATCCGATTAGGGCTGCAAATTCTATAAAACAACAAGCTGTTCCGTACAAGAGAGGCCATAGACTGCTTAGTCTAGCCCAATTATGAAGATCGTCTAAACTTGTCAATATAATGTTTTCGCTTAAATCTGTAGTAACTTGCGGTGCACCAAGAGGGTTGCAAGTCCCTTCTCGAATTTCTCTTATTGCTTTTGGTGATAATTGTGGATTCAATTTTTTAACTCCATTCTAAAGCACCTTTTCTCCATGCGTATGCCAGGGCAATAACAAGTATTGCAATGAAGATTAAAGCCTCAATAAAAGCTAATAAGCCTAATCTATTGAAGGCAACAGCCCAAGGATAAAGGAATACTGTCTCAACATCAAATATAACGAAAACCAAGGCAAACATGTAATAACGAATATTAAATTGAATCCATGCTCCTCCAATAGGCTCCATTCCAGATTCATATGTAAGTTTTCTTTCCCCTGTTCTGCCTTTTGGGGCAACGATGAGATTAGTAACTAAAGCTAAGATTGGTACAGCTGAGGCAATTAGAAGGAAACCTAAAAAATATTCATAGCCATTTAATAAAAACATCTTAAAAATTAATTTTGAATAAAAGTCGCTTAATTAAGCAAAATCTTTTAGAGTTCTTAAAGAACAATAATAAACCGTGAGTGAAAACATTCAACCAGCCTCTGAGGAAAACAAAATAGTTGAAAACCTTGAGAAAGAAAAACCTTCTGAAAATTTCTCAGAAGTAAAAGTTGAACCAGCTGTCCCTAATTTAGAACAAAATAGATTCGAATGTAGAAGTTGTGGATACATTTATGATCCGTCTGAAGGAAATAAAAAATTAAACATACCTAAAAATACACCTTTTTCAGAGTTGGACGGGAATACCTTCGCTTGCCCTGTTTGTCGAGCTGGTAAAAATTTTTATAAGGACATAGGTCCTAAATCTAAACCTAGTGGTTTTGAAGAAAATTTAGTTTATGGCTTTGGTTTTAATAGTTTACCTCCTGGACAAAAAAACATATTGATTTTTGGAGGTCTGGCGTTTGCTGCTGCTATGTTCCTTTCTTTGTACTCTTTGCACTAATATATATAAATGAAAAAAATTATTACTAGCATTCCCAATCTTCTTTTACCAGTTCTTCTTTGTTTTGTATTGAGCAGTTGTTCATCTACGGGAGTAAAGATGAGCGATAGCAGCCCTTGGAAAACAATTCAGTTTGAGGATCAGGCTAATGCTTTAGATGTTGATTTTATAGATGATAAAAATGGATTTTTAGTAGGTTCCAATAGACTTATTATGGAATCTAATGATGGAGGAGAAACTTGGGAAAAAAGAAATTTAGATTTACCAAGTGATGAGAACTTTCGTCTCCTAGATATTGATTTTAAAGGTGAAGAGGGATGGTTAATAGGTCAGCCTTCATTAGTTATGCATACACTTGATGCAGGAAAGAATTGGACACGTTTATCTTTAGGAAACAAATTACCAGGCCAACCATTTCTAATAACAACTGTCGACGCTGGCATTGCAGAATTGGCTACTACTGCAGGTGCTATTTATGAAACATCAGATAGTGGTGAATCATGGAATGCAAAAGTTGTAGATGCATCTGGTTCTGGAGGTGTAAGAGATTTAAGAAGAACTAGTAAAGGAGATTATGTCAGTGTAAGTAGTCTAGGTAATTTCTTCTCTACTTTGGAAAAGGATAGTGATGCATGGGTAGCTCATCAAAGAGCCAGTAGCAAAAGAGTTCAAAGTATTGGTTTTAATCCAGAGGGAAGTTTATGGATGCTTTCTAGAGGAGCAGAAATTAGATTTAATGAAGATACTAATGACCTAGAAAATTGGTCAAAACCCATCATCCCAATTCTTAATGGATACAATTATTTGGATATGGGGTGGGACCCAAATGGTGATATATGGGCTGGCGGGGGTAATGGAACTTTAATAGTAAGTAAAGATCAAGGTAAAAGTTGGAATAAAGATCCTATTGCTTCGGAATTGCCAACAAACTACATTAAAATAGTTTTTCTTGATAAGGAGGCTTTAGACAATCAAAAAGGATTTGTACTTGGCGAGCGTGGTTACATCCTTAAATGGAATAGTTAACTTGAATAAATTCAGTTAATAGTGAAAAAAAAATTAATTTTTTAAAGATTTAGCAACTGTCTGTAACCAACCTGTTAATTTCTTCGCGAACTTATGATTTTACACTGTAAGATCATAGGGTAAACATTTGTGATTATGGCCGCAGGTTCAACGGGTGAACGCCCATTCTTTGAAATAATCACCAGTATTAGATACTGGATTATTCATGCAGTAACATTACCAGCTATCTTTATAGCAGGCTTCTTATTTGTATATACAGGCTTAGCCTACGATGCTTTCGGAACTCCTCGTCCAGATAGTTATTTCCAATCATCTGAATCTAAAGCACCTGTCGTAACACAAAGATATGAAGCTAAATCTCAACTAGATTTAAGAACAAAATAACAATGACTAATTCTCAAGCTCCAATGCAGGCTGCGGAAGTCCGCGTTTATCCTATATTTACTGTCCGTTGGCTAGCAGTGCACGCTCTAGCTATTCCATCAGTATTCTTTTTAGGTTCTATTGCTGCTATGCAATTCGTAGCCCGATAAATTTAACTATCATGCAAGTAAACGAAAATCCTAACAAAGTTCCAGTTGAACTTAATCGTACAAGCCTATATTTAGGCTTATTATCAGTTTTTGTATTGGGAATTTTATTTTCCAGTTACTTTTTCAATTAAATTAAAATCATGAGTAAATTAAAAGGACCTGATGGAAGAATTCCAGATAGACTTCCTGACGGTAGACCAGCAGTTGCATGGGAAAGAAGATGGACTGAAGGAACTCTTCCTCTATGGCTTGTTGCTACAGCAGGTGGAATTGCAGTTATCTTTGTTTTAGGAATATTCTTCTATGGTTCATACCAAGGAGTTGGAGCTGGAGGCTAACAAATCCTTACTTTGACCTGATAATCACTTATATCAAATAAGCCTAATAAGAATCAGTAAATATCCTAAGTTTCTCTACTGTGGATCTTGGGATATTTTCTTTTTGGGTTATTAATCCATCTTTTAATGAAAAATGAGACTTGCTTTTTGGTCTTTCTTTTTCAATTAATTTAGCTACTTCAAATATTATTTTATTAGCCACTTCAGTATTCGATCTAAGATTATCCAAAACCATCTCTACAGAAACTTCTTGATGAGTTTGATGCCAGCAATCATAATCAGTAACCATAGATAAGGAGGAGTAAGCTATTTCAGCTTCTTTAGCTAATCTTGCTTCCGTGTGGTTCGTCATTCCAATTATTGAACATCCCCAACTCCTATATAAATTAGATTCTGCTCTAGTTGAGAAAGCGGGACCTTCCATTGCTAGATAGGTACCCCCTCTATGCAATTGTCTACCGCCAGGAATATTTTTTTCTCCGATTTCACTTAATATACGTGATAAATTTGTGCAGAAAGGATCTCCCATAGTTACGTGAGCAACAGCTCCTTCGTTAAAGAAGGTTGCGGGTCTATTTTTTGTCCGATCTATAAATTGATCTGGAACCACTATGTCAAGTGGCCTTATCTGTTCTTGTAATGACCCAACTGCTGACGGAGCAATAATCCATCTTACTCCTATTGATCTTAGAGCCCAAATATTAGCTTTATAAGGGATTTCAGAAGGGTTTAAACTATGTGTTCTTCCATGTCTAGGAATGAATGCTATCTCTAGGTTTCCAAGATTATATACTTTTATTGAATCAGAAGGTTTACCATAGGGAGTATTGATTTCTAGTTCTCTTAAGTACTCTATTTGATCCATTGAATAAAATCCGCTTCCACCAATCACACCTAATCTTGATTTTTCAATTGGTAATAAATGTTCTTTATTCATTGAGATGTAAATGACTTTTAATCATCTGGTACTAATTGGAGGGGGACACTCAAATGTTTCTTTATTGAAGAAATGGTTAATGTTTCCGAAATTAATGCCAGCAATTCCTGTTTCAATTATATCTAGAGATTCTCATTTGGTTTATTCGGCGATATTCCCATCGGTGATTTCAAAATCAATCACTTTAGAAGAGAGTTTAATTGATATAAAATCTTTAGCAAAAAATGCAAAAGTATCTTTTATAGAAGAAGAAGTAAAGGATATTGATTTCAATTTAAAGAAAATTGTTTTAAGTAATAGACCTTCAGTTTATTATTCGAAGTTGGTGCTTAATTATGGAAGTCAAACAATAATTCCAAAAGAATTTGAATCACTAGTTAAAAATCGAAATGCTTTTTCAATTAAACCTTTTTTAAGGGCTTATCAATCAATACTCAAAGAGGATATTTTTGACTCAGTTAATGAACTTCCATTTGTAATTGTTGGGAGTGGCCTTGCTGCAATTGAAGTATCATATGCTTTGAGAAAAAGATGGGGAGATAGACCTTTAAAACTATTATGTGATTCAAGAAAAATTAATAATAAAATTCTAAAAAGTTTAAGGAATTCCAATATTGATTTAGTTGAAAAACTTAATTTTGATTATGGCAAGATTCTTTTATGTACTGGAAATACATCTCCTTTATGGGTACAAAAAAAATTATTAGATTCGGATTCTCATGGCAGGATAATCACAAATCAGAATTTGCAGACAAAAAGTTTCTCTGGAATCTTTGCTGTCGGGGATTGCTCAGTTGTAGGTTCAGCAAAAAGGCCAGCATCGGGAGTTTTTGCAGTAAAAGTTGTAAATACATTAGTGCAAAATCTAAAAAAAGATATAGAAGGGAGATCATTAAAAAAGTGGTTTCCTCAAAAGATCGGATTGCAAATAGTAAATATATTTCCAAGCCATCATCCAAAGGCTTTTGCTATTTATCGCAATTTTGTTTTCGGCCCTTCTTTTATTTTTTGGATATTAAAGCATAAAATTGATCTCAACTTTATTAAAAAGTTCAGATCAAAAAGGCTAATGATGAAGAGTAGTGAAAAAAATATTTCATTGAATGATTGCAGAGGATGTGCAGCTAAAATTCCTCAGTTAGTTTTGAATAAATCATTAATAAATTCTAATTTAAATTCTTTTGCCTCATCACCTGAAGATTCAGTTGAGATATATCAAAATGGTCAAGATGTTATCTTGCAAAGTGTAGATGGATTTCCTGCTTTGGTAAGTGATCCTTGGCTTAATGCAAAAATTACTACTTTGCATGCTTGCTCAGATTTGTGGGCATGCGGAGCCAAACTTTCATCAGCGCAGGCTTTAATTTCATTACCAAAAGTTGAAAGGGAATTTCAGAGTTACCTCTTTTCTCAATCACTTCAAGGTATTAAATCAACAGTTGAGGATCATGGAGGTGAATTACTTGGAGGCCATACTTTTGAGGCAAGAAGTTTAGTAAATAAACCTTATTCATTGGGAATGGATATTTCTTTAACAGTTCAAGGTATTTTAAAAAATGGAGCAAAACCATGGCTTAAATCTGGAATGAATATTGGAGATATTCTCATGATGTCTAGACCTCTGGGCGTTGGGATTTACTTTGCCGGTCAAATGCAAAATATTACTATGCTAGGTAGTTCTTCAGAAGTAATTGATAATTTAGTAAAGAGTCAGCAATATTTGATTGATGAAATTTATCTTTTTCAAAATCAATTTAAAGAATCATTAGTCAATGCTGCGACTGACATTACTGGATATGGATTTATTGGACATCTTAAAGAAATGGTTGAATCATCTAATTTATATAGGCAAAGCAATAATCTTGAGCCACTAAAAGTTTTATTAGATTTATTTGCATTTAAAGCTTATCCTGGAGTATTTGATTTAATAAGAAAAGACGTTAAAAGTACTTTGTATGAATCTAATAAAGAAATTTTTGACAAAATTTATAAAGTAAATAAGCAGAAAAGAATAATTAATTTTTTAAACGAAAATTCATTAGATCAAGAGACTTTTAACGAGAAAATATCATTACTATTAGATCCTCAAACATGTGGCCCCTTGTTGATTAGTTGCAATCGTAAATATGAAAATGTTCTAAAGGATAAATGGTACAAGGTTGGAGAGGTTGTAAAAATGTAATTAATTTCTATTTAATTTGTCAATTTCCAAATATCTTAGTCTTTTGATTTCCTTTCCCATCTCCTTCCCCTGGTCCCATCCTTCTTTTTTTAATGTTTCTCCATCTTTTTTTGATTTTATGAATTTGTAAATAAATAACCACTTAAATAAGTTACGCCAGTACGGTCCTCCATCACAAATTAATAATTTGACTGTCTCATCATTAAGGTTTCTGTCCTCAATAAATTCTGTCCAACTTGATGGAGAAAAATGATTGAAATTTTTTTGGTTTGTATTTAATATCTTTTTGATATTTATATAATCATCTAATATTTTTATCTCACTATTATTTATCAAAAATCTTTTACATGCTTTTTCTAAATCTTCTGAATCTTTTAATAAGTAAAGCATATGATTTCCATTTAACTTCTTAATCCAATTTAGTCCTCTTAAAAATCTTTTATCGACTTTAATATTTTCATTTAAGATTGAGATAATTTTCCATTTATGAATTATCGAAATCACATTAGTCAAATTATCGTGTTTGCATATTTCAGCTAGTTCCATCCTTATTCGTATGCCTAGTGCAGGAGGGTAAATCATTTTCTGATGCTTTTCAGAACTTTCCCATGGCCATTGTCTAACTGTTTCTTGAGATTGTTTGAGGGAATTATTTGAAATATTGAAATCTAACCTTGAAGCATATTTTGCACATCTAATTAATCTACTTGGATCATCTGAAATACTATTACTGTGAAGTAAGTTCAATCTTTTACTTTTTATATCAGAGATTCCTCCATAAAGATCATAGATTTTCCTTGTCGAGACCTCGAAGGCTATTGAATTTATAGTGAAATCTCTCCTCTTAAGATCATCCTCAATAGTACTTTTATTTACTGTGGGATTTAAGCCTGGAGCAGAATAAATTTCTTTTCTTGCAGAAGCAATATCAATTTTATAGTCATTAATATTTATTTCGACAGTGTTATATAAATTAAATTCCTTGATTAAACATAAATCTACATTTACAATATTTTTTTTTATAAATTTTGCAAGAGAAATAGAGGATCCTTCAATAACAAGATCAATATCTATAGGTTTAGAAAACGATTTTTTGTGGAATTTACTAATTAACAGATCTCTTAAATAACCGCCAACAAAAGCCACTTTAGTATTGTCATTAGATTCTATGTATTTAGTAATAAGGTTATATAGATTAAATGGAGTTTTGATTAATTCCCCTTGGATATAATCAGAGATATCGTTCATGAGTTTTAACTTACATAACGAATTGGAGCTAATCTAGGATCTAGAATTTTACTTCCTTTATCGCCAAATTTTACTGCTAATGATATTTTTTCCCCACTCCCAAAAATATGTATAATTTCACCTTTCCCAAATTTTGAGTGAATTAGCTTATCTCCAACTATCCAGCTTTTTCCTTTACTTGGCCCTGAATATAATTTTCTTACTGCATTTATTGGTTTATTAACAAATTCATTTGGATTGTTGCGATCAACTCTTGTTAAACGATCAAGATGCAAATCTCTTCTAATTGAAGCACCACCAGTTTGTGGTAATTCGCCATCCATTAGATCCTCAGGTATTTCTGAAAGAAATATTGAAGGAATTGTTGCTTCACGCATTCCACCCCATAATCTTCTTTCTCTAGCATGACTTAAGAAAACTCTTTCTTTAGCTCTAGTAATACCTACGTAGCATAATCTTCTTTCCTCTTCAAGAAGTGAGGGAGTATCTATTGATCTATGGCTAGGGAAGAGACCTTGTTCTAGCCCAGTGATAAAAACATTTTGAAATTCTAAACCTTTACTATTATGCAGAGTCATGAGAGTTACAGAGTTAGGATTATTTTTCTTCGTATCGTTATCAGTTGTTAAGGCTGCTGTAGAAAGAAATCCCTCTACATCTCCACTTTCTGTCTCTTCTTCATATTGAGTAGCTGCATTAATTAGTTCTTGTAAGTTATTTCTTCTATCTTCAGATTCTTCAGTCCCACTAGAGAGCAAGTCACTTAAATAACCACTTTTTTCTAATATAAGTTGTAGTAGTTGAGCGGGACCTGAATTTTCTAGGTAACACATTAGATCATTCATAACTTCAGTAAATTTATTAATTCCTTTTGATGATCGACCTATTGTTTCTTCAAGACTTTGCTTATCATTAAGAACCTCCCATAATGGAATATTTAACCTATTAGATAGTTCATTAAGTTTTTGAATAGTAGTCTTACCAATTCCTCTTCTAGGAACATTTATGATTCGTAAAAGACTAACGTTATCTGAAGAATTAACCAGAACTTTCAAATATGCTATAGCATCTTTAATCTCTCTTCTATCATAAAAACGCAATCCTCCAAAAATTGTATAAGGAATGCGCCACCTTACAAGAGATTCTTCTAGTACTCTCGACTGAGCTCTAGTTCGATATAAAATTGCAAAATTTTTCCAAATTGGGTTTTGATTATAGTTATTGAGTGATTTTATTTTATTGGTAATTGCTTCTGCCTCGGAAATTTCATCATCACAGCTGAGTAACGTTAAAAGTTCCCCTTTTTCTTTAGTAGCCTTTAAAACTTTATCAATTCTTTCGGAGTTGTTTTCAATTAGTGAGTTTGCAGCATCAAGGATATTGGAAGATGACCTATAATTTTCTTCTAATTTAATTAAGGATGATTTTGTATCGTCGTTGATGGAAGTTTTAAAATCTTCTTGAAAACCAATTAAAATTCTGAAGTCAGCTGCTCTAAAACTATAAATACTTTGATCAGCATCCCCAACTACAAAAATTGATCGATCTTCCCAATTGAAGAATTTTTTTGGTTCAGTATTTCCAGCCGTAATTAATTTTATAAGTTCATATTGTGTTCTATTTGTATCTTGATATTCGTCAACTAAAATATGTTTAAATCTTTTGTGCCAGTAATCTCTGACTATATCATTTTGCCTCAATAAGAAAACAGGCAAAAGTAGAAGATCATCAAAGTCTAAAGAATTGTTTTTTGATAGCGAAATTCTATATCTCTTGTAGGCTTCTGCAACTGTTTTATCAAAATTATTATCTGCTTTTTCTAAAAGATCATTTGAAGTTAAGCATTGATTTTTAGCATTACTTATTAATCTTTTAATCTTTTTGGGATCATATCTTTTTGGGTCAAGATTCATATCTTGACTAATAATTTCTTTTACTAATGTTTGAGAATCTGTTTCATCGTAAATTGAAAATTGCCTTGTCCATTTTAGGCCTTCTGGATCAGTATATTTTTCAATATCGTATCTAAGAAGTCTCGAAAATAAAGAATGGAAAGTACCGATCCAAAGGTCCTTAAGCCTCTCTTGGTGAACGTTTGTTCTTAATTCATTTTGGTCAATTTCTTTGAGAGTTGTCCAAGGCTGACCAAATTGATTAAAAGCTAATTCTTGGGCTAGAAGAACCTCTAATCTTGCTTTCATTTCTTTGGCAGCTTTGTTAGTGAAAGTGACTGCAAGAATGTTATAGGGATCTATAGAGTTACCCTCAATAAGGTTTGCAATTCTGTGAGTGAGAGCCTTAGTTTTTCCGCTACCTGCACCAGCTATAACTAATAGTGGTCCATAAACATGTTTTACTGCTTGAAGTTGTTGATTGTTTAAGGACTTAAAAAGGAAATTGTTGGTTTGAGGCACTTTTGGAAGGGTTTTTCAAAAATCAGACTTTACTATGAGATTCAGATTCCTTTTCTAGATCTTCTAACGTTTTTTTTAAATTGATAAGTTCATTATTGTTATTAATTATTTCTTCAAATTTATTTTGAGGCATCTTTAATTTTATACTTCTGTCAAGAATTTCTTTTTCCAATCTCTTTTTATATAAGGAAATAAGTTTCTTTGATAATTTTAAATCTTGTTGATCCAAAACTTTATTAGAGTGTATTTTTATATTAGCGGAAAAAAAATTTTTATTTGAATTATTTCAACTATCACTTTGGAATCAAGTTATTAATTAAGAAGCGTTGCGTTAAGTTTGAAATTGTATTGTTTTTACTAGCTTTGTATTATTCTTAATATCGGTCTTTAATTTTTTACTACAGGAATGTCAGTTTCAAAGGATAATCAACTCTTGTCAGCCGAAAAGAAATTAAATGATTTAAGCAATATTAAAGAATTTATTAATACTGCAAACTCAAGATTAGATGCAATAAACTCTATAACAAATAATTCACATGCAATAGCAGCAGACTCTGTAACAGCAATGATTTGCGAAAATCAAGATTCACTTAATTCAAAAATATCTTTAAATACAACTAACAAGATGTCCGTTTGTTTAAGAGATGGAGAAATAATCCTAAGGATTGTTGCTTATCTTTTAATTTCTAATGACGAATCAGTTTTAGAAAAAAGTTGTTTGAAGGATCTTAAAAATACTTATCTTGCTCTTGGGGTACCTTTAAGAAATGCAAGAAGGGTTTTTGAATTAATGAGAGATGCAACTATCTCTGATTTGAATTCAACAGTTAATAATATGCGTGGAAACAAAGGCTTTCTTCCTAAATTAATATCTGAAACAGAGTTTCAATTTGAAAGGATAATTAATCTTTTAAACTAGCTAAATTCCTTATCTCTGAAGTATGGGACGTCTGTATAACTGAGTTATTTTCAAGATTTCTAATAGTAGAAAATCTAGATCTTACATGAGTGGATAAAAAGGAAATTCTTTCTTCGGAAACTGTTGATTTATAAATAGTTTTAATGTGTAAATTATTTTGTTCATCAACAAAATAATTGGATGATGAAATAAAGGATTCTGTATAACCTTTATTTCTTAAAACAATTCCTGAATTTTCATCTTTGGGTAAAAAAATCAGAATAGTTTCATCTCCTTCACGGATATCATTATTGTCCCAATCACTAATAGCTTGCCAGTTTATAGAAATGGCGATGCTCTCTAGGTTTAAACTAAATTTATAATTTTTAAAAATTTCAACGACTTTTTTATTTTTGTTGTTGATATGTTTTATATATATTTTACTAGTTGAGTTTTCAAATTCCTGAAAAG
This sequence comes from Prochlorococcus sp. RS04, assembly GCF_001989455.1. NCBI lineage: Bacteria > Bacillati > Cyanobacteriota > Cyanophyceae > Synechococcales > Prochlorococcaceae > Prochlorococcus > Prochlorococcus sp. RS04. Next base: position 534,531 of record NZ_CP018346.1, on the reverse strand, counting down.
CTAAAGTGTGAGTACTTCTAATAGATTTCCACTCCCCTATACTTTTATCAATGAATTGATTAATTATTGTTAGATTCTTCGTCAAGTTTATCTTCTACGGAATGATTTTCTGCTTTTTGTATCATTCTTACCATTGAATCCACCATTAATCTCTTTGCAGAAGTTACTTTTAATCCAGAAGGAGTAGTTGATATTTGTTCTCCAGGGCGATCATATGAAGTTGGTCTAAATGGAGTCATCTAATAACTTTAAAAATTAATCGATTTCTATTCTTGCATGAATCATTATTTATATAGTTATTGTTTGCGAAAATGTCATATCTTTCTTCTTTGATTAAAGAATCATCAACTGTTTTGTTATTTAGGCATTTTATTTTTTGCCAATCCTGAAATAGTCGCTAAAGCAAACATTCCCAAAAGAGCAATCCCTAGAAATAATCCTGCCCCCTGGCTAACTCCAGCTCCTACTGCTACTAGTATCGAGTCACTGATTAGAAGACTTATTAATAATGCAGGAGTAAAGATTTTCCAGCGAGTTCCTCCAATACCAATTGCGTAGCTTAGAAAATCAAAAAGGCCAGTCATTAGTAAACCTGTCATAAGAAAGAAATTTTCTTCTAGCTGGTTTTGATTGAAACTTTCAATCTTTTGCATTGCTTTCGGGCCTACTAAATTACGTACAGGAACCCGACCATAATTTCTTGCGATAAAGAAAGCAGCTTGGCAAAAAACGATATCAGAAAAGATTATTGTCATGTAACCTTTTTGAAATCCTAGTAATGAACCAGCTAGCAGAGAATAAGCTGAACTTGGAAGGGCAGGTAAAATAATACTTACTCCTCTGAGTATGAATATTCCAAAAGGAGCCCAAATCCCCATACTTTCTATTTTGTTCCTTAGAGGTTCAATGCCATAATTTTGGATTAAATAAATTAATACAACAAATATTGCTATAAAAAAAACTACTGAGAAAAATTTCTGTATTTTATTCATTATTTTTCTAATAAATTTATTGGAAGTAAATTCTTAATTTTAATATTTGATTCTATCTATAATAGAAATACTAATCAATAAAAATTTTTACATATTTTTAATTTTTTATTTCCTACTAATAAAAAATTTTTGTATTCCCTAAATAGTCATGATTAATTCTAAGAATAAAGTTAATTCAATATTTTTTAGAAATTTCATTAATTTAGTCCTTTCGATTATCGTTTTCTTTTGTATTTCAATAAAAAAATCAGAAGCTTTACCTCATGAGTGGGTTGGAGTCCCTAAAAGTGAATATGGAGAGCAGTTATGGGATAGGCAAAGTATAAAAAGGAATGAGGATGGTTCTGTAAGAGTATTGAGTAAATTTATTCCCAAAACAAAAAGTGAAATTACTAAGGATATTCTCTATACAATGGATATAAATTGTTTTGAAAAATCATTTAGAGATGTTGATGTCTCAATAGATGAAGCAAATAGAAATTTCAATGATTTAGCTAATTGGCAAGATCCTAATGGAGATAAACTGATCTTGGGTGTTATTGGTCAAGTCTGCAGAGTCGAAAACTAAAAATTTAAAGTTATAAAAAATACGAAAAATAACGAGTTCTCAATGATTTAAAAGTATAAAACCCTGTCTAGGACAGGGTTTTAAAGGTGCCAGGACCCAGATTTGAATTAGGTTTTTAAGGTATTAAAATTTTGTTATAGAGCAGGTTGTTGAAGATTTGAATATTGCGTACTCCATTCGGTGTACTCCATTTGCATCTGTTCCACATCAATTTTTCTTCTTTCTCTTAGATTCTAAATGGAGTACATTGTTTAGAGAAAAAATATCCAAAAATAATTTTAATTGAATTTATAATCTAGACTTAAGACATTGTTAAAATATAAGTCTCTTTAAATTATCCCTTCAAAGTATCCTTAATGACCTCATCACCTAAACCCGTTGGATGAATGGATGAAGAGTATCGATAAGAATTTTATATCAAAAATGAATAAGGGTTTACACAAAGTTATATATGAAAGCAGATTTCTTTTGAAAAAATTTTTTCTTATGCTAAAAGTGCTATAAATACAAAAATTATTCAAAAAACTATGATAAGAAAGGCGGATATTAATAACAAAATAATAAATGGCGATAAAATCCTCAATACTATATTTAAGTCATCTCTAATAAGTTTGTTAGAGTAATAATTTTTTTTTTCAAGACTCAAGTTCAAATCATAACTATCCATTATTTGCTTGTATTCATCTACATTTAATCTTTTGAAATTTCTTGAACCTAAACTCCTTTTATTATTAAATCCTAATTTTTTTAATTTTTTATTATTAGTTTTTGATGCTGAATGATTATCAAATTTATTTTTAAGTTTTGATAATTTTTTTATCACCATTTGATTTTTAGGATTTATTTTTTTTGCCTTTAAGTAGTCATTATTTGCACGCTCCCAATATTCAAGTTTTTCTTTTGCTAATCCCCTATTTATTAATGAATTAAAATTCGACGTATTCATTTCGATTGACTTTGAATAATGATAAATTGCGTCTTCATACTTACCAATTTTGTATTTAATTAATCCCAAATTGAAAAAAATTCTTTCAATTTTCACTTTTAATCTTTGATCTATATTTTGATCATTAAGTTTATAAAATAAATTTTTTATTATATCTAAATGGTTTGCTTTCTCACTTTTTGGATCTAATTTTACTGATTGATAATAATCATCAATTGCGCTTTCAAAATCATCTATTTCGATCTTTGTCTCACATCGATTTAAAAATGAAACACTATCTTCAGGATCTAATTTAATTGCTTGTGAATAGTCACTAATAGCACCTTGAAAATCATCATATACAGATCTGCGATCACCTCTCAAAATCCAACTAATTTTATCTTCAGGATCTATTTTAATTACTTGTGAATAGTCATTTAAAGCACTTTGAAAATCACATAAACTCCACTTTAATTCTGCTCTATTCAAAAATGCTATTTTATTTTTGGGATCTAATTTAATTACTTGTGAATAGTCATTTTTTGCACCTTCATAATCATATAAACTCAACTTTGCTTCTGCTCTACTAATAAGTGCTTCTTTATTTTGGGGATTTTTTAAAATACTCAAAGAAAATCTTGAAATATTTTCACGGACTTTTTTCTCGTGTTCTTTTGTAAGATATTTTTTAGAACTTCTAAAAATTTTATAATCGCTGAACCTCGTCGCAACTTCATAATCTTGATAATAACCGTTGAAATCTCCAATTTCATTTTTTTTATCACCAGAAAGTGCAAATAATTCTGCAAACTTTTTTCTAGTTGATCTATCAGTAACATCTATTATTTTCGGATCCACTGCTCCGACTTCTGACCAGTCATAGATTAAAGAATATAAATTTTCAAAATTTATATTATCAATTGCCTTTTGATTTAATTTGACTGCTTGATAATAGTCATTTATTGCTCCATTAAAATCTTCTGAATAATATTTAACATTACCCCTAAGTAGAAATAAAACAGGATTATCCGGATTTAATTTAATTTCTTTTGAAAATACATTTATTGCCCTTTGAAAATTATCAGGATCTAATTTAATTCCTTCTGACCAGTCATTTATTGCTCCTTTATAATCCGCAATTTTCTCTTTGGCATCACCTCTCAAATTCCAAATGCTTTCATTATGTGGAACTAATTTAATTAACTCAGAATAACTATCAATAGCACCTTGATAATCACCTATATTATTGTGTAATTTTGCTTTCCATATTAATACACTTACGTTTTTAGGATTTAACTCTAAGATCTTTGAAAATATTATTAATGCATTAGCATAATTTTCTAAACCTATTTCCTCCTTCGCTTTTCTAATTAAAACTTCTTCAGATAACTCATCAAAATTTTCCACTTATAATTTTTTTTAAGCATTATACTTATTTTTCTTGAATAAGCAATTTAACAAAAATAAGTGTACTCCATGTGTACTCCATCTCTAAAAACGTTAAAACCCTGTCATAGACAGGGTTTAAAGGTGCCAGGACCCAGATTTGAACTGGGGACACGGCGATTTTCAGTCGCCTGCTCTACCAACTGAGCTATCCCGGCTCTAACCTATATACTCTAAATTAAGATGTGTAGTTTGTGAAACCCTTTTAATTAAAAATTTTATATCTTTATCAAATATCCTAAAAGACTTTTATTTTGAGTTCATCGCTAACAAGGCTGTACCAAATGAAGTAGTTTTTTTACATGAAACTATTGGTATATTGATAATATTTTCTCTTATTTTTCTCCACTGAGGGTTTTTTGAGCCTCCACCAATAGTAATAATTTTTTTTGGAAGTGAACCTGTTAGTTCGCCTAGCTTTTCCCATCCTTTCAATTCGATCTTAGCTAGACCCTCGAATAATGCATGTAAATAAAGTGAGTCGCTTACTGGCCTTGGACCAAGTATCGGCTTTAAATTAGAATCATTAACAGGAAATCTTTCTCCTTTACTATTGAGAGGTAAAAGATTTAAAGAAGTGTTTTTTGATGGATTTATTTGTCGACTGAGCTCTTTTATTTCTAAATCAGAGAAAAACTGAGACAATATACCGCAACCTGCATTTGATGCTCCTCCACATATCCAATTGCCGTTTACTCTATGGTTAGTAATTCCTTGTTTTTTTATAGGATTATCAATAATTTTCTTAACTACAATAGTTGTTCCTAAAACTGTGAGACCATCTTCTTTTCCTAAACCTGCAGCTATTACACTTGCATTAGAGTCAGTAGTGCCTGAGATTAATATTAATTTTTTATTCAAGTTAAATCTCTCTGCTAAATTAAAATTCACTTGTCCAATAATTTTCCCACTTTTTATTATGTGAGGCAGGCATTTTCTCCATGAAGTATTGAGATAGCTTTTTGGCCATGATTCTTTTTTTAGATCCCAACCAAGTTTTAGATTGTTACCTTCTTCTCCATAAGTCCAATCTTTTAAAAACCAACCAGTGATCCAATCAGATTGATGTCGTAAAAGTATATTTGTCCCATATTTATCAATTAGTTTTAATGCTTTAGCAAGACTACTGTATGGAGTTCGCAGATGATTTTCTCCAGAAGTTAATGATTCAAGAAGGATCTTATGTTCATTACATGCCTGGTCATAAGATATTGCTTCTCCTATTGGCTCTCCTCGTAAATTTGATGCTGTTAAAGTTCCTGATGTGCCAGATATAGCCAATTTTTGAAGGTTACTTTTTACCTCAATAGGTAAACACCCTAAGAGTCTTTCACAAGCATTGATCCAAGAATTTGGATTTTTAAAGCTATGTAAATAAGGAATTGAATTTGAATATACTAATTTCTCATGAAAATTTATTATAGATATTCTTGCGCCACTAGTTCCAAAATCTAATCCCCCATAAAAATTATCAGGCATAGAATAAATATTTTTATAAAAATACTTTGGAAGCCTCCGCTAATTGGGCTGATTTTTCTTCTACCTTTTCCCAAGGGAGATTTAGATCTCTTCTGCCAAAATGTCCATAGGATGCAGTCTTTCTGAAAAATGTACCACCCATTTTTTGGGGTAGATTTCTTAGATCAAATTCTTTTATAATTGCTGCTGGTCTTAAATCAAAGTACTTATTAATGAGCTCAGTCAAATTAGCTTGTGAAATAACGCCAGTTTCAAAAGTTTCAACAAGAATGGAAATCGGTTTTGCAACTCCAATTGCATAACTTAATTGTACTTCTGCCTTTTTTGCTAATTTTGCCTTAACTATACTTTTAGCTACATAACGTGCTGCGTAAGCAGCTGATCTATCCACTTTTGTGGGATCTTTACCAGAAAATGCCCCTCCTCCGTGTCTTGCGTAACCCCCATAAGTATCTACTATAATTTTTCTTCCAGTAAGTCCGGCATCACCTTGAGGCCCCCCTACGACAAATTTGCCCGTGGGATTTACTAGAAATCTTGTTGTATGAATGTTTGGTTTGATTTCTAAATCTTCAGTAGCAGGAATTACAACATGCGTCCATAAATCTTCTTTTATTCTTTGACGAATTTCTGCTTCATTTGTGATACCATCTATCTCAGGATTATGTTGAGTTGAAATTAAAATGGTATTAATCGATATTGGTACTCCATTTTTATAATCGATACTTACTTGAGTTTTACCATCTGGGAGTAGATAATTAAGCACGTTTTCATGCCTTACCTTGGAAAGTTGAATAGCTAATCTATGAGCCAAGCTAATCGGTAAGGGCATTAATTCAGGCGTCTCATCGCATGCATAGCCAAACATTATGCCTTGGTCGCCAGCACCGGTATTATCTTCCAAATCATCGTTAACATCATCTGCTTCGTTTACTCCTTGAGAAATATCTGGTGATTGTTCGTCAAGTGCTACTAAAACTGCACAACTATTTGCGTCAAAACCACCTGCTCTATAGCCCTCATATCCAATTTCTTTAATTACATTTCTAACAAGTTTTATATAATCGACTTTTGCTTTTGAAGTTATTTCTCCAGTAAGTAGACAAAGACCAGTGTTAACTACAGTTTCGCATGCAACTCTGCTTTCTGGATCTTCTGTCAATAAAGCGTCTAAAACAGCGTCACTAATTTGATCACATATTTTGTCAGGATGACCTTCAGTTACGGATTCTGAAGTGAAAATGAAATCACTCATTTACAAATAATTTTGGGATTAGTTAATATCCTAAATTAGATTATCGTTACAAATCAATTATTGTTAATTAAAAATACTTGTATAAGAATAATGAGGCTTAAGTTCTGATATTCGTGCACAAAATGAATAAGTGAAGTTATACTGTTTCAGCTGAAGCTGTTGGAATCTCTTCGTTCTCATCAGTTTGTTCAAATAACATTTGTTTATATTTAGCAGCCATTTCTTCAGCTTTACTAAAAACTTTTTGAGGGTCAGTTAGCATATCTCCTGGTTCAGGTTCAAGTGCTTTAGTAGATAATGAAATTCGTCCTCTTTCTGAATCAAGGTCAATTATCATCACTTTCATTTGGTCACTCACATTTAAAACATTATGTGGAGTCTCAATATGTTCATGACTAATCTCAGAAATGTGCAATAAACCACTAACTCCACCAATATCAATAAACGCTCCATAAGGTTTAATACCTTTTACAGAACCAACAACAACTTCTCCTACCTCAAGTCGGTTCATTTTCTTCTCAACCAAAGCTCTTCTATGACTTAGTACTAATCTATTTCTCTCTTCATCAACTTCAAGAAATTTTAAAGGTAAATATTCACCTTCTAAGTCATCTTTGATTTTTCGAGCACTTATATGAGAGCCTGGGATAAAACCTCTCAAGCCTTCTACCCTGACGAGAGCCCCTCCTCTGTTTGTTGCAAAAACTTCAGAATATATAGTCGCATCTTCTTTTTGAAGTTGTCTAACCCTTTCCCAAGCTCTTTGATACTCAATTCTTCGAATGGAGAGGGCTAATTGGCCATCTTCATTTTCTTCACTCATTATGAAAAATTCTCTACTTTCTGAAGGTTGTAAAACATCATTAAGTCCTTCAACTCTATTTATTGAAACCTCCTGAACAGGCATAAAAGCAGCTGTTTTAGCCCCTATATCTATCATGGCCCCTTTTGGCTCTAGAGCAAAAACGGTACCTTTGACTAAATCGCCAGGCTTAAAGTTATAGTCATACTTACCCAAAAGTGATGCAAATTCTTCTTGTGTGAATCCTGCGTTGTCAAAATCAGTATTTGTTCTGCTAGAGGAAGAGTCTGCTGAAGGTATATCGCTCTTCTCGAATGATAAATCTTCCTCATTTTGAGAGGTTGAATCATTATCTAACTCAGACGAATTTTTAATTTCTTGATCCTCAGAAAGTTCTTTAATGGTTTGGGAAGAATTTTCGTTCATTTGTTGTATCGCAGACTACCTAAGGTAGTTAGAAAGGGATGCTACTAGCCTGCAAACCAATAGCAATAAACATTTGTGATATGTATTCTACACTTTAAGATGCAGAATTTTATGAAATTGATGCTAATTGGTTTTTTGAACTTCCCTTTAGAGATTCAAGAGTTGAAATAAAATCTTTTACCCCATTAAATTTTCTGTAAACTGAGGCGTATCTTATATAGGCGACTTCGTTTTCTTTTCTAAGATTTTTAAGTATTAATTCTCCGATTTGTGAAGATTTAATATCTTTATTAGAGTCTTGAACGATTTGTGATTCAATTCCATCTACGAAATTAATAATTGCTTCACTACTGAAGTTAGTCTTTTCGCATGCCCTTGATATGCCAGTAAATAATTTTTGTTTATCAAATAATTCTCTGCCACCGTCTTTCTTAATAACTGAAACTGGCATCGTTTCGACTCTTTCATAAGTTGTAAATCTAAAGCTGCAATTTAAGCACTCTCTTCTTCTTCGAACACTTTTACCACTATCAGCAGATCTTGATTCCAAAACTCTGCTATCTGTGTTTTGACAGGTTGGACACTGCATGTGGTGAAATAACGCACTTCAACCCTAATAGTAGGGTAATATTCTAATTATGAAAAGTAAAAAAAAACCTCTTGTTAAAGAGGCCTTTTTCATGGTTCATTTTCTATCGAATTTAGGTGGGTCTCTAAAGGCGACAGCAAAGAATAAGGTTACAACTGCGAGAGTTAGAATAAGAACGTAAGCGAAAGCTTCCATAAGATTAAGTAATAAAGTTTAGGTTAAACCCTTCCAGGGATTCTTCTTGTGGTTTCGTCTCCAAGCTTTTTGAATAAACCAAATTCAACTTGGTCGCCAATCTCAGCATCAATACCAGCAAAGGAATTTCTGTAAAGAGTTCTTGAAGCGTGCCACCAGTGCCCAAATAAGAATAGCAATCCGAAACATAAATGTGCATATGTAAACCATGCTCTTGGAGAACTTCGGAATACACCGTCAGATTTATATGTCTCTCTGTCAAACTTGAATGCTTCTCCAAGTTGAGCTTTTCTTGCTAATCTTTTCACTACAGCAGGATCTGTAAATGTTTGTCCATCTAGGTCTCCTCCATAAATAGTTGCTGTAATGCCAGTTTGCTCAAATGAGTACTTTGCTTCAGCTCTTCTAAATGGGATATCGGCCCTTACATTGCCTTCTTTGTCTTCAAGAATGACAGGGAAGTTTTCAAAGAAATTAGGAATTCTTCTAACTTCTAATTCGTTTCCTTCCTTATCTTGGAAAGCAATGTGACCTTGCCAACCAGTTGGTAAACCATCACCATTAACAAGAGCTCCAACTCTGAATAGTCCCCCTTTAGCTGGACTATTTCCTACATAATCGTAGAAGGCTAATTTTTCTGGAATCGATGCATATGCCTCTGATTTAGTTGCTCCATCATCAATAGAAGCTTGTACTCTTCTGTTAATTTCAGTTTTGAAATAGCCTGAATCCCATTGATATCTCGTAGGACCAAAAAGCTCTATTGGGGTGGTTGCTGAACCGTACCACATTGTTCCGGAAACAACGAAAGAAACAAATAGTACAGCAGCTAAAGCACTCGCAAGAACTCCTTCGAGACTTCCAAGTTTTAATGCTCTGTAAAGTCTTTCTCCAGGTCTATTGGTAATATGAAAAATACCTCCAATAATACCCATAAGTCCTGCTGCAATATGATTAGCTACAATACCTCCTGGATTAAAAGGATTAAATCCTTCAACTCCCCAGGAAGGTGCTACAGGTTCTACATGACCACTTAAACCATAGGGATCAGAAACCCAAATCCCTACGTTTGCGCAATGAAAAGCTCCAAAACCAAAACATGTAAGTCCTGCTAAAAGAAGGTGGATTCCAAAAATTCTTGGTAAATCAAGAGCAGGCTCACCAGTTCTTGAATCTTCCCATAAATCTAGGTCCCAATATGTCCAGTGCCAAATAGATGCCAACATCAATAGGCCACTAAATACTATGTGTGCTGCCGCAACTCCTTCGAAACTCCAGAATCCAGGATCAACTCCAGTAGCACCCGTAATATCCCATCCATTCCAACTACTTGTGATACCTAGTCTTGCCATGAAAGGCATAACGTACATCCCCTGTCTCCACATTGGATTGAGAACAGCATCAGAAGGATCAAAAATGGCTAATTCATATAGAGCCATTGAACCGGCCCAGCCGGCTAATAATGCAGTATGCATAAGATGCACAGCAAGTAGTCGACCTGGGTCATTAATAACTACTGTGTGAACTCGATACCAAGGCAATCCCATCGGTTAATTTCTAGTAACTATGCTGTATGAACAGCTAAACATCATGATAGTAAGGGTTTTTTAGTCTTTGAGGGATTTTTGTAAATAAATTTATTTTCTTGCAAAAATTGGGCAAATCCATTAGCAGAACAAAGTTTACAAGAAATTTTTAGCTAAAAACTGTTAATATTTTGGTCACAATTCTCAAAGTAAAACGCCAAAATAAGAAAAATAACTAAAAAAATGGCAACTATCAGATTTATCCGTGAGGACTTAGAGGTTCAATGTAATCCTGGTGAAAATTTAAGAGAACTCGTAATGAAAGAGAATTTACAGCTTTATGGACTAAAAGGTATTTTGGGAAATTGTGGAGGCGCTGGACAATGCAGTACTTGCTTTATTTCAGTTGAAGGTGGAAACAAAAATTCCTTAAGCCCTCTTACATCCGTTGAAGAAGAAAAACTTAAAAATAGACCAGAAAATTGGCGATTAGCATGCCAAACATTGATAAAGTCATCTGCAGTAATTTTAACAAAACCACAATCCCCTCCCTCAAATTTGGAAGAACTAAAAAAAATTAGTGAAAATAAAAAATTACCACGTTAAATTGTTTAAGACTGTTAATCAGTTTATAAAATTTGTTTATTTTTCCACTTTATTCCAAGTTATATGTCTATAGTCTTATTACTTGATATAGAACTATCTAATTAAATGGAAACAACTAACTTTGGATTCGTAGCTAGTCTTTTATTTGTAGGGGTGCCAACAATATTCCTCATTGGTTTATTTATTTCTACTCAAGATGGAGAAAAATCAAGCTTCTACTCTGACTCTAGTAAAGGTAGACTTGGACCAAAACGCTGATGCTTTAGTAAATGCTTTGCATTTCTGTAAAGGAATTTTTATTGTGGAAAAAAAAGCAACTTTCAAAAGGTGGTGATCAACAATCTTTTGAAGTTTTACTTGATTGTATAGGCGATATTTCGACTAGAGATTTAAACTTGAAAATTTTAAATCCTAATGGAAACTTACATTTAAAAAAAAGCTTAAAATATTTAGAATCTGTTTGGGAAGATCATTTAATAAAATCTTGCCCAATTCAATATCTTTGCGGAATAACTTATTGGAGAGACTTAAAATTAAAAGTTACAAATAAAGTACTTATTCCCAGACCAGAGACAGAGCTCATAGTAGATATTGTCTTCAGTGTATTTAGAAGGAAGTCACAGAAATTATTTTTTGCTGAATTAGGAACTGGATCAGGCGCTATAAGTATTGCGTTGGCATTGGCTTATCCATTTAGCGAAGGGGTGGCAACTGATATAGATAAAGACGCATTAGAAATAGCTAATAAAAATTATATAAATTCTTCCAAACAATCAAATTTGAAATTTTATTGTGGCAATTGGTGGTCACCTCTTGAAAATTTTAAAGGTAAATTAGACCTTGCTATTTCAAACCCGCCATATATTCCAAAAGATACTTATGAAAAATTGCCCAAAGAAGTTAAAAATTTCGAACCTAAAGTTGCTTTATTAGGTGGCGAAGATGGTTTAAAACACATTAGGGAAATAATACAAAATGCACCAATATTTTTAAAAGAGAAGGGCTGGCTAATTTTAGAGAATCATTTTGATCAAGGCGAAAAAGTAAAACAACTTTTTTTAAAAAATAAATTTACATCAATAGAAATTGTGAAAGATCTTTCAGGTATTGGTAGGTTTACCATTGGAAGATATAAATAAATTATTACAAGTTCATAATCTAAATGAATTTAGTAGACTGCAAATCCGCTTTGAAGACTCTTAAAAGTGGTTTACCTATAATTTTCCCAACTGACACATTACCTGCGATTGGGTGCTTGCCAAAATTTTCAAATATTATTTATGAGTTTAAAAAAAGGGATAGAGATAAACCCTTAATTCTTATGGGGGCAGAACATAAACAATTAATTGATTATGTTCACGAATCAGCTAAAGAAGATTACGAAAATATAGCTTCAAAATATTGGCCTGGAGCTCTGACAATGGTTATTCCTGCTTCAGAAAAGCAGACTACAATCCTCACAAGCAATGATCTTACCCTTGGGTTGAGGATTCCAAATTCATATATGGCTCAATCTCTCATGAGAGAAACAGGTCCATTGTTAACTTCAAGTGCAAATATTTCAGGTTTTAAAGGATCTATTACAGTTGAAGGTATTGCTCTAGACTTCCCTACTCTGAAAATTTTGGGTCCTATCCCCTGGGGAAAAAGAAGTGGAAAAGCAAGTACTATTATATTGTGGAAGAAATGTGGAGATTGGAGACTGATTAGACAAGGAGAAGTATTAGTAAGGGAATTGTATTAATGTTTTTATTATTATTTTTTGTTTTATTGATTCAATTTTTTACTTATTGGATATTTGAGCCCCTTGCATCTTTTTTAGAGTATGTTCTCGAAATAAGATTGATTCCTATTATTGCTCTGATAGGTTTAGTCTTTTTATTTTCAACGAAGAATATTGAACAGAATTAAACAAATCAAAATGCCGGCTAACAGATTTGAACTGATGACCTTCGCTTTACAAAAGCGCTGCTCTACCGCTGAGCTAAGCCGGCAATCATTTTATCTTACAATCAGGAAGGGTCAATTATCAGTATTTTTTTAGCTTTTTTTAAATTTATTACTTTTTGATATCTTTATTAGCTTTATCAGTTTTTTTGAATTTTATTTCTCCTGAAATAGTTCTTTTGATTGGTAAATTGGCAACTAATGCAGTCATTCTATCCTCAGTCTCTAAACTTACTGCTACCTCATCAAAATCAATTTCAACATATTTAGCAACAACATCAAGAATTTCTTTCCTCATTTTATCTAAAAGATCAGTTGTTAAAGAACTCATATCAACTCTGTCATGAGCCAGTACAAGTTGTAATCTTTCTCTTGCTGTATTGGCACTAGACGGTTCTCTGCCTAGTAATTTATTTATAAGATCTCTGAGAGTCATCATTTTAAAAAACCTTTGTTTGCATTAATCTCATGAATTTATCTTTTAGACTTTTGCCTTCTTTTTTGGGATCGATAATTGGTACATCTTTATTTGTAAGTCTTTGAGAAACATTCAAGTAACATCTTTTTGCAGGAGATCTACTATCTGAAAGTGTCAGTGGCTCTCCTCTATTTGTACTTATTATTACCTGTTCATCTTCTAAAACAATACCTAATAAAGGCAAAGAAAGGATCCCTTGAACATCTTCGATGGATAACATTTCTTGACTAGCCATCATATTAGGGCGAACTCTATTGATTACAAGTTGAATAGGCTCAATATCTGAAGTATTAAGAATCCCTATTACTCTATCTGCATCCCTCACTGCGGATAATTCTGGGTTAGTAACAACAATAGCTTCTTTACAGGCTGCAAGGGCATTTTTAAAGCCATCTTCTACACCAGCAGGACAATCTACTAAGACAAAATCAAAGTTCTCACTAAGTAGCTCACTAATTTTTTTCATATCTTCGGGCTTCATCCAATCCAACATCCTTGGATCTCCAGCAGGTAGAAGAGCAAGATTAGGCTCCTTTTTATGTCTAACCAATGCTTGATCGAGACGACAGTTCTTGTCTAGAACATCTTGAGCCGTATAAATGATGCGATTTTCTAATCCTAGAAGAAGATCTAAATTTCTTAAGCCAAAATCAGCATCTAATACAGCAGTTGTTGCTCCACTATTAGCAAGTGCAATTCCTAGGTTTGCAGTTAAAGTTGTTTTGCCAACTCCTCCCTTACCTGAACAGATTAGTATTGTGCGAGTATTCTTCCCCACGATTTTTAAGATTTTACAAATAATAAAGCCACTTGCAGAAAGTTAAATATTTTAAAGATTAAGTAATTCTTAAATTTATCTATTTTGAATTTATTTATTGCAAATTATTGATTAATTTTTATTTTCGATTAAGTGAGGTTTGATAATTATTGTTTGTTTATCTATAACTGCAATTTCTGGATAGTAATTTTTGGGCTTTTCTTTTGGTCCAATTGCTATCACATCTGCAATCCTTAACTGTAAAGGGTTTAGATAAAGTGATGCAATAGAGGCATTTTTATTTCCACTTTTCCCTGCGAATGCGATCCCTAGTAATTTGCCCCAAACGTAAATATTTTTCTTAGCGGAAACTATTGCTCCTGGATTAACGTCTCCAATAATACATAGGTTTCCGTTTGAAGATATTCTTTCGCCCGATCGTACTGTTCCTTTGTGAAGAATATCGTCTTTCTTTTTTGAATTGAATAATAGTAACTGGTTTTTGATCTCTTGCTCTTTTATGTAAGCTGAATCTATTTTTAAGGACCTTCCACTTATTATTGAATCTCTATTATTTGAGTAGATGCGTAAGGAACAAATATTAATTTTGTCAAAATGATTTTTTAATTTTAAAAATTGATGAGAACTTATTGACTCATTGACTGCGAAAATTTTTGCTTCTAAAGGTTCCTTGATGGAAGAAAATCTTTTGAAAGTTTCATTGATATTATCTAAATTTAACAAAGAAAAAACTTCTAAATATTTACTTTTAGTGTTTATTAAAACGATTTCCATTGAATTAAATCTAGATATTGTTTTTTATTAGTGAAATTTCATTCTTAATTTCATTTTTGATCATATCTGGATAAATAATAAAAGAGCTTTCTTCGGATCTCATTAAAGTTTTTATTAATGCAGAACTATTTTCTAATGCGCTTTGAAAAGTGCCGTCCCATATTTTTAGTGCATTATTAGATTCAAAACCTTTAAAAGACCTTTCCTTAATCCCGCAATATATTTCTGAATCATAACCATTCTTTTCACATAATTTTGTGGCAAATGCAAGGATTTTTAATCTATCTATTTTACTTAAAAAACTAATGTCTGACGCCTTTAATAAATCTCTGTCAATAAACATTTTGCATAGTGTAGAAAGTGGCTCAAAAGATTCATCTTTCCATCTAATCAAGTGATAATAAAACGTTACATCATCATTTCTTATGAAATCATCAAAATCAACCTTTGATGGTGAAAAAATCCATTTATATAAAGAATTATCTAACCAAATATTTTTTTCATAATTATGTTTTATTGTGTGTAATATTTTTTCCAGAATCCATGTTGATATTTCGTTTATCCTGTGATTGTAAATTGTTCTATACATCAAGTTTCTAAGTACAAGGAAATGCTCAATAGCGATTATCCCCTTTGGTTTGATTCCGATATTCCCATCAGGTGAAAAGGTAAGAGCTGAAATTATTCTTTCTAAATCTACTAAGCCATAATTAGTACCTGTGTTGTAACTATCGCGTAAAAGGTAATCGAGACGATCGCAATCTATCTCACTACTGATCAATGTTTTTAAGGGTTTTGAAAATAGTTGTTTTGGTTGAAATAATTCACCAATTTTTCTTGGTAATTCGTTGTCATACTTTTTGAGGATTGTATTGATTGGAGAATAATTTGTTACTAAGTTTTCAGACCATTTTTCGTGATCATGCTTGAATATTTTTTCACTGGTATGGCTTAAAGGTCCATGACCTAAATCATGAAGTAGGGCTGCTCCATAAAGAACAAATTTATTTTCACAAAATGAAGATTTACTTTCAATTAATCTCTTATAAATTTTTCTAGCTATACAAAAGACTCCAATTGAGTGAGTAAATCTACTCGATTCTGCACCATGAAAAAGTAATGATGCCGCACCAAGTTGTTTTATTCTTCTTAGTCTTTGAAAAGCAACTGTATCAATTAATTCCATAATCATTAATTCTTCTGGCTTTCCTGCATCAAATACTATTTCTTTATGAATTGGGTCATGAAAAATTCTTTTAATGCTCATTTATTTTAGATTTTTTGTTTTCAATCTTTAGCCATTTAAAGATTTAATTTCTTCATTGTTTAATCCAATTGTTTGAACTGAAACTTCTTCTTTTTCTAGAACCGACCCCAGAAATAATTCTGCATTCCTCACCCATTTATCGTCAGTACTTCCATAATCACTTGCATCCGGAAGATCAAGTAATTTGTCAGGGGTCATACCTTGGCCTTGAATATTATTCCCATTGGGGGTTAAGTAACTAGCCACTGTTATAGCGATACCACTATCTTCTCCCAAACTTTTTAGGGATTGAATTAAACCTTTCCCATAAGTTTGTTCTCCCATAAGAATTGACCTCTCATTATCTTGTAAAGAACCAGCTAGTATTTCACTGGCACTTGCAGTACCTTTATTCACTAAAGTCACCATTGGTCCATCAAAAGATGTCTCTTTTTGAGAGATAATTGCATCTTTGATTCCATTTCTATCTTTTGTCTCGACTACAGGCTTCTCACTCAATAACGAGTCTGCAACTGCTATACCTGAGCTTACTAGTCCCCCTGAATTATTTCTAAGATCCAAGATCAATCCCTCAACTTCCTTCTCTTTTAACTCTTGAAGAGCCTCTTCAACTTTTTTGGGTACGCTTTCGCTGAATTGAGTTATCCTTAAATATCCTATTGTGTGAGAATCGTCTCTTAATCTTTTTGTTCTAACTGGTCTGAGATCTACTGATCTCCTCTCTAGATCGACTTCCCTAATTTCTCCTGATTCTGAAGATACCTGAACTAAAACTTTTGTCCCTGATTCACCTCTTAACTTAGAGGCAGTACTTGCAAGCCCTAATTTTTCTGATGAGATTCCGTCCACTGTCTCTATCAAGTCCCCGCTTACTATTCCGGCTTCTTCAGCTGGCGAACCCCCAAGAGTAGAGATAACTTTAACTTTATTGTCATCATCTTCACCTAATTGAAGCCCAACACCATTAATTTCACTCCCAAAATTACTTGATTTCAGTAGTTCATAATCTTTTGGGCGTAAAACTCGAGTGTATGGATCTTCTAGAGGTCTTAACATGTCTTCAATTGCGGAATAAGCCTCTTCACTTGTTTCAATTTGTTTCTGTAATGTTTTTTGTCTAATTCTTTTCCATTGGATTTCATCAAACTTTTCTGGATCATAAAACCCCTCGTTTACCAAGGTCCAAGCGTCAAGTACTAATTGCCTGCTATCACTGAGGGCATCCACTCTCTCAATCAACAAAAGATTGATAGAAAAAACGATGATCATTGATGCAGTGATCACAGTTTTGAATGTTAAAAGTTTGTTAAAAGATGAATTCATTGGGTTAAGTGTTAACACCAAGTATAAGAATTTTAAGTAAGCTCTTTATATCAAAGCTAATTTTTTTTTGGATGGCGAATTCTTCATCTGTTTATGACTGGTTTCAAGAAAGACTTGAAATTCAAGACATAACTGACGACGTAACTTCCAAGTACGTACCCCCTCACGTAAATATTTTTTATTGTTTAGGAGGCATAACTTTAGTATGCTTCCTAATTCAATTTGCAACAGGTTTTGCAATGACTTTTTACTATAAGCCAACAGTGACTCAAGCTTATAGTTCAGTCAGCTATTTAATGACTGATGTAAGTTTTGGATGGTTAATAAGATCTGTGCATAGATGGAGTGCATCAATGATGGTTCTGATGTTAATCCTTCATGTTTTTAGGGTTTATCTTACCGGAGGTTTTAAAAGGCCAAGAGAATTAACTTGGGTTACAGGTGTTGTAATGGCAGTCATAACTGTAGCTTTTGGAGTGACAGGATACTCTCTACCTTGGGATCAAGTAGGTTATTGGGCGGTTAAGATTGTTTCAGGTGTTCCTGCTGCAATTCCAGTAATTGGTGACTTTATGGTTGAACTTCTTAGAGGTGGAGAAAGTGTTGGACAATCGACTTTAACCAGATTTTACAGTCTTCATACTTTTGTATTGCCATGGTCATTAGCGGTATTTATGTTGATGCACTTTTTAATGATTCGTAAACAGGGCATTTCAGGTCCTTTATAAACTCTTATACTTAAACCATTATTAGTATTTCATATGTCTACGTTAAAAAAACCGGATTTATCTGATCCAAAATTGAGAGCAAAGTTAGCTAAAGGTATGGGCCATAACTATTATGGAGAACCGGCATGGCCAAATGATTTACTATATATCTTCCCAGTAGTTATTCTAGGAACTATTGCTTGTGTTGTTGGATTAGCAGTTCTTGATCCTGCAATGTTGGGAGACAAAGCTAATCCATTCGCAACACCCCTGGAAATACTTCCTGAATGGTACCTCTATCCAGTTTTTCAAATACTTAGGGTTGTTCCCAATAAACTTTTGGGTATTGCACTTCAAACATTAATTCCACTTGGATTAATGATATTACCATTTATTGAAAACGTTAATAAATTTTCTAACCCGTTTAGAAGACCAATAGCAATGGCTGTTTTCTTATTTGGAACTTTTTTAACAATATACCTTGGTATTGGTGCATGCTTGCCAATTGATAAATCATTAACTTTAGGACTTTTTTAAATTTAAATTTTAAACATATCTAGATCGTTATATTCATTTCTTAAAAAATGATTCATTAACAAAAATCCAACAATTGTCCAAGTTTGATACGTTCTTGATTGTTGCCCAACCCAAGTACCTGTAGGACCATCAAAATATTCTGCCCATTCTTGCTTAGGCAATTGATTAAGTTGACACCAATATGATTCCTCTATTAAAGATTTCATTTCTTCCATGAGAATCACATCTTCAGAACCATAATGTTTTTGATGCAATAAGACAGCTGTACCAAAAAACCAAAGTAAACTTGGCCAATGACCCCCGTTATGGTAACTCCAAGGCCAATTCTTTGGGTCAGATCCAGTTTTATTTTGCCATTCTTCGACATCCATATGAGGATGACAAATTCTCATGGGCATCTGAGCCATCAAATGCTGTCTGTTATGTAAAACTAATCTAAATAAAGCTCTTTGTTCTTCAGGAGGCAGTACTCCGAACATACATGCTAAAGAATTGCCTAAACTGTAAAATCTAAAGTCAGGCCTTCCTGTTCTAATATTTCCTATTAAGTAACCACCTCTATTCTCTAACCAATCTTGTAGCCATGAGGGAACGACTTGAGGTTGAACGTTAAATTCATTGAAGTGTTGATCATCACCATATTGCTCAGTTGGCCTTCTTCTTAGAATTTGCATTGTTTGACTGGTAACCCAATAATGCTTTAAAAGAAAACTTCCTAAATCCTTAACCCATTGATTTGTAAGAATAAGTCTTTGGTCTAGAAGTCTACTAACATGATCTGCTCTACTTAATTCCATTAAGTTAATACAACTTTTTAAACATCCATGAAGTAAAACTTCAACTTCTAGGGGTGCTCCCCATACATCCATAGGTCTATCAATCATAAATGCGCAATCTGGAACAAAAAGTACTGGAGTACCCTCAAATGTTGGATGTAGAACTAGATCTAGTAGAAGTTGAATACCTCTTTGAACGCTTTGACTTTTTCCGAAGGCATTATCACCGCTTTTATTGACATAATACCAACATAAAATCGGCCACCATAAACTTGCATCAGCTGAAGTAATCCTTCCTATTGATCTCTGACCATAGTCTCCAATGAGCTGTCCATTTTCTTCTACGAAACTAGTAGGAAATACACCACGCGTTTGGTAATTAGAGCTTTGTAACTCAAGGCATACACTTAGGAACTTTTTGACAATTTCGTACCTCTTTTGGGTAATGAGGTAAATCATTACAGGAACATTGTCTCTTAAAAATATTTCTCCATAATTTAATTTTTTATTTTTTGTTGGGTGTTCTAGTGCGGCAACGCTTCCTACCAACTCGCCTGATATTTCAACCAAAGTCTTTTCGAAGTGTTTTTTTGCATTTGTTACAATTTTCTCTTCATCAGAACTTGGTCTTACTCTTAAATTTTTTTGATTAAATCTTTCTGCCATTTCATTTATATCCCTTTATTTAAGCCTAGTTGTTTAATGAGACTTTGATCAAATAAAAAATTAATAAAAAAATTTTGTATAAAAGGTTGCACAATTACAGTCGGATGGTTTAGTATTTTCTTCTGGGCAGAAATATTCTTTTTGCATTATTCAAGCAATTACTTTAAATCTGATTTTTGGTAAATGAGTGAATTCTTTGAAGATTTGATTTTAATCATTATTTTCAGCCAGAAGAAGGGTTTACCCTTCTAAATGAGTTATACACTTGTTGTTTAACTCTGCACCTAGAAAATTTAAAAACTTAGGAACTGATGCTTTTATTGCGTCAGAAATAACCAAATTTTTTTTAGTTATTTCAAGATGTATTTGCAATAAAGGTGTGAGGTCCCGTCAAGAATATATAAAAATGTCATCAATTGCTAACTTTTAGCTTTGATGCAAACGGATCTGAGATCTTGGAAAGTCACTTTAGAAATATTTTTAATGTGCACTCAATGTAATCCTTAAAATTTAAGGAGGCTGAAACTAAATTCAAAAACTGAAGTTTTTATTTGGATAAAGCAATTCAATTTGAGTAGATTTATCTACAAAAGGATTTGAACACAACGGAGAGTTTGATCCTGGCTCAGGATGAACGCTGGCGGCGTGCTTAACACATGCAAGTCGAACGAACCTTCGGGTTAGTGGCGGACGGGTGAGTAACGCGTGAGAATCTGCCCTCAGGAGGGGGATAACGGTTGGAAACGACCGCTAATACCCCATATGCCTACTGGTGAAATGAATTTCGCCTGAGGATGAGCTCGCGTCTGATTAGCTAGTTGGTGAGGTAATGGCTCACCAAGGCTTCGATCAGTAGCTGGTCTGAGAGGATGATCAGCCACACTGGGACTGAGACACGGCCCAGACTCCTACGGGAGGCAGCAGTGGGGAATTTTCCGCAATGGGCGAAAGCCTGACGGAGCAACGCCGCGTGAGGGACGAAGGCCTCTGGGCTGTAAACCTCTTTTCTCAAGGAAGAAGATATGACGGTACTTGAGGAATAAGCCACGGCTAATTCCGTGCCAGCAGCCGCGGTAATACGGGAGTGGCAAGCGTTATCCGGAATTATTGGGCGTAAAGCGTCCGCAGGCGGCTTTTCAAGTCTGCTGTTAAAGCGTGGAGCTTAACTCCATCATGGCAGTGGAAACTGAAAGGCTTGAGTATGGTAGGGGCAGAGGGAATTCCCGGTGTAGCGGTGAAATGCGTAGATATCGGGAAGAACACCAGTGGCGAAGGCGCTCTGCTGGGCCATTACTGACGCTCATGGACGAAAGCCAGGGGAGCGAAAGGGATTAGATACCCCTGTAGTCCTGGCCGTAAACGATGAACACTAGGTGTCGGGGGAATCGACCCCTTCGGTGTCGTAGCTAACGCGTTAAGTGTTCCGCCTGGGGAGTACGCACGCAAGTGTGAAACTCAAAGGAATTGACGGGGGCCCGCACAAGCGGTGGAGTATGTGGTTTAATTCGATGCAACGCGAAGAACCTTACCAGGGTTTGACATCCTGCGAACCTCTTAGAAATTTGAGGGTGCCTTCGGGAATGCAGTGACAGGTGGTGCATGGCTGTCGTCAGCTCGTGTCGTGAGATGTTGGGTTAAGTCCCGCAACGAGCGCAACCCACGTTTTTAGTTGCCAGCATTTAGTTGGGCACTCTAGAAAGACCGCCGGTGATAAACCGGAGGAAGGTGTGGATGACGTCAAGTCATCATGCCCCTTACACCCTGGGCTACACACGTACTACAATGCTACGGACAAAGGGCAGCAAACTCGCGAGAGCTAGCAAATCCCATAAACCGTGGCTCAGTTCAGATCGTAGGCTGCAACTCGCCTACGTGAAGTAGGAATCGCTAGTAATCGCAGGTCAGCATACTGCGGTGAATACGTTCCCGGGCCTTGTACACACCGCCCGTCACACCATGGAAGTTGGCCATGCCCGAAGTCGTTACTCCAACCCTTGTGGAGGAGGACGCCGAAGGTGGGGCTAATGACTGGGGTGAAGTCGTAACAAGGTAGCCGTACCGGAAGGTGCGGCTGGATCACCTCCTAACAGGGAGACAACAAAATGTTTAATATTATTATTTTGTCACCTTAGGTCGATCGGTATCTCACGTTTTTAATTTATTAAGAATTTCATTTCCTAAGTTTTTCTAGGTCACACCCATTATTTTTCCTGGGCCATTAGCTCAGGTGGTTAGAGCGCACCCCTGATAAGGGTGAGGTCCCTGGTTCAAGTCCAGGATGGCCCATATCTCTATGTTGGGGGTATAGCTCAGTTGGTAGAGCGCCTGCTTTGCAAGCAGGATGTCAGCGGTTCGAGTCCGCTTACCTCCACTGATCACCACCTCTTCCATAATTGGTAGAAAGGAAATTTTTTGAGTTGTGATCAAATTCTGAAAGAATCTAGCTTCCTAATGAAATCATTAAGATGCTGGACTCATTGAATTAATTTCATTGTTTTCAGAGAACCTTGACAACTGCATAGATTATTTTTAAAGACAATAAGCATCTTTAATGATGCAGATTTATTATTTGTGCAAATGCATTAATAACAATTCTATTAAGCTGATGCTTCAATATTTGAAGTTATTGGTCAAGCTACAAAGGGCTCACGGAGGATACCTAGGCACACAGAGGCGATGAAGGACGTGGTTACCTGCGATAAGTCTCGGGGAGTTGGAAGCACACTTTGATCCGGGAATTTCCGAATGGGGCAACCCCATGTACGGCCAACTGAATATATAGGTTGGTGCGAGCTAACCCAGCGAACTGAAACATCTTAGTAGCTGGAGGAAGAGAAAGTAAATAACGACTCCCTCAGTAGCGGCGAGCGAACGGGGAACAGCCCAAACCGATAGTCTTGACTATCGGGGTTGTGGGACAGCAATATGGATCAACAAGTCTAGAAGAAACGTTTGAATGGCGTGCCACAGAGGGTGAAAGCCCCGTAATCGAAAGATAAGTTGACCTAGCTGTATCCCGAGTAGCACGGAGCACGTGGAATTCCGTGTGAATCTGCGAGGACCACCTCGTAAGGCTAAGTACTACTGTGTGACCGATAGTGAAACAGTACCGCGAGGGAAAGGTGAAAAGAACCCCGGGAGGGGAGTGAAATAGAACATGAAACCGTGAGCTTACAAGCAATGGGAGCCCGACTAATCGGGTGACCGTGTGCCTGTTGAAGAATGAGCCGGCGACTTATAGGCACTGGCGGGTTAAACCGGAAATGGTGGAGCCACAGCGAAAGCGAGTCTTAATAGGGCGTTTGTCAGTGTTTATAGACCCGAACCCTGGTGATCTAACCATGGCCAGGATGAAGCTTGGGTGATACCAAGTGGAGGTCCGAACCGACTGAAGTTGAAAATTCAGCGGATGAGCTGTGGTTAGGGGTGAAATGCCAATCGAACCAGGAGCTAGCTGGTTCTCCCCGAAATACGTTGAGGCGTAGCGTCTAGTGCTCCAGCAGGGGGGTAAAGCAACCATTTCGGTGCGGGCTGCGAAAGCGGTACCAAATCGATATGAACTCTGAATACCCTGTGTGTAACTAGGCAGTCAGACTGTGGGGGATAAGCTCCATAGTCAAGAGGGAAACAGCCCAGACCGCCAGCTAAGGTCCCAAAATTAACGCTAAGTGATAAAGGAGGTGGGATTGCCCAGACAACCAGGAGGTTTGCCTAGAAGCAGCCATCCTCAAAGGAGTGCGTAATAGCTCACTGGTCGAGCGATCCTGCGCCGAAAATGAACGGGGCTAAGCGTTATACCGAAGCTGCGGATAAATTTATTTATGGTAGGGGAGCGTTCTATGTAGGGTGAAGCGTTAGCGTAAGCGGACGTGGACAGCATAGAAGTGAGAATGTCGGCTTGAGTAGCGAAAACATGGGTGAGAATCCCATGCCCCGAAACCCTAAGGGTTCCTCCGGCAGGCTCGTCCGCGGAGGGTTAGTCTGGACCTAAGGCGAGGCCGAAAGGCGTAGTCGATGGATAACAGGTCAATATTCCTGTACCAGATGTGTTTTGAGAAGGGGGACGGAGAAGGCTAACCAGGCCAGATGTTGGTTACTGGTTCAAGCGTTCGAGGCTTTGAGAGATGGAGAAAACATCTTGAGCTAAGGCGTGAGTACGAGCTGCTACGGCAGCGAAGTTGGTGATGTCATGCTTCCAAGAAAAGCCCTATACTCGTTAAGACACAAATGCCAGTACCCGAAACCGACACAGGTGGGGTGGTAGAGAATACCGAGGGGCGCGAGATAACTCTCTCTAAGGAACTCGGCAAAATGGCCCCGTAACTTCGGGAGAAGGGGTGCCAGCGAGAGCTGGTCGCAGTGAAGAGGCGCAAGCGACTGTTTACCAAAAACACAGGTCTCCGCCAAGTCGCAAGACGATGTATGGGGGCTGACACCTGCCCAGTGCCGGAAGGTTAAGGAAGCTGGTTAGCTTTTAGTGAAGCTGGCGACTGAAGCCCCGGTGAACGGCGGCCGTAACTATAACGGTCCTAAGGTAGCGAAATTCCTTGTCGGGTAAGTTCCGACCCGCACGAAAGGTGTAACGATTTGCGCGCTGTCTCGGAGAGAGGCTCGGCGAAATAGAATTGTCTGTGAAGATGCGGACTACATACACCCGGACAGAAAGACCCTATGAAGCTTTACTGTAGTTTGATATTGTGCTCGGGCTCTGAATGCGCAGAATAGGTGGGAGACGTTGAAATAGTGCTTGTGGGTACTATTGAGTCATCGGTGAGATACCACTCTTTTAGAGCTAGGGTTCTAACGCTTACCCGTTATCCGGGAAGCGGACAGTATCTGATGGGCAGTTTGACTGGGGCGGTCGCCTCCTAAAAGGTAACGGAGGCGCACAAAGGTTCCCTCAGGCTGGTTGGAAATCAGTCGTTGAGTGCAAAAGCAGAAGGGAGCTTGACTGTGAGACCTACAAGTCGAACAGGGACGAAAGTCGGTTTTAGTGATCCGACGGTTCTGCGTGGAAGGGCCGTCGCTCAACGGATAAAAGTTACTCTAGGGATAACAGGCTGATCTCCCCCAAGAGTTCACATCGACGGGGAGGTTTGGCACCTCGATGTCGGCTCATCGCAACCTGGGGCTGAAGTCGGTCCCAAGGGTTGGGCTGTTCGCCCATTAAAGCGGTACGCGAGCTGGGTTCAGAACGTCGTGAGACAGTTCGGTCCATATCCGGTGTATGCGCAGGAATATTGAGAGGATTTCTCCCTAGTACGAGAGGACCGGGAGGAACGCACCTCTGGTGTGCCAGTTATCGTGCCAACGGTAAACGCTGGGTAGCCATGTGCGGAGTGGATAACCGCTGAAAGCATCTAAGTGGGAAGCCCACCTCAAGATGAGTATTGCCATGGCTTAAGCCAGTAAGGTCACGGGAAGAACACCCGTTGATAGGCTCTACGTGGAAGCTTGGTAACAAGTGCAGCGGAGGAGTACTAATAGACCGAGGGCTTGACCAAATAAACTTAATTTATTGTTTTTAATTTATATAATTTTCTATGCAGTTCTCAAGGTTCCACCTATCCTGGTGTTCATGGCGATGTGGAACCACTCCGATCCATCTCGAACTCGGTTGTGAAACGCATCAGCGGCGAAAATATTTAGGGGGTAGCCCCTTGAGAAAATAGCTCAATGCCAGGTAAAAATATTTAAAAGGGTTTACTCTTGATGAGTAAGCCCTTTTTTATTTTTGGCATTTTGGACACCAATGGGTACTTCTTCCAGTAATTTTTTGTCTCTCAATTAAATTTCCGCATTTACGACATTCTTTCCCAGTTCTTCTATAGACATTTGTCTGTAAACCAAAATTCCCATTTTCTCCTTCCAAGTCCCTAAAATCACTAAATGTAGTACCCCCAGAACCTATACTTTTTTTTAATACAGTTACAATTGATTCCTTGAGCTTTATTAACTCATTCTTTTTTATTGTTCGAGCTTCCCTAAAAGGGGAGATGCCAGCAGAGTATAAACTTTCATCAGCATAAATATTACCTATTCCTGCCACTATTGTTTGATCTAATAAAATAGCTTTTATAGATTTTGTTCTTTTTGAAATAACTTTCTTAAGGTAATTCGCATCAAAGTCTTTAGAAAATGGTTCTGGTCCTAATGAACCTAATCCTTTTATTATTTTTTTAAGTGATAGGTCTTTATTAATCCACCACATTTGGCCAAAACTTCTTACGTCAATGTACCTAAGCTCATTATTATTTTTATCGAAAAATCTAATTCTTGTATGTTTACAAGGATGACTTGAGTTTTCAATAAATTTAAAATATCCAGTCATTCTTAGATGAACTACAAGAAATCCGTTATTTTTTGAATTATCTAGATGAAATTGGGCATTCTCATTTTGAACTTCTTTCAATTGAGCTATTAAATATTTTCCTCTTCTATCCCATTTATAAATAAGTGAGTTCAGAAGTCCTTTAATGAATTCATCTTTGTTTATTGGGAATGCAACAGTTGAATCCCTACAGACTTCTACTTTTTTAATAATAAAGTTATTAAGTTTTTGCTCTAAACCTCTGCGAACTGTCTCTACTTCTGGTAATTCAGGCAATTATTTAAGCTTTCTCTAATTCACTTTCAGCGAAATTATTTGTATTTGCTCCACCATCAGTTCCGCTTATACCAGCGTAATTTACTTTATCGAATCTGACTACACAGTTATATTTAATGCCTGAGGTATCAACTGAAGCAACTTTACCGATTTCATTATACCAATATGATTCTGGTCTTTTTACTCTTACGAGATCTCCTCTTGAAATTGCCATTACTGTTAATTTAACTTTTTGTAGAATAACTCATCATTAATATTCTTAGACAAATTATTCACACATATTAATTAAAGTTTTAACAAAAATCATTTATTAAATTATTTTCGAATTCTTCTTTAGCAGGCTTACTTCCCATCCATTTCCTGCCAGGTATTCTTACATCTAATTCATTTTTATCACAATTGATTGAAATAATCAGTTTTTTATTTTCTTGATTTAGAACGTTTAAAACTTTTCTACCTTTAATATCTTTAGATGTTTTACTTTGGATAATTATAGGACCATAAATTTTTTTATCTAACTCAATTAAATCATTATTTTTTTTATTTTCAGTTGTTTCATGATTTTCTGAATTAATTGTGTTCTTTTTTCTTATTGTGAGCTTTTGACCAATTTTTATTGAATCAGCATTATTGATATTATTAATCTCTATCAGTTCGATTACTTTTAAATTATATTTGTTCGATATGTCAGTAAGATTTTCACCAGTTTGAACAATATGATAATTTTTAATTAAATCAGATTTTTTTGTATTATTTTCAGTAGATTCGGAAATAATAAGATTTTGGCCAACAAAGATATAATTTTCATCTTTTAATTTATTCAATTTAATAATTAAATCTTTATTTGTCGAATAGAGTTTTGAAATACTCGATAATGTATCTCCACTTTTTACAATATGAATTTTTTTTATTTCAGTTTTTTCTTCAGTAATTGATTCTTTTCTAGCAAAATTCTCAATTTTATTATTTGCTGAAAATATTTCTTCTGATTTTATCAATGAGTGATTAAAAAAATTAATAAATATGGCAATTACTAAAAATGCAAATTTCATAAAACTCACTATTTATTTAAAGATAATCTTTAAATTTAAAATCGCTAGCTTTTTGAAAACAATTTAAGTAATTTAAACCTGAAAAATAAACTTTAAAAATTTCTTTACTCTTTCATAGGGAGGATACCGCAGATTTGAATCAAATAAAAAACCTTTAGAAGTAATAGATTTTTGATTTGAAAAATTGCGAAACCCTTCTTCACCATGAAATTTGCCAATACCACTTTGCCCAACACCTCCAAACGGTAAATTTGGAATAAGGACTGGTAACATAACATCATTTATACAAATTGTTCCTGAGCTGGTTACTTTTGAAATATGCTTATGGATTTTTTTATTGCCTCCAAATAAGTAGATTGCTAAGGGTTTTGATGTTTGACTAATCTGTTTTAAAGCTGATTCCTTATCATTGATCCCAATTACTGGAAGCAATGAACTGAATAATTCTTTCTGCAAAATATCTGTTTCATTTAGTTTAGTTCTTAAGATTGTAGGAGATATTTTCAACTTTTTTTTACAAACAGTCCCCCCAAATAAAATTCTTTTTTCTTTTTTATATTGTTTGAGAATTTCTACAGTTGATGAAAATTGCTTTTTTTCTAATTTTGATAAATTTGCGGAAATAATTGGATTATCTCCGTAAAAACTTACTATGTATTTCTTTAATTTTTCTATAAAAATATTTTCAATTTCTTTATCTACAAAGATATGATTCGGAGCCATACAGGATTGACCAGAATTAAAAAATTTGCCCCAAACAATTCTTTTTGCAGCCACTTCTAAATTTGCATTTTTGAAGACAATTACAGGGTTTGTTCCGCTTAACTCAAGAGTTAATGGAGTTAAGTTTTTTGAAGCTAATTTCATTATAGATTTTCCAGTTTCAGTACTTCCTGTAAAAAAAATGTGGTCAAAATTTTGTTCAATTAATTTTATGGATTGTTTATTATCACCCTCTACTGTCATTAGGACATCTTTACGGAAATATTTGGAAGTAAGCTTTTTAATAAGTTTTGAGGTCGCAGGACATTTCTCTGATGGTTTTATAACTGCAGTATTTCCTGCTGAGAAAATATTTACCAATGGCTTTAAAACATAAAGTAATGGATAATTATAAGGACCAAGAATTAAGACACACCCAAGAGGTTCATAAATAACTTGTGAGGATGATGGAAAAAGATAAAAAGGTGTATCAATCTTTTTTGGTCGCATCCAAGAATTGAGTTTCTTTTTTATGAGTGAAATTTCTTGTTTCACTAAAAGAATTTCTGAAAGCCCTTCAATTTCAGATTTGCCGAGATCAACAAAAAGTGATTTAATTATCTCTTTTATATTTTCATCCAAAAGTTTAGAAACTATATTGATATGATGGATCCGCCATTTTATATCTTCAGTTTTGCCAGTGAGAACTGTATTTTTTAATTTATAGATGTCTTCTAAATGAAATTTATCAGAAATTTTCATTTTTTACCTTTGAATAGTATTAAATATATCAGAGGATAAATTGTAAATAACTCAGGTTTTTAGGCAGTTCAATCAAAGTGAATGGTTTATGAGAAATAATCAAATTTATTAATATTGCTATTAAAAATTCAAATTTTTCTTGGTTAGTATATTTCTATGAGGGAAAATTTTTCAATTAGATTGATATCTATAAATGAAATACCAGAAGTCACAAACTGGGCAAGGTTAGAAGGATTTTCTCCTGGAATGGATGATTTATCAATTTATAGAAATACAGATAAACAAGGGGTATGGGTAGCTTGTCTAAACAATAATCCTATAGGCTCTATTGCGTGTATAAAATATAATTCCTCTTATAGTTTTATAGGTTTATTTATCGTTAAAAAAGAATTCCGGAATAATGGATATGGAGTGAGATTATGGAAACATGCCCTCGAATATTTGAAAAATGTTGATTGTATTGGTCTTGAGGCTGCCCCAGATAGATTAAATGATTACGCAAAGTGGGGGTTTAGAAAATCTTCCATTACAAATCGATGGAAATTAAATGGTTCTCAAGATTTGCCATTGAGAAATTTCTATAAAGATCAATTTCATTCTTTTAAAGTTGTCCCGGGTAATAAAATTTCTTCTGAAGCAGTCTTAATTTATGATGATCAAAGAGAACCTAGTCCCAGACCACATTTTCTAAATGACTGGTTGAAAAATTCTCATGGTAATGTCAGTGCAATTGTCGATAATAATGGGATGTGCCATGGATTTGGCAGGATAAGACCTTGTGTATTGGAGGATAATGAGCAAGGCTGGAGAATTGGCCCACTTTTAGCGGATACTCCACCACTTGCTGAATTATTAATAAGGGAGTTAGTTGGTGATTTAGATACTCAAATCTTATTGGATTGCTCTAATCTGAACCCTTATGCAAATTATCTTTTATCAAGTTTGGGATTTGAGGAAATATCAAAAACTTACAGAATGTATAAAGGTATTCAACCTCCCTGCCCTATGAATCAAGTATATGGACTTGCCTGCTTGGAACTGGGATGATTTCCTTTAAAACGTTCATTTCCCCTTTTGTTTCTGTAATACTGAAAGAAGTTTGTTTGATTAAGATTAACTTCCAGAAGGTTTCAAAATTTTTTCTACAATATCAGCGTTGATTATAGTGATCTCTCCATTGTCAATATTGGCAACTTGAAACAAGGTCCATGAATTTGGATTTCTAGCTCCTCCAATACAGTCGATAACTTGACCGACCCAATAATTTTCATTCTTTTCCTTAGTATCTTCGCAATTTTCTTTTTTAATTGCGACATAATCACCAGGCCTAACGAAAAGAAACTCAGGAGTTGCTGAGCTCACAATAAATGATTAATAGTATATACGTACTATAGCAAGTTATTAGTTTTGTTGCTGAACTTTGAATTATTTAGCAAACTAGGGGTAATTCAAAAATAAAATGGAATCAACTGAAATTGCTATATTTTCAACATTATTGGGGTTAATTTTAGCTCTAACTGACGCTTATATAGAACGAAATATTCCTGGATAATAAATACTTCTAATTCATTTCTTAAATTAAATAAGATTTAAGCTGGTCTAATATGTCGGCACGGTTGGAAACTAGTTTTGTAAAAACTAAATATATTAACCCTCCCATTGCGAGCCTTCCGTTAATTTTCTCTAACTGCTTAAGTTTTCTCAACAAATTAATCTTGTGGTTAAACAAAATTTAAAGGGTATAGAAAATAAAAAAGTATTGATTACTTCAAAATAAAGAAAATTATAGAAATATTATTTCAAACACGAATTAAATTTAAAGCCAAGCTTCTTTCATCTCAAGATAAAGTCTCTCGCACTCAGCAGAGTTAATTTTGCTGTCTGAATAGGATTGCTGCTGCTGCTGCTGCTGCTGCTGAGTTGAGTTAGTATTAGGATTTTGGACTTCGCTCATTAGAGGGGTTAAATATTTGTGTTTATTCTCTCATATTTAGAGCTTTTTTTGTCAACTTAAATTCTTAAATTTTATTTAAATTTTCTACACTTTTAATTTTCCTGTTTTGAGTGAATTTATTTCGCTACAGTAGTTTTGGTATATAGGAATTTGACTTCCCAATATACAACTCCTAGGAAGATAGCACTTGCAATAATAATTTCAGAAATGGCTAACATTTTATTCTTCAATACTAATTTAATTTTGGTATCAATTTACACAGAATGCAATAGGTACTAATTACATTTTAGATTTTAAAAAATTTTATTTAATAAAATAACGCATCGAAATAATATAAAATTTTAAGTTAGATACATATTTTTTCCGTGGGAAATTTCATAAATTCAACAACTCTTATACCTTTAATACCTTTAGTAACCTCTTTTTTTATTCTTATTTTATTGGCAAGTTTTAACAGAACACTTAACAGGTTAACAAAACCAGTTAGTGCACTTGTTGCATTATCTTTATTAAGTTCTGCTTTTATAAGCTTATTTGACTATTTTAAGAAAATAGAAGAGGAATTAGTTTTATCTGAATTTCTTAAATTTTTTGAAGAAAAAAATTTAGTTATACATCTCAATTTAGTAAATGAAAAAATTATAATTTTTTTCTCATTAATAATGATATTAATTATTGGAATATCTTTTTATAAATTGCCTAGAAAAAAAGGTTACGTCTCATTAATGATCAGCCTAGGATTAATTTCTTCTTCGGTGATACTCTCAATATTGCTAATAGATTTCTCAGCAATAATCTAAACTGTTGTAAGCATTGATAAAGCTTCGTTAAGTTCTTGGACATGATTTAATTCATCTTGAGCAATTTCTTTTATTTTTTGATCATTTGGATTATCTATTAAATATTTGGAATAAGTTTCAAATGCATGTTCTTCGATTTTTATGTTGACATCATAAGCATTAGCTGGAGAGAGGAAATAATAAAAAACCATAATCCAGTAATACACAAGAACAAGGTGTCTCGCAAAAAATCTATCAATCCAGAACCTATCTCCTCCTCTTTTCTCCATTTCTTTAAGATGCTCAGTTTCGTTAATAGCTTGATAAAAATGTTCTTTCATTAAAATCATTGTTTTCTCATTTTTAATTCCTAGAGATTCTTTAAAATGAAGAACTGAAAGAAATGCAAAATAAGGTGATCTAGCTATAACTTCTAAAACCCAAAACCTTTGTAAAGATCTACCAGAGTATATGAAGTCTAAAAAGTTAACTGTGCTATTCAAAATCAAAGAATTTAATTTCTTCATAGATTTAGCTTTTCTTTAAGTATAATTACTCAACCACTCGAGGACTATGATGTATTGAAGTAATTAACCAAAAATTAATATTTATAGTCTAAAAATTGTTACTTCCATTGAAATATTTTTTTTTCATGCATTAATTGGATAGATAAAAATTTTATATGACAACTACTGAAAAAATTGCAAATGCCAAAAAAAGGATTGATGAATTAGAAAGACTTATAAAATTTTGGAATGATTCAGACCATCATGAGGCAAAAATAGTAAATTTTTCAAAGAACATTGAAAATAAAGTTGCTTAGATTGTGAAGATTAAGGCTAATAAAGTTTATCTACTTTAAAGTAATTTAATATCTTTGAGGTTTCGAATATTGTTTAATTTATAAATAGAGCAATTAAACCTATTTTCAAAAACTGTAAGGAAGAAATAATCTAAAAGAAAAATAAATATGAAAACCTTTTCAAAAAAATATTTAGTTCCGATTAAATTTATACCATGGGTTTTTTGGGTATTTATATCTTTTATGAGTTTATATTTGTGTAATATAGCCTGGGTAAATTGAATAATTAATGGATCTAGCTTCTCCTTAGCCAACCAGGAGCACCGCCAAACCAATCCGATATATCATCTTCATTAGGGTTGAAATGATTTTCTTTATCTAGTCCATCTATCCCAAATGATTGTAAGAGGTTATCAATCCCCCCATCATTTTTCGTACCATTCCTTCTGAAACTGTTAGCTTTTTTAAGCCAAAGAGAAATTGTAGAGTTATGGTGTGCAAATTTCTCGACATATATTCTTTCTTCTAATGTAATTGATTTATCTTGAGCAATTCTTTTAATTATTCCTTGGATTTTTAGTCTTTTTGAATTACTAAGAAGCATTTTGCGATCAATTCATTATTCTTTTTATAGGAAGGATTATTAAATATATCTTGTCAATGTTAATTTCAACAAATTCACTATTCTAAGAGGTTTTTAAGCAATAAAAGTCTTAAGACACTAAAAAAAGAGATCAATAAGTTACTTATGATACTTTTATTCATTTATCAAACTTATAATTCCCACAAATTAGATAAAAAAAATCAATCCATTCTCAAAGGCATTTTAAAATTTAAGAAAAGTCGACTCAGTTGTTGCATAATAGTAAATCTGTACTACTATTAGTACAGATGTATTGTCAAGACATGAAAGTGATTTCATCTTCTCCTTATGCCCCTTTTAATTCAAAAGAGTGGAATTCTCTAATAAGCAAAAATGTAAAGTTTGAAAATACTCCAATAAAGATTCAAAAAAAATTTTATAGGACTTTTACTTTAAAAAAGACTGAAAAAGATAAACTTTTGCAAGAGAAGAATGCATTGCACCAACAAATGCAACTCGTATTCGGATAGAAAAATATTAACTAACAATCTTTTTATAGAATATTATTTTACGAGATCCAATTTTTTGTTAGATTAGTAGAAATACAAGAAGGTTTTAATTTGGCTGTTGATCGAGAACTTTTAAAAGAAGTTACCCAAGAACTTTGGAATACTGTAAAAAAACTAAGACCTGAAATAGATCGTCAAACTCGACTTCAATTAGTTTTAAAGGCCTTATTAACTATTGGAGATTTACCAGATCAAATGCAAGCTGCCATGGTAGTAGGTGTTTGCGCAGAAATGGATAAAAGTGATGCTGATAATGTTGAATCTAATTCACAAACTAAAGATTCAAGCGGAGTTGATACTTCTACAGGCAGAAAAGTAGTTAGAAGAAGTTCAGCTAAATAAACTTTAAAAGATCATCCTTTAATTTTCTTTGATTCGTTTTTGTTAAGTCTATTGAATAGGTAATATGAAATTACAAGTAAGAGAGGAACGAATATTGAATGCAAAGTCATCATTAATTCTGTTTGGCCCATTCCTATAAGATTTGACTCGTTTGGAAGTTGTTCTGACCAAGTGCCAACTAAATGCCAGGCTTGAGGAATTGATAAGAAAAACATATAAGAGCTATAAGTTAAGTTTATGTTCAGATAAAGATTATCATTATTGAACGTTTTTGCTTTCTTTATTCTTATTTCTTAACTAAGTATTTGTAGAGTTATAAAAAATAACTTGATTCATAAATTTATTTTCTTAAGAAGAGTTTTAAACTCTTTTTTACCAATAATTTTTTCAGCTGCGTAAGCGCCACTTGCTGAAACAGCAGGAATTCCAATACCTGGAAATGTACTTGCGCCGCAAGTAAATAAATTTTTTACTGGAGTTTTGCAGCCTGGGAAAAGACCTTTTGCTGCAGATAATGCAGGGCCGTAACTACCGCAATAGGTATTGGTGAATTTTTTATGAGTGATTGGGGTTCCTAGCATCTTTAAATCAATCCTTTCATCTATATCAGGGATGAATTTTCGCACTGCATTAAGAAATATTGAACATCTTTCTTCTTTCAAATTTCTATATTCTAATTCCTTTGGATTTAGGTTTTCCCAAATTTCCCAAGGTTCATTTGCGGGAGTATATCCATGAAGAACATGTTTTCCTTCAGGGGCCATATTTTTATCTAAAACAGATGGGATTGAAAATACGACTATATTTCTTTCTGCGGTTATACCTTTTTCCCACTCATCAACATGTATTGCATGTATTGGCAAATTTTCAAGACCATCAGCATCAAAACCTAGATGTATATGAAGGAAAGAATCACATTTATTAGGGTTCAAAACTTTTGTATTCCATTTTTTTGAAATTTCATTTGGAATCAACTTTTTTAAATTCCAAACATCAGTATTCGTGACAACAAATTCACAACTATAACTAGAACCATTATTCAGAGTTATACCTGTGGCTAAATTTTTATTGAAGTTAATTGTCTTTACTCTCGAAGAAAGAATTAATTCTCCTCCATTTTTTTTAAATCCATTAATTAAAGCTTTTACGATAGATTCACTACCTCCTTTTGGATATTCAAGGTATGAATTTGGTTCAAACCATTCGTTAAATAAAGTAGCCATCGCAGCTGTATTTGTATCATGCATTGACATGCCGCTTATCAAAAAGCTCAATAAATCAACCCAATTCCTGAGAAAAGGATCCTCTAGATGATTATTTACTAAATTCCCAAAGCCTTTATTAATTTTTGGTATTTGATTGATATTAGGTAAAAATTTTGAGGTTAAATTTATTAAATCTAAGAAATTTATTGATTCGGGAGAGAATGAGAGTAAAGGTATTTCATTTATTATTTGGCTAAGAGGTTTTATTCCGGAAATAAATGATTCCCATTCTTTAACAGATTTCTCACCTCTTAAAGTTTTAATAGTATGTTTAAAAGGTTCTACCCCTACATCAAGATTAAAATTGCCTTCTGGTACAATTACTTGCCAACCTTTGTATTTAAGTAGTTCAACTTCTTCATCAAGTAATTTAAGAATTTGCCCTAGGGGATTAGTTGTCGGCCATTTACCTATTCCACTCCACAATGAAGGACCTGATTCGAAAGTGTAACCATTTCTTCTGAAACTGTGAGCAACACCTCCTGGCTGGCTATGAGCTTCACATATAAGTACTTTTCTGCCTGATAAAGCGAGAATCGAACCGCAACATAATCCTCCTATTCCACTACCAACTATTACAACATCGAACTTTTCCATTAAATATTTTACTTTACTCTTCTCTAAAAACTAATTAGTTTTAGACAAATGTATTAGTTGAAGTTGTAATGCTTAGTACAACAGCTAAGAAAAATATGTAAGGGACTGCTTTTAGAGGGATGTATCCTTGGCTTTTGGAAATAAAATCCATTGATTTAGTTACTTTATGTAAATATAATAACGAGATATTGTTCCTTATGTGTGCCATAAAATTATTTTTTTGGAAATATTTTGAAATAAAGAAATCTTTTTGGAGATATTTTTAACTAAGAACATTTTTTATAGAGTTATCTTAGTATTTGATTCTTAGATTAAAATCTATTATGAAACAATTTCCTAATATTAATGAGATAAAACTTTTAGAAAAAAATTCTCAAAAAAACGGTAGCGGAATTTTATATGAGGAATTGTTAGGAATATGGAAGTTTAAGTATGTATGGGGAAAGGATTCAGATGAAATCAAAAATATACCCAGTTCTATTCTCCAAGTATTGTCGGCAAGACTCGAATTAAAAAGTAAAAATAAAGAGGATCAAATAAATTATGAAATAAAAAATTCAATTAATTTCGGATTATTAAATATTACTTTTATAGGCAGTGCAGAATTAAAAGGGCTTAGACCTTTATTGGCTTTTTATTTTGAAAAATTGAAAATTAGTATTAGTAGTTTTCCAGTATTTAATAAGGAATTAAAAAAACCAGAAGAAAAAAAAATGCCTTTTTTCTCTCTTGTAGGAATTAGCACTAAAGATAATTGGTTATGTGCTCGAGGAAGGGGCGGAGGGCTTGCAATATGGGTTAAGTCTTAATTTAGTGATATTCTCCTGGATGATCTACCTTTCTTACGGTAATTTTATCAACTTTTTGTCCATTAAATCTTAATAGATCATCTCCGGAAAAGTCATAACCTAAGCGTTGACCAATTAGGGCTACATCATCCGCTGTAGAGGATGTTGTAACCTGCTTTTTTAAGTCTTCATCAGATTGCATCTTGATTAAAAATTTTTTTTTTCAGAAAAACTCATTACTAAATTTGATTGATTGATGTAAAAGAAATTTATAAAATCTTTTTTTAGTAAGAACAAGATAAATAGATAATCATTATACTATTTTTATGACTTACTTATTCCTATATATAGTTGGCATAATTTTAATATGGTGGATATATCGTGTTGGTTGGCTTGAGGCGCTCAAAACAGTAGTTAAAGTTATAGTCCCCTCAGCGCTTATTATTTTATTTAACATAAAAGCAGGAAGATTACTTTTTAAAAGTCCTGTAGTCGGATTATTAAGCGCTTTGCCTACCTCTATTTTTATTTTTAGAGGTTCATTGCCTTTAGTTAGTTATATAAATAACTGGATTGAAAATAAAATAAATAAGTATGATGATTCGGAAGTTATAGATACTGATTCTGTGCCTGTAGATGATTAATTTAATTTAATTTAATCAAAGCCTAGAAATAATTCTTTGTGTACAACAAGAACATCAAATAAAGTTGTTCCATGAATAGGACTTAATGGGATTTTGTCTATATTTAATGCTTCTGCACAAATTAAATGAGCATCCCATTTTGTATTGTGATCACTTATTTCAATTGACCACTCAATTACTTTTTTGAAATGATCTGGCATCTCCGAACCAATTTTTCTGCAAATTTGACATAGAACTGACAAAAGGGGTGGTTTTGATGGCCTTTTTAAATCTTTAATAAGACTAGGTTGTGTAAAAACACTTGTATAGCGGATGTAGTCTATCAATTCATATTCTTCTTTAGTAAGAGCTGCTTTATCTAATGCTCTTTCAAATTCGTCTATGGGGGTTATGGGCCTATCCAAGATATTATTTTTTGCTGTTTTCTGAATCTATTTTTTCTTGATTAATTTCGTTGGTTTGATTGCTTTCTATAGATTTAGGAGATTCATCTTTATCTTCTTCGTTCATAACTTGGTCGATTTCATTTTGAAATTCATTCGATGCTTTTTTAAGACTTTTCAAAGTTTTACCAAGCTGTTTCCCTAATTCTGGAAGCTTTTTTGGACCAAAAATTAAAAGAGCTAAGACAAGTATTACAGTAACTTCAGGCAAACCTACACCAAAAATATTCATAACTGATAACTATTTAACTAATAAGGAAATCTACTCTTAAATATAGTCAAACCATGTGAAAATTTCATTCTCGGAAAAGCTTTTTTTAATATTAAAAAATTTTGAAAAATATTATTGTTATTAATACTCCTTTAAAGAAAACTAACCAAAGTAATTGATAATCACTCAATTTGAATTTTTTTTGGTACCAATTTATAAGAGTTATATGTTTGTCTATTAATTTTCTCATTTTCACCGAGATTATTTATTACTAACACTTATTTTATCTTAATTTCTTTTATTATTATTTTATAGAAATCCTAGATTCAATTCATAATAGATTATTCTATTAAATTTTAATCTTTTCTAAATTAATTTTTTTCTAAACTATTGAAACCATTTGCTATATATCTACTATCAAAAAAAAAATGAAGTACTTATTTGTTGTTTTTTACCTTTTTTTTCTAATTTATCCAGCTGAAGCCGTTACCACAAAAATGTTTAAAGTATTGGATACGTGTGCAAGATATCGACTAGGTGAGATTAATGCTAATGAGACTATAGAAAAACTAAAATTAAAATTAACGAATCCTTCCACTATTCAGCCAAAGGACCTTGTAAAAAAATATTGCTCAGTATTTACTCCAAATGAAAAAATTGAATTTTAATCTTAGCAATACTTAATTAGTTATTCTTTTTTGAATAATCTTTGGCTTTGTTTCGTATTTCTTTAATTTTTTTAAAATTAGTTATTTTTAAGTTAAAAATAACTCCCAAAAAAAGAATTAGAAATAAAAAAATATAAATTATTAATTCCATAATTATTGAATTAATAAATTCACCCTAGTTTATTTCAATAATTTTTTAGTATCTTTTAAAACAAAAAAACTGACTTTAATATCAGTTATTTACTTTAAGGCCACAAAAAAAACATATTAACCTCTAATATGGAACTTTATAAGAATCATTGTGCAGATTGGAGATAAAATTCCAGAATTTTCTTTACTGGATCAAAATGGAGTTAAAAGATCAAATAAGGGTTTAAAAACCCCCCTTGTTTTGTTTTTTTATCCCAAAGATGATACGCCGGGTTGCACTATAGAAGTTTGCGGATTTAGAGATAAATATGACTTATTTAAAGTATTAGGGGCACAAGTTTGGGGAGTAAGTAATGGAAGTACCTCAAGTCATTTGGCATTTGCTAATAAAAATAAATTACAATATCCACTACTTTGTGATACGAATGACTCTCTAAGGAAAACTTTTAAAGTTCCTAAAGTATTAGGTTTCATGGATGGTAGGGTAACTTACGTTATTGATCGCAAAGGAACAGTTAGGCATATTTTTAGAGATTTATTGAATGGTCCTGAACACATTAAAGAGGCTATTAGAGTACTTAAGGAAATTCAAAATCAATAAATTATTATTCAAAGAATTTTAGATTAATAAGTTTTGTTTTATTATAGTTTCAGCTTTTTTTTAATATATGGAGAAAATGGGAATGCAGGCTGTTGATCTTGCTATTCAAAATGGAGTGGATCTTGACGGCACTCCAATCCCTCAAAAAATGCTAGATCTATACAATAGAATTATGGATGAGGAGAATAAAAGACAAAGGAGTGGTGTTAAAAAATCAATGAGAAATAGATGCGTCAAAACGGGTTCTAAGCATTTTGATAAAGAAACATTGAATCAATTATTAATAGACTCGGGATGGGAAGGTCTCAAAGAAAAGGAAATTTTATTTTTTTATAACTAAAAAAAATTTTAAATTATCTTAAAAATTATATATGGGAATTTTTTACTTAAATTAAAAAACTTAGAACTAATAAAATATTTTTTAGATCTAATTTTTTGAATTATTTAAACCATGCTTTTTTGGTAGTGGATATTATTTTCTGTTTTTCAGCTTTTGTTTTATTTCTTGCTTTTTTGAAAGCCAAGTTGGCTTCAATAACTGTAACTATTGATATGAAAAAAAGACCAGAAATTCCAATTATTTGTTCATTTTGAGAAGGCTCTGAATCACCTTGTAAAAAAATACCTAAAGCGAACCAAGCAGTACTAGCAGTGAGGGTAAAAAAATAGGGTTTCCATCTTCTTTGATATAAGTAACCCGATCCTAAACCAGGAAGAAAATTTAAAAAAGATGCTACCCACCCTTTTGAAGATGCAAGTATTTCGTCTCTTGAGAGATAAGACATTTATATTAGGTATTTATTAAATGCAAATTTATATAAGCAAAAGATATTGCTGCACAGATTACCCAACTAAAGGGTAAGAACATTCTTATTTTTTCTTTGTTATTATTCATTTTCTAATTATGGAAAATATTTTTAAAATTTGTGGATTTAATATATCTTTTAAAACTATAAGAATTAAAAAAGACGGTTTTTAACCGTCTTTGAAAAAAGTAATTTCTCTAAAAATAAATTATTTATCTTTTGAGGCTGAGAGTACTTTAAGTTCTTTTTTTACTTCTTTTTCTCTCTCTTCAAGATGTTTTAGTTGAGCTTTAAAAGCATCTTCAAGTCTTACTTTTTGTGTTGTAATTTCATCAAGCTCTTCTTGATGTTGGTTTTTCTTTAACTCCTTCATTTCACTATCGGAAATAACATATACAGGGCGATATGAAGGTGTTTCAAAAAGAAGATCAAACATTGAATACATAAGTGACCTTTGAATTAGTACAAATTAAATATCTGATAATTCTTTGAAATATGAAAGGATAAATACCGAAGATATTGTTACGGCAAATACACCGAATTTCGGTTTACCTAACTTAACCGCCCAGTGTTTACCGATCGAATTTTAAGGTATGTTTTAAAGTATTAAGGAGATGATTCTAAAGATCTAAATCAAAAAGAACTAAAAATGGATTTAAAAATTACTAAAACATTAGTAATCCCATCCAACGAAATTAAGTGGCGATTTTCTAGATCCTCAGGTCCTGGAGGACAAAATGTAAATAAAATTGAAAGCAGAGTAGAGATTATTTTTAATTTAGAAGATTCCAAAGTATTAAATGATTATCAGAAAGAAATTCTTAAGGGAAACTTGAAAAATAAATTAGTGAATAATAGCTTACGTATAGCGGTTCAACAACACAGAAATCAATTATTAAATAGGCAGCTAGCTTTAATGAAATTTAGTTCAATAATAAAAAATGCTTTAAATAAACCTTTTAAATTAAGAAAATATACGCAACCCACTAAAGCATCACAAAAGAAAAGAGTTGAGGTTAAGAAAAAACGTGGAGAATTGAAAAAAAATAGACAAAAAGAAAAAACATATCAAATTTAAATAAACTAAATAAATATTTCCCTCGCAAATTGTAATGAAAGCATATTATTAATTTAATTTCATTTTGGATTTTTGAATACAACTAATGATTTCTGGTTAATTGACTCCAATTTTGTAGGGGTGATGCGTTTTTACAAAGATAGAGATAATTCTGATAAATCTATTGATTATATGTTTATTGAAGAAGGAATTATTATGGGAATTCATGGTGAAAATCCTCCATTAATGAAAACTAGAAAAAAAATTATTATTGAAGAAGCAAGATTATTATGGCAAAAATTGTTAAATGAAGGTTGGCAAAAAACTAATAAAAAATGGTAAGGAAATTCTACAAAAAACCTTTTTTAATTTCAGAAAATAAATGAACCTTTAGGGTATAGCCTGGAAATTTTTTTCTGCTGTAAATATTTCTTTTTTTTGATGTCGTTTTCATATCTTCTCAACATCATTAGATAGTTTGTAACACCAAAAATTATTAAAAACACAATAAACCTTATTCCTGCCTCAAAGTTCATATGAATATTAAGCTTTATTTTACTCTGACAATTACTAATCAAAAATCAATCCGTATTTATATCTAATTAAAACGTCTAGTAAAAATCCTTTTTGATTTTACTGTATAAAAAATACATAACAAAAGTAATATTATAATTGCACTAAAGCTTCCGATTGGGTTCGGAACATTTTGTGTAAAAGGCCCTGCTAAAAAAGAAGGTGTATTTTCTTTGAATTCTATTAATCCGTTATTTAATAAAAACCAAATGCCCACAAGTCCTCCATGAATTCCTATGCAATTCCATAAAGAACCTTTATCTCTAATTTTTACTAATGATAGAAATATCCCAAGTAAAATAAATCCCAAACGTAATCCTGCGATGTCCCAAAAGATCTCATTTGATAAATTATGAACGAAGCTAAAAATTATAGCTTGCAAAGCTATTGATATTTTTGTGCCATATTCAAATTTTAATTCTTCTTGTAACCAGCCTCTAAAAATTATTTCCTCTGCGAATCCAACACCTAATCCCAGTACAATAGAATTTAACAATATTATTGGCGAGAATTCACCTATCCAAGAAATATAATTTTTTTGCAATAGTGGTACCAGAATTAGAATTATTAAAACTAAAGCAAATAAAATACCTTGAGAAAAATTGACAAGGTTTTTTAAGAATTTGTCTTTTGTTATCCCAAGAATTATCCAAGCACTTGATTTGTTTCGTTTGATATAAAACCAATGTGGAAGTAAAAGGATAAAAAGTAAGAAAGTAATAATAGTACCAATTAAGGATAAATTTTCTTTTTCAAAATTAAACAATAAAAGTGGCTGAGATAAAGCCAAGCCAATGCCATAAAGAATAGGAATAAAAAATATAGTGGATAAAAATCTTGGTCTTAAAAGAAAAAAACTTCTAATTAGTATCATTACATTTTTCATTTTAATTTGAATATTAATTAACCCCAGCCTTTGCCTTTTATTATTCTAACTACTTGTTCAAAAAGTTTTAGCTTTTTCTTTTTACTATAGTTTATGTTATTTGAAAGAATAGATAAATCTTTATAAAATTGCCGAGTTATTTTATCTTCTTTATCACTAGGCCATAGTAAGTCTGAGCCCTCTTCATATTCTTTTTTATATCTCTCTTTAATCAAATGTTTTTTTATATCGTAATAATTTAAATTTTACTTATTGCAAATGCTTAAAAGTGATGTTTATTAAATTTGTGTTTTATTTAAAATTTATGCTTATTGATCTTTCAACTTTAATTTTTACATTATTATCTCCATTTCTTATTTTTGCAGTAATAGTATCTGTTTACTTATTTCATTAGGAAGTATTTATCAAATAAACTTAATTAATTTAAGGGTGTATTATGCCTACTTTTTCTAATACAAATGATAAAACTGCAATTACAGCCATTAATGTTAAGATCTTGTTCTTTTTGATGAAATCCATAATGAATATTAATAATCTATTTATTAAATTCTTATATAGAATAATAAATAATTTAAATCATTATATCAATTACGATGGAGCCAATATATTTAGGACATTTAGTTCCCTCAATAGCTTCTTGCGAAAAGATTATTGAAAAATATTATAAAGGTATAAAGGATGGAGGATTTTATGAAGAACCTACTGGCAGAGATTTTAATTACCCTAATTGGTAAATATGCTTACCACAAAAATAACTTTTGCCTTGGCAGATTGGATTAGAGAGTGGCGTAAGTGCCGGGATAAGAATCCTTCTATTGATGAGTGTGTACAGTTTGTTGAGTGGAAATTGGAAGATTATAAACTTTCTGATAGTGATAAAAGAATAATTGAATCTATTTTGCTCTATGAATCTGAATAGCTAAGGATTATAGACTTTAATTTTTAAATTTAACTATAAAAAACAAAGGATCA
Organism: Prochlorococcus sp. RS04; assembly: GCF_001989455.1. Classification (NCBI taxonomy): domain Bacteria; kingdom Bacillati; phylum Cyanobacteriota; class Cyanophyceae; order Synechococcales; family Prochlorococcaceae; genus Prochlorococcus; species Prochlorococcus sp. RS04. Next base: position 490,656 of record NZ_CP018346.1, on the reverse strand, counting down.
TAAAAATCCTCTTACAAATTAAGAAAAAAGTAAATCAGCATATTTACGGATTTACTGAAAATATAAAAAGGAGTAATTTATAAATGTTGAGTTCGGAGGCAATCTAAATGATTGATAGTCCGCCTGAAATTTAGCAAATTCCAAAATATAGGAAGCGTATTCCTGAGAATGGGATTATTCGAAAATTCAAGTTCAATCAATTAGTCTGATAAGACTTCGCTTTATAATTACTAGCGACAACAGGGACTGAAATTATCGATAGAAATCCCCGAATTCACGTATTCTAGGTTTATGAGTAAATAGACTTTAAAATATGTAATTTTATATCCTGTTAGAAGGAGATCAAATATCAAAAAGGACTGTACCACCAGTCCTTTTTTTTTAACAAATTACTTCTAAACTAGACTTCTATTTGGATAATATGGATTTATTAAGTGTTTAAAAATATTTCACAATGAAAGATCAAGTCTTGTTTCCTAAAATTGAAGTTCGTGAAAAGGGTCACTTACAAGTAAGTGATATTCATACAATTTATTGGGAAAGATCAGGCAATCCAAATGGTAAAAAAATACTAGTTATTCATGGAGGCCCAGGAGGAGGAAGTCAACCAAGATATAGAAGATACTTTGATCCAGATAAATTCGATATTATTCAATTTGACCAAAGAGGTTGCGGTTCTTCAACTCCTTTCTCAGAATTAAAAGAAAATTCGACTAATCATTTAGTTGATGATATTGAGAAATTAAGGATTCTATTAAATATAGATAGTTGGCATTTGTTTGGTGGATCTTGGGGCTCAACACTTTCACTTATATATGCAATTAAAAATCCCTCAAGAGTTATAAGCTTAACTTTGCGAGGAATATTTTTATGTAGAAAGTTTGAATTATTGTGGTTCTATCAATATGGTGCAAGTGAGATATTCCCAGATGAATTTGAAGAATATATTTCTGTGATACCAAAAGAAGAAAGAAATAATTTGATAAGTTCTTTTTATAAATATCTAACATCATCAGATTCAAATCTTAGATCAAAAGCAGCAGCAGCTTGGACAAAATGGGAACTGTCAACTAGTCATTTAATAAATAAAAAATTCGATTTTGATAAGTCTCAAGTTAATTCTTTTTCAGATGCATTTGCAAGGATCGAATGTCATTATTTTATTAATAATATTTTCTTAGAAGATGATTTTATTTTGAAAAATATAAAAACAATAGAATCGATTCCAACAAAAATAATTCAAGGTAGGTATGACGTTGTTTGTCCTGTTAGGAGCGCTTGGGATCTAAATAAGAAATTAAAGAATTCTGAATTAATTATTGTTAATGATGCTGGTCATTCAATGAGTGAAAAGGGCATTACTAAAGAATTAATAAAAGCTGTAAAAGGAATCCAAAATCTCTAAAAGAGAGAATATTCCTTTAAAAATTAAAGGCCATTATCTTCAATATTTTGTGCAATACTCCTAAGAAGTTCGACGATATCAGAATCTTCGCATTGAGAATCTTCTTTGAGCAAAATGCACTCGTCTCTAATACTTACATTAGTACTCCACCATATACCAGAACTATTGGTATCGTCCCATTGAAATCTTTCAGACATAATTAATAAAATCTAATAAATACATTAAAGCTTGCATTAGTTCATCGTGGAATTATTTATTTAATTTCAAAATTTAAAAAACTTTCCTAGGCGCTAAAAGGAATCTGGAAATTTCTGACAATAAAATTTAGAAATCTAATTTCAGTTCGTATTGTTTTTCCTTTTCCTTAGAGACATTTTTTTTATTATTTATGTTTTTTCTAGACCTTTTTCTAGAGCCATGCTTTAAATAAATTTCTTTTGAGATATCCCAATATCCATCCTTTTTAGTGATTTCCTGAATTTTCTTCTTTGCAGTTTTAGTGCTAATTGGGATGTCAATTATTGGTCTTATGTAATTAATTTGTTCATATTCTTCTTGATTAAATCTAGATAGTAGCCATGGTTCATGAATGAAATTAAGTGATATATCTTTTAATTCTGGTATCCATTTTTTTATAAATTTTCCTTCAGGATCATGATCTTTTCCCTGCTTAATAGGATTATAAATTCTATTCGTATTTATAGACGTAGTTCCAGATTGCATTTGGCATTGGTTCCAATGTATTCCAGGCTCATAATCTACGAATTTATTTGCTAATTCAGAACCTGAATCTTGCCATGGTAGCCACAAATTATAGCTAGCAAAAGACATTAACATCGCTCGCATCCTGAAGTTAATCCATCCATTGAAATTTAATGAACGCATACATGCATCTATAAAAGGAAAGCCCGTATTACCTGAACTCCATGAATAAAGTAATTCATTATTTTTTTCTCTAATATTTTTAAAAAAAGGATGGTATTCACTAAACTCTAGTTCTGGTTCACTTTCAAGCTTCTGAATAAAATGACAATGCCAAGTTAATCTGCTTTTTAACATCGTAGAATTATTATTTTTTGATATATTTGCCTTTTTAAAAATTTCTTTTAATGAAATGCATCCCCAACAAATATATGGGGATAGTCTTGTACAACTATCAAATGATTTTTCTGGGCTAGATATATCTTTTGAATAAGAATCTAATTTATTACTAAAGAAGTATTGCATTCTCTCTAAACCTTTCTTTCTTCCACCTTGCATTCTTCCTGGACACTTTTCTTTTTTAAAGGAAAAAATTTCGTCTGAAGGTATTTCTCCAATATTAAAGTTAATAGGATTAATACTTAATGGAGCTTTAAGTATGTTTTTTTCGGAATTTTTTTGCCACTTTTTAGACCAATTATTCCTATCTAAATTTCCTCTAAAAACTGAAAATTGTAGAAATTCCTTCCAAATAATATTTTTGCTTAAAGCCCATTCTCTTACTTTTTGATCTCTTTTGTAAGTAAGCCAATCTCCGGTTTCTTGATGGCTATATATACCTTTGATTTTAAATTTTGTACTAATTTCATCAAATATATCAATAACATTGTCAGTCCTAATAATTAATGGTTGTCCAATCTCAGCAAGTGCATTTCTTAAATCTATTAAACTTTCTTTGCAAAATTGCCATTGTCTATCTGAGTGAGTATTTTGGCTCCAAATATCTAACTCAATAATAAATATAGGTAAAATATCATTGTCTTTTATAGCCTCACAGAGAGCTTCATTATCAAAAATTCTTAAATCTTTCTTAAACCATAAGATATTTATTTCTTTCATAATTTTTTCTTTTAATCCTAGAAAAATAAGATTAAGTTTGTAGGTAAAAAATATAAAAAATTTTAGAATAACTAAAAATCAAAAAAATGAAAATAACAAAAAAACTTTGGCAGGATAATTATGAAATTGCTTTACTAAGTTTAAATACAAAATTTGTGCAAGGTTTAAAGAATGGAAGTCTCCCTAAAAATATATTTCAAGAATATTTAGCTCAAGATTATTTCTTTTTAGAGACTTTTGCTAAGGCTTATGGTCTTGCTGTTTCCAAATCAAAAGATAAGTACTCAATAAGGAAGTTAAGTGAACTGTTAATGGGTGTTTCAGAGGAGTTAATACTTCATGAAACGTATGCAAAAGAATGGGATATTGATTTGTCTAATAACTATATAAAAAAAGCCACTAAAAATTATACAGATTTTCTTGATGATACTTCTAAAAGACTTAGCTCCGTTGAAATAATGTTTGCAATGACTCCATGTATGCGACTTTATTCTTGGATAGGAAAAAGTTTGTATAAGGAGGATTTTGACATTAAATATAAAGAATGGATAATTACTTATTCTGATGAGAGCTTTGAAAAGCTAGCGGATTCACTTGAAAATCTTATTGAGACTAATAAAGAAACATATGATATTAATCAGGCCAAATATTTATACAGGAAAGCTATGGAATTGGAGTTAGATTTTTTTAATGCATATTCAGATTTCTGATTTAAATTAAAATTTACTTATAGTACTTTCAAAAACAAGTTAATAAATTATGTATTCTAAAATTGTACTTTCAATAGGAGGTAGTGACTCTGGGGGTGGAGCAGGGATACAGGCTGACTTAAGAACTTTCATGGCCCTTAAAGTACATGGATGTTCTGTTATTACATGTATTACTGCACAAAATAGTGTAGAGGTTACGTGCGTACAACCAGTAGAGAAGAATACTTTATTAAATCAGTTAGATACTTTATTTGCTGATTTTGGTATTGATGCCTTAAAAACTGGAATGTTATTAAATGAAAGGATAATTAATGATACTGCTTCAAAATTAAAAACATACAAAATAACCAAAATTATTGACCCAGTAATGGTTACAAGAACTGGTTCTAAATTACTGGAAGATTCTGCTATTAATGCTTATAAAAAACTCTTATTACCAATTGCTGATTTGGTAACTCCAAATATTTATGAAGCAAATCTACTTTCCGGTTTAGAAATAAGGAGTAAAGAGGATATCGAAAATTCAGCAAGAAAAATCATTGGTCTTGGAGCTAAAGCGGTGCTTATAAAAGGTGGCGGTTTAAAAGATATGAAAGGGAAGGATTTTTTCCTTGACTTAAATGGTAGAAAAGAGTGGCTATTTAATAATTTTATAAAAACAAAAAATACTCACGGTAGCGGCTGTACTTTGAGTGCTGCTATTTGTGGTTACAAGGCGTTAGGTTTTGATCTATTTGATTCTATACAAAAAGCGAAATTATTTGTTGAGAAATCTTTAGACAATTCTTATAAAATAGGCTCTGGCCCTGGTCCCTTAGGCCATCATTAATAATTTATAGAAGTGGAGTTAGAACCACCATTTTCTGTAGGGCTTTTTTAAAAATAAGATTTCTTCAGTCTCCCATCCTCCCTCCAACCACTCAAGATGCTCAAGTAATAAAGACTCACTTTCCCTTTTGCTTAATTGCCCAATTCTATTAGCAATACCATCGAACCTTACTTTCATCAATTCCTCAATCTTGATGTTATTCATAGGTTAAATAATAAATTTTTTCTACTCTTACTTGTATACATTTTCTTGTCAACGATTTAATTTTATTTGTTTACTAGCAGTTCTTTAATATGTATTAAATACAACTTTTTAAAATAGATAGTAATTAAGACTTATTCACATAGATTTAATTAAAGACTAATTTATATAAAAATACTTTAACTATGAATAAAGAAGAAACATCAAAGCAAAAAACTATTTTAAATGTTGGCTATTGTGAAACGACCTCTGAATGGCTCAACAGAATCATTACTGAACTGGCAGATGAAAATAAAAATTTTGTAGATTTGTCAGTTATTTGTGCTTAATTTTTTAGAAAATATAGTTTATTTTGATTTTTTTTCAGTAAACTTTTAATTATAAGAGAAATTTAAAAAATATTTTATGATGTGATACCTAATAAAAAAAACATAGAAATAATTAAACAATTCAATTTATCTCCTCATCCTGAGGGCGGATGGTTTAGAGAGATAGTAAGGAGTGAAAATTCTCTAAGAAGGGAAGATGGCCAAAGTAGAAACTTTATTACGGGAATTTATTATCTTTTGGAAAGAGATGCAAAAAGTGCTTGGCACAGAGTAAAAAATGCTGATGAAATTTGGATTTATTTAAGGGGCGATCCTCTTAATTTATGGTGCCTAGATAATGATAATAAGTTAATAAGAAATTTAATTTTAGATTCCAATAATCCAGTAGAAATGATCCCATCTGGACATTGGCAAGCTGCAAAAAGTACAGGCGAATTTACTTTAGTGAGTTGTTGTGTTGCCCCGGGCTTTGATTTTGAGGATTTTGAATTACTCAGAAATACAAATCATACTTCTAGATTGGATAAAGCAATTAATGATCTTATTTGAGACATTTTTTTGTTTATATTTTTGAAATTATCCTCTAGATTTATAAGGCTACTTAATAAATGTATTTGGGATGAATCAAAATTCTGTCAAAATAATTGGAATAAATGATGATCCAAGAAAAGATTCACACTTAGTATATGTAAATCAGGCTGATGGATTAAAAGGCGTCCTTAATAGGGATTTTGATGAATGGTCTAATTTTGATAGTTGGGAAAGTATTTCAGTTCAGCAATGGATTTTCTCAAGGGCTTTGGAGGTTTTCAGAGGTATGAAAATTGATATTAAATGCGATTGTTGTGAACATAATGATTTTATCCCAAATGATTTTGAGAGCATTAGAAAAGAAAAATGCTTTGGTAAAAAAAGTGCTTACATGATTGAAAAAGTTGTAGATGAAATTGTATTGGCTAAGGCAAGAAGAGAAAGTGATGGAACATACTCTACGTAAGATTCATAAATATCTATGGAGTGAAAATCTTTTACTTACCAGTGAAAATTATCAGAAGAACCAATCGTTAAATTTTTAGTGGACATCTTATGGAACTTAAAGTGTACCGAATCACTGAACTCCTTTTCATCTGAGTAATTCACAAGATCCACTGGGTCGATGTTTTCATCGAACCATGCATCATATTCAATATGGTTTGGTTCAGCAAAATAACTCATATCCAATTAATAGCTCTCAAAAAACATATAAACGGTACATGCGATACCAAATTAACTTTCTTAATTTTTAGATAATCCATATTTTTAACTTGTTTATCAAGATTAGTTGCTAAAAAGATAGGAGAATTATCTATAAATTAATGTCTCTTGAAACTACTGTTTTCACATTTAAACTTTCAAATACATTTGAGGAGTGGGTAAAAATGTTTGACAGTCCAGAGATAGATGCATTTCATAAAACGGTAGGCCTTACTCCTTTATATCGTGGCAAAAGTTTAATTGATCCAAAAGAAGTGATTGTTATTCATCAAGCTGAAGAAGGCGTGGCTAAGCATGTTTTTTCAGATCCAGAAACCATCAAGAATATAGAATCTGGAGGGCATATTTATAGCACAACGAAAATTACAAGTTGGGTTTCTGAGTAGTCAAAACACTAACTATTTAAACCTATGTAAATAATGCGAAACAGGAGTTCCGCATAAGATTTTTAAAACAAAATTAGGTTATACCAGAGTCTAAATATAAGATTATTAACTAATTAGTTCGACTAAATTATTAATAAGAATCTAAGTGCTAGAGGTAACCATAGACATACAAGAAGCATTAGTAAAATTGTTATAGCATGGATATTTGGAATGTAATGCTCTTTTAAAATTTGTGTTTTCATAATTTATCTCGCCTTCTTAAGTTTGATTTCCCTTCTGATAAGCAATGCTATAACTACAACACACATGTTCATTAGAAATACGTCTAATGGCATTTAATAAAAAAGTCTCTACTTAATTAATAGCAAGATTTTTGATCTACGAATCAAGAAATGATTACTAATATTTATTGGCTTAATAATACGAATTTAAAAATTAAATTTATGCTTAAATATCTCAGAAATTTTAACTATTAAATGACTTATTCAGAAACAAGAATAGTAATAGGCGGTTTAGCTCATGTACCTGTTCTTATTTTTATAGCCAATTTTATTAAAGGTAAGTTTGTAATTAAAACTGAAGAGACAAAAGATACTGTAGTTAAAGGAGAGCCAGCTAAAATTATTGAGGTAAAAGATGCTGTAGTTAAAGAAGGGAAAGCAGAAGCTATAAAAGAAATCTCAAATAAGCTGGACAGTATTGAACAGAAAGCTGATGAGGTTTATGAAAAGGTAAAGAAGAAAAAGAAAAATAAGAAGAAGAAAAAAAATAACTAGATTGAAATACTATCAAGCATCAATGCATCTTGAGCTTGGATTGTATCTCTCTTATCTTCGTCTTCGGGATCTTTATAAGATGCAATTTCAGCTTGAATTTTTCTCTTGTAAACTCCTTTGATATAGTCCATTTCTCTCTTTTCTTTGTCCAGAATTGAAAATGGTGATCTTTTTAAGTTCATAACTTTCTCCAAAATAAATAAAATTTAATCAGCTCCAGTTTTTATCAGATTCAACAAAGCTATCCAATGTTTGCTGATTCCTGATTTCTTCCTCAAGAATTTCTTCTTCTGATCTTTCTTCAATCTCAGATATATGATTTTCTTTTAGTGTGGATTTGGTAGACATTTGCTCATGACGACTACATCTATGTTCTAACTAGTTAGAGAGGCTATTCGACTAATAAATATGTACGGTTTGAGGTACTCCAATATACGGATAAAGGATCGACAATTGAATTTAAATATGGGTAATATGTAAAGAATTTTTGATCAATTTTTGCCTTTAAGAATCATCAAAAAAGGTAGACCAATAAGCATCAAACTCCCATCAATTAATAAAAAAGTATTTAGCTTCATTTATCCCTTCCTTCGGGAGTATCCCAATTGAGGGAAATCCCTTTTTTAATTGGTTGTTTTTTCATATCATCCATCTCTTTCCTGATTTTGTTGTAGTAGGACAACTCCTCTGGATCATCAGAACCAAGACCATAATTCATAGTTGCTGCAATATATATTTTGTGCATCCGATATGACGATAGTGCCATTACTAAAGACAAACTATGTTAAATATATTTGAATTCTATTTAAAATGCTGATCTATGAGATCTCAATTATATTAATCAAATGCTCAAGTGCCCTCGTCGGGACTTGAACCCGAGACCTCTCCCTTACCAAGGGAGTGCTCTACCGCTGAGCTACAAGGGCAATTTTAAAGTGGGCCGGGTTGGATTTGAACCAACGTAGGCAGAGCCAGCGGATTTACAGTCCGCCCCCTTTAACCACTCGGGCACCGACCCCCACTATTTGAACTTATCAGTTAATGGACACTTTGTGTGAAATTGTTTTGGTTTTTTTGCTTCTTTCTAGATAGCATTTGTAAAGAAAAGACTTTATTGATGATGAATATTTTATTGATAAATGGACCAAATCTTAATCTTTTGGGCACTAGAGAACCTGAAATATATGGTAATAAAACATTGAGTGATATAGAAAAAGATTTAATTAAAGTTGCTAAAGAAAAAAGTATTAATCTTGAATGTTTTCAAAGTAATCACGAAGGAGAAATAGTAGATAAAATTCAGGAGTCTGTAAAAAGTATCCAAGGTATTCTTATAAATGCTGGTGCTTTTACTCATACCTCGATTTCTATTCGTGATGCTTTAATTGGATCGAAAATCCCTTTTGTAGAGTTACATATTTCAAATATTTTCAGTAGAGAAGATTTTCGTAAAGAATCTTTTCTTACAGATAAAGCTATAGGAATTATTAGTGGATTCGGCATATCAAGTTATTCCTTAGCTCTTGAAGGAATTATTGGATATTTGAGTATTAAAGATTAAATGCTAGTCGATTTTAAAAGGCCCATTTCTCATATTAAATATTTATCATCATTTACCTCAGATGAGTGGATCAAACTCGCATTATCTAATCCAATAGATATTCTTATTGACCATGCTCATTGTGAAAGAAAAGCAGCAGGAGTAGCTATTCAATTGATGTTTAGATATCCATCAGAACCAAATCTGGCAGAAGTTTTAAGTCCAATAGCGAGAGAGGAATTAGAGCATTTTGAGAAAATACTTTATTTTTTAAAGGATCTTGGACATTCTCTTGAGTCCTTAAAACCGCCTCCATATGGAGCTGAGTTGTCCAAGAATATAAGAAAGGAAGAGCCCAATAGAATGCTTGATAGTTTCTTAATAGCAGGACTTATTGAAGCAAGAAGTCATGAAAGATTAAGCTTGCTTGCGCTGAATTATGAAGATAAATCGTTTAAATCCCTTTATGAGTCTCTGCTAGAGAGTGAGGCAAGGCATTTTGGAGTTTACTGGAAACTAGCGCAAACTAAATTCTCTAAAGATCAAACTTTCAAAAGGTTAGAGGAATTGTCTGCAATTGAGTCAGCAATACTGGCTGAAACTTTTATATTGCCAAGGGTACATAGCTAAAGTTAATAAAATAAAAATGATAATAAAAAAGTTCTTAAGTTTACTTAATCCATATAAAACTGATTTACCAACATTAACCATCGTTGGTGTAGGCCCTGGAGATCCATCGCTTTTAACAATTGCTGCTGTGGATGCAATAAAAAAAGCGAAAGTTATAGTTTTCCCAATATCAGATGATAATAAAAAGAGTTTTGCTGCGGAAATAGTCAAGAAATACACCAAATTTAAAAAAAATATCCCTATCATCTTTCCAATGGCTAGGAAGGATTTTGATCCAGATGAAATATGGTCTAATGCTGCAAAAAAAATTGTGAAATCTATACAAAATGGCGAATCAGTTGTTTTACTTTGTCTTGGAGATACTTCGCTATTTGCAAGTTCTTCTAATATCTTGAGGTTAATAAAAAATAATCATGCTGAAATTATTACCAAAACAATACCTGGTATTTCCTCTATTTCAGCGGCAGCAGCTTTGAATGATTTTGATTTGGTAAAAAAAGGCGAGACATTAATCATCAAAGAATGCCCTTCTTCAGAATCTGAACTAACAACCCTAATTAGGGAAAGTAAGGCAAATAAAACGGTATTGGCCATTATGAAAGTTGGCAAAAGATGGAATTTAGTTAGGGAAATTTTAAAAAAAGAGGATATTATCAATACAACATTAATAGCTTTGAGTGTTGGGATGCCTGATCAAATTATTCAATATGCATCACAATATAATAAGGAATTTATGCCTTATTTTTCTTTGATTTTGATAAGGTTCGATTAATGTATAAAAAAGAAAAATTAGTTGAAAATAAATTTACATGGCCAATATGCAAGGATCTATTATTTCTCGTTCTCGAAGATAGAGTTAGTGATGTTTTTGTTTGTGAATTGGTTTGGGAAAGACTTTTTTATACTAAAGAACTCTCTAAAAATGATTGGGCATTTAGCGCATTGACTCCTTTTTATTGGTCAGAAAAATTTGAAAAAGCTCCTCAAATCATTTCAGAGCGACCAGCCTCAATACATTTGACTCGATCAATTCCAAAAGAATATAAACAGGGATTGAAAAATTTTCTCAATTTTAAAGGTTATAAGATTAATGAACTCTATCCAAGAAGAACTAGAAGAGCGACGGCAGTAAATTGGTTGATTTATTGGGCGATTGAAAATGATTGTTTTTCAAAAGATAGTGGATTCATGCCAAGTCCTAGTTCACCCCCTGTTAATCCAGTTAAAGGACATTTTGGCGATCCAGAAATTAAATAAGTTTTTTGAAAAAGGTAAATGATTCTATTAAAGGTATAGTTGTAATGGATACTACTTTCTTTGGAGAGAAGAATTGATTCTTCCTACAATAGCAATTATCGGAAGACCTAACGTTGGGAAATCTACCTTAGTTAATCGTCTTTGCCAAAGTAATGATGCAATAGTATTTGATAAGCCAGGTGTTACAAGAGATAGAACTTATCAAAATGCTTCATGGGGAGGTAAGGAATTTCAAATAGTTGATACTGGAGGTTTAGTTTTTGATGATGATAGTGAATTTCTCCCAGAGATAAGGACACAAGTTTTCTTAGCTCTTGAAGAGGCTTCACTCGCGTTACTGGTGGTAGATGGGAATCAAGGCGTTACTGATGGTGATTTATCAATAGCAAAATGGTTAAGAAACTCAAACTGTAAAACAATTGTTGCTGTTAATAAATGTGAATCGACTACTCTAGGAATATCCCTAGCCTCAGAGTTCTGGAAATTAGGATTGGGCGAACCTAATCCTGTATCAGCTATTCATGGTTCAGGTACTGGAGATCTATTAGATCTCGTTATTGGCGAACTTCCTGAAAATAATATCCAGGATGATGAAGAAAAGATAATGATGTCTATTATTGGTAGGCCTAATGTTGGTAAATCTAGTTTGTTAAATTCAATCTGTGGAGAAAAAAGAGCAATAGTTAGTGATATTAGTGGTACGACAACTGATTCAATAGATACGCTCATTAAAAAAGGTGATAATCATTGGAAAATTATTGATACTGCAGGGATTAGAAGAAAGAAAAATGTTAAATATGGCACTGAATTTTTTGGTATTAATAGGGCTTTTAAATCTATAGATAGAAGTGATGTTTGTGTTTTAGTTATAGATGCTATTGATGGAGTAACTGATCAAGACCAGAAGCTGGCTGGGCGCATAGAAGAACAAGGCAGAGCTTGCATAATTGTTGTTAATAAATGGGATCTTGTGGAAAAAAATAGTTCAACAATCTATCAAGTAGAAAAAGAACTTAGATCTAAACTTTATTTTTTACACTGGTCAAAAATGATTTTTATATCTGCCCTAACTGGTCAAAGGGTTGATAATATTTTTGAGCATGCTCTTAATGCTGTAAATCAACATAGAAGAAGAGTTACAACATCTGTAGTTAATGAAGTACTTAAAGAATCAATCAGTTGGAAAAGTCCTCCAACGAAGAGAAGCGGAAAGCAAGGTAGGCTTTATTACGGTACTCAAGTAAAGAACAAACCTCCCACTTTTACTCTTTTTGTAAATGACCCTAAATTATTTGGAATAACTTATAGAAGATATATTGAAAAACAAATTAGAGTAAATTTAGGCTTTGAAGGGACACCCCTTATTTTACTTTGGAGAGGGAAACAGCAAAGAGTTTTAAATAAAGAAGTCGAAAGAGAAAATATTGAGTTAATTCAAAAAGATTAATGAATTTGCTAACCAAATTTTCTGTTGGTCAATACGTTCATGGTAATAGAAGTTGGCTAAGAATTATAGATAGTAGATTAAAAATAATTATCGTAATGATATTTTTAATTACTCCAATCTGGGCAGGTCCAATATGGAGATTGAGTTTAGTTGGTTTTTTACTTTTAATTACTTTTTTAAGTTTATTGCCATCTAGAGTATGGTGGCGATCACTATTTTTTCTCTCATGCTTGTCACTTTTAATTGGATGTATATCAATTCTTGCCTCTTCTGATATTCAATCTCTTGATGGCTACTTGAGAAATCCCAATGAGTTGCAAGTAGTACTGGAAAGCCAAAAAAAATGGAATATTTTGCAAATTCCTTTGCAGAAGATATGGTTTATTAATTTTGGTCCCTATAACTTATCAAGAAAAGCCTTTGAACTAGGAATAAAAACCTCCACTTTGATATTTACCGTTATTCATAGTGTGAATTTGATGCTTTTAACCACATTGCAGGAAGACATTGTATGGGGATTAAGTTGGTTTATGTATCCATTAAGAAAGATTGGATTGCCAACTAGTAAGTGGCTGTTTCAGTTGTTAATTGCATTACGTTTTATTCCTCTAGTGCAGGAAGAACTTCAAAATATCATTAAATCAGTGTCAGTTAGATCAATAAATTTTCGAAATTTAGGATTAAAGAAATCTTTTAATGTTTTGTTAATCTTAGTGGAGAGATTATTTCAAAATATTTTTCTGAGAATTGATCATGGAGCAGAATCATTACTTTCAAAAAAAAATATTATTGTTAAAACCAACAGATTTAGAACTCTTTATCCTTCAAAATCACTCAATGTAATTGTTAATACATTATCGATTTGTTTTATTTGCATAGCAATTTTTCTTAGAAAACTGTATGGTGCATTATAAATAACATAATATTTAGGTTTGAGTTCTGAGCGTTATTTAAACCATCCAACATTTGGTATGTTGTACCAAGTCTCTCCTGGAAATGATGGAAGAGATATTTATGCGACTTTATACGCTCAAAAAATGTTTTTTTTGGTAGAAGTTAGACAGAGAGAAGTTTTTTTTGAAGTTATACCTTACTTAGATGCTCGTAATCAGGCGGAATTAAACCTTCAAAAAGCTAGAAGAAAAGGATCTGAAGAACTATCTAAATGGGAGAATTTATTTACGCAAACTTTCTTATAAAATGTGAACCCTGCAAATTATTTAGAAATAAAAAATAAAATTCCTTCAAATGTAAATATTCTTGCGGTAAGTAAAGGATTTAAAAGTCAAGAAATCAAGACTATTCAAAATATAGGTCAGAACGATTTTGGTGAAAGTAAGGTTCAAGAGGCGCTTGAAAAACAATTAACCTTAAAAGAACATAAACAAATAAATTGGCACTTTATTGGAAGAATACAAAGTAATAAAATAAGAAAAATAGTTCAAAATTTTAAATATATTCATTCAGTAGATTCATTTGAAAAGTTGCAAAAGATTTCTAATATTTCACGTGAAGAGAAGAAAAATCCATTAATAATGTTGCAGGTTAAGTTGAGTGATGACCCTACTAAAGGAGGCTTTAATCCTGAATTTTTAATAATGAATTGGAGAGAAATTCAAGAGTTGAAAAATATTTCATTAACTGGTTTGATGACTATCAATCCTAAAGGACTTAGCTCTAAAGAAAATTCAGGGTTGTTCAAAAAATGTCGTGCTCTCGCTGATTCACTGCAACTACCAGATTGTTCAATGGGGATGTCTGGTGATTGGGAGGAAGCTATTGACGCTGGATCTACTTGGTTAAGATTAGGATCATTGATTTTTGGAGGTAGATCCTAATTAGTTAATTTTTTTATAAAAATCTTATTTATAAACTTGCAGTTAAGTTCAACTAACGTTATTTAAGTATAGGTAGTTTATTCATTTAAAAAATGAATCTATTACTTAAGGTTCTTAAACCTTAGTAATCAATTTCAAGAGGATTTAAAAGGTGTCACTTATTTCTAGATTAAAGGCAGTAGTTGCAGGGGATGAGTATCTCGATGATGATTTTGATGAGTTGGATTATGCTTCAGAGGATGAATTAAATGATATTAATAATTTCAAACAAAATCCAAAAAATGCAAATGCCCTTGCAAATTCCAATCCATTCGATTTTATGAATAATAACAGATCATCAAAAGTAGTTGGTATGCCTGGAATTACAAATTCATCCTCAGAAGTAAGCTTAATGGAACCAAGAAGTTTTGATGAGATGCCTCAAGCGATACAAGCATTAAGAGAAAGAAAAACTGTAATACTCAATTTAACTATGATGGATCCTGATCAAGCTCAAAGAGCGGTTGATTTTATTGCTGGGGGCACATATGCAATTGATGGACATCAAGAGAGAGTCGGTGAAAGTATTTTTCTTTTTGCTCCAAGTTGTGTAAATGTAACTAGTTCTTCCCCAGAAGAAGCTTCTCCTTCTTCTGTATCTACAGAAAACACACCACAATATAGTTTGAGCAAAAATACTACTCCTGAACCAGCATGGGGTAATTCTAAATTAAGTGCTTATTCATGATGAATCTGTGACAGATAAAATTGCGGTAATTGGTTTTGGAAATATTGCAAGTGCTATAGTTACTCCTCTATTAGATAACAAATTAATTCATCCAGAGAATGTTTTTTGTGTTGTAAATACAGAAAAAAGTTTAGAAAAAATAAAAAATAATTATAAACATAATATAAACGTTTATAAATCAGGCTCTAAAGAGTCAAAAATAATTTGGGATTGTCAATATAAACTTCTTTCGATAAAACCCCAACAATTAAATGACATAAGTGAGGCCCATCATATAAAAAATAAGGACAATTTAATAGTTTCTATTCTTGCCGGAGTTTCAATAAATAGACTTGCTCAAAAGTTTCCTAATCATAAATGTGTGAGAGTGGTTACAAATATTCCAATAACTATTGGAAAAGGTTTAACAGGGATCTCTTGGGGAGAAGAAATTACAGAAGATCAGAAACAATTCACAAAAAAATTATTTGAAAATACTAGTAAAATTTATGAATTTACTGAAGATTACCTTGATATATTTTTAGCTTTAACTTCATCAGGTCCTGCAATTATTGCTTTAATTATAGAAGCATTAAGTGATGGAGGATTAAGCGGGGGATTACCAAAAATAATTTCAGAGGAACTTGTTATGGAAATGATATTAGGGACTATTTTTCTAATAAAGGAAAATAAACTTACTACTTCTGAGCTTAAAAATTTAGTAACCTCTCCAGGTGGAACAACTATTTCTGCTTTAAGGGTTTTAGAAAAAAAGAGTGTAAGGTCAGCATTAATTGAATCAATAGTTTCAGCTAGTAATAGAAGTAAGGAGTTTCGTTAGGTTTTTGAATTATCTTTTAAGTTCATATAAACTTTTTCAAGTGAATTTATATTTTTACTAATTGTGTATCTCTGAAGTATACGTTCTCTAGCTTTCTCTCCAAGATCTTTTGTAAATGAAGGGTGTTCTACAAGAATTGGGATTATAGTTTTTAGTTGTGAAGCCACATTATCAGTTGAAATTACTATTCCTGCTCCGTTATCTAAAACTTCACCGTCAGCTCCGGCATCTGTAGCTACACAAGCAGTACCAGCAGACATTGCCTCTAAAAGTGATAATGATAAACCTTCTACTAAGCTTGGTAAGAAAAAAACTTCTGCTATTTGCATTATTGCTATCCTAGTTTCTAAATCTAATTCGGCACCCCACCAAATTAATTTCTCATTACCAAGGTTAGAAAAACTATTTTCAAGTGTTGGCTTCATTGGTCCATCCCCAACAATAACTAATTTGCAATTTTGAGTTTTTGTTTGGCGCCAAGAACGTAAAAGTGCCTCGATATTTTTCTCATTTGCAATCCTTCCCATATATAAAAAGATTCTTTCATTTCCAAGTTTGTTTTTTACCTGATCATATTTTTTACTTTTTTCGCAAAAAGGTTTCCAAATATTTTCATCAACGCCGTTTGGAATAACTATTTGTTTTTCTGTAGGTACTCCTAATTTATCAAGAACATTTTTTTGAAGTTCAGAAAAAATAATTATTTTATCGAACTTTGCTAAAGATGGAGCATAAAGTTGATAGGTTAATTGTTGAGTGCTCGCAGTTAGATTTCTATTTTTTGCATCAAATGGTGGATGAAATGTTCCTATAAGAGGAACATTAATTTCATTACAAAGCTCTGGAAGTCTAAAGTCTAATGGAGATAAAGTTAGGCTTGCATGTACTATGTCAGGTTTTAATCTTTCCAATGATAGTCTTAGTTCTTTTTCTGCCCTTGGTGAGGGTATTGTATAAACCTGAGATTTAATTAAATATGGGAGACTTACATCAGGATCATTTGCAAGAAATAATGGTTTTGATGAATTTGAACTAGAGGGATTGTCGAAATGAATAAAACTAATTTTATGCCCTCTGGCCTTCAATTCCTTAGTAGTTGATTTGCCATAAGTTACATTTCCGCAAAAAGGGGATTTTTTACCCAACCAGGCAATATGAACCACATTAATTGATTTAGCTATTTATAAAGTTAACAGTAAGAGCCGCTATGATCATAATTTTTAAATTTTTTTATGATTTATGAAAATCTTAACTATATATTTCTCTCAAAATTTTTAGTGAAGATAATTCTTTCTCTAGTTGAGCAGAGATCCAAGTCTCAATAATAAATAATATTTTAAGCCAGACTTTTTTAGGTCCCAATAACTCTCCATTAGATTTTATTGGTAATTCGGGAAAAAGAAGTCTTTGTAATAGAGCAACTTCAGATGCATTTATTTTTAGATTACTTTGAGGATCTTCAATTGACGAAAACCCTTCACTTGGCAAATAATAACAACTCCATTCCCAATTTCCTAAAGGCGGAATAATAGGTTCTCCAGTTTTACAGCAATGATGAATTGGTAAATTTATACCTCCAATGGCTAATAGATGGATTAAAGATTGAATACTCATTGAGAGCATTTTAATATCTTCTTCTTTAGATTCTTCATACAAATGAATCCTATCTAGATGTGCAAGAACACATGATAAATAGTTTTGTTGCTTATCATTATTACCTACTAATAAAAAAGTTAATTCAGTTATTGCTTGCGCGGCTGCAAGACATTCAATATTTTTCCCTAGACCAGAATAGCTTTTTAATATTTTAATTTGACGTACTGATTTAAGATTTCTTTTCCCAAAAATTTGCAGACTTAAATATGTTAATGGAGTAGCTGCTGCAAGACTACTTTTAGGACGTCTAGCACCAGGTACCGCTAATCGAACAATCCCCTGCTCATCAGTAAGAATAGTTATTAATCTATCATTTTCGCCTAATGGAGAAGCTTTAATACAGAGACCCTCTAGTCTGCACTCACCAGAACCAGACATTTAAAAATTTACTTCTTGGAAAATCTCACAAAAATTAGAAGTTCCAACGCAACTAATTCCATTATCAAACAAATCAATAACTTGTGTCAGTTTTTTTATACCACCTACAACTTTTATTTGATTTTGAGAGCCTGTTATTTTTAGTATTTCGGGGACATCATTAGATGTAAAAGGAGATCCAAACCCGTCCCCGAATTGAAAATTTTTTATTCCTAATTCCAAACATATTTCTATCGCATTAATAAAAACTTCTTCTTGTAGTTTTGATTTATTTATGATTATTGAAACTGGTAATCCAGATAATTTAACTTGCTCAATTTCAGCAGCGAAAGTTTCTAAATTTCTTTTGGATAAATTGATAAAGTTTGGGATATATTCAATTCCTTTTGCACCCTTATCTTTTGCAAAAGAAACTAATTCTTCAATAAATGAAACTGGTAAATCTGCTAAGGGGTAAGAAATAAGTGCGTTTATATCCGCACTGTAATTACCCAAACAGTTTTTAAGATCAGTTAAATAATTTAGTGAAGTAGAAATATTTTTGATATTGTATTTTCTTATTAAACCGCAATTCACACAGAAATCTTCCCATGATAAATAAGGGTTAATAATAATCGCATGAATTTTCTCGTTTAATTCATATTCAATATTGGGCATTTAAAACTTATTTAGATTGAATCAATCCATAACCTCCATGATTCCTTTTATATATAACTTGAAGTTCATTATTTTTCTTGTTTCGAAAAACATAAAAATCATGATCAATTAGATCTAATTGTTTTCTTGCTTCGTCTGTTGAAATTGGAGTCATTTCAAAGTATTTATTTTTTATAGATGGCTCAGGCAGACTTGCTTCAGTTCCTTCTTTAAAAAAAGCTTTATCTAAAAAATTTGATTCCATACTTTCAATTGGTAAAGAATCTTTATTTTTAAATTGTTTATTATGAAATGTTTTATTGTTTCTTTCTTTGTATTTGCGTAATTTTCTACAAAGTTTATTTGAAACTAAATCAATGCTTGAGTATAGATTTTCAGTTTTTTCTTCAGCTCTAATTACGGTACCATTTGCAAAAATAGTAACTTCTGCAGTTTGGAACGAGACTCTTGGATTCTTTTCAATTGAAAGGTGTATGTCAGCTTCTTTAACGATATCCTTATAGTGATGTGTTGCTTTTTCTATCTTTGCCTCAGTATATTCTTTTAATGCTCCAGTAAGCTCAAGATTCTTTCCATGGATTAAAATTTTCATAACAAATCTAAAAATATTTACTTACTTTCTAAATCTACTTAAATATGGATAATAGAACAGCAATAATTAAACAACCTGATAATATTTCTTGTTTTAATGATGTTTATAAATTACAAAAAGAATATCAGGAGGCATTGATTTTAGATAATTCTAACCCTGATTTTATTTGGATAGGGGAGCATCAACTCTGTTATACATTGGGGAGAGGATCTAATTACGATAATTTACTATTTTCGCTAAATGATGCTAAATATGATGTTTTTAAGATTGATAGAGGTGGTGAGGTAACTTGTCATATGCCAGGACAATTAGTAACTTATTTGGTTTTAGATTTGAAAAATTTTAAAAAAGATTTAAATTGGTACTTAAGAAAAATTGAAGAAATTATTATAAAAATCCTTGGCGCTTTTAATATAAATTGTCACTCTAGAAAAGGGTTTACTGGTGTTTGGATAGGAAATAAGAAAATCGCATCAATTGGAATTGGGTGTAAAAGATGGATTACGATAAATGGATTTTCAATCAATATTGACTGCGAATTAGAAAACTTTAATAAGATTGTTCCTTGCGGAATAGAAAATTGTCTTATGGCAAATATGATTGATTACAACAAAAATTTAAATATTCAAGAAGTCAAGAGAATTGTTAAAAAAACCATC
The DNA here is from genome assembly GCF_001989455.1 of Prochlorococcus sp. RS04. Lineage (NCBI taxonomy): Bacteria > Bacillati > Cyanobacteriota > Cyanophyceae > Synechococcales > Prochlorococcaceae > Prochlorococcus > Prochlorococcus sp. RS04. Next base: position 470,744 of record NZ_CP018346.1, on the reverse strand, counting down.
GAGGAAGAATTTAATTTTGATTTTATATCAAAATAGAAATTAAAATTTCAAAATCAATTTAATATGGGTGATTTAGCGTATTGGCCTGCAGCCAAACCTCTTTCTAAAAAAAATACATTTGCCAAAAATAGAGATTTTATTAAGAACCTTGATCATATAGATCAAATTTGGGAAAAATTAAAAATTAAATGTGGTGATACTTTAGCTGTTTGCGATTTAAGAGGGAAATACAAAGAAAAATTTTCTTATTCTGAGCTAGCTGATTTAATAACAAAAGTCTCTTTTTCTTTCGAAAATTATGGTTTAAAAAAGGGGGATGTAGTTACTGTAATATCTGAAAATTCTCCAAGATGGCTAGCAGTAGATCAAGGCTTAATGCGTTTAGGAGCTATAAATGCAGTGAGAGGTATTAATTCTCCTTCAGTAGAATTAGACTATATTATTGGGCATTCTAATTCAGTAGGACTAATAGTTCAATCTAAGGAAATTTGGCTAAAGTTAAACAACAAAGAAGAATTAAAAAAAAGACTCAAATTTATAATCAATTTAGAAGATGAACAATTTGAAAGTTTAATAAGTTGGAGTACATTCATAAGTTCAGTAAAAAAAGAAAATTCACAAAATAATAATCTTGAAAAATTTAATCCAGAAATTGATGACGTCGCTACTATTCTTTACACTTCTGGGACGACTGGAAAACCTAAAGGTGTGCCTTTGACTCATGCAAATTTTTTACATCAAATAATCAATTTAGCCTATATCGCTGATCCAGAACCAGGGACCTCTGTATTAAGCGTTTTGCCTATCTGGCATTCTTATGAGAGAAGTGCTGAATACTTCTTTTTTTCATGCGGTTGTTCTCAATACTATACAATTCCAAAATTTCTTAAAGATGATATTACACAAATAAAACCTGTTGTCATGGCTACTGTACCGAGACTATGGGAAGCAATACATGATGGTTTTTTTCAGGCTTTGAAAAAAATGCCTTCCAAAAAGCAAAAACTTATTAAGTTTTTAATAAGTAATAGTTCGGTTTTTAAAAGAAGTCTTAGAAAGATAAGAAATATAGATATAAATCAAATCACTTTTAAATCAAAAATCCCCTTACTGGGTTCTGTTATTAGCCGATACCCTTTACATAAATTGTCTACTATTTGTTTATGGCCGAATATTCTTAGACAACTATGCGGAGAAAAACTGAAATTCCCTATTAATGGTGGAGGTGCATTGCCAGAACATGTAGATCTTTTTTTTGAATCTTTAGGTGTAGATGTTTTGGTGGGATATGGACTCACAGAAACTAGTCCAGTATTAACTTGTAGGAGAAGAGAATTAAATGTTAGAGGATCATCTGGGCAGCCTCTTTCATTTACTGAAATCAAAATAGTGAATGATGATAAAAAAAAGATTCTGAAGTTCAGAGAAGTCGGAAAAATTCTTGTTAGGGGGCCGCAAGTAATGAAAGGTTATCTTAATAATGAAATAGCTACAAATGATGTTTTATCCAAGGATGGTTGGTTTGATACTGGTGATTTAGGTTTTCTAATACCAAATGGTTCTCTCTTTATAACCGGAAGAGCCAAGGATACAATAGTGCTATCAAGTGGTGAAAATATAGAACCGAATCCCCTAGAGACTGAAATTCTTAGTTCTGAATTTATTAATCAGATTCAATTAGTAGGACAAGATAAGAAATGTTTAACAGCTCTCGTAGTTCCTAATGTCGAATTGGTTAAAAGCAAGTTTTTGGAAGAAGACCTTTCAAAATTAAACCTGAATAAGAAAATTGGTACATTTTTCAAATCACAAATTAATAATTTGCTTAAAAGTCGATTAGGAGCAAGATCAGAAGAACAAATATTAGATTGTTATTTTGTTGATGCCTTTACTCTAGAAAATGGGTTATTAACACAAACTCTTAAACAAAAAAGAAAAGAAATAGAAAAAAAGTATTCATTACAAATAGAAAATATGTATGAAAACAAATTTAGTAAGAAAATTTGATTTGTTCTATCTATATTGAAAAGGTAATTTAATTTTTTATGGAAACAAAAAACTCAATATCTATAAAGCGCTCAATAGCTATTAAAGCTGTAGTTACACCAACTTGGAAGGAAGATGCTGAAAAAGAATTAAGTAAAGCAATTTCAAACATTGATCAGCAATTGTCGCAACTGGAGCAAGAGGGGCAGCAAATAGTAAATAATATTAGATCCCAATCGGTTAATCCCCTAGATCCAAGAGTTCAAGAACAGGTTAGTCAAGTGCAACAACAAGTCGCAGCAAAACGAAATGAAATTGAAGAACAAAAAAGAAATCTTCTTCAACAACAGAGTCAAGTTCGCGAATTAAAAATGGACGAAATTGTTGATCAAGGGCAAGTGGATAGTTTCTGTGATGTCACTGTGGGAGACAATCTTATTGAAAAAATGCAAGTATCGATTACGGTTAAGGATGGAGTTATTCAATCTATAGATAATAATTAAAGAGAAGATTTAGTATTTTTGATAAATATAAGTAAATCTTAATTTCGAAAAGTTTAAATTCTAATCAATCTAAATTATTACTTTCTTAAGTTTTAAGAGTTCCCACTGTGAACATGATTTCGTATAATTAAAACAAGAGTTTAAAGGGTTCTTAACCAAAAAAACTTTAGGAAGTTTGGTAGAAATCCCTTGAAACTTATGCAATAACAATTTTCTTATGGCTCACGAAATATTCATGCCTGCCTTGAGTTCTACTATGACAGAGGGCAAGATTGTGGAATGGTTGAAAAATCCAGGAGATAAAGTTGAAAGAGGTGAATCTGTCTTGGTTGTTGAATCTGACAAGGCAGATATGGATGTTGAATCTTTTCAAGATGGATATCTTGCAGCTGTTTTAATGCCTGCTGGCAGCACTGCACCAGTAGGAGAGACTATCGGTCTTATTGTAGAAAATGAGGATGAGATAGCTTCTGTTCAAGAACAAAATAAAGGAAAACAACCCGAAGTTTCTAGTTCGGATCAACTTGAATTGGTAAGCAATAAAACGGAAGAAAAACCTGTAATTCAAAGTAAAATTGTTGAAAAACAAGAAAAAGAAGTCTTATTAATGAGTGAAAAGGCAGCCTCATCTTTTAATAGTGATCAAATAAATGCTGCTACGAGTAATGTTTCTTCGAGGGTGATTGCATCTCCAAGAGCTAAAAAACTTGCCTCTCAAATGGGCGTTGATTTAGCAAAGGTTCATGGATCCGGACCTCACGGAAGGATTCAAGCCGATGATATTTTAAAAGCTAATGGCCAACCAGTCTCTATACCATGGATAGGTGAAGGAGGTTCTCCTGCAAGTATACCTGGTGCAAATTTGGGAGTTGAAAGTAAGCCAGAAACTTCAGGAAATAGTTTTGGTAATCCCGGAGAAACAGTTCAATTTAATACTCTTCAGAAAGCGGTAAATAAAAATATGGAATCTAGTTTAGATATGCCATGTTTTAGGGTGGGTTATTCCATTAACACAGATAAATTAGATAATTTCTATAAAAAAGTAAAACAGAACGGAGTTACCATGACTGCTTTACTAGTAAAGGCAGTTGCAAAGACACTAAAGAAACATCCTCAAGTTAACTCAAGTTTTTCAGAGAATGGAATTTCTTATCCAGAAAATATAAATATTGCTGTTGCTGTTGCGATGGAAGATGGTGGACTAATAACTCCAGTTCTAAAAGAACCATGCAATACTGATTTATTTGAATTGTCTAGGGAATGGAAAGATCTCGTAAAAAGATCAAGATCAAAACAATTAGAACCTGATGAATACTCAACGGGAACCTTCACTTTATCTAACCTAGGGATGTTTGGAGTTGATAGATTTGACGCAATTCTTCCTCCAGGTACCGGTGCTATTTTAGCCATAGCATCATCGAAACCAACCGTTGTTGCTAATAGTGATGGTTCAATATCTGTTAAAAAAATAATGCAAGTAAATCTAACAGCTGATCATAGAGTGATCTATGGAGCTGATGGAGCTTCATTCTTAAAAGACTTGGCTTCCCTAATTGAAGATGAGCCAGAGACTCTTGTCTCCTAAATTTAATTGATTTCTCAAATTAATAATGAAGAAAGAGATTATAAGCTTGAAGCTTATGATTATTTACTTGATCCTTCATTAATTGCTAGTAAACCTTCTGCAATTAGGCATGAATCAAGATTGATGATAGTTAGAAATAGTTTTTTAGAAGTAGACTGTTTAACTAATAAATTTACCAAGAATCTTTTAGATGAATTTAGAGAAGGGGATCTTGTAATTGTAAATAATACTAAAGTTATGAAAGCTAGGTTAAAGGTTGAATTAGAAAATAAGACATTAGTCGAATTATTAGTTTTAGAAAGATCCCATGAATGTGTTTGGTTATGTTTGGCAAAGCCAGCAAAAAAGTTAAAAATAAATAGAAAATTAAAATTAAAATCTCCATTAGCACAAGATATTAATTTGATTGTTGATGGAGTTGATGAAGAAACTGGAGGGAGATATATTAAATTTCCGGAAAATACAACTTGTCTCAATTCAATGAATGAACTTCTTGATAAATACGGGGAAATCCCTCTTCCTCCTTATATAAAGAATTCCGAAGAAGAATCTTTTCATGAGAAAAGTTATCAAACTGAGTATGCAACAAATCCGGGGGCAGTTGCTGCACCAACAGCTGGTTTACACTTAAGCAAAAGTCTTATTTCCAATCTAAAAAAAAAAGGCGTAATAATCTTACCGATAACTTTGCATGTGGGTTATGGAACATTCAAACCAATTGATCAAGAAGATTTAAGTAACTTAAAACTTCACAAAGAATGGGTAAGTGTTAATAAGGAAGTAGTGGAGGAAATAAAAAGAATAAAGAAAACAGATAGAAAAATAATTGCTATTGGTACAACTAGCGTAAGAGCTCTTGAAAGTTGTTATTCGCACGAAATTAATGACTTTATTCCCATAGCTAAATACGTAGATTTAGTAATTAAGCCAGGTTATAAATTTAAGGTAGTTGATGGATTATTAACTAATTTTCATCTGCCTAAAAGTTCATTATTACTTTTAGTAAGTGCAATGATTGGTAGAGAAAGATTATTAAAACTGTATAAGAAAGCCATAAAAGAAAAATTTAGATTCTTCTCTTATGGCGATGCTATGTATATTTCACCAGATTCACTACTGGATAAAAAATAGATTTAGGCTTTGACTGGTTCTTGAATGATTCCGCTTGGAACTTCAGTAAACATAATTGATGATAAATACCTCTCCGCTAAATCAGGTAGAACAACTACAATTGTCTTCCCAGCATATTCATCTTGTTCAGCTAATCTAACAGCAGCAGCAGCGGCAGCCCCACAAGATATTCCTACTAATAGACCTTCCTCTTTAGCTAACCTAAGAGCCATCTCAATTGATTCGTCATTTGTTACTTGTTCGACCTTATCAACAATTGATAAGTCAAGGTTCTTAGGAATAAATCCTGCTCCAATTCCTTGGATTTTATGGGGTCCGGATTTAACCTCTTCTCCATTCATTGTCTGTGTAATAACAGGACTATGTGATGGTTCTACGGCTACAGAAGTAATATTCTTACCCTTCTCTTGCTTAATGTATCTTGAAACTCCTGTAATTGTGCCGCCAGTTCCAACCCCTGCAACTAGGACATCAATTTCACCATCGCAATCATCCCAGATTTCTGGTCCAGTAGTTTTGAAATGAATTTCAGGGTTTGCTGGATTATCAAATTGACCTGGCATGAAATATTGAGAAGGATTACTTTCTGCAATTTCTTTAGCCTTAGCTATTGCTCCAGGCATACCTTTAGATGCCTCTGTTAAAACGATTTCAGCACCCAACACTGCCATAACCCTTCTTCTTTCAATTGACATGGATTCTGGCATTGTAAGGATCAGTTTATAACCTCTTGCTGAAGCAGTGAAAGCTAGAGCAATTCCTGTATTTCCAGAAGTTGGCTCAACAATAGTTTTGTCTTTTGTAAGTTTCCCACTTTTCTCGGCATCCCAGATCATGTTTGCGCCAATCCTACATTTGACACTATAAGCGGGGTTTCTACCTTCAATTTTTGCAAGTACTGTAGCTTTCGCGTTTTTAGTAACTGATTTTAATTTTACTAATGGAGTGTTTCCAATAGCAAAACTGTTGTCCTCATAAATTTTTGCCATTTATATATTGAGAAAATATATATTAATACTAACTATTATTCAGAAAAAGAGTATATAAGTTTCTATACGGTAAATACTAGGAATTTAGAAATTATTTAGTGCTTCAGAAAAGGTTTTCCATAATTGATCTTGGTCTTCTAATCCAACTGATACTCTAATAAGGTGCGAGGGTATACCAAAACTTTTAGCCCAATCCAACTCGTCATAATGAGCTAGTAAAACATAAGGACAAACTAGAGTAAATTTTGTACCTAAACTAGGTCCTTTAGATACTTTTAGAGAATCATAAAATTTTTTAGCTTTGTTCAATCCTCCATTTAATTCAAACGATAATAAGCAGCCGTATCCCCCATTAGAAGTAAGTAAAGAATTAAAATTTGGACAATTTTCAGGATGGAAAATATTTTTAATCTCGCTATGAGTCTCTAATCTTTTTTTTAATTCTAAACATGCTTTATTTTGTTCAAAAACTCTTTGATTTACATCTCTACTAACTTTCTCTAGATAAACTATATCTCCATCGGAAAGTATTGGAATATTAATCTCGTTTAATGCATTTCTAAACTGATCAATCCATTTACTTTTTGGATTTAGTATTAATGATCCGGCAAGAATATCACCACTACCTGAAAAAATTTTTGTAAGTGAAGTAAAAACTATATCTGCATGTTCTATGGAATTTATATTTAAATTCGAACCAATTGTATCGTCAACAATTAACGGAATATTTAGCTTTTTTGCAATTTTTGAAATTTTTTTAATGTTTACACATTTGAGCATTGGATTACTTGGAAGTTCAATAATTAATGCTGATGGATTTATTCTTTTGATTTCTAATTCAATATCCTGGCAATTTTCTTCTGTAATTAACTTTGCTCCGTGAAAGATTTTCATTGGTAATTTAAGTACATCTACATATGGAAAACCAACTTGGAGTGTTGGTTTAGCTGGAAATAATTTATATATGATTTCTAACGATGTATGCAATGCAGACATTCCAGATGAAGTTAAGTGAATATCATTAGAGTCAATTTTTGTAGATTTAGAAATTCTATTTTTTATTCTTTGAGAACATTCATTTACGTAAGATTTTGGAGGGCAATTTTCAAGACCTAGTTCTATAGCGGCAGCTCTTGAAGATAGACCAAGACCAGTATGTTGCCAAAAATATTTTGCATATATACTTCCTTCTTTTTCAGTTATTAAGAAAGCTAAATTATTTCTTTTTTCTATTAACGAGAATTGTTCAGAAGTATTTCTATCAATGTATTTTTTAGCTTTAAAAGCTATTCTTTCATTCGGATATGGCCAGATACTTTTATTGTTGTAGTAATTTTGTTTTTTTACTTTTTCGCATAATCTTTTCACTATGGGGTTTAGCCCGAATCGTGGGTAAATGGACTTCAATAAATTCATACATTCTTGATCTTTTTCCTCGTAATTTATTACATCATTCCAAGTTGGTAATGCTACAGAAACAGCATGAATACTATCAGGAATTGCATATCCCAACTCTAAATTTTTCCATATAGGTTTTTTAAGTAAATCTCTCAATTTTCAGAATTTATTTAAAGCAAATAAAATGTCCGGGATTAAATCGTTTGTATCTTCACATCCAATTGATAATCTGACAAGAGCATCATCTATCCCTAGTAGATTTTTTGTTTTGTCATCAACAGAAGCATGAGTCATCGTTGCAGGGTGACAAATTAAACTTTCAACTCCTCCAAGGCTTTCTGCTAGAGAAAAATATTTGAGAGATTTGCAAAATTTAAAAGTATCCTCTTTATTTAAATTTAATTTTAGGGTGATCATTGAACCTCCAGATTTCATTTGCGATTTTGCTAAATTAAATTGGGGATGTTCTTGATTAAAAGGGTAAATTACTTTACTAATAATTTTATGATTACCTAATTCTTCAGAAATAAATTCTGCACTTTTAGTTTGTTGTTCGATTCTTAAAGGAAGAGTTTTTACTCCTCTCGTAATGAGCCAACTATCAAAAGGAGATGGTTGAAGCCCGAGAGCTTTTTGGGAGAAAAGCATCTTATTATTCCATTCCTCATTATTTGTAAGTACTGCTCCGCCAAGTGCGTCACTATGTCCATTAATGAATTTTGTCGTGCTTACAACCGATAGTGTTGCACCAAGGTCCAATGGTTTTTGAATAAGCGCTGTAGAAAATGTGTTGTCTACAACTACTGGTATTTCGAGTTTATTCGCTTCATCACAAATCGCCTTAATATCGAGTATTTTCAAAAGTGGATTAGTTGGACTTTCTAGCCATATCAAGGTTGGCTCGAAGTTTGAAATCTTTTTGACATTATTTTCGTTTGTAAAATCTGTGTATAAAACTTCTAGTCCAAATTTCTTGAAAACTTTTTCGAACATCCTCACTGTACAACCATAGAGATTTGACTCGCAGAGTATTTTGTCACCTGATTTCAGTGTTGATGAAATTGCAGTTATCGCGCTAATTCCAGATCCAAAAACTGTACAGTATTTAGAATCTTCTATTGATTTAAGGATGTTTTCTAGAATTCTAAAGTTTGGATTGCCTGATCTGGTGTAGTCGAAATTATCTTTATTTCCATGTTTGAAAGTAGATGTAGAAAAAATAGGAGGCATAACGCATCCAGTTTCTTCAGCAAATGTTTCCCCATGGTGAATAGATAAGGTCTTAAAACCTGGCTTTTTTATATTATTTTCCTTATTTCCCATTATTTTTAAAAATAAGAATTAAATTAAATCTCTCTTTTGAAAAATGAGAGATTTAATAATCCAAAGAAAAGTAGTATTAAACTTTTCTTGAATAATATTCAACAACTAGTAGTTCGTTTATTTCAAGAGCCACCCACTCTCTATCGCATTTCCCATTTATTTTTCCCGTTAATTTAGGCTTGTCTAAATCAAGATGAGGTGGGACATTTGCTAAGCCAGGGAATTCTATATTACCTTCTACAAGTTTTTTGCTTGCTTTGTTTTCTTTAATTCCGATTACATCGCCTGATTTGCATTGATAACCAGCAATATCAAGAACCTTTCCATTAACGGTTACATGGCCATGGTTTACTAACTGTCTTGAGCCTGGAATGGTACCTCCAAAACCCAATCTAAAACAAACATTATCAAGTCTGTTTTCTAAAAGTCTTAGTAGGTTAGTACCTGTAGACCCTTCTTGAGCTCTAGCTTTTTTCACATAACGTACTAGTTGTTTTTCAGAAACTCCATAATTAAACCTAAGTTTCTGCTTTTCTTCTAGACGAATTGCATATTCTGATCGCTTGCGACGGGCTTGGCCGTGCTGACCTGGAGGATTAGACTTCTTTGAAGCTTTCCTAGTGAGACCTGGTAGTTCTCCCAAGCGACGCGTAACCCTTAATCTGGGGCCGCGGTATCTTGACATAATTTTAAATTAAATAAAAAATTGCAATAAATTGGATAATTGATTAAATTCAATTAAACTAATTACTACTTGAAATATTATTTTACATCATTAAAGTGTTCAAAACTATTAATAAATCAATTACTTCTATACTTCTTTTTATGATTTCGTTTTATCAAAAGTGGTTTTCTCCTTTTTTTGGACCAAGATGCAGATTTATTCCAAGTTGCAGCTCTTATGGATATGAGGCAATTACTAGACATGGTCCTTGGAAGGGAGGGTGGTTAACTTTAAAAAGATTAAGCAGATGTCATCCTTTAACTCCCTGTGGATGTGACCCTGTGCCTGACTAAATGAATGAAAATATTTATTTTTGTTAGGCAGGGATGTTGCCTTTGTGATTCATTAAAAAACAAACTGGCAAAAATAAATCTTAATGAGTTTTTTCCTAATCTAGAGGAGCTTAAAGAAATTGATATTGATAGGGTCGATTTATATAAAGATAAATATAAAAAATATGATTATGAAGTACCTGTTATTGCTGTTGAAAGAATTAGGTCCGAGGAGATCATAGAATTGCCTCGCATTTCTCCAAGATTAAAAGATGATCAATTAAAGAATTGGTTTCAAAAAAATATTAGTACCATTCTGGAGAAATAATTTTTTTATATGAGATCTATAAAATTACATAAACTTTTAGATTTGGTAGGAATTATTCCTTCATCAAATCTTATCGATCAAGAAATTAATAATATTTCTTTTAACTCTAAAGAAGTACAAAAAGGAACTTTATTTTTAGGAATGCCTGGTGTAAATGTTGATGGAGGAAAATTTTGTATTGAGGCAATTGAAAATGGCGCAGAGGCTGCCATTATTGGGCCTGCTGCAAAACAGAAAATTGGATCTATTGATCGAAAAAGGATTTTGGTTATAGAGGATAATTTAGATTATATTTTTGGTCAAATAGTCGCTGAGTTTTGGAATAGGCCTTCAAGAAAACTTAAACTTATTGGTGTTACGGGTACAAATGGAAAAACGACGATTACTTTTTTATTGGAATATCTTTTAAAAAAATTAGGAAAAAAAACTGCATTGTTTGGGACCTTATTCAATAGATGGCCCGGTTTCTCTGAAGTAGCTTCTCATACAACTGATTTCGCTGATAAAATTCAAAATAAATTAAATGCTGCTCTTGAGGCAGAATCTGAATTCGCGATATTAGAGGTAAGTTCTCATTCTATTGCTCAAAACAGGATATCAGGATGCGAATTTGAGGCGGCTATTTTTACTAATTTAACTCAAGATCATCTTGATTATCACCAAGATATGGAATCATATTTTCAAACAAAAAGAAAATTATTTTTCCCACCTTACTTAAAAGAAAAAGATGGGATTTGTGTATTAAATCATGATGACCATTGGATATCTAAATTATCATCTGATCTTAAAAAAAGATCTTTATTAGTCTCTACAAAGATTACTGAAAGTGAATTTGAAAATGATGATTTTTTTTTCGTAACAGATAAAAAATTTACTGAAAGTGGTTCCACTTGTATTTTTCATACACCTAGGGAAAAAATTCAACTTTTTGTTCCACTTGTTGGTGAATTTAATTTAATGAATGCGATTCAAGCAATAACAATTTTGTATAAACTGAATTTTTCTTTAAAAGATTTATCAAAGTTAATACAATCTTTCCCTGGTGCTCCTGGGAGAATGGAGAAAATACAAATTGATGATAATGACGTTTCAAGATCTCTTCCAACAGTAATTGTTGATTATGCCCACACTCCTGATGGATTAAAAAAAGTTTTGCAATCAATTAAAAAACTTTGTGAAGGGAAACTAATAACTGTTTTTGGCTGTGGCGGAGATCGTGATCGTAGTAAAAGGCCTTTGATGGGATCAATAGCTGAAGAGTTGTCTGATCAACTTTTTATAACCTCAGATAATCCAAGATCAGAAGAACCCCAAAAGATAGTAAATGATATTTTGATGGGTATAAAAAAAAGAGAAAAAATAACAATTGAAATTGATAGATTTAAAGCAATAAATGAATCTATTAAATTTGCCAATAAAAAAGATATTGTTTTAATTGCAGGAAAAGGACATGAAGACTACCAAATTCTCAATGATAAAGTTATTTATTTTGATGATAAAAAAATAGCTTATAAATTATTAAAAGAAAAAAATAAATCTCAATAAAATTTCCTTATTAAATAAGAAAGATTTTTACGCAAATCACAAGAAAAGTTTCTTAGAATCAATATAGTTATTTTTAATAAAATGAAAGGCTTAGCCTTAGTTGTAGGCGCAGGTGGAATTGGAACACAACTAGCTAAAGATCTGAATGAAAGTGAAAAAGATTTAGAGGTTGTTTTGTGTGGAAGAAAAAGTGAATTTAACCCTTTTTGGGAATTAGATATAGAGGATTCTCAATCCCTTTTGCAGTTGAAAAATAAAATATCAAATCATCCTTCAAAATTAAGGCTAGTTGTTAATGCTACAGGTAGACTTCATAGTGATTCTCTTCAACCAGAAAAAAGATTACAACATCTTGATAAAAAAAATATGATGGAAAGCTTTTCAATAAATGCCTTTTCTCCTATTTTATTAGCTAAAGCGATTGAAGAATTCATACCAAAAGATTTTGATTTTAATTTTGCAAGTATAAGTGCAAGAGTTGGTAGCATTGGAGATAATCAAACTGGAGGTTGGTATTCATATAGAGCTGCAAAATCTGCGCAAAATCAGTTTTTTAAATCTTTAAGTATTGAATGGGCTAGACGTTTCCCAAAGGCTGCTATCACATTGCTTCATCCAGGAACAGTAGATACTGATTTATCTAGACCTTTTCATAAATTTGTTCCAGAACATAAATTATTTAGTAAAGAAAAATCCTCCCAATTCTTGATCAATATTATTAAAAATCAATCACCAGAATCTACAGGAAAATTTATTGCATGGGACAACTCGGAGATACCTTGGTAAACTAAATTTTTTTTATATCAATAGATCTTTAAGTCAATATTTTTTTTATTTCTCTAGCAAGTAAATCAATCTCAGCTTCTGTAGTCATTTGATGTACGCATGCTCTGAACCATTTTGGATCTTCTAAAACTCTAATCCAAATTTTCTTTTCTCCAAGTTTCTTTACATATTTATCCTTATCTTTAATATTTTCGATATTAAAACTAACAATCCCATTTAAATATTTTTTTTCTAAAACTAATTCAACACCCTTTGATTGATTTAATTCATCCCAAAGTTTTCCACTTAATTTTTTGATATTTTTGTTTTTTTCTTTTTCATGGCAGTCTTTATCCAAAAGATCTAAAGAATTCCGAAGCCCAGCAAGTAAAGGAATACAAGAGGTGGCTATTTCAAATTTCCTTGCATCATCATGAAAAAGATTATCTGAAGGCTCATAAATGCCTTGTTCTTTTTTTAATGATTTCCAACCAATTATTGTTGGATCTGTTTCACGAATAAATCTATCTGAGACATAAATGGCTCCAAGTCCTTCTGGTCCACATGCCCATTTGTGAGAAGTTATTGAATATAAATCAGAATAAAAAACTTCTTTTTCAATATTTATGTGCCCAAAGGTTTGAGCACCATCAACAAGTAAATAAGAGTTTTCTCGATTATTTTTTAATTCGATAGAAATTTCTTTTAAAGGAATTTTATATCCAAAGTTCCATAAGATATGAGAAATAATTAGAATCTTAGTCTTACTATTTAGATTTTTCAAAATCTCTAGAATTATATTTTCGTCGTTTAGATTTTTAATTTTTTGGATTGGCAAAATTTTGAATATTAATTTATTTCTTCTGCAAAATTCTCGACTTGCAGCCACTACTCCAGGATGTTCACAGTCACTTATTAACAACTCTTCTCCCTCTTTTACTTTTATTCCCCAAAAGGGCAAAATCATACCGGAAGAGATATTTTCGGTAAAAGCTAGATTCTTTGAATTGACACCTAATTTTTGCGCAATGATTCTTTTTGTGGTCAATATTTCTTTGTAAATAAAAGGCCACATATCATTGGTAAATGGTCCTAAATCTTGGATAATCTCCCAAGTTTTAACTATTGCTTCTAGAGAAGATTTTGGTAATGGTCCCTGACCGCCATAGTTGAAATAATACTTATTTTTTAATGCGGGTATTTGATCTCTTAGATTATTTCTCATGGAAATTTATATTATATTTTCAACTCTTGAATTTTTTAAATATTGCCCACTAAAGTTACTGTCCTAAATTCAATATCCTCAATTACTTTCCAAGGTTCAGCACTCCTTTCTACAAATTTTAAATTTTTAAATCCTAGTTCTTTAAAATCACTTATAAACTCTGGCTCATACCATGCTCCACTAATACATCCTGTCCATAAATCATGGTCATTTTGCAATCTTAAAGGAACTTTTTTGTTAGAGACGATATCGCTAATTGCAATTCTTCCATTATCGTTTAAAACTCTTTTTATGTTATTTAGAAGGTTATTTCTAGATTCTGGACTTACCAAGTTTAAAACGCAATTACTTAAAATAATATCAACTGATTTATCTGCGATTAATGGATTTAAATCTTTATCTAATTCATCAAGTTTTTCAATTGAACCTTCAAGAAATTCTGTATTGTTGAAACCTATATTTTTTGTAACTTCTTTAGATGCTGATCTTGATAAAGAAAGCATGTCAGGATTCTGATCAACTCCAATAACTTTCCCTTCTTTCCCAACAATTTGGGCACAAATGAAGGCATTTTTGCCGCTACCACTTCCAAGATCTAAGACTATATCATTTTTTTGAACATATTTTGTTGGATCACCACACCCATAGTCTCTTTCTATAACCTCTTGAGGAATTACTTCTAGTAAAACGGGATCAAACCCAACTGGTGTACAAAGACAACTTTCTTTTTCTTGTGCCGCTGAGCCATATCTTTCTTGAATCGCATCTTTATGATCGAATTGATTAGGTGCTTTATTCGATGATTTTGTATTACAGCAACTTTCAGACATATTTTTTAAAGGACTCTTGATAAATATAGCCAAAAAAAAAGCCCCTATAAAGGGGCTTTTAATTTGTTTAATTAAATTATTTAGTGTAGTTAACACCTCTGTAATTTAATTCTGCTTTTTCATTACTTGAAGAAGCGTCATCCATTCTGTTGGTGTATACGTTTCTTCTGTAGGTAAGTTCAACAAGTTGCTTTTTAGCAGCTTCTTTGTTTTGAACGTAGTTTTTACCTCTGTAAGTTAAAGTAGTCATGTTTCGATGTGACAACACGGCCATCCCCCGTTCCATGGTATGACTCGAACTGCGCCCTCAAATGAGGGTGAACGAAAAAGTAGCAATCGCTACCAAATAATTATAAGCGTATTTTTGACGGCATGTCTAGCTTTTACAAATAGAAACGAAGATTTAATGTTTTTTTAATTATTATCTTAGGTAAATTTTTTTATAAATAGTCTCTAAAAAGGTTTATGTTTATATTTGGTTTAATCTTCATGTAACTATTTATTTATGACAGGTTTTTTATATTTCTTGGGAAATACTTTAAGGTGGCCAGTGTTAAAGCCAAAAGAATTTTTTTCACTACATGCTTATTTTTCAATTATTTATTTGATAACTTTTACTTTGAGTAAATATGATGTAAGCCAATCAAATTTAGTTTTTACTTTAGGAATTCTTGCACCACTTTTAATCGCTATTGGTCAAGGACTTCCAATTGATTGCCTTGATATGGAATCATCTTTGTTGAAGGAATTAAAAACTAAATAATATATATTTCAGTTGAAAATTTTTATAAAACTTGGACAACTTCGCTTATCTCAGGGATCATTTCTTTTAACTTTCTTTCAATCCCCATTTTGAGAGTCATAGTGCTACTTGGGCAACTACCACATGCTCCTTGAAGTCTGACTTTGACAATTGGACCATCTATTTCTGCAATCTCTACATTACCTCCATCAGAAATTAAAAAAGGTCTTAGCTCGTCAAGGACTTTTTCTACATTTTCGTTTGTCAGCGAGAGTGTTTCAGTACTCATAATTTTGGATTAACTTTATAATAAGCCTAGAAAGGAATCTGATTAATTGCAAAAAAGATAATTTTCTGTTGTGACTTCATCTAAAAATCCCACTAATGACAATAGCTACTTTGATGCAGTCTTAGTAGGAGCAGGGATAATGAGTAGTACTTTAGCCCTTCTAATTTCAGAAGTTTTACCAGATATAAAATTTCTTATTATAGAAAAATTAAATGCTTCAGGAAGTGAAAGTACTGGCGCTTTTAATAATGCAGGTACAGGACATGCCGCTAATTGCGAATTAAACTACACCCCTTTAGATGAAAAAGGAAATCTAAAAATAGATAAAGCGCTCTCAATAAATCGTTCTTTTGAAACATCCATGTCTTTATGGGCCTCATTGTATGAAGCCGGGAAAATTGATATTAAGAAGTTTCTAAAATTTATTCCTCATATTAGCTTTGTTTCTGGTCAGGATAATATTTCTTTTTTAAAAAAAAGATTTCAGAAAATGACCGAAAATCCTGAATTTATCGATATGGAATTTTCTACATCTTTTGATGAAATTTCATCATGGGCTCCTCTAATAACAAAAGATAGAAATCCATCTACTCAAATTGCTGCTACCAGAATAGGTAGAGGAACTGATATTAATTTTGAGGCTTTAACTAAAGAGTATTTGTCATTAGTTTCCTTAAACAAAAATGTTGAAATTAGATACAAAACAGAATTAGTAGATTTAAAGAAAATTGATAAAAAACAATGGGAACTAGAAATCAGTTCTGAAGGTAGAAAAACTTCAATTAGAACTGGCTACGTGTTTCTTGGTGCTGGTGGAAAAACAATTAATTATTTACAAAAATCAAAAATTCTAGAAGCAAAAAGTTATGGTGGATTTCCTGTTAGTGGGAAATGGCTTATTTGCGAGAAAAAAGATCTAACAGAAAAACATAACTCAAAAGTTTATGGTAAAGCTGATATTGGATCGCCACCAATGTCAGTGCCTCATTTAGACACCAGATGGATTGATAATAAAAAACTTCTTTTATATGGACCTTTTGCTGGATTCACAACGAAATTTCTAAAACAAAGTTCATACTTTGACTTATTTAGTTCAATTAAAAAGAATAATATTTTTTCTATGTTAGACGTTGGTTTCAAGAACAACGATTTAATTAATTACCTAATATCACAATCATTAAAGAACCATAACTCAAGAGTTGAGAATTTAAAGAATATGATGCCATCAGCTAATCCTTCTGATTGGTATTTAAAGAATGCTGGTCAAAGAGTCCAAATAATTAAAAAAACTGAAGGTGGCGGTTCTTTGAAATTTGGAACTGAGATTGTAAATTCTTCTGATGGATCATTATCTGCTTTGTTGGGAGCCTCTCCGGGAGCAAGTACTGCGGTTTCAATTATGGTTGAGGTTCTAGAAAAATCTGTTTTATTTTTAAATAATAAGCATAATCTTCAGAAAAAAATAAATGACTTAATTTATCCAGAACTATCAGTCTCTGAAAATTACAGTACCTTCATAAAAGAAATTAAAAAAAGAAATAATTCCATTTTTGGTTTCCATCCATAATTCTAATTAGCTAGTATTAATCAAGATGTAATAAGAGGAGAATTTTTCTTTCTATATGACTGATATATCGGTTTCAAAAATTAGAAATTTCTGCATAATCGCTCATATTGACCATGGTAAATCTACCCTTGCAGATAGGTTGCTTCAAGATACTGGTACTGTGCAGCAAAGGGATATGCAAGAACAATTTTTGGACAGTATGGATCTTGAAAGAGAGAGAGGAATTACTATCAAGTTACAGGCCGCTAGGATGAAATATAAAGCTGACGATTCCCAAGAATATGTTTTGAACTTAATAGATACTCCAGGGCATGTTGATTTCTCTTATGAGGTTAGTAGATCTCTTCAAGCTTGTGAAGGCGCTTTACTCGTTGTTGATGCAAGTCAAGGAGTAGAAGCTCAAACCTTAGCTAATGTTTATCTTGCCTTAGAAAATAATCTTGAAATTATTCCGGTCTTAAATAAAGTTGATTTGCCAGGTGCTGATGCTGAAAAAATAAAACAAGAAATAGAGGAAATTATTGGACTTGATACATCTAATGCAATAAATTGTTCAGCAAAAACTGGAGTTGGTATTAAAGATATTTTGGAAGCAATCGTAAGAAGAGTACCTCCTCCTCAAGAGGAAATTAAACTACCTACAAAGGCACTCATTTTCGATTCTTATTATGATCCTTATAGGGGAGTTATTGTTTATTTCAGGGTGATATCTGGGTCTCTTAATAAGAGAGAAAAGATATTATTAATGGCGAGTAAAAAAAATTATGAACTGGATGAGATAGGAATAATGGCCCCTGATCAGCAGCAAGTTGATGAATTACATGCAGGAGAAGTTGGTTATTTAGCTGCGTCTATAAAATCAGTTGCTGATGCGAGAGTGGGAGATACGATTACTCTTTTAAATTCACCTGCTAAAGATCCTTTGCCTGGTTATAAGACAGCAAATCCTATGGTTTTTTGTGGCTTGTTCCCGACTGATGCTGATCAATTCCCAGATTTAAGAGTATCTCTTGAAAAATTACAATTATCTGATGCAGCTTTAAAATATGAGCCCGAAACCAGTAGCGCAATGGGCTTCGGATTTAGGTGCGGATTCCTAGGACTTCTTCATATGGAGATTGTTCAAGAAAGATTAGAAAGAGAATATGACTTGGATCTAATCGTAACGGCACCATCAGTTATTTATAAAGTTAATTTAAATCAGCAGGAACATATCTTTATTGATAATCCTTCTACAATTCCAGATCCACAACTTAGAGAATCAATAGAAGAGCCTTATGTGAAAATGGAAATTTATGCACCCAATGAATTTAATGGAACATTAATGGGTTTATGTCAGGAAAGAAGGGGAGTATTTATAGATATGAAATACATAACAACAGATCGAGTTACCTTGATTTATGAAATTCCATTAGCAGAAGTTGTTACAGATTTCTTTGATCAAATGAAAAGTAGAACCCAAGGTTATGCATCAATGGAATATCATTTGATTGGCTATAGAAAAAATGACCTTGTTAGATTAGATGTTCTAATAAATTCAGAAAGAGCAGATCCATTAACTTCTATTGTTCATAAAGATAAGGCTTATGGAATTGGCAGAAGTTTAGTTGAGAAATTAAAAGAACTTATTCCAAAACAACAATTTAAAATACCTATTCAAGCATCAATCGGTAGCAGGATTATTGCAAGTGAAAGCATAAGTGCTTTGCGAAAAGATGTTTTATCTAAATGTTATGGAGGGGATATTTCTAGGAAAAAGAAACTTTTAAAGAAACAAGCCAAAGGTAAAAAGAGGATGAAGGCAATGGGTAAAGTTGAAGTTCCTCAAGAAGCTTTTATGGCAGTCTTGAAATTAAACCAGTAATTTCCTTTAATTTAAAATTTACAGCTATTTATTTTTAAAAGAATTGGGTATATTTCATTTATATCTTTAAAAAAAGATTTTGGATATTAACTCATTTAATCGTGTCGGCGCAAATATCAGAAAAGCTGGATTTTTAATTGTACTTTTTTATCTTCTTGTTGTTTTAATAATGAAATTTTTAGAGGCTAATAATTTTTTTGGCTATTCATTTTCAATGTTAAGCAATGATATCTTTGCCCCTCCTTCTCTTAATCATTTTTGTGGCACAGATAGATTAGGAAGAGACGTTTGCTTAAGAACTTTGCAAGGATCATCATTAGCTATAGAAGTTGTATTCTTAGCTATTCTTTTTTCATTAAGTTTGGGTTTGCCATTGGGATTATTAAGTGGATATTTTGGTGGTTTTTTTGATAAATGTTTATCACTAATAATGGATACTATTTTTTCAATACCTGTAATTTTGCTTTCAGTTGTTGTGGCTTTTGTATTGGGTAAGGGTATCCTTAACGCGGCTTTTGCATTGTGTATTGTTTACTCTCCTCAATATTTTAGATTAATCAGAAATCAGACAATATTGGTTAAATCCGAAACTTATGTAGAGGCAGCTCAAGTTGCAGGAGCTGATGTTAAAAAAATTATTTTTAAATATATTCTCCCAAATGTAATAACACCATTGCCTATTCTGCTTACGCTAAATGCTGCAGATGCTGTTTTGGTATTAGGAAGTTTAGGATTCTTAGGCCTTGGCGTTCCTGCAGATGTCCCAGAGTGGGGGAGTGATTTAAATCTGGCTCTTGCCGCTTTACCAACAGGTATCTGGTGGACGGCTTTGTTCCCAGGTTTGGCAATGTTTTTTTTAGTTTTAGGTCTTTCTTTTATAGGAGAGGACCTTGAAGAAATTTTTGATAGTAAAAATTCTGAATAAATTTAGTTATCTGTAATAGGATCAATTTCTCCTTGATAATTCAACTTTGGATATTCTTTAGCAGATTTTTTATACACCGCAGCTAATTCTGGGTAACACCATTCAAAAAGTGTTTTTTGATATTCATCTATATTTAACCCTTCTCCATTAGCGGGCAATATACCTTTATTTTTTCTTTGGCGAACAGCTTCAAATAATAATATAGAAGCAGCAACTGAAACATTTAGAGATTGAACCATACCTCTCATAGGTATAAAAATTGATTGATCAACCATTGATATAAGTTCATTACTTAGTCCCCATTTTTCTGCTCCTAAAACAAAACATGTATTTTGAGAATAATCAAAATTTCTATAATCTACTGATTCACTATTAAGAGTCGTTCCATATAATTTAAAACCCTTATTCTTTAAATCAGATATTGCCGAGATAGTGTTTTCATGATTTTTCAATTTTACCCATTTTTGACTTCCTTGAGCAGTACTATTAAAAGTCTTAACGGCATTCGTTTTGCTAATAAAATTTGCTTCGAAAACTCCTGCTGCATCACATGTCCTTAATATCGCAGATAAATTATGTGGTTTATTTACATCCTCAACTAAAACAGTCAAGTTTTTCATTCTGCAATCTAAAACACTTTTTATTCGTTCAAATCTTCTTGGCAAAATTGACATTTATAATTTTTTCACACTTTTAAATTATATTCAAAAAATATTGATTAACTATTAAATCTCTTCGTTTATACTATTTTAGTAGTTTAAGTCAACTCAATGGCATATATAGAATGGGACTATACAGTAATAACAAGTATGGTTGAAAAACAAGGGTGGGATTTACCTGATCGTGAATCGGAAGAATGGAATAAATTTAACGATGAATTAGGAGAAAAAATGAGAGGTGTTGGACTTATTTTTGAAAAATATTGTAAATTTACTCCTGACATAGGAGAAGGAGTTCATCTTTTAGATGACTGATCATAAATAATTTTAAACCATTGATGTATCCCTTAATCAATGGCTTATTAATTAATAAGATAATATAATTTCACTAAATTAGAACTGGCAATTATTAAGGCTTTATAAAGCTTGTACTCTAAAAAAAATTTTTTATTCCACAAAAAAGTTATTTAATTTCTATATTTGAATAAAAATATGAAAAATAAATTAACTTTTTTATTCGATGGTGGTTGTCCACTTTGTTTGAGAGAAACAAATTTTCTTAAAAAAAGAGATACCTTAAATCAAATTGCATTTATAGATATTAATAGTAAAGATTATGATCGGAGTCTTTTTAATGACATCTCATATTCAGAAGCCATGTCAAACCTCCATGGGATTATTGAAAATGGTGAAATTATTAGGGGACTAGATGTACTTGCATATTCTTATGAAATAGTTGGTTTAGGTTGGGTTTATTATCCCTTGAAGATTAAGCTCTTATCTCCATTATTGAGAATGGTTTACAGATATTGGGCAAAATATAGACTTCAAATTACAGGTAGATCCGATATTGAAAAACTTTGTACCTCACAATGTGAACGATAAATATGGAAAGTATCGACATAGACAGAATAATAGAAATGTGTTGGGAAGATAGAACACCTTTTGAAGCTATCGAGTACCAATTTGGTTTAAAAGAGGAAGAAGCGATAAAAATTATGCGTCAAAATCTTAAACCCAAATCTTTCAAAGTCTGGAGAAAGAGAGTTTCGGGAAGAAATACAAAACATATGGCCCTTAAAGATTCAACTAGATTTAAATCTACTCATAAAAGAAAATTATAAATTTTGAAAAATCTTTCTACTAAAACTTGTCCTGTTTGCAAAAGGCCGTTTGAGTGGCGTAAAAAATGGAAAAACTGTTGGGATGATGTTATCTACTGTTCAAAAAGATGCAGTAACAGGAAGTCGCAAAGATGAAACAAGTATCAATTATTTTCCCTAATCAACTTTTTAGAGAAAGCCCAATCTTAAAAATAAATTGTGATGTTTTGATTTTGGAAGATTCATTATTTTTTGGAAATGATAAATTTCATAAATTAATTAACCATAAAAATAAGTTAGTTTTTCATAGAGCATCTATGCTCGCTTATAAAAATTATTTAGAAATATCTGGCTTTAAAGTTTTATATATCGAAAACAAGAATAATGTTTCTACAGTTGATTACTTATCAGAATTTATTAAAAATAAATATCAGAAAATAAATCTTATTGACCCTCATGATTTTTTAATAATGAAGAGGATTAATAATTTTGTTGAAAGTAATAGTTTAGCTTTAAATATTTTGCCTTCACCTATGTTTATGAGCAGTGAAGATTTAAAAGATTTATTCGCATCAAATGCAAAAAAACCTCTTATGGGGAGATTTTATGAGAATCAAAGAAAGAGCCAAAAGATATTAGTTAATCCTGATGATACACCTGAAGGTGGTAAATGGAGTTTCGATGAAATGAATAGAAAAAAATTACCAAAAAAAATAAATATACCCGATACACCTAAATTACAAAAAAATAAATTTGTAGTTAATGCAGAAAGGTCATTAACCAATTATGATATCGAGTTTATTGGAGAAAGTAATAACTTTTTATATCCAACCAATTTTGAAGAGGCAGATGAATGGTTAAATGATTTTTTTAAACATAGATTTTTCTTATTTGGAGATTACGAGGATGCTATTTCTAAAGAAAATTCTTTTTTATGGCACAGTTTACTTTCTCCTCTTTTAAATAGCGGCTTATTAACCCCAGATGTAGTAGTAAATAAAGCATTACTTTTTGCAAAAAATAATAATGTTCCTATTAACTCTCTAGAGGGTTTTATTCGTCAAATTATTGGATGGAGAGAATTTATTTGCCTCGTCTATAAAAAGTACGGAACAAAGATGCGAAATAGTAATTTTTGGAATTTTGAAGATAAGCCAATTCCAAAATCTTTTTATCAAGGAAATACAGGAATTGAACCAGTAGACGTTGTTATAAAAAATATTATTAAATTTGGTTATTGTCATCATATTGAGCGGCTAATGATTGTTGGCAACTTTATGCTTCTATGTAGAATTCATCCCAACCAAGTTTATAAATGGTTTATGGAAATGTTTATTGATTCCTATGATTGGGTTATGGTCCCAAATGTTTACGGAATGAGTCAGTTTAGTGATGGTGGTATCTTTTCAACAAAGCCATATATATCAAGCTCTAATTATGTAAAAAAAATGTCTAATTTTAAAAGTGGCCCATGGTGTGAAATATGGGATGGCTTATTTTGGAAATTTATTAAAGATAATGAAAGCTTTTTTAGAAAGCAATATCGTCTGGCAATGTTAACGAGAAATCTCGATAAAATGTCAGAGGAAAAATTAAATAATCACTTAAAAACGGCCGATAAATTTTTAAGAGATATTCAATAAATTAAGAGTAATAAACTACAGTTGTCTTTGAAAAATTAAAAGAATATTATGTTATGAAGAAATATTAAGTACGGATGTTAATTTATTAAAAATTAGATTTATCTATTGGAAATTGGAACACTTTTTTTAAAAAGTAATTCGACGGGAATTATCACTTTTTCTGAATTAGATTGGATAACTACCCATCAATCTAATTTCACTAGGTTGGAGGAATCCATAGCAATTAAATTAGGCAGAATGCTTGATGCAGGATCTATCAATATTGGTTGTCGTTTGAAATCCTGAATAAGTTTTTATTTAAATAATGAAGTATCAAAAAGAGAAAAAAATATTTTTTCGGGAAAGAATCCATTCTTTAAATATCTTTCTTTTTTTAGGATTTAATCTTTCACTTATTTCTATCTTAGCTTTTATTTGGTTTAATTCTTCAATTGAAAAAGGAGTTTAAATTTTTGAATTTTTTGTATATTAAAGTTATCTTTAAAAAATTAATTATATTTTGAGCATAGGATATTTACAAAGAAAGGCAGCTTGGGAAATTTTATTAAAAGTTAGTTCTGGTGATTTTTCTGATCATGCTCTTGAAAAGGTTTTAAAAAATTATCAATTTAATCCTCTTGATATAGCTTTTATTACGGAATTATCTTTTGGATGCATAAGGTATAGAAAATTTCTTGATCTTTGGACGGATCATACATCAAAAATTACTCATAAAAAGCAGCCTCCAAAGTTAAGATGGCTTCTACATATAGGTTTGTACCAACTATTGAAAATGGATAAAATCCCATTTCCTGCTGCTATTTCTACCACTGTAGAAGTAGCTAAAAAAACAGATTTAAATGGTTTAGCGGGAACTGTAAATGCGATATTGAGAAATGCATCAAGAAAATTAGAACAAAAAATCTTTCCGGAATTATCTTCTGATAGAAAAGAAAGAATTTCATATCTTGAATCATTTCCATTATGGCTTGTGAAGGATCTTTATAAATGGGTCGGCAATAGCAAGGGTGAAAATATCATTAAGACATTTAATAAAAAACCATCAATTGATTTGAGAATTAACCAATTAAAAACTAATTTAGATAACTTTATGAAAGTACTTCATGAAAATAAAATTGATGCTGAAATTATTAAAGATTTACATAATGGAATTACTTTAAAATCTAATCCAAGATCTATAAAAAATTTACCAGGATATAGTGATGGACTTTGGACAATTCAAGATAGATCTTCTCAGTGGATAGCACCTCTATTAAATCCAAAAGAAGGTGAAAAGATTTTAGATGCTTGTGCAGCCCCAGGAAGTAAGTCTACCCACCTTGCAGAATTAACAAATGATAGTGCTGAAATCATTGCCGTAGATAGATCAGCAAAAAGATTGAAAATACTGCATTCAAATTTAGAAAGGTTAAATTTGAAATCTGTTAATACCCTTAAGGCTGATGCTACAAGTTTGATTGAATTAAATCCTAACTTTATATCTTATTTTGATAAGATTTTATTAGATGCTCCATGTTCAGGCATTGGAACTCTTTCCAGGAATCCAGATTCTAGATGGTCTTTAAGTAAAGAAAAAATAAAATCTTTAACTTTATTACAGGAAAAACTTTTGGAGAATATTTTACCTCTTTTGAAAAAAGATGGTACTTTAGTTTATTCAACTTGTACTATTTGTCCTGACGAAAATAATCTATTAATTGAACGATTTATTGAAAAAAACAAAACTTTAAAATTGGTTAGCCAAAAGCAAATTTTACCTAGCTTGGATTATCCTGGTGATGGATTTTATTCTGCAATAATTTCTTATAAATCTTGAAAATATAATTTATTTTTTAATTGGAATTTTATAAATTTCAGATATGAACTTCTTCCATAAATAAGCTGCATTCCCACTAGATAATTCAGATTCCTTGTTATCGTCGTAACCTATCCAGATCCCTGTTGTAAGGTTATCAATGGAACCAATAAACCAGAGATCTTTATTTCCATCAGATGTTCCTGTTTTCCCATAAATTTGCTTTCCTTTTATAAAGGCTGCTTTTGAAGTTCCTTCTTTTACAGATTTTTCAAGAAGTTTATTTATTTTCTTGTTTATTTTTAAATCTAATATTTTCTTGGAAATAGATTTATTTCCCCAAATAGGTTGTTTTTTAAATGATTCTATTTTTTCTATGATTTCAGGGCTTTGAATCTTCCCATTATTGTTTATTGCAGAATATGCATTTGTGATGTTTAAAAGATTATCTCCGTAGGCGCCAATAGCTAATGATGGAAATTCCTTAAACTCTTGTTCGTAACCTAGTCCAAATGAATTAGCTAAATTAATAATATTTTTTAAGCCGATTTTTTTTGTTATTGATATTGGAACGATATTTGATGAACTTTTAAATGATTCAATCAAAGATATTGAACCTCTATATTCTTCTGAAAAATTTTTTGGGCAATAAGTTTCCCAGCATATTGGTAAGTCTTCAAATTTATCGCTTAATTTTATTCCTTCTATTAATGCAGCAGCATAAGGGATTATTTTAAAAGTAGAACCTAAAGGTCTTACAGATGAAATAACTCTATTGTATTCATTAATTGATGGATTTTTGCTGGTTATCATTGTCCTGATTAGTCCTGTGTTTGATTCGATAGATAACAGTCCAAATTCAAGTTCTTTAGGCCCTGCGAATCTTGATATTTTCTGACCTTTTTCTTGCCAATCTTTGTTGATAGAAGATTTAATTCTTAAAAACTTATAATCATTTTTACTTCCAATTTTTTTATCTGTTTCCTGAAGAATAAAGTTTATTAGTAATTTATCATCTAAAAAATTATCAGCTGTTTGATAATTTAACTTTATTTTTTCTTTAATAGCCTTATTCTTATTTGCAAAAGAAATATATCCATCAACATACATTGATTCAAGAACTTTATTTCTATTTTTAATAGCTAGTTCTAAATTTTGATAAGGTGAATAAATTGATGGAGCAGGAGCTAAGCCTGCAATTAATGCGATCTCTGATAATGTCAATTCATCTATAAATTTTCCAAAATAAACTTGGGCAGCCTCGTCTACCCCGTATGCTCCTGATCCTAGATAAATATTATTTAAATATAATTTTAAAATTTGATTTTTGTTATATCTAAATTCAAGTATGAGTGATATAAATATTTCTTTGATTTTTCGTTGAAAACTTAAATCATTATTTAGAAAAAGTAATCTAGCAACTTGTTGTGTAATCGTACTCCCTCCCTCTTTAACATAACCACTTCTAATATTTTGAATAAGGGCACGTAAAATACTTTTTAAATCTATTCCATTATGTTTATAAAATCTTTTATCCTCAGAAGATATAAAAGAATGTTTAAGAAAAAATGGAATTTTATGATAACTATTATCTATTTCAAATTTGCGGCTTAATTTGCTTAGTATCTTATTATCAGAAGATGATATAACGTAAGAATATTTGGTTTCCCGAGACTTTTTATTTTTAGAAACGTCAAATTTTAAGGTACTAAATATTAGACTAAAAAAATAAAAAGATATTCCAAAAAAAATTAATATTGGAATTATTAAAACAAAAGATTTGAATTTAATCTTTTGCACCTTAAGCAACTAAAAAACTATGTCCTATCGCTAAAGCTGTAACTAACATTCCAGTTATAAGGAACGGTTGGGCACTTGCTTGATATTTGACATCAAACTTTAGAGGATCTCTTAGTAACCACATATCTTGAAATGTAATTTGTGGAATTATCAATAAAACCAAAATTACTGAGGCTAAATGTTGACCGATAATAACTAATACTACAACCATTGCTAATTGAAAAATGTCAATCAGTCCTGCACTTATTCTGCTTGCATTTTTAATTCCAAATACTACTGGTAGAGAATTTAAGCCTAGCTTTGAGTCTCCTTCAACACTTTTGAAATCATTAATAACAGCAATTCCAAGTCCTGAGAGGCTATAAGCAAGTGTTAGTATCGCCGTCACGATAGTTAATTTACCAAACAAGGCTTGTCCTGCCCACCAAGGTAAAGCTATATAAGATGCTCCTAATGCATAATTTCCAAGCCAACCATTCTGTTTTAATTTGAGTGGTGGAGCAGAATATATATAACTAACAAAGGAACCTCCTAATGCCAAAAGTAAGACGGAGGGGAAGCTGTGCTTAGCATATAAATCTAATAAAAAAGCAACTATTAAACCCGCTATGAGTAATACCCAGATTTGTATTTTTACATCTTTAATTGAAATTTTCCCAGAAGGAATTGGTCTATTTGGTTCATTAATTGCATCAATTTCTTTATCAAAAAAATCATTTATGGTTTGGGTATAACCAGCCAGAAGTGGTCCGCTCATCAACATACATGCTAATGAAGCTAAAACATTACTATATGTCCATTCAAAATTCCCACTTGCAGCTGCTCCACAAATAACTCCCCATATCAAAGGTATCCACGTTATGGGTTTCATTAACTGTATACGGAGTTTCCATATACTTGATGTTTCAGAGGCACCCTTAATTCCTAATAGTTGTTTTGGATCATTCACTTTAATCTTTAACCTTTCTCAATTTCTTCTGGGAAAAACCAATTTTGCTCACCATTCTGAAATTTTGCGGTGATTCCAATACTTCTGCCGTCTGTCATTTTATAGCCTGTTATTACGGCCTTAGGATTCGAGGATATTTGATCAATTAATTTTGCTGGTAGTCTATCTTTTACTTTGTTAATGTTAATTTTGATTTTACTACCGATTTTGGGTAATAATTTTGTTTCAGCCATAAGAGGTAAAATGGAAGCTATTATGCAAGATTAACAGCATTTGGACAATTTTTACTAAAATGGTAGCTCTTCGTTTAATTCCTTGTTTAGATGTCGCCCATGGCAGAGTGGTGAAAGGCGTAAATTTTGTTAACTTGAGAGACTCAGGCGATCCTGTTGAATTGGCTTGTAGGTATTCTGATGAGGGTGCAGATGAATTAGTATTCTTAGATATTAGAGCTAGTGTAGAAAATAGAAATACATTAGTTGACCTTGTCTCTAGGACCGCAAAATCAGTAAAAATCCCATTTACAGTAGGTGGTGGAATAGATTCTGTTTCTTCAATTAATGATCTTTTAAGAGCTGGCGCGGACAAAGTGAGTTTGAATTCCTCAGCCGTAAGAAATCCCGATTTAATTTCTCAAAGTTCTAGAGAATTTGGCAATCAATGTATCGTTATAGCAATTGATGCTAAAAGAAAAGTTAATAAGACTGATGAATGGGAGGTATATGTAAAAGGAGGGAGAGAAAATACTGGAATAGATGTATTAAGTTGGGCAAAGAAAGTTGAGGAGTTAGGCGCAGGGGAAATTTTGCTTACTTCCATGGATGGTGATGGCACGCAGAATGGATATGATTTACATCTGACTGAATCTGTTGCCAGTATTGTTAACATCCCAGTGATTGCTTCTGGAGGAGCGGGTTCTTTAGAAGATATCTATGATGTTTTCAATGAGGGCAGGGCATCTGCCGCACTTTTAGCATCATTACTTCATGATAATAAACTTTCTTTAAGAGAAATAAAGACTTTCCTCCTCGAAAAAAAGCTTCCAATTAGACCATATGAATAAAAAATTTAATTTAATACAAAAATAAATAAGTTAAAACTTTAAAAATGAAATTCACAAAAACTATCGAAGTCAAAAATATATTTAATAAAATTTCTTATAAATATGACTTTTTAAATAATCTATTAAGTTTTGGGCTGCATAGATTATGGAAAAGAAAATTAGTTGATTTATTGGAACCTTTAAATGGTGAAGATTGGGCTGATTTATGCTGTGGAACTGGAGATTTAGCATTTTTAATTTCTGAGAGAGTTAGTCCAATGGGCTCAATAACTGGAATTGACAGTGCTGAGGATATTTTAAATATTGCAAAGAAAAAATCAGATCTAAAAAAAAATAAATTTATTAAGTGGGAAATTAAAGATGTATTGGAAATTAATAATCATTCAAAAAAATTTGATGGGATTTGCATGTCATATGGACTAAGAAACTTGAATAATGTTGAAGAAGGAATAAAAAAAGTTTTTTATCTTTTGAAGGATAAAGGAAGGGCAGGATTTTTGGATTTTAATCACTCAAAAAAAAATTCTTTATCCAACATTTTTCAGAAAATTTATTTGAGATTAATTGTGGTAACCATTTCGCGGCTTTTTAATTTAGGTCCAGAGTACGCATATATTGAGAAAAGTATTAGAAATTTTCCAAAGAAAAAAGAACTTATAAATATTGCTATGGAAGTTGGATTTAAAAAAGCCGAATATAGGACTATTTGGGGGGCGCAAATGGGAATACTTATTTTAACTAAATAAAGAATTTAGTTTTTTATTTTTCTCCAACAAAAAGAACACTTTCCCCATCTTTTGATTTCGCCCTCAGGAGTTGGGCAATTACAGAGAGTACAAATGCACATATTATTTTTATGGACTCTGCTTGGATGATTTGCCCAAACTATCTTTGCATTATTAGCTTTAATATTTTTATTTTTAATTTCGTAATTTTGTATTATTTTTATTTCATTTAAAGTTATTCCAATTTTCTCGATTCTCTCTTTTAATTTATGCTTGTTATAAATTAAAGCTTGGCGCCACTGTGGATGATTTACTGCAATAGTAAGTATTTTTTTTTCAATATTTAATGGTTTGCATTCTTGAAATAGTTCCAAACCGATTAAGTTTTTCCAGTTTTCATTAATTTTGGAAAGTTTATCTAAATCTCCCCATGATTTTTTGAAATTATCAAGACAATTTTTTAATGGATGTGGATTTCTTTTATTCACTATTGGCAAATACTTTTTGTCCAATTTGTAAAATTTACTTATTAAGACTAAAGTTAATCTAATCTTCAAAAAGATGCTCGTTGTTTTAATAAAGAATTTGTGAAAGTTATTGGGTCTGCAGCTAAGACAGTTTTTCATTTAAAGAAAATTCAGGGTCAATATCCAAGCTGGAGACTTCTTTACAAAATAAAATGTAAAAGTACTGAAAATGAGCTAACAAACCTGCTTGGATATTCTGAAATAAAGAAAAACCAGCCAGTAGCGATAATCGCGAGAGAACAATTCTCAGGGTTTGGACAAAACTCAAAAACTTGGGTTTCTCCAAATGGCGGAATTTGGTTAAGTGCCGCTTACCCAATATTTTCAAAACAATTTGCAAGTCAAATATTTAATTTGTCTTTAGGTATTAAGTTATGTGAAATACTTAGAGAAGAGAATATTAATGTTTGTTTGAAATGGCCAAATGATATTTTTTTTGGTTCAAAAAAGTTGATTGGATTTTTACCAAGGGTGATAACAAGAGGCAAAGAAATTATCTATGTAAGAGTAGGACTTGGCATGAATGTTTTAAATTACACTCCATCAGAGGGTATTTCATTATCAAAAGTACTTCAAACTAAGAATATTAATCAATATTATTGGACAGCCAAAGTTCTTAAAGCTTTTTATGATTCAATTGAATCTAATAAGAATAAAGAATATGTGATTAAATCTGCAAATAAGTTTCTGACTAAAAGTTTTTTGCCAAGTGGTTATTGTCCTCATAAATGGAAAATTAAAGATATTGATTCCAATGGGAATTTAAGAATTGAAAATAAAACTCAACTGAAGGTAATTAGAAGGTTTTGAGTTTAATTTACTTTTAATTCAACTATTCTTCCATCCTTAAATTTGGCTATTTTTTTTGCGCGATTCGCAACTTCATCTTCGTGGGTAACTAAAACTATAGTTATTCCAGATTCATGCAGCTTTTCAAAAAGATCTAATACATCTTCAGTGGTTTTTGAATCTAGTGCTCCAGTAGGCTCGTCTGCTAACAAAATTGCAGGGTTGTTGATAATAGCCCTCGCAATAGCAACTCGTTGTTGTTGACCTCCGGATAATTGGTTTGGACGATTATTCATCCTTTCTGAAAGGCCAACTTTTTTTAATGCATTCTTACCTCGCTCTAATCTTTGTTCAGGGTCAATACCAGCATAAATCATTGGCAAAGTTACGTTTTCAAGTGCAGTTGCGTCTGATAGAAGATGAAATTGTTGAAAAACGAAGCCTAATTTTTGGTTACGTATTTCTGCGAGCTCATCATCAGATAAATTCTCAACAGGAATACCATTTAATTTATAAATACCTTCAGATGGTCTATCTAGACATCCAATAATATTCATAGCTGTACTTTTGCCTGAGCCACTAGCTCCCATTACAGCTAAATAATCACCTTTATAAATTTCTAAGTTTATGCTGTCTAAAGCTTTAACAGTTAGATCTTCTTCCCCATATGTTTTAGATATATTTTCTAAACTCGCGACTTTATTAGACATTTATTGAGTAATTTTTCTAGGAAATATTGTTTGCTGTAGCAATAATATCTTGTAAGAAAGGAGTTTCTGAAACTGCTGTATTGGCTAATTTAAAAAGAGGGTTGGACAGGATTCCTCCAAGAGCAGTTACTGCGACACAAGTATATAGTGCAATCCTCAAGGGAGGTAATCCTACAATGCCCCAATTAATTTCAGGATATGATTTAACTATTTCAGAAGCTTCCAGTGGTTCTTTAACAACCATCATTTTTATCACTGAAATGTAGTAATAAATAGAGATAACTGAAGTTACTAATCCAACTATTACTAATAGATATTGATGATTTGCCCAACCTGCAAAGAACAAATATATCTTTCCAAAAAATCCTAACATTGGAGGTAAACCTCCGAGAGATAGAAGACAAAGGCTTAAACCTAATGTAATGAGGGGATCTTTTTGGTAAAGTCCGGAGTAATCAAGAATTTTGTCAGAACCAGTTCTTAGTGAGAAAAGTATTACACAAGAAAATGCACCCAAATTCATAAACAAATATGCAGCCAAATATAAAACAGCTGATGATAAACCATCTTGCGTGCCAGATACTATTCCAATCATTACAAATCCGGCTTGTCCAATAGAACTGTAAGCTAGCATCCTTTTCATTGATGTTTGAGCTAGAGCTACAACATTGCCTAGAGCCATGCTCAATATGGCCAAAATGGTAAATAAAAGTTTCCATTCTTCGTCAAAAGAAGAGAAAGTTGTACTCAATATTCTTATTGCAAATGCAAAGCCCGCTGTTTTTGAACCAACAGATAAAAAAGCTACTACAGGTGTAGGTGAACCTTCATATACATCAGGAGTCCATTGATGAAAGGGAACAGCAGCAATTTTAAATGCAACTGTTGATAAGACAAATACAAGAGCTAGAGATGTAATAAAGGATGGCTTATTGATAATCTCTAAACCTATTGTCGCTAAGTTTGTTGAACCACTTAATCCATAAAGAAAAGAGGATCCATATAAATAGACAGCAGCAGCCGCTGATCCAACAAGGAGGTATTTTAAGGCCGCTTCTGAACTTCTTGGATCTCTCTTGAGGTAACCAGAAAGTAAGTAACTTGCTACAGATAAAGTTTCCAGAGATATAAATACACTAATAAGGTCAGTAGATCCACACAAAAGCATTGCTCCAAGGGTGGCCGAAAGAACTATCGCGGCAAACTCGCCAATTGGGCTACCACTTTGTTCTGTATAGCGCCAACTTATAAGTAGAGATATTAAGGTTGATAAAGAAATTATTGCTCTAAATGCGATTGCTAAATTATCTGAATTAAAGGACCCAAGAAATGCGCTTTCTACCGGATTACTCCATTGCAATGCCAAACTAACAAGGGAGCTGCCAATTGATAAATAGCAAATTATTGGTGCCCATTTTGATGCAGTTTTTTCTCCAGCTAGATCTACAAGAAGTGTTCCAACAATACCTAATAAAATAAAAGCCTCTGGAATAATGGCTTGAGCATTTAAGTTAATTGTAAAGATTTCGTTGGGCACTTTATTAAATTGGATTAAATTAGATGTTTGATTGTAAGGGTCTAAGAGTTAATCTTAACTTGATTATAATTTGTGAGTATGATTTTTGAAATTTTAAAAAGAAATTACTTGAAAAAGCTTCAAATAATCATAATATGCCCTAACTGAACAAAAACACCAATTTTTGAAATAAACCTTGGATCACACACTTGTTATTGTTGAAAGTCCCACCAAAGCAAAAACTATAAGAAAGTTTTTGCCTTCTAATTATGAAGTTCTAGCTTCAATGGGACATGTAAGAGATCTTCCAAAAGGAGCTGCTGAAATACCTGCTGCAGTTAAAAAGGAAAAATGGTCAAGGATAGGAGTTAATACAACAGAAGATTTTGAACCACTTTATATAGTTCCAAAAGATAAGAAAAAGGTTGTTAAAGAGTTAAAAGATGCATTGAAAGGTGCGACTCAGCTATTACTGGCAACTGATGAAGATAGAGAGGGAGAGAGTATTAGCTGGCATCTCTTGCAAATTCTTAAGCCTAAAATTCCAACTAAGAGAATGGTTTTTCATGAAATTACGAAAAAGGCAATTAATAAAGCTTTAGACCAAACAAGGGAAATTGATATGGAACTTGTTCAGGCTCAAGAAACAAGAAGAATCCTGGATAGGCTTTTTGGATATGAATTATCTCCTTTACTTTGGAAGAAGGTAGCCCCCCGATTATCTGCTGGTCGTGTTCAATCAGTTTCTGTAAGACTTCTTGTTAGGAGAGAGAGAGAGAGGAGATCCTTTAAAAAAGCTACTTACTGGGGGATTAAAGCTTCCCTAGTAAAAGATAATGTTACTTTCGAAACTAAATTATTTAGTTTAAATGGTCAAAGAATTTCTAATGGTTCCGATTTCGATGAACAGACCGGCAAATTAAAACAAGGAAATAAATCTTTAATAATCGGAGAAGAAAAAGTTAATGAATTATTGAAGATTTTTTCTTCTGAGGATTGGTTAGTCTCAAAAATCGAAAAAAAACCATCTACTCGTAAGCCAGTTCCTCCATTTACAACTAGTACATTGCAACAAGAAGCAAATAGGAAGCTTCGTTTGTCTGCAAGAGAAACAATGAGATGCGCCCAAGGGCTATATGAAAGAGGTTTCATTACATATATGAGGACTGATTCGGTTCATCTTTCCGAACAAGCTACAAAAGCTGCTAGAGAATGTGTCAGCTCTATGTATGGAAAAGAATATTTATCTAACTCACCAAGACAATTTAATTCGACTGCAAGAAATGCTCAAGAAGCACACGAAGCAATTAGGCCTGCAGGTGAGATATTTAAAACACCAAAGGAAACTAATTTAACAGGTAGAGACTTATCTCTTTACGATTTAATTTGGAAAAGAACTGTAGCAAGTCAAATGGCGGAAGCTAGGCTAACAATGATTAATGCTGAAATCAGTGTTGGGGATGGATTATTTAAATCTAGTGGTAAAAGTATTGATTTCCCAGGATTCTTCAGAGCTTATGTCGAGGGAAGTGATGACCCAAGTTCATCCCTTGAACAACAAGAAATTATTCTCCCAAACTTAACTATCGGAACATGTCTTGAAGTTACTAATAAAGAATCTACTTTTCATGAAACTAAACCGCCCGCAAGATATACAGAGGCTGCATTGGTTAAAGTTCTTGAAAAAGAAGGGATTGGAAGACCATCTACCTATGCAAGCATTATTGGAACAATTGTGGATAGAGGTTATGCAAATATATCTTCCAATACTTTGGCTCCAACGTTTACAGCTTTTGCTGTTACCGCTCTATTAGAAGAACATTTCCCTGATTTGGTTGATACTACTTTTACTGCAAAAATGGAATCTTCATTGGATGAAATATCTTCAGGTAATCTTGAGTGGCTACCATATCTTGAGACTTTCTATAAAGGTAAAAATGGTCTTGAGGTAAAAGTTCAGAAAACAGAAGGTGATATTGATGGTAAGGCTTATAGGCAAGTTGATTTCGAAGACCTTCCTTGCGTAGTCAGAATAGGCTCTAATGGACCATGGCTTGAAGGTACGAAAATTGATGAATCAGGTAACGAAATTCAGGCTAAAGGTAATCTTCCAATGGATATTACTCCTGGAGATTTAGATAAAAAGCAAGTTGATCAAATTTTAAGTGGGCCATCAGATCTTGGAACTGATCCAAAAACTGGGGAAAAAGTCTTTTTAAGATTTGGCCCTTATGGTCCTTACGTACAATTGGGAAATAATGATCAAGATAAAGCTAAACCAAGGAGAGCTTCATTACCCAAAGAGTTGAAAACTGATGATCTAACTCTAGATGAGGCGCTTGTACTTTTAAGTTTGCCTAGATTGTTAGGAGCTCATCCTGAAGGAGGTGTTGTTGAGGCTGATAGAGGAAGATTTGGCCCTTATATTAAATGGACTAAAAATGAAAATGAATCTGAAAACAGATCATTAAAAAAAGAGGATGATGTTTTTAAGGTTGATTTAAAACGAGCATTAGAAATTCTTGCGATGCCAAAAATGGGTAGGGGTGGTCAAGAGGTACTCAAAGACTTTGGAAAGCCAAAAGAATTTAAAGAAAAAATTCAAATATTAAATGGAAGATATGGTGTCTATTTAAAATATGGCAAAACTAATGTTTCTCTCGCAAAAGATACTGATTTAGAAAAATTTACAATAGATGATGCTGTATTACTTTTAGAGGAAAAACTAAAAGATAAAAAAGGCTCTATTTTAAAAAAAACAAAGATAAGTAATAAAAAAACTACAAGGAAAAAGAAAAGTTAGAAAACAGTATGATTTTAAAAAAAAAAGAATTTTTTTTATTAATTTTTTTAATTTTCTTGCAATCATGCTCTGGAGGAAGGATTGGAAATTTTCTTGAAAGTAGTTTTAATGATCTAGAAAAAACAAGCCAAAATGAAGATTTACAAAATAATTTAGTAAATAACAAAATTTTAGAAAAAGAAAATAAAGAAATTGATGATAAAAAAAATAAAAAAATTAAAAAAGTAGAAAAGCAAAAAAATGCTCTAATAAATAAAAAGGATACAAATTTAGAAAAAGAAAATAAAGAAATTAATGGTATAAAAGATAAAAAAATTAAAAAAGTAGAAAAGCAA
Source organism: Prochlorococcus sp. RS04 (assembly GCF_001989455.1). Classification (NCBI taxonomy): domain Bacteria; kingdom Bacillati; phylum Cyanobacteriota; class Cyanophyceae; order Synechococcales; family Prochlorococcaceae; genus Prochlorococcus; species Prochlorococcus sp. RS04. The sequence continues at coordinate 434,336 of NZ_CP018346.1, read as the reverse complement.
AAAAATGTTCTAGTAAATAAAAAGGATACAAATTTAGAAAAAGAAAATAAAGAAATTAATGGTATAAAAGATAAAAAAATTAAGAAATCTACAAGAAAAAGAAATATTGATCTTCAATCTTACAAAATAATATTCATTTTAAAAGATGTAGATCCAAAAGATCCTACTGAAGAGTTAAGTTCCATATTAAGTAATTCTGAGGTAAATTTTGAAATAGAAAAGATTGAACGTATCTTAGATTCAAAAAATAAAAGTATGAATAAAAATTAATTAAAAAATTTAACAAAAAATGAAAATAACAACAAAAAATGAAGCATTAAATATTGTCGAGACCTCTTATTTAGCCTCTCTTTCGTCTTTATTATGGGTTGCATTATATTATCTGCCAATTGGGGGAGCTTTATTAAGGTTGATTTTACCCCTCCCAATGATCTTGTTGCACTTGAGAAGAGGAACTAAAATTGCATTGGAAGGACTTTTAATACAATTTCTACTTTTATTCATAATTATGGGTCCTGTTAGAGGAACTTTATTTTTATTTCCTTACGGGATCTTGGCTTTTTGGTTAGGTTGGTGTTGGTTTAAAGAAAAAAGTTGGAAACTTAGTTTAACAGGGGGAGTTGTTATTGGAACTCTTGGCTTCTTACTAAGAGTAATTGCATTATCTACTTTGGTTGGAGATAATCTTTGGGTGTTAATTACTAGAGCGAGTTATGGTCTAATAGAAAAGTTAATTGGATTATTTAATTTACCTTTATATCCCTCAATTTTGAGTATACAATTAGGTGCAATTTTATTAATAATTTTTCAAGAAATAGTTTATGTTTTAACTGTGCATGTAGTTGCCTATTCTCTATTTCCTAGATTTAAATTAACCATCCCAGATCCTCCAAAATTATTAAATAGCTTAGTTGATTTTAATAATTAAAAAAAGTAAGAATGTACAGTAAGGAATTAGGGATAATTTTTTTTGGTGATGAATCCAATAAAAAAAGACAACTTAATAAGATAGAAATACTGAAAAAGAATATTAAAAATTTAAAAATATTTCTTATAATTGCTGGCACTAATACATCTCAAATTCCAGGAATTTCCGCAGCAGGTATTAATGCAAAATCAAGGAGAAAAACTGCTCTCGCAGATGCCGAATTTTTGCTTGAGGGTGCTTCAAAAGATCATAAATATAAATTACCTCTTCTCAATGCAGGAGTAACTCCGGCCCTTATCAGTCATGTTTGTTCAAAGCTTATAAATATTTATCCAGTTATTGTTCCTCTGGGAATAGGAGCAAAGCCTTATTTTAATCATTTGGTTGTTGAAGATAGAAATTTGGGCCCATCAAATTGTGTTACTACAGGTAAATCGATGACTAAAGAGAGGGTTTTAAATCTTTATGAAAAAGGTTTTGCGATAGGAAAATCCCTAAAACAACCAGTTTTAATTTCTGAATCTGTACCGGGGGGCACCACAACTGCTCAGGCAGTAATGGAAGCTTTTGGTTTGCAAGTATCTAATTTAGTAGGTAGTAGTTTATTTAAAGCTCCAAGAGAACTAAGAAGACAAGTAGTTAAAAGAGGACTTTTCAATGCAAATTTCAAGGCTGATTCTGACTCTTTTGACGTTGTCGCGGCAGTAGGTGATCCTTTCCAAGCTTTCTCAATGGGTCTATTAATTGGTGCCAGGTTAGCAAAACAACCTGTAATTTTGTCTGGAGGAAGTCAGATGTTAGCAGTCATTTTGCTTGTATTAGAATTTTTAGATAAAAAAAATAAAGATGAATTTATTGAAGATGTTTTTATTGCGACAACTGGGTGGCTTGTGAAAGATAATTCTCTAATTGATTTAGTAAATCTAATTAATGAAAAATATGATGTCAAATTATTAGGTTTAGCCAGTCCTTTAAATTTTAAATCTTCAAAATACAAAGAATTGAGGGATTATGAATTAGGTCATGTAAAAGAAGGTGTAGGTGCTGGTGGAATATCATTGCTTGCTTTCTTAGATGGATTTAAAAATGAAGAAATAGTTTCATTGTGTCAACTAAATCTGGAAATGATGAAGGGCCTAGGTCAAATTTCTTTAGAGAAGGATTGCTAAATGTTTTCAAAATTTGCAACCAGAAGAGAATTTTTAAATTGTGGTAAGCTTTCGCTTTTGTTTTTCTTAAACTCTTGCAGTAATCTACCTAATAAAGTAAAAATTGCATTACAAAATTCTTTTTATCCAGAATCTTTTAAAAATACGATTCCAAAAGATTGGAAGCAGCAAAAAATTAATTTTGAAAATATTCGGCTACAAAAAAATAGAAACACAATTTCCAATTCTGACTTTACTTTAATAAATGATGGATGGATTTCTAGTATAGATTTTTCAGGATTTGAAAAAATAAATGAATATGCCCTGTTCGAAAATTTGGATAAGAGATCGAAAGATTTTTTGGGAAGTTTTAATCAAAATCAGAGGCGTAAATTATTACCTATTGGCGTAGTACCCTATACAATTATCATTAAAAATAATAAAGAATTAATAAATTCAGCAAGAACATCTTGGGATTTTCTTCTTTCTAAAAAATTAACTGGGAAAATTATTTTTCCACAAAGTTCCAGAATAATTTTGTCAATTGCTCAAAAAATTAATTCATCTAATTCTTTAAATAAACTCAAAAGCCAAGCAATGTTATTTGATGATAAAAATATGCTCAATTGGTTGATTAATTCTGATGCTATTGTCGCAATAGTTCCTCATAGTCTTTGTTCAAAATATTTAAAAATAGATCCAAGACTTTCTTTAGTTTTCCCAAGCCAAGGCGTACCTTTGATGTGGCATTTTCTACTTAGTCGATCAAATCTAAACAATGCAATATTAATAAAATGGATTAAATCTTTAGAAAATAAATCAATAGTAGATAAATTAGTAAGCCAGGGTTGGTATCTTCCATTCAAAAGTGATTATTTGCAAAGTAAATATAAATCTGAAATGTTCCCCATCTCAGGACCTTCTGAGAAATGTTGGGAAAATAGTTGGTCTTTCCCTGTCTTAACAAATGAACAAAAAATTAATCTTAAAAATATCTGGAGTGAGTCCTTATCCCCATAATCTTTTTGTAGGATTTTCAATTAATAAGTTATGAGTTTCCTTTAATAAATTTGGTATATCTAATTTACTAGGACATTTAGGAACACATACATTACATTCTTGACAAAATGAGGAATTTTTTTCTTCCCACCAGTGGCCAGCTTTTCCTATTAAATTGTATCTTTCTTTTGAAAATTCTAATTGGCCATAACCAATAGATATATTTCTTAAACGAAGTATTTCTGGAATTGGCACTTCATTTGGACATGGAAGACAAGATCTACATTGTTCACATTTGGTGGAATTTAATCTTTTATTAGAAACTTCCTCAATTTTATTCAAGGCGCTTTTTTCAAGTTTTGAAAGCTTCTCGAATGAGTTTCTAAGTTTATGCGCAAATTCAAAATCTTTTTTGTTTGTAGCCCCTAAGGATAAAGTTGTAATGCCTTTTGCCAGCAGAAATCGATAAGCTAATTCTAATGGATGAAAAGGCTTAGAGGCCTCTATCAAAATATCACTTGGAGAATACAATCTACCGCCTTTATCAGCAGGTGATATTGCTAAAACTCCCATACCTTTTTTTATAGCTTCCTCTGCTAAAGCAATCTTAGATTGATCTAAATAATGTAAATGAAGACTACAAAAAGTAAAAACTTCACAGTTAATTGCATCTTTAATTAGTGAATAACTTCCGTGAGAACTAAAACCAACTTGATCAACTAGTTCCTTCTCCAGTATCCAAGATATGAATTTCTTACCCTCTCCAACAAGAACCCAATCTAGATGTTGTTTTAAGTTGAGTCCGTGAATTGCAAGATTATTAATTTTCTCGCGATTTAAATCTTTAAGAGACTTTTTAAAATTATTTTTTAAAAAGTCAAAATCACCCTTTGGTAAAACTTTGGAAGTAATCACCCAATTTTTTTCTTTTATATTCTCTTCTGTTGCTAATTTTTTTATTGAATTTCCAATAAGTGATTCAGCATCACCATAAGAGGGTGCTGTTTCTATATGGTTAATTCCTACATAATATGCATTTTTTATTATGCTATACATTTTTTCGAGACTTTCAGTTGCTCGCATTGTCCCTAAGGTGAATAAGCTCACTTCTGCCCCTCTACCAAATGATCTTTTTTGTGAATTAATAATCATCTAAATATGATCAATTTCTTTTTATTTACTCTTTAATTTATTTATAGTTGAAAATCATTTAAAGTAAATTAAAGTGAATACAAAATTTTGCAAAAATATTTTTCTTAAACCTATGTTTACAGGAATAATTCAATCAGTTGGAAAACTAAGACAAGAAAAAAATATTTTAGAAATTGAAATTCTAGATAATTTATTTGATATGGCAATCGGTGACAGCATAGCTGTTGATGGAATTTGTTTGACAGTTAAAGAGATTTTTCAAAATAAATTTACTGTTGATGTTAGTGAGGAGACATTAAAAAAAACAACTTTAGGAGTAAAGTCGAACCTTAATCAGATTGTTAATTTGGAGCCCGCTCTTAGGGTTTCTGACCGTCTAGGAGGGCATATAGTCAGCGGACATGTAGATGGCCTTGGAACAGTTGAGAATATAGAAAAATTAGAGCAATCTTGGCTCTTATCAATAAAGTGGAAAAATAATAATTTTTCAAAATATGTAGTTAATAAAGGGAGTATTTCTGTAAATGGTATAAGTCTTACGATTGCAAATTATGAGCAGGGAGGAGAAATATTTACTATTGCGATAATTCCTCATACTTGGCATAACACAAATCTGAAAAAATTAAATATCGGTGACTTCGTAAACCTTGAGGCAGATGCACTAATTAAATATGTAGAGAAATTACTTTTATTTAATAAAAATAGTAATCAAGATTCATCTTCAAATGCTATTTCTTCCGAGTGGCTTAAAGAAAACGGTTGGTAAAATATTTTTTTAATTTAATGGAATCAGATAAATTGTTTTTGATTCTTTTTTAAGATCGATTTTAAATTCCTGACCAGGTTCTAGTCCTAATTTTTTGGTGTAGGCATGACCAATTAATAGGTTCCCATTGCCATGAACTTTAGTTTTGAATTCTGTTTGTCTGCCTCTTGAAGCTCTATTACCATTTTTCCCCTGACGACCATTTCCTATTTTGTAACCCTTAGCTTCAATAAGGGCCCTATAAAAACTTTTTCTTAAGATTCTTCCACTAGGACCTACGTACCCACAACCTCTTGCTATCTCATCTTCAGATTTTTTACTTAATAATTTTGCTTTTTCAAGAAGTTCTTTTCCTTCTAGCATTATCTGACAAATTTCTAATTATATATTCTTACTAAAAAGGAGAACTGTGGCAATATAAATTAATAAAAAATATATTTAATTTTTAAAATTTAGTTTTTTATAAAAGATACAAAATAATAAATAAAATAACCCATATTCCATCTACAAAATGCCAGTACAATTCAACAGCTTCCAAAGGGAACATATTTTGACTAGTTAATCTTCCGCCCTTGATTCTCGCTTGCCAAGCAATAATTAAAATCATTAAAGTGCCTAAAGTTACATGTAATCCATGAAAACCAGTAAGAGCATAAAAAGTACTTGCAAATAAATTATCGGTTAATCCAAAAGGTAAATGAAAATATTCAAATAATTGACATATTAAAAATATAATTCCAAGAAAAGCAGTAAAAGATAACCATTTTTGGGATTCAGAGTTTTTATCTTTTAAAAGTGCTTTGCCTGCTTTATGGAAAGTTGCACTACTAACAAGTAACAAAATTGTATTGAGTGTAGGTATTGGTAGTTCTAATTCATAAATAGCACCATCAGGTAATGGATTTACTGCTTTATAAGTTAAATAAGCAGCAAAGAATCCAGCAAAAGTCATTCCGTCCGCAATTAGGAAAGTAATAAGACCAAACATTCTGAAGTCTTCATGTGTTTCTTTAACTTCAGAGTTATTTTTTTGAATTTCTTTTGAGCTATCTAGAGTTGTCATATGTTTTTATATTCGTTAAGAGATTTCTTTACCATAACCATAAGGTTCTTCAACTAATGGAGCTTCTCCTTCCCAATTTTCAACTGGAGGTGGAGAAGATGTTAACCATTCAGGTGTAAGAGCATTCCAAGGGTTATCTCCAGCATCTTTTCCATTTCTCACACTAAGGAATACATTAATTAAAAAAGGAATTGTACTGATAGCCATCAAAAGAGCTCCAAGGCTACTAATTTGATTAACGAATTGGAATTGAGGATCATATTCTGCAACTCTTCTTGGCATTCCATTTAAACCAAGCCAATGTTGAGGAGCAAAGCACAAGTTAAACCCAATAAAGGTAATGATAAAATGTAAAATTCCTAATTTTTCATTGAGCATTTTTCCAGTTACTTTTGGGAACCAATGATAAATTGAAGAGAAAATAATAAAAACAGTCCCTCCATAAACTATGTAATGAAAATGGGCTACAACGAAATAGGTATCATGTACGTGAATATCGAAAGGTACCTGTGCCAACGCAACTCCTGTAATACCTCCAAAAACAAAATTTATAATAAATCCGCAAGAGAATAACATTGCACTATTGATGGAAATTTTACCTCCCCATAATGTTGCAACCCAATTGAAAAATTTTATACCTGTTGGAACAGCAATAAATGCTGTTGCAATAGTAAAGAACAATCTCATCCAGGGGGGAGTTCCACTCGTAAACATGTGATGCGCCCAAACAACTAAACCTAAAACTACTATCCCCATTATTGAAAAAACCATTGTTGTATATCCAAAAAGTGGTTTTCTAGCATGTACAGGAAGTATTTCACTAACTAAACCAAAGGCAGGAAGGACCATAATGTATACAGCTGGATGAGAATAAAACCAAAATAAATGCTGATAAACTACGACATTGCCGCCTAAAACAGGATTGAAAAAACCTGTATTAGCAATGATATCGAAGCTAAGTAGAATTAAAGTGCCTGCTAAAACAGGAGTTGACAAAACAACTAATAGACTTGTCCCTAGCATTGCCCAACAATACATTGGCAATTGCATAAGTTTTAATCCTGGCCTTCTTAATTTGATAATGGTCGCGATAAAGTTTATTCCACCAAAAATAGAACTGCCTCCAAGTAATAGAACGCTCAGAATCCAAATAATTTGTCCTGATTGAGGAGTAGTTATGCTCAAAGGAGGATAAGCCGTCCATCCAGCCTGAGCAGCACCCTCAACAAAATAGCTTGCTACCAGCATCAAACCTGAAGGAGGAATTAACCAAAAAGCCACAGCATTTAATCTTGGGAATGCCATATCTCTAGCACCTACATAAAATGGAATTAAATAATTCCCAAAAGCACCGTTAACTACAGGCACTATCCATAGAAAAATCATTATTGTTCCGTGAAGGGTTAAAACTTGGTTATATACATCTCTCGGCATAAAGTCAGACATCGGACTAGCTAGTTCAATTCTTATAGCGCTAGCTAACGTTCCGCCTATTAAATAAAAAAGAAAACCGCAGACTAAGTATTGTATCCCAATTACTTTATGATCAAGGCTAAAACTAAAGTATCTAAGCCAGCCTTTAGGTTGAAGACTTTCATTATTAGTTTTTTGTGGATCAATTGATATTGTCATAAATTTACCTCTGATTTTTTATTTTTGTTAAACCATTCGTTGTAATCAGATTCTTCTTCAACAATTATGGAGGCTCTCATTCCTCCATGATATGGACCACATAATTCTGCGCAAATTATCGGATATTTTCCTACTTTTGTTGGAGTGAAATTTAGAATAGTCGGTTGTCCAGGAATAATATCCTGTTTAATTCTGAACTCTGGTACCCAAAAAGCATGAATCACATCTTTGGATTCCATTTTCATTGATACTTTTTGATCAACAGGAACGTGTAGTTCTCCTGATATGAAATTGCCCTTGGGATAATTGAAAAGAAATGCAAATTGCATAGCTGAAACTTCAATTGACAAATTATTTATTGCTGTTTCATTATCCGAGGTTTGACTTATTCCAGCCCAAATTTTTTCAGTATTGGAACTCATCATTTCGTGGTTATGATTTAGTTCTTTCATCCCTCCCATTCGATCGTAGATGTTGTAGCTATATAAACCAATTAATAAAACAATTATTGAAGGGATAATTGTCCATACAATTTCTAAGCTTAAATTTCCCTCTAAAGCTATGCCATCGCCTATCTGATCATTTCTTTTCCTAAACTTAAATAAGCTATATATAACAGCTATTGTCATTCCTATAAAAATGATTAATCCAATGATGAAAAGAATTTTAAAAAGTTCATCGTAAATTGGTGCGTTAATACTTGCTTCAGCTGGGAGCAAATTTACATTAAAACCAATCCAAAAAGATATAGCAAAAACGAGGGAAATAATTAGAATTAAATAAAAGCTTTTATTTAACAATTGAGCTATAAAAATTTGTATTTATATCCTCAAGATATTCAATTTTTTTAATTCTGCATCTTTTGTTAAAAGAAAAACATTTAAATTCACAACTTCTTAAGATTTATGAAATAAAAGGCGTATTATTAATAACTTTTTAGAGTTAATTGTCAGGGAAAAAAGATTAAATTAGTAAATTATTTTTCAAATTAAACATATTAATTTTTAATTAATGTTTGGTTTTTAAATCTAATTTATTATGCAAAATAATAGGTTTTATCCATTTGATTAATAATCAATTATATAAATCAAAATATCTTACAATTTTTAAAAGGTTGGGAAGTCATAGTGTATTCGCACTCATCGCACTAATCGTAATTGGAGGTGCTACTAGAGTCATGGAGGCTGGACTTGCCTGTCCAGATTGGCCATTATGTTATGGATCTTTTTTGCCTTTTAATCATATGAACCTAAGAGTATTTCTAGAGTGGTTTCATCGTCTAGATGCTTTTTTGGTTGGAATATTAATTCTTTTTAAATTTTCCCTTTCAATTATTTGGAAAAATGAAATTCCAAATTGGTTACCTAAAACTTATTCACTATTACTTTTTCTCGTTATTGTCCAAGGATCTTTTGGAGCTTTAACAGTAATAAACTTGCTTGATTCATATACTGTTACTGGCCATCTTTTAATAGCTTTTCTTCTTCTCATCACAACTATTTCAATAAATCAAAATTTAGAAAATGACGATGTAGAAGAGCCATTAATTTGGTGGAGATTTTTATTGTTTTTCCCTCTTTTACTTACTCTTATTCAATCTTTTATTGGAGTAAGGCTTTCATCAACCTGGTCAGCACATATTTGTTTATCTTTTAATAAACAATGTTTAATTCTAAATACTCATAAATTATTTGCTTTTCCAATTGCTTTTTCAATTCTATTGATTATTGCTACTGCAATTTACAAGAGAAGTTTGCTAAATGAAAATTGGAAATATCTCTCAGCACTTATTTTTCTATTGTTTTCTCAAATTTCCTTGGGTGTTTTAAGTCTTAAAACAAATTTGAATGAACCTATTTTTATTATCGGTCATCAACTTAACGCCTCTTTATTTATTGCGATATTAACAACATTAATTTTTAGAAATCCTTTGACCAAAAAAGGTCTAAACCACTCCCTAAATTCTCAAATGGTTGGGATCAATTCATGAACAGTAGTAACTTAGAAAACTTGAACTATAAATCTTCAATTAGGGATGAAGTTGTACCTTCAAGAAAAAAAATAACTTTGCCCCCTTGGCTTGAAGTAGCAAAACCCAGATTAATCCCACTTTTACTGGCAACAACTTTGGGAGGAATGGCTTTAACTGAAGAATGGCCTTTGTCTTCACCAAAACTTATCTGTACTTTAGGAGGCGGAGCTTTGGCAGCAGCAGCCGCAGGAGCTCTTAATTGCTTGTGGGAAATGGAATTAGATAAGAGGATGATAAGAACTAGCAAAAGAGCTTTGCCAGCTGGAAAGTTGTCATCTGAGACTGTATTTTTAGCAGCCGTATCATGTACTTTGGCAGCTTCGATGCTTTTAGTAAGTGGTGTAAATTATTTGGCTGCGGGATTAACTCTTCTTGGTTTATTTAGCTACGTAATTTTATATACAGTTATTTTGAAACCTCGTACAACAAAAAATATTGTCTTCGGAGGAGTTGCTGGTGCGATACCACCTTTAGTTGGAGCATCTGCTGCTACAGGGCATGTAGGTCTTAGTGGTTGGTGGTTGTTTGGTTTAGTAATGTTATGGACCCCAGCTCATTTTTGGGCACTTGCAATTTTGTTGAAGGATGATTACGCATCTGTTGGTATTCCTATGCTCCCTTCCGTTAAAGGATCTGTTTTTACTGCTAAAGCGATTTCTCGTTATGGATGGGCAACAATTTTAATGAGTGTTATGGGAGTTTTTGCCTTGCCTGAAGGGGGTCTTTTATACGGAATTATATTATTACCATTTAATGGAAGATTTTTGCAATTAATAAATGAATTAAACAAATCTCCTGATGATCTTTCAAGAGCAAAGTCTCTCTTTAGGTGGTCTATTCTATATATGTTTGGTATTTGTCTTTTGTTATTAATTTCCAGAACCCAACTATCTGTAGAATTTGAGCAACAATCTATGCAAATATTTTTATCTATAGTATCCCTGCTTAGTAATTAAATTAGATGTAAAATGTTTTTTAAGTAAATTGTAAGTTTGATGGATTATATAAAAGTAAAAGGGCTTTCAAAATCTTATTCAGATATCAAGGCATTAAAAAATTTATCTATAGAAATTGAAGCTGGCACATTATTCGGAATACTAGGACCAAATGGTGCTGGCAAATCAACACTAATAAAAATACTTGCTACTTTAATAGAGCCTGATAGTGGAGAAGTTTTTATAAATAATATTAATCTGATAAAAAATTCAAGGAAAATTAGAGAATTAATTGGTTATGTTGCCCAAGACATTGCACTTGATAAAATATTAACTGGACGAGAGCTTTTGGATTTTCAATCAGATTTATATCACATCAACAAAAATAAAAAATTTGAAAGGATAAATAAATTAATAGATCAATTAGAAATGAATGATTGGATTGATCGTAAGTGCGGAACTTATTCAGGGGGAATGAAAAGAAGAATAGATCTGGCAGCTGGACTTTTACATTTGCCCCAAGTATTAATTTTGGATGAACCTACAGTTGGTTTAGATATTGAAAGTAGAAATATTATATGGCAACTTTTGAAAGATTTGAGAAATAATGGAATGACTATTATTTTAAGTAGTCACTATCTTGATGAAATAGATAAATTGGCAGACAGATTAGCGATAATTGATGATGGAAGAGTTATAGCAAAAGGGACTCCAGCAGAGCTCAAAAATAAATTAGGAGGAGATAGAGTAACTTTGAAAGTCAGAGAATTTAGTAATCAGGAAGAAGCAAATAATATATCTAAAATTTTATCTTCAATAGATGGAATTAGTCAGATTATCATAAATGAAGCTCAAGGGTTCTCGATAAATTTCGTAGCAGATAAGCAAAAAGATTTACTTACAAAGCTAAAAGTGGAATTGGCTTTCTCAAAGTTTGAAATTTTTTCTCTTACCCAAAGTCGGCCAAGCTTGGATGATGTATATCTTCAGGCAACTGGGAAAACATTATTGGATGCTGAAATTTCTATGGCAGGGAAAAGAGACCTAAAAAAAGAATCAAAGCAATCGATGCGATAAAAAAACTTTTGGTTAACTCACTATAATGAATTCTAATTACGGCTAATTATGGAATTACAACAGTATAAAATATTTTTTTTATATCAAGAAACATTTGCCTTGACAAAGAGATTGTTTATTCAATTAAAAAGAAGACCATCAACTCTTTTAGCAGGAATATTACAACCAATAATTTGGCTTTTTTTATTTGGGGCATTATTCTCTAAAGCTCCTGAAGGTTTCTTACCAGGTGTTGATTCTTATGGTAATTTTTTAGGAGCAGGGCTTATTGTTTTTACTGCTTTTAGCGGAGCCCTAAACTCTGGTCTTCCTTTAATGTTTGATAGAGAGTTTGGATTTCTTAATAGATTACTTGTGGCTCCTTTAACCAGTAGATTATCCATAGTTTTATCTTCTTTTTTTTACATAACAATCTTGAGCTTCGTTCAGAGTATTGTAATAATGATTGTTTCATACATTTTGGGTTATGGATGGCCCAACTTATATGGTTTAGGAATTGTATTTACAACACTAATTTTATTAGTTCTTTTTGTGACATCAATGAGTTTATGTTTAGCGTTTGTTTTGCCGGGACATATTGAATTAATCGCTCTTATATTCGTAATAAATTTACCTCTTCTATTTGCTAGTACTGCTTTAGCTCCAATCTCTTTTATGCCAAATTGGCTGGGCTGGTTAGCTTCATTAAATCCATTAACTTTTGCTATTGAACCTATTAGGACTGCCTATACACAAACTATTGATTTAGAATTAGTGGCTTTACATGCCCCATATGGTGATTTAACTTGTAAGAGTTGTATCTCAATTTTATTTTCTTTAACAGTTTTTTCCTTGATTATTATAAGGCCTCTGTTAAATAGAAAGTTAAATTAGAAATTTTATGCTTTTAAAAAATCATTTAATAGAAGTTTTTAAACAAGCCTCTTTAGAAAATAATTTTTTGCTTAAAGAAAATGTTGTTCTTAAGTGGGTCCATAGATTTGGGATTGATTCATTAAATGATTTATTAATCCATAGTTCACTACAAAAAGAAAATCAGCGTGAAGAAGAAAATCAAGAACATATCTCTTTAATTGATGAAGTGTATGAAGAAAATCAGGAACAAATTAAGCTTGAATTATCAAAAACTTTTGAAAATATTGAAGAAACAAAGATAGAATCAAATAGCTTGGAAACTGCTAGAAGCAATGAAATATCTAGTAAAAATCAAAATTCCAATAAAATAAATCAATTTACTGAAACCCCAAAATTACCCCTACCTTATATTAAAAATTTAAGAAAGTGGATTAACAACGATAAAAAAGCTAGTTAGCTTTTACATCATACCCGGCATTCCCATGCCACCCATTCCTGGCATTCCCATGCCACCCATTCCCGGCATTCCCATGCCACCCATACCCGGCATTCCCATGCCACCCATTCCTGGCATTCCCATGCCACCCATTCCCCCCATTGGATCTCCACCTGGTCCTCCAGGGGCTGCGGCTTCAGGCTCTGGAATGTCTGCCATAGCAACTTCTGTTGTGAGGAGCATAGCTGCAATAGATACTGAATCTTGAAGAGCTAATCTTATTACTTTGGTTGGATCTAAGATTCCTGAATCTTTTAAATCCTCATATTTTCCTGAATTAGCATTAAAACCTTTGTTAAGTCTTTTAATTTCAGCGACAACTACATCTCCATTAAAACCAGCATTTTTTGCTATCTGTTTGGTGGGTTCCAAAAGGGCTTCTTTGACTATATTTATCCCTGTTCTTAAATCATCTGAAGATGTTTCACTTAAATTTAAAAGGTCATCTGATATTTCAATTAAAGTTTGTCCTCCTCCAGAAACAACACCCTCTTCAATAGCAGCTTTCGTAGCATTAAGGGAATCTTCGATTCTCAACTTATTATGCTTCATCTCTGTTTCTGTAGCAGCTCCTACTTTGATAAGCGCTACTCCTCCGGCTAGTTTGGCTATCCTTTCATTTATTTTATCCTGATCATACTCAGATTCAGTTATTTTAACTTCTCTCTTTAATTGCTCTACTCTCGCTTTAACTAAATCTTTAGTGTCTTCGAAGGCAACAATTGTAGTTTTATCCTTGGTGATAGTTATTTTTTTTGCTTTTCCTAAATCATTAATCGATACTTTATCAAGTGTCATGGATTTATCTTCGCTAATTAACTTAGCCCCTATGAGAATTGCAATATCTTCGAGGGCAGCTTTTCTTCTCTCGCCAAATAAAGGAGCTCTTACGGAAGCAACATTTAAAACCCCACTATTCTTATTTAAAACCAGAGTAGTTAAAGCCTCTCCTTCAATATCTTCAGCAAGAATTAGAAAAGGTGAGCCTGACTTCTGAATTTCTTCAAGTATTGGAACTAGATCAACTAAAGTTGAGACTTTTTGATCAGTTATTAATATTTTAGGATTTTCAAGTTCACAAACTTGTCTTTCTTGGTCTGTTACGAAATATGGAGAACTATAACCTCTATCAAAAGACATACCTTCAGTTATATCTAATTCTGTTTCTAGTGATTGAGATTCTTCGACAGTTATTACACCATCTGAAGTAACAATATCCATTGCTTTAGAAATTATAGATCCAATTTCTTCATCACCTCCAGCACTAACTGTTGCAACTTTTTGGATATCAGAACCATTTAATGAAATACTTTTGGAACTTAATTTTTCTAAGACAAAAGCTAGGCCTGCCTCCATACCTTTTTTTAACTCCATAGGGTTGGCGCCAGAGGCAATATTTTTTAATCCCTCCTGAACCATCTTCTGAGCCAAAATGGTTGCTGTTGTTGTTCCATCACCAGCACTCTCTTTTGTCTTGGATGCAACTTGTTCTATTAATTTCGCACCTAAATTAGAAATAGGGTTTTCAATCTCGATCTCTTTAGCAACTGTAGATCCATCTCTTACTATATCTGGTGAACCAAATTTCTTTTCTATTACAACGTTTTTTGCTTTCGGCCCAATAGTAACCTTTACCGCATTAGCTACGAAATTAACACCTTTTTCTAGCGCTTCTCTTGATTCATTAGAAAAACTTAACTGTTTAGCCATGTTTACTCGATCTTTTGTCTTATTCTAATCTCCCATAGAATCATTTTTAGGGGATATTTAATTAAGTGGGGAAAGCCGAATTTCTTTTGATAGAACATACAAATTAACTCAAATAAGAGTATCTTTAAGTTATGGAAGAAACAAATAATCTTATTTTTACTCTTACCGCAATCCTCGCGATTGCTATGACACTAATATACTTTCCTTTAAGATTTTTCTTAACATTAACTGCTAGAAGTCGAAGACTAAAACTTTTACAAAAAATTAGAAGGTTGAGAGATGAATTAGGTCAGCCTTATGAAAGTACATAACTAAATACTCATACCCCCGTCTATACTGATTGTCTGCCCTGTAATGTAACTTCCTGCATCACTTGAAACTAAGAATGACACTAAGTTTGCAATTTGAGTACAACTTCCTAATTTTCCTAAAGGGATAACTTTAAGTATCTCTTCAGTATTAAGTTTCTCAGTCATTTCTGTTTCTATAAAGCCTGGAGCTATTGCATTTACGTTTATACCTCTTGAAGCAAATTCTTTAGCACAAGTTTTGGTGAATCCAATAACTCCAGCTTTAGCTGCAGAATAATTTGCTTGACCGGGATTACCAATTATTCCAACAACAGATGAAATATTTACGATACTACCACTTCTTTTTTTCATCATAAATTTTGAAGCATATTTTGTACAAAGAAAAACCCCTTTTAAGTTTGTATTTAATACATCATCCCATTGTTCCGATTTCATTCTCATCAATAGTCCATCTCTAGTAATACCAGCATTGTTAATAAGAATATCAATGGAACCATTAATTTTTATGATTTCTTCAAAAGCTGAACTGACAGAATCCTCTCTTGATACATCAAACTTTAATTTATGAGCTTTACCTCCCGAATTTTTTATTGAATTTACAACTTCTTCAGCTTTTTCATCAGAAGAAGAGTAATTAATAAAAACTTCTGCTCCTAGGCGGCTTAGTTCTAAAGCAATTTCTTTACCAATTCCTCTGCTAGCTCCAGTGATTAAAGCAACTTTGCCTGATAATGAATCTGTATTGGACATTATGAAATTTTATAATTTTCAATCGTAGTACTATTTGTGTAAAGATATTGCTTTTATTTATAATTGTCTAGAAAATATTAAGTCCTTTTATTGTGCATTTTTTAATACCAGCTGCAGGGAGTGGTAGCAGAATGAAAGCTGGAAAAAATAAATTACTTATTGATTTAGAGGGAGAGTCTTTGATTTATTGGACACTTAAATCTGTATTTTCTGCAAGCTCAACAAACTGGGTTGGAATAATTGGGCAAACGAAAGATAAATACTTATTACTAAATTCAGCTAAGGATTTTGCCCATAAAGTTCATTGGATTAATGGTGGTGACACCAGACAACAATCAGTTTTTAATGGTTTAAAAGCGTTACCAAAAGATGCTGAAAAAGTTTTAATACATGATGGGGCTAGATGTCTAATTAATCCTGAATTGATAGACCTATGTGCTAAGCAATTAGATGAATATGAAGCTGTAATTTTAGCTACTAAGGTAACAGACACTATTAAGATTGTTGATAATGAAGGTTTTATTAAAGAAACACCAGATAGAAATTATTTATGGGCAGCGCAAACTCCTCAGGGCTTTTTAGTAGATAGATTAAAAAAAGCTCATAAGATGGCAATTGATAAAAACTGGAAAGTCACAGATGATGCTTCTCTATTCGAAATGCTTAATTGGAAAGTAAAGATTATTGAAGGAACTTATTCAAATATAAAAATTACATCCCCTATAGATTTGAAAATAGCAAAACTTTTTGTGAAGAACTCCTAGTTAAAAAGGTTTATCGATACTAAGAATGCCGTTGTCACCATTTAAGGTTGCTTCATACCCTAACGGGATGCATGCATTCCCTGATATGTGGCCTATTGGGAGATCAAAAAGAATAGGAAAATCAAACTCTTGAAGTCTTTCAATAATGCAGTTTTTTAGTAAATCTTTCCATTCAAGGTCGCAGGAATCATTAGAAAAACTTCCGAATCCAATACCCGCAATTTCAGAAATTGTTTTAGTCATCCTAAGGTAAGTCAACATGCGATCAATTTTATAAATATCTTCATTAATGTCTTCAAAAATTATTATTTTCCCTTTGCAATCTGGAAAGTGATTAGTACCAATTAAAAAAGTAGCAATAGTTAAGTTAGAAACTATTATCTCTCCTTTAGCTTCCCCACCTCTTAAAGGGATTCCTATTATGTCCTCAACATATCCCTCAAAAAGTAAATTTCTTAATCTCTCAAGACTCCACTCTGGTTCTTTGAAAAGGCTAGTAAGCATGGGGCCATGGATAGAACCTATAAATCCTTGAGAATATTTAGATAGTAATAAAGAACATGTATCTGAGAATCCAAGCATTAAACCATGCTGCCAAGAAGGTTCTTTTTCTAAAAGTCTTGCTGAACCCCAGCCTCCTTTTGCAAAAATGATTAGCTTACTATTTTGTGCTTTTTCAAGTTCTTCAAATCTAGTTAGATCATCACCTGCAAAATAACCAAATTTTTTTGATAGAGAATTATTTTCATTAATTTCCAAACCCCAGTTTTTTAAGATTTCTATGCCTTTTTGAAAATTTTCGTCTTCATCAATAAAAGAGCCTGGAGCTAAAATATCTATTAAATCCCCTTTTTTTAATCTAAAAACCATATTTAGAATTTATGAGGCAATAAAAATTCCTAATAAAATGACGCCTCCATAAATTGATTGATTTTTGAAGTGATTGCCAATATTTTTTATTGATTGCTTTTCCTCAGGAAATACTTTTAGTATATCTCTCTGCATTAAGATTGACGTTGCAAGCCAAATTGGCCAAAAAATAAAATCCATTTGATTAATAAATCCGCATATTGCGAGAAAAAAAGAAGTTAAAAAATAACAAATTTGAATGGTTATTCTTGTATTGTTCTGGAGGTTAACAGCGGAACTATTAATTCCAATTTTGATATCATATTTTTTATCTGCTAAAGCATAAATCGTGTCAAAGCCAAAAGTCCAAAAAATGGTAGCTAGCCAGCAAAATAATAAAACAATACTGTTTAAATTGCCTTCATTTGCGGCCCAGGGAATTAAGACAGCAAAACCCCAGCATATGGATAAGATTAATTGAGGATATTTAAACCATCTTTTGGCAGAAGGATAAATTAAAATGATAGGTAAAGCTAAAAAAGCAAGTGAAATTGAAAGGTTTCTTCCAGGCTGAGGTAATGACAAAGTTAGAAAGAAGCTACATAAAATTAAAAACAAAAGAATTGAATAAGCTGTTTTAAGACCGATTTTATTTGCAGCTAAAGGTCTATTTTTTGTCCTAACAACTCTTTGGTCAATTTTTTTGTCCCAAATATCATTTACCACGCAGCCTAATCCACTTACTAGTAGTCCTCCCAGTATTATTCTGAGCAACATTAAAAATGTTGGATTAGCATCTGGGGTTAAATATAAACTCCATCCAGCAGGAATAAGTAAGATCATTCTTCCAGTCGGCTTATTCCACCTTAATAATTCAAAAAAAGTACTTAATTTAATTTGTCGATTTTTATTTTGCATATTACCTATTGTATATTTCATAACTTTAAATAATCTTACTAGGATTAAATGATTTCTATTATTTAATAATCAATGTTGGGTATATTTATTAATGGATTAAAGATATCTTCGTCTTATAAAGAGAAATGATACTGAAACAAGATTTAAGATATTTTCAAGAAAAGCAAATTTTAGTAGCTTCTATTGATATTGGAACTAACTCTACACATCTCTTGGTAGCAGAAATTAATCTAGAATTAAAATCATTTTCAATAAAATTTACGGATAAATCAACCACTCGTCTTGGAGAAAGAGATGAGGAGGGTAATCTTACTGAAGAATCAATCCAAAGGGCATTAGTTACTCTTAAGCGATTTAAGGAATATTGTAAAAGTAATGGAGTAAAACAAATAGTAACAGCAGCAACAAGTGCAGTTAGGGAAGCTCCAAACGGTCAAGATTTTATTAGAAGAGTTCTTGATGAAACTGATATTCAAATAGAAATGATAAGTGGATCTGAGGAAGCCAGATTAATTTACCTTGGTGTTCTTTCTGGTATGTCTTTTGAAGATCAGTCTTTTGTAATCATAGATATTGGAGGAGGATCTACAGAATTAATACTTGCAGATAAAAAAGATGCTATAGCTCTTACCACTTCGAGAATTGGTGCGGTAAGACTTAAAAATGATTTTTTAAATAAAGGCTCTATAACTTCAGAAAGATCGAGTTTTTTAACAACTTTTATTAAAGGATCTTTAGAACCATCTGTTCGAAAAATAAAGAGTAGATCTAAGGGAGATAAGCATTTATCTATGATTGCAACCAGTGGCACTGCAACCTCATTAGGAAATTTGATTGCAGATGATTTGGGAGAATCTAAACAAAAGTTGCATGGTTATAAATTTAAAAGGGAAAATTTACAAAATGTATTGGAAAAACTAATTAAATTGCCAGTTTCGGAAATCAAGAAAATACCTTCATTAAGTGAGAGAAGAGCAGAAATAATTATTCCAGGAGCATTGATATTAAACACCGCAATGGAGATGTTGAACTTTGATGAATTAATAATAAGTGAGAGGGCGCTTCGAGAGGGTTTGGTTGTGGATTGGATGCTACGTAAAGGGATAATTAAAAATGAGTTAAATATTCAAGGCAATATTAGAAAAACAACCATAATTCATCAGGCCAGAAAGTTTGGAGTAGATAATACAAGAGCTGAGAAAGTTATTGATATTGCCTTTCAAATCTATGATCAGACTAAAAATATCTTTCATAGCGGTAATGACCCTAAAGCTAAAGAACTTCTTTGGGCAGCCTCTAATCTTTATAATTGTGGGAAATATGTGAATGTTGATTCATATCACAAACACTCTTGGTACTTAATAAAAAATTGTGAGTTGTTGGGATATTCTGAAGCAGAAACAAATATTATTGCTTCAATTGCTAGATACCATAGAAAGACTCTACCCAAGAAAAGACATGAGTCTTGGCAAAATTTAATATCCAAAGAAGATAAAACATTAGTTCTAGAAATGTCATTAATCCTGAGACTAGCAGCTGCTCTTGATCAAAGACCTGACAAGGTGATCTCCTCAGTTCAAATAAAATTGCAGGAAAATAATCTTACATTTCAACTTTTACCTTTAGATAGAAAACATGATCTTCTTCTTGAAAAATGGAACTTAGGATTATGCCGCAATGTAATAAAAGAACTAAAGAATTTGGAATTAAAAGTTATTTAGTTTTCTTAATAAGTTCTTGTTTTGGAGTTTGATTCTGAGAAGAATCTGAAAATAAATTGAAAATTAAGGAAGAGGCGATTAGTCCGAGAAAGCCTGAAATTAAAATAAATATTAGGAATCCTAGTGGATTAAAATTCTTAGATTGCCTAGTTTTATAGTTTTTTTTGGAAACTTCTTCAACTATTTCTTCAATTTTCACTTCTTTCCTCTCTGTCTTGAATTCATCCATTAAAAATTCTGTATCAAGTTTTAGCTTCTGTGAAATCCTTCTAATCATTGCTTTGATAAATACTTTTTCAGGTAGTTTTTCTTCATTACCTTCCTCTATAGCTTCTAGTTGATGAGCTCCAATTTTTAAATCAGAAGCCAATTCTTCAATTGATTGATTTTTACTTAACCTAGCCTCTTTAATGAAATTTCCAATTCTTTTTAAAGAGGGATCTCCTCCTTTATTGTTGATTTCCGAAACAGATTTTATTTCTTTCAAAGCAAATAAATTTTTACTAATTATAGTAATTAATATTTTTCTATCAACTTTAAGATTATTTATTCCTAAAGAGATGCTTATAAGAAGGATTATAAAGATTAGATCTTTTTTGCGAATTACTAATTGCTGGGCTAATTATGTAAATGGTTGTTCTAATTAGTTTTTTCTCAATAGAAAATCTTTCCATATCTTTTAATTCTATTAATGATGTCCAACCATCATCCCAAGATACTCTAAATCCAACAATCACTTTAGTCTCTGGAGGGTAAAACTCTAGTAAAGTTTCTTGAGACCTTTTCACATGCCTAGCACTTAGATATAGACATATAGAGGAATTGTGTTTCGCAAGATCTTTCAGAGATTCTTTTTCTGGCATCCCTGTTCGACCTCCTGCTCTAGTTAAAATTATTGTTTGCGTTATGTCAGGGATGGTTAACTCAGCTTCATGATATGCTGCAGCAACTTGAAAAGCACTTACTCCAGGAACAACCTCGATTTCAATTTTTTCATTTTTTAAAATTTCGATTTGCTCTCTAATTGCTCCAAAAAGGCAAGGGTCTCCATCATGCAACCTTACAACAGTTTTACCTGCCTGAAATTTTTCTATCATAATTGAGGTGATTTGCTCTAAGTTAAGTGAACTCGTTTTTATTTTTTCAGAACCTTCTTTTGCAGAATCTAAAATCTTTTCAGGAATTAGAGAATCAGTCCAAATAATGACATCTGCAATTTTTATCTTTTTTAATGCTTTTAAAGTTAATAATTCTGGATCGCCTGGACCAACACCAATAAAGGATATTTTGTTATCCATTTTTTCTATTTTTCCCACTAGATGTTCTCAATCTTAAAAAAAATATTCCAATTAATCCAGAAGAAAATAGAAAAATACTTATAAATTGAGCCATTCTTATACCGCCATCACAGAAAGGTGGAAGTCCACCAATGCATAGTGGGTCAGTTCTTAAACCTTCAATCCAGAATCGTCCAAAGCTATAACTTATTAAATAAAGACAGCTAATAAAGCCAGGCCTGAAAAAATCTGTTTTATTTTGTTTATTAAAGGTAAAAAGAAGGACGATGAAAATCAAAAGATTCCACAATGACTCATAGAGAAATGTAGGATGAAAAAAATCATAATTAATAAATTCTAAAGGCCTATTTTGGATAGGTATAAATAATTTCCAAGGCAAATTTGTAGGAACTCCAAAGGCTTCATTATTGAAAAAATTTCCCCACCTTCCTATTGATTGTCCAAGAATAATCGAGGGTATTAAGATATCTATAAAGGTTTTTAAATTAATTTGTTTCGACTTACAGAAATAGATAATAGATATTAATCCTCCAATTAAACCTCCATGGATTGCTATGCCTCCTTCCCAAACTGCAAGAAAAGAAGGTATTTGAATGATGTTGTTGAATAGTTCAAAAGAAGTAAAAAAGTTCTCTCCGCTATATTGTCTCCACTCAAAAATTACGTAATAAGCTCTAGCGCCAATTATTGAAGAGATTATTAATGATGGAAGTATTTCACTAATGTACTCTGGGTTAATATTTCTTGCCTTTGCAAGTTTTTTAGAGACAAATAGGCCTATTAAAACTGAAAACGAAATAAGAAGTCCGTACCATCTAATAGTTATAAATCCTAAATTTAAAAAAGTTTCTCCTGGAGATTGTATAAAAGCTTGAAGTATAAGCATTTAGAGAAAGTTAGATACCCTCTGCTGCTTGCACTTTTTCTACTTGTTTTTTCTTTAACACTAAAAGAATTTGTGTTAAGCCTACACCAATGAAGAATGCAATCAATCCAATAACTCTATAAGGGCTCTGAAGTACAACCTCAGCATCTAATTGCCCAAAGCCACCAACGTTGGGATCGTTAGTAAGAGGGTCACCTACATTAATTTTGTCTTGCGCTTTTACTATAAGTTGAGGACCAACAGGCACTGCTTCAGTAGTTATTTCACCATTATCGTTTTCTATATTGACTTGATAGCTACCATCTTCAATTGTTGCTATTGAATTTATAGTTCCTGCGGTGGAAGAAGTGAATACTACATTATTGCTCTTGTCTCCAGTCGGATATACCTGACCTCTACCTCTATTGCCACCAATATGTAATGAGTATTTCCCATAGTGATATTCTTTATTAGTGGATGGGTCAGGGGAAAGTACAGGGAAAACGATTTCTTTATTGGTATCGCCAGGTAAAGGTCCGACAATAATAATATTATCTTTCTCTTCACTGTAGTTAGTGAAATAAACCCCTTCTGTCTCCTCTTTTATTTCTTCGGTCCATCTTTCTTGTGGAGCAAGTTTAAAGCCATCAGGCAGCATTACAACAGCACCGACTTGTAATGGGACTTCAGAACCATCAGCCCCTATCTCTTTTAAATCATTTTTGTAGGGTATTTTGACTACAGCTTTGAAAACACTGTCTGCTCCAACAGATTGTGGAACCTCTGCAATTGTAGGCATCTGAGCTAGATGACAATTTGCACAGACTATCTTACCTGTGGCTTCTCTTGGGGATTCGTAGTTTTGCTGAGCCCAAAATGGATAAGCAAAACTGATTTTTGGATAAAATACAATGCTTGAAATGAAAAGCAGAGTACAGATAAGTAAACTTGTTTTTTTCATGATTTGATTTTTAAGACCTTTCATTTTTTTATGCCCACCATGGATTTTCATTAGTTCTAAAGTCAGTTTCTGACCATTGTTTGACGAGTACAGCATCATCTTCAATATCGACATGAGCTAGAGCTAAAGATAAAGGCGCAGGACCTCTTACAACCTTCCCGTTCGTATCGTACTGACTGCCATGACAAGGACATATGAATTTGTTAGCACCACTATCCCATGGGACAACACAACCTAAATGAGTACAAATTGCATTTAAACCAAATTCTCCTATTTCCCCACCCTCATTAACTATTAGATAAGTTGGATCTCCCTTTAGACCCTGAACTAGACTTCTATCTCCTGCTTGATGGGTAGCTAACCAACCCGTCTTAGTTATTGGATTCCCTAATTCATCTTTGGCAGAAGTTCCACCTCCACCACCGCCTGCTCTTAAAGGCATGAAATAATTCGCTACAGGGTAAAGGGCTCCTAAAGCTACACCAGTTGCAGTACCAAATGTAAGAAGATTCATAAATTGCCTTCGACCCATAGAAGGGACATCATTGGAACTTAATTGAGTCATTCGCTACTTGGTTCTGTTATTTATTAGTTATTATGGAGCAAATTGCTCAATTTCTGTTGCAAATAGATAGGACTTTTAATAATTTAAAGTAAAAGTTTAGAAAGTCTTAATTAATTGATTTAAATGAACCCATTGCTAGTAGATGAAGTTATACATTATTTGATTCATCGCTGGGGAAAAAAATATGATTTTAGACTCTTTAGAAGAGGAAAGTTCGTGTATTTTCAAATGATGTGGGGATTTCTTGGACAGGAATCATTCCCTTTAAGTGAAGATGAATATAAAAAATCGATAGCTGATAAAATCGAGATTTTAAATAGATGTGGATATTCAGAAGAAGTAAGGGAATGGCTAAAGAAAGTCAATGCTAAGCCAAGGTTAGGTAGAGCTGTCAGCTTGCAATTAGATCTTAATGAGAAGATGAAAGAGTTTTTGACTTAAGATTTTCTGATAAGTAAGTTAATCCAGTACCCACAAAAAATAAAAACACAATCGATATAGATAGCAATGACATAGTCAATGGGTCAGTTGAAGGGGTAATCACTGCAGATAATATTGCAGAGGAAATTACAACTATCTTCCAATTTGAAATCATTTTTTCTGTTGTGATTATTCCAAGAGAACCAAGAATAAATTGTAATACTGGTAATTGAAAAGCTATTGCAGTGCTGGACATTAATAAGAGAACAAAATCAAAATATCTTTCTATAGACCAAGTTGGTTCAACAATATCAGCACCGAAACTAATGAAGAAATTTATTGCTGCAGGGACTAATATCCACCATGAAAAAATTAATCCTAAAAAAAATAGAAGACCTGAACCAAAAACTGCAGGCAAGATAAGGCTTTTTTCTTGTTTTGTTAAACCAGGAGAAATGAATAATATTATTTGATAAAAAATATAGGGCATAGAAACTATCAATCCGCTGTAACCTGCAACTTTAATAGAGACAAATAAAAACTCTCCTGGAGCAAGTTGTAGTAGATGAATATCACCAGCTGGAATTTCTAAAAAAGATATTAATGGCTTTATGATGAGAAAACTAAAGAATATTGAAATAAGTATTGAATAAATTGAATTTAAGATCCTTTGACGAAGCTCCTCTAAATGATCACTAAAAGTCATCGAAGCTGATAATTTTTTTTCCCTTTGACCTGTCCCTCTCATTATTATTTGATAAAAATTGTGTAAAAAAAAGGTTTAAAACTACTATTGTCAAAGTCCAATTTATTTTTCGATAAATTTAATTATTTGCTTAATTTAGGATTTGTTGGATCTGGTAATAAGAAAGGAGGGGCATCATTTAAAGATGATTCACCATAAGTTTCATATTCTCTATATCCACCCATTTTCCCATTTGTTTTCATTAAAGCGCTCACGAAGGCAAGTAGTAAGAAAACAGTAGGAGCACCAATTATTAATGCAGCACCAAATAGATATCCAACAATAAATTCTGGAAAACTATGATTACCTAAAAATTCATGAGTGCCTAAAAGAAAATCAAACATTTAGATTTAAAATTTTTTTTATTATAAACTAAATTACTGTTTTAAGATTTTTTTTAATGTAATCTTCTCCTCTTGTAGGATTTCCCCAAATAATTTCTCCATTTTTAAAGGAAACACAACCCGGTCCTCCGTTTTTGATTTTTTGCAAATCTTTAATCTTTACTAAATTAATTGGAACTTTAATGTTTCTTTTTGCCTTACTAAATAAAGCAGCTAAATCTGCAGCTATTTGAAGATCTTGTTCAGATGCTACTTGAGATGAAGACTTCAAAACTACATGACTGCCTGGTGATTCCTGTGCATGAAACCATAAATCGCCTTTTTTCGAGAACTTGAAGCTTATTAAATCATTTTGCCTCATATTTCGCCCTACCTGAAGCTTTAATCCTGTGGGAGTGTCAACTTGAATTGGTGAAGACTCTATCTCATAAGTACTTTTCTGATCTTCTCTTTGCTTCTTGATATTAATATTAAACTCGTTACTAATTTCTTCCATAATTTCTTCTAGTAGTTTGATTCTCATAGAAAGTTTTTCATGATTTAAAGAATTTAAATTTTCTAGAAGCGTAGTGAATTCGTCTAATCTCTCTATGTTTGTTTTGTAAATACTTAATCTTTCTTTTATTAATTCTCTAGATCTCTTTAGTTTTTTTGATTTTTTATATAGTTTTTGTCCCTTTATAATGTCTTTTTTTTTAATTTCATGTGAGGTGAATATATTATCAGCTTTTTCTTTATATATTTCGTAGTTTTCTGATT
This sequence comes from Prochlorococcus sp. RS04, assembly GCF_001989455.1. Lineage (NCBI taxonomy): Bacteria > Bacillati > Cyanobacteriota > Cyanophyceae > Synechococcales > Prochlorococcaceae > Prochlorococcus > Prochlorococcus sp. RS04. The sequence goes on along the minus strand of NZ_CP018346.1, from coordinate 408,273 downwards.
TTGTCAGAAGATCATATTGAATATTTAAATTCTTTTTCTCAGTATTGGTCTGTTTAAAAATTATCCCTTCAATTTTCTTTCCCAATAATTCAAGTTTTTTTTGTTTCAGATGATAATCATAATAATTCTCTAAGCTAGTGCATAAATCTATCTTATTTTCGCAATTAGTTTCCTTATCGAAAAACCAAACGCAATAAAAATCTTTGTTGAATGTAGAAAAATTAAAATTATTGTTTTTAAACCTGTTTATCCAAATCTTCCAATTTTTAAATATCTCTTTTAAGTCTGAGTTGCTAATGAAGTCAATATTTTTTTCCATTATTTCTGAATTAACAGTTGCGCTAGCAACCTCTAATTGTTTTGTGAGGATAGGGCTTACTCCTTGATAGGTATTTATTAAACAGTATTTTAAAGACTCAGGTACTATTGAAATTGAGTCTTTCCATGATTGAAAAGACTCATCTTCTCTAGGTTGTTTTTTGAGATTGACTGGAGGGCCAGAATAAATCGATCCTGTTGAAATTGTTCTAAAACTAGATTGACTTGATTTAATTTGTTTACCAACGGCAATTATTTTATGTTTATTGTCCAGATAAAAAATATTACTATGTTTTCCCATTAATTCAAAAATTAAATACTTATTAATTTCATCTCCAGGTTTTTTCGCAAAACTAAATTTTATAACTCTCTCGAAATTATCTTGATCAATCGAAATTAAAGCCATATACTTTAATCCGTATCTTATTTGTTTAGAAAGTGTGCTTTCTCTCCCAATCTTTTCTGGCTTATTTATCTTTAGTATTCTTGGAGAGTCGCCATTCCATGAAACTTCTAACCATGTTTGAGAATCAACTCCTCTGAAACATAATTGAATTGTATTAGGCTCTGGTTGTTGGGCAGTCTCAAACTTTGTAGGTAAAATGTTTTTTGTCAAATAATGCAAGACAGATCTAATAGATGTAATATCCATTATCTGTGGAACACCTTTTTGCATTATTCTTTTTTAATTCACAAGATATCTATTTTACTGTAAAAAATTTAATATGAAAAATCAAAAAAAACTTATTATCCTTACTGGACCCAGCGGGGTAGGTAAAGGAACAGTTGTTAAAGAAATATTATGTAAAGAAAAAAATTTTTGGCTTTCAATTTCTGCAACTACAAGAGAACCTAGAGAGGGAGAGAAGGACGGAGAAAATTATTATTTCTTAAACCAAGAAAAGTTTAAAGAAATGATTGAACAAAACCTTTTCCTTGAATGGGCTCAATTTGCTGGAAACTACTATGGAACGCCTTTGTCTTCTGTTAATGAGAAAATAAAAAAGGGATTTATCGTACTACTTGAAATTGAAGTAGAGGGTGCAAGGCAAATAAAAAATAAGTTTCCTAATTCACAGTCAATATTTTTACTTCCACCGGATAAAGAAGAGTTAGAGAGAAGAATAAGAAATAGAGGTACAGAAAAAGAAGAGGCAATTAAAAAAAGACTCTTAAGGGCTAATTATGAAATTTCAGTATCAAATGAATTTGATTTTGCATTAACAAATCACAATGTTGATGAAACAGCAAAAAAAATAATCAAGTTAATAAAAACTTGATTATTTTCTATTCATCAACTCATTGGATGGAATAATAAATCTGGGAAAAATCTATTAAATTCAATAATTATTCCAGCTGTAAGGCTTAGCCAAATTGCTGCTACTACTGGAGCAGATCTGACAAATTTTGTGTTTAGAATTTTGAACATTTGTTTTATGAAAGTTTTTAAGGATGTTTAGCGAGGACCATTAAGTGTAATATTGTTATCTTTCTCTCTTAAATCTCCATTTCTACCTTGTTTATTAGCAAGAAGTGGCCATTGGGCTCCTTTTACAAGACATTTTCTAGCTAAGTCTAAGTCAATAATGATCTCAAGATCTGCTGGATTCTTAGTCTTTTTTGATTCAATGAGATACTCTCTTCCTGACCAACCTATAATTCCAGCAATGTAAATGAACAATACTCCGGGGATAAGTAAATCTCCTTCATGACCTCTATTTAAAAGGGCCCCCCATGGCTCAAGAGGAGGTCCAATTATTAAATGAGGAAGACCATCATCTCCGCATGATGCTTTTCCATATCTTTCAAATCTTGCTATGTCTTTTTGAGTAGTTGCAGAATTTGCTCTCTCGATGAATTTAGGATTTTCAGAGCATTTTGTGAGAGCTGAAGCGGTATATTCTGTGCTAGCTCTATCTGCGTTTAAAGCAGGCCCATTTGCAGCTAGAGCAATTGGAGTAATTCCGAGGAACAGAAAAACTGAGGTTATGATTGAAAAAAAGAATTTCATAAGTTGCAATCTTTAATTCCTTATAGTGTGTTAAGTAAGAAATTAATATTAAAATAGAACAAGTTGAATCAAAAATGCATAAAGTTTTAGCTATTGAAACAAGTTGTGATGAGACATCTGTCTCAATAGTTTCTAATATTGGCGATACTTTCAGAATACATTCAAATATAATTGCCTCTCAAATTGAAGATCATTCAAAATGGGGAGGAGTTGTGCCTGAACTTGCAGCTAGAAAACATTTAGAATTATTACCTTTTGTTTTAGATAAGGCTCTAGAAGAAGCAAAAATTAAAATTGAGGAAGTCGATTATATTGCTTCAACTGTAGCCCCTGGATTAGTTGGTTGTTTACGAGTTGGCTCTATAACCGCAAGATCACTTTGCCTTTTACATTCAAAACCATTTTTGGGAATTCATCATTTGGAGGGGCATTTATCTTCAATTCTATTTTCAGAAAACTATCCAAAAAAATCTTTTCTTACATTACTTGTTAGCGGTGGGCATACTGAATTGATAAAGGTAGATGATAGTAGGGGGATGCAAAGACTTGGGAAAAGTTTTGATGATGCTGCTGGAGAGGCCTTTGATAAAGTTGGCAGACTATTAGGTCTTAGTTATCCAGGAGGACCGGCAATTGAAAAGATTGCTAAAAATGGGGACCCAATGAAATTTAATTTACCAAAATGTAAGATCTCTGATAAAAAAGGTGGATTTCTTAAATATGATTTCTCTTTTAGTGGTTTAAAAACTGCCGTATTAAGATTAGTTGAGAGAATAAATTTGGCTGGGAAGACCGTTCCAATTCCAGATATTGCTGCAAGTTTTGAGAGAGTAGTGGCAGAGGTCTTGGTAGAGAGAACAATAAAATGCGCAGAAGATCATAGCTTGGATAATGTTGTTGTGGTTGGGGGAGTAGCTGCTAACAATACATTAAGAAAAATGATGATTAGTGAAGCTAGTAAAAAATCTATTAAAGTTCATTTAGCTCCTCTCGATCTTTGTACAGATAATGCGGCAATGATTGGAGCGGCGGCGTTGTTCAGAATCAAATTTAAGGATCATTTAAGTTCCCTTAAATTAGGAGTCGCAGGAAGACTATCAATTGAACAAGCAAATACCCTTTATGAAGAAAACCCTCCTTTCTAATTTCAATGAACAAACAACCTAAAATCGAGATTAAAGAGACAAAAAACTTCGTTGATAAAAAGGAATTGAATTTGTGGAAAAGAGGTTTTACCCCTCAAGCTGAAATATGGAATGGAAGGATGGCAACTGTTGGCATAGGAATTATTTTTATAATTATTGCTTTAATAAGCCAGTTTTCTTAATAGAAATAAAATTAATTTTTTTTAAAAGTAGTTTTGATAAAATTTTTAAAATTATTCTTTTAGCTGATTAATTAAATTAAAAAGTATTGTTTTTATTGGACTAGAGATAAGATTATTGATTTAATCAAAATAATGAATGTTTTTATTATTTATAATTTTATATGACGCCTGAAAGGCTTGGATTACTTTGGGGGATAACTGTATTTGCAGGCGCTTTCGCTCGATTATTTTCTTCTTTTACAGGATTCCCAAGTGTTGTTATTTTATTGCTTTCTGGATTATTAATTGGAAGATCAGGATTGGGACTTGTTGAGCCTTTAGATCTCGGGCAAGGGCTTGAAACTATTGTGGGGCTTTTGGTCTGTTTGGTTCTTTTTGAAGGGGGATTAAATTTAAAATTGCCTGAGGGGAATATAAGAACTACTGTTTTAAAAATTTCATTGGTAAGACTTTTTATTTCATTATCAGCTGGAATTTTCATTGCTCATTGGCTGGCTGGCCTCTCATGGCAAGTCGCAGGAATATATAGCGCCATAGTTCTAGCTACTGGACCAACAGTTGTCTCTCCATTAGTGGAACAAATAAAATTAGCTTCCCCACTCTCGGAAGTTTTAAAAGCTGAGGGGTTGCTGCTTGAACCAATCGGTGCAGTACTAGCATTACTGCTTTTAGAATTGACTTTAGGGGATCTTCGAGGGATTAGAGATGTATTTATAGCATTAATGCAAAGATTAGGGGGAGGAGTTTTAATCGGATTAAGTGCGGGATGGTTACTATCAGAAATTTTAAAAAAAATAAAAAATGAAGCCTCATTTGGTATAGAGCTTCAAGTTACCCTTGGATTTATTTTCCTTGTGTATGGAATTTGCGAATATTTTTTACCAGAATCAGGCTTGCCGGCTTCAGTCGCTGCAGGTTTTATTGTAGGCAAAAGAGAAGTTATAGATAAGGAGAGATTGGATAATCTAATAGGTGAATTAGCTCAATTAGCAATAACAGTTCTTTTCCCTCTTTTGGCCGCTGACGTTTCTTGGGGTGAATTAAGTCCCCTAGGCTGGGGAGGGGTTGTTTGCGTTTTTATGTTGATGGTAATTGTTCGCCCTATCTCTATCTGGATAGCAACTATGGGGAGAGACTTGAACTTAAAAGAAAAAATATTTTTAGCCTGGTTAGCTCCAAGAGGTATTGTTACTGCAGCTGTAGCTTCTCTTTTTTCTATCAGATTAGAGCAGGCTGGTATCCTTGGGGCTGGCCGTCTACAAGGTTTAGTTTTTCTTACTATTTTGATGACGGTAGGAATACAAGGACTTTCTGCTAAACCTTTGGTAAATAGACTTAAATTAGGCCAAAAAAATAATCTTGATTGATTAAAGACATCTTTCAATTCGAGTTCTATCAGTTTTACTCTCTGCGAAAAGCTCCCAACTTTGAATTAAATCTGGACCACTAAGAGATCCAAAAAAGGCTACTCTTAATGATTTCATTAATATCCCTTTTTTTATATTATGCTTTTTTGAGATTTCGTTAATTATTTCTTTGGCTTTCTCTTTATTTAGATTTATTGTATTTTGCTCAATTAAATAATTTAAGATTAGTTTTAAAGATAATTTGCTTTCCCGGTTTTCCAAAAAATCTTGACCTTCTTTTTGAATTGTAGGTATTAAGAAAAATGGTTTTGATTGATCAATTGAATCTTTTAAAAGAGTCATAGAGTCTCTAATCAAAATTGCTAATTTATGTGCCCATTCTTGAGATGGAGGCTCCCAACCATTGTCATCCCAGTATTTTCTGATGATCTCAATTAACTTTATTGATTCCATATTTTTTATATATTGAGAATTAATCCAGTTGAGTTTTTCCCAACTAAATTTGGCTCCAGCTTTATTTATTTCTGATAAGTCAAAAATTTCAGATATCTCTCCAAGTGAAAGTATTTCTCTGTCGGCAGATTTTGGAGACCAACCTAAAAATGCCATATAGTTCGATAGGGCCTCAGGTAAATATCCCATTTCTCTAAATTCGTCGATTGAAGTAACGCAATCTCTCTTAGATAATTTTTTCCCTTCGCTATTTAGTATTAAGGGTGTATGCGAAAAAGTTGGCAAATTAAAATTTAATGCTTTATAAATCAATATTTGTTTTGCAGTGTTCGAAATATGGTCTTCACCCCTTACAACGTGAGTAATATGCATGAAATTATCATCAACTACAACTGCAAGATTATACAAAGGATCACCAATCTCATATCCCTTAGCCCTTCTTGATAAAACTAAATCACCGCCCAAATCCTTCCCTTGCCATTTGATTTCGCCTCTTATCTGATCTATCCATTTAATATCAATTTTTTCATCAATCTTAAATCTTATTACTGAAGTCCGCCCTTGGGATATGAATGTTTCTATTTCTTCTTTTGAAAGATTTCTGTGTCTATTATCATGCTTTGGAGGTAATCCTTTCTTTTTTTGTTCTTCTCTTAATTCAGATATTTCATCTTCTGATGTAAAGCACCTATATGCAGCTCCACATTCCAATAGTTTTTTGATATAACTTTTGTGAATCGAAATTCGGTCACTTTGCTTTATAGGTTCTTCATCCCATTTAAGTCCAAGCCATTTCAAGCCCTCTAATATATTTTTTGTATATTCAGATTTAGATCGAAGAAAATCAGTATCTTCTATTCTGATAAGAAATTTTGCACCTATTTTTTGTGCATACAACCAATTGAATAGTGCTGTTCGTGCTGTCCCGATATGAAATAAACCCGTTGGACTCGGGGCTAGTCTTAAACGTTTTTCCAAATTTCTTTTAGAAAAAACGGGACCGACGGGATTCGAACCCGCAACTTCCGCCGTGACAGGGCGGTGCTCTAACCAGTTGAACTACGGTCCCAGAGTTTTGTTCTAAATTTATTTAGAACTTCATTCTTAAAATTATCAGATCATAATACTTAATTTATGGGGTTGTAATAAAAAAAATTTATTAATTTGAGGATTTACAGAAATAATTAGTTTTTTAACTGACTTAGTTTAAACAACTATTTATTTTTGAGGTCTAAAACCAGCAGGCTCTATCAACCTAACTTGATTGCCTCTAGCAGTAAATTCTCTGCCTTGGTCACTTTGTACGACGACTCTCCCACCAGACTTAACTCTGATAACTCTTGCACGAACCCATCCTAAAGCTGCTGATTCTAGGACTTTAACTACGTCCCCAGGTTGAAGATCTAACTCCATCTTATGAAAAAATGATTTACATAATGTTGATCAAACGCGTCGTGGAGGACTTGAACCCCCGACATCAGGTTTTGGAGACCTGCGTTCTACCAACTGAACTAACGACGCATTTAAATGATTATAAGCGTCTTTGTGAACAAAAAGTTGATTAATTTACAACTTTATCGATCAAAGCGTTGTTTTACGCGAGTAGCTTTTCCTACTCTATCTCTCAGATAGAATAATTTAGCTCTTCTTACTTTACCTCTACGTTCAACTTTTAGAGAGGCAACCTGTGGACTATGTAGCATAAATACTCTTTCAACACCTATACCCTGAAAAATTCTTCTAACTGTAATAGTCTGGTTTATTCCTCCATGTCTTTTTGCTATGACAACGCCTTCATAAGGTTGGACTCTTTCTTTATTACCTTCTGTAATTTTCACTCCAACTTTAACAGTGTCCCCAACATATATTTCAGGTAGTTCTTTTTTTAATTGTTCATTCTCAAATTCCTTAATAAGATTTGATGCGCTTAAGGTTTGCGTAGTCTCAGAAACCGTATTTTTTTCTTTTTGTTCAACTGTTACATCAACTGATGTGTCAGCTTTAATACCGGTTTCTAAATCCTTCTCTTGTTTCTCTTTGGCCATTTTGGTCATTATTATCCTACAAGTTCTATATCTTAACCTTTTGACTCGCCTTTAGTAACCTTTTTGGTAAATGAAATTGTTTTTGAAAACATTTGGAATCCTGTGACGAGCATCCATAAAACTCCAAGGGAATTAAATATCACATATATAAGTTCTCCATTATCTCCAAGCCATTCGCCCTCATGGAGAGACATTAACCAATGAACTTGTTCTCTAGAGAAACCCAGTAAATCTTTTGAAACCCTATAAAGAAGACCAGTAATTGAAGATATAAATAATGGAAGAAAAATCCAGGGCGCCAAAGCCTTATGAAATTGCCTAGAATTAAATAAAGTTTTCATTTTTGTTTCTTTCCTATTGTTATTGATAGATTTAAGGTAGCCAAGATCATAAAGGCTATTTTGAAGATATTTACCTATTACTATTATTTATTCCAATGAGACATTTTGCAGATCTTTTGTTAAATAAAAATAATTCCAAAGCTAATGATCAAGTTCCATTTATTCAGAGGAGAAGAGGAATCGAAATAAAGTCTTCACGGGAAATAAATTTGATGAAAAAATCTAGCAGAATTGTAGCTACTGTTTTGAGAGAAATTAATGACTTAATTAAACCTGGAATGAGTACAAAAGATTTAGATGATTTTGCAGAAAAGAGAATAAAAAGTTTTGGAGCTGTCCCAAGTTTCAAGGGCTACCATGGATTCCCTTCAAGTATATGTTCTAGTATTAATAATGAGGTTGTTCACGGAATTCCAAGTAAAAATAAAATAATTAAAAATGGTGACTTGGTTAAAATTGATACAGGGGCATATTTAGATGGTTTCCATGGAGATAGTTGTATATCAATTTGTGTAGGAGAAGTTAGTCCAAAGGCTCAAAAACTTAGTGATATAGCTTTTAAAGCATTGTATGCGGGGCTTTCGAAAATCAAGGCAGGGAATACACTTCTTGATGTGGCTGGGGAAATCGAAGACGTTGTTGTAGAAAATGGCTTTAGTGTTGTAGAAGACTATACAGGTCATGGAGTTGGACGAAATCTTCATGAAGAACCATCCGTATTTAATTTTCGGACCAAAGAATTGCCTAACGTCGTCCTTCGCGAAGGAATGACATTAGCGGTGGAACCTATAGTTAATGAAGGGACTAAATTTTGTAAAACATTAAATGATAGATGGACAGTAATAACAAAAGATGGAAAACTATCGGCCCAATGGGAGCATACAATAGTTGTTTTAAAAGATGGTATTGAAATATTGACAGATCGAGATTTTTAGGGACTAAGATTTGTATTTATAGATAATTCGGCAATATAAAAAATTAAAAAATTCTTTCAATGGGAAAAGTACATATGTTAAAGGGTTTGGACTAATTATTACTAAATAATTTTTTGAATTAGCTAAATCATAAATTTTTTTAGAAACAAATTTTGGACTCATTATTCCGAGAGGATTTAATTCTGATTTAAAAGGCCCTAAAATGATTTTTTTAATTATTAATTTTTTCTTTGTATTTTTGTCCAGTAGATTTTTTTTGAACGAAACTAATTGACCAATAAGGGATTTACTAATCTCATATGACGGATTTAGGGCGGGTAATATTTCTGCTTCAGATGTATTTATCCAAATCTCTTTTTTTACTTGTGAATCATTGCTTAGAGCAATATCTTCAAATAAATTTAAAAATTTGAATTTGCTTAATGCATTTATCTCAATTGAGTTTTCATAATTAGAATTTTCTCTACTCAAATCATAGATACCATGGTTCAAAATTAAAATGTCTATATTCTCTAATTGTTTTTTTAATGAAGACTCCTTCCCACATTCCCATTTAATCCATTCATTTGGAGATTCAAGATTTATTTCATAATTAGTTTTACTATGAGTAAATCCAATCACTTTATATCCTTTTTGACGAAACAACTTTGTTAATTCTTTTCCTAGCGCACCTGAGGCTCCAGTAATCCCTATGGTTTTTTCGTTTTTGGTTGGATTTATCATTTTGCTTGATTTTTATTAGATACCAAAGAATTAAAATAAATTTATCAAAAAAAGATTATTTATTTTTTTATTTGATTAAAACTCATAAATAAATATTTGTTTAGTTATGAAAAAAATATTATCTTAAACCTATTAATAAAAAATTTACTAAATTATGAGCGATATATTGTTAATTGGCTCATGTGAGCCATTTAGTGGTAAGTCTGCAATGGTTCTTGGGATAGCAAAAAAACTTTTACAGAAGAAAAAAAAAGTACGCATAGGAAAACCTCTAGCAACATGTATTGAACTTACTAATCTTCCCTCAATGTCTTATGAAGGATTAATAGATGATGATGTTAAGTTTATTGGATCAACATTAAATATCGAAGAGGAGAATTTAATTTCCTCAGTAGGATTATTGGATAATATCTCAGCTGAAAAAAGAATCTTCAATAAAGACTTACTTCCAGGAAAAGGTTTTGATCAGATTGAAGGATTGGTTAATGATGATTTTGAAGGTCTGAATATTTTAGAGGCAGCCGGAAGTCTTCATGAGGGTATGATTTATGGATTAAGTCTCCCACAACTAGCTAAGGATTTAGATGCGAAAGTTTTAATTGTGAATTTATGGGAAGATTGTAAAAGTGTCGATGCATTACTTGATGCGCAAAAACAATTAGGTGAGAAATTGGCTGGAGTTGTATTAAACGGAGTTTTGCCGCAAGAAGTCGAAAAAGTTAAAAATGAAATAATACCCTCTCTTAAAGATCTAGGTATTGAAGTATTTGGAGTGATGCCTAAATCACCACTTCTTAGAAGTGTCACCGTAGGTGAGCTTGTAAGAAGACTAGATGCCCAAGTTATTTGTTGCTCAGAAAAAGATCAATTGCTTGTCGAAACATTGAGTATTGGTGCAATGGGTGTGAATTCTGCAATGGAATTTTTCAGGAGAAGACGAAATATGGCTGTAGTTACAGGAGCTGATAGAACTGATATCCAACTTGCTGCTTTAGAGGCTTCGACTCAATGCCTTATTTTAACTGGTTTAGGAGATCCTTTGTCACAATTGATTCATAGAGCGGAGGAATTGGAGGTGCCAATTTTAAAGGTGGAATTAGATACTCTTTCCTCCGTTGAAATTATTGAACAAGCTTTTGGTCATGTCAGAATACATGAATCTATTAAAGCTTCTTATGCTATTCAATTAGTTCAAGAGCATGTAAATCTAAAAAGAATTCTCGAAAAGATAGATTTTCCCTGCAATTTTTCAGATAAATGCTAATTTCAAATATAGGAACTTTATTATTTTGAGTCGCTCTTTAGATCTACCAGCAACTGAAGGTGTTGATGCCTTAGCTCAAGAACTTGCAAAACTCCAAGATAATGGGAAAAGGAGAATTGCTTTTTTAGGTACTAGACACGTACCGATTGTAGATATCCACTTAATTGAGTTGATAGCACGGTCTTTAGCAGAGGAAGGACATAATATCCTTACGTCTGGATCTCAAGGTGTTAATGCAGCTGTTATCCGAGCTGTCTTAGATATTAATCCATCATTATTAACTGTTTTATTACCACAAAGTCTTGATAGACAAGTTCCCGAAATAAAGGATCAACTTGAGAGGGTTATGCATTTGGTTGAAAAAAGTGAAAATGATGAATTACCTTTGCCACTTGCAAGTAGTCTTTGTAATCAAGAAATTATTACTAGGTGCGATCAATTAATATGTTTTGCCTTTCACGATAGTGAAACTTTGCTAAATAGTTGTAGATGTGCTGAAGAAATGGGCAAAGTTGTTAGTTTGTTATTTTTTGATTAAATTAACCCATTTCCCCATTTAAAAGATGATTTATGCTAATAATATTTAGCGTTTAATAATTTACTATGGCAGAAAGTTTTTCATTTGATGTGGTTTCTGATTTTGATAGACAAGAATTAGTCAATACTTTGGATCAAGTTAAAAGGGAAATTTCTCAGCGTTACGATTTGAAGGGCACGGATACTTCAATTGATTTAGAAAAAGAAAATATTTTTATAATTACTAATAGCGAACTTACTTTGAATGCTGTAAATGACATAATTAGACAAAAGGCAATAAAAAGAAACTTATCCTTAAAAATATTTGACTACGGTGATATTGAAATAGTTAGTGGTAATAGAATTAAACAAACAATTCTATTAAAACAAGGAATCAAACAAGAAATTGCAAAAAAAATCAGTAAAAATATTAGAGATCAAATTAAAAAAATTAATGTCAGCATCAATGGAGAAACACTCAGAGTTGCTAGTAAGAGCAAGAATGATCTTCAATTAGCAATCAAGCTTGTTAGTGAGTTGGAGGAGTCTTTGAACATTCCTCTAAAAGCTAGTAACTTTAGATAAAATCTTCATTAAGATTATTTTAAAAATATGGCAGTTTATCCAAAATCTCTCATTAACTCATTGATTAAGAATGTAAAAGAATACCCTCGTTTTTCAAAAGAAGAAATAGAGAAATTTTGCTGGATGGCGGTACATGAGCATAAGCATGGTGTATTACCCTCTGAATATGATATCAGGGAGATAGATGAGGATCTTTATTTAGAACTTTTGCGAGAATTTAAATCAAATATTTATTAATTAAAATCTATATTTAAATTTGCAATTATTAAAAAAATATTTTAATTAAATGTCTTCCTAATGCACTAATTAATCTATTTAAATATGATTAATTAAAAGTATAAATTTAATGTCAACATCTTTTAAAAATGTCACACCAACAGGTCCTGGTGGGACAGCTACATTACTAATTGTATTATCTTTTACAGGCTTTCTTTTGCTAACCCAATCATTATTTGTTGTACCTTCTGGACAAGTTGCAGTTGTTACAACACTAGGGAAAGTAAGTGGCCCCTCTAGGAGAGCTGGTTTAAACTTTAAACTTCCATTTATTCAGTCTGTATATCCATTTGATATAAAAACCCAAGTTCAACCAGAAAAATTTGAAACGCTTACTAAAGATCTTCAAGTTATTAGGGCTACAGCTACTGTTAAGTATTCAGTTAAACCTAACGAGGCAGGAAGGATCTTCGCAACAATCGCAAGCAGAAATAGCGATGTTTATCAGAAAATTGTTCAGCCATCTTTGCTAAAAGCACTAAAATCAGTCTTTTCTCAATATGAGCTAGAAACAATTGCTACTGAATTCGCAGTAATTTCTGAAAAAGTAGGTGACACCGTTGCACAAGAATTAAATTCATTCGATTATGTAGATGTTAAAAGCTTAGACCTTACTGGATTAGAGATTGCTGAAGAATATAGAGCTGCTATCGAACAAAAGCAAATAGCTGGTCAGCAACTACTAAGAGCAAAGACTGAAGTTGAAATTGCTGAACAAGAAGCACTCAGATATGAGACATTAAATAGAAGTCTCGACGATCAAGTACTTTTCAAATTATTTCTCGATAAATGGGATGGCAGTACACAAGTTGTTCCTGGGTTACCAGGTTCAGCAGGAGGTTCTCCCCCAGTAATAGTTGGTGGTAGAAAATAATTATTTTTAAAATATCTGTCTAAACTTTTTAATCATTTACTTTTTTTCTTTAAGGAAATACTAGTAAATGATTATTTTTTAATTGCGTTAAAAGATTCGTCAAAAGCTTCAATGGTTTTATCAATTTCTTCTTCACTGTGAGCTAATGATGTGAAACCAGCTTCGAAAGGACTCGGCGCTAGGTAAATTCCTCGTTGAAGCATTTCTCTATGCAATTTACCAAAAAGTTTGGAATCGTTTGTTTTGGCTTCATCAAAGTTCCTAACTGGCCCATCGCATAAGAAAAATCCAAACATAGCGCTTACACTTCCACCGTTAATAGCGATACCGTTATTTTCTGCAGACTGAATTATCCCTTCAATTAATCTAGAAGTTGTTGAATCAAGCTTATCGTACGTACCATCTTGTTTGAGCAGTTCAAGAGTTTTTATTCCAGCAGTCATTGCTAGTGGATTGCCGCTCAAAGTGCCTGCTTGGTATACCGGCCCTGAAGGGGCTACCATTGACATTATTTCTTTCTTGCCTCCATAAGCTCCAACAGGCAATCCTCCACCAATTACTTTCCCAAGGGTTGTTAAATCAGGAGTAACCCCAAACTTTTCTTGAGCTCCCCCATAACTTATTCTGAATCCAGTCATTACTTCGTCAAAAACTAATAAGGATCCATTCTCAGTGGTTAATTCCCTTAATCCCTCCAAGAATCCAGGTTCTGGAGTAATAAACCCTGCATTACCAACGATAGGCTCAAGAATAACCCCCGAAATTGCATCAGGATTTTCAGAAAATAATTTTTTTACAGCTTCAAGATCATTGTAGGGAGCAGTAAGTGTGTTGGCAGTTGTTGTCCGTGGAACACCTGGAGAGTCTGGTAAACCCAGAGTGGCAACTCCTGATCCTGCTTTTACTAAAAACATATCTGCATGACCGTGATAACAACCGTCAAATTTAATAACTTTATCTCTTCCTGTAAAAGCTCGCATAAGTCTCAAAACAGCCATGCACGCTTCAGTTCCACTATTGACAAATCTAACCATTTCTACAGATGGGACTGCATCTATTACCATTTCAGCAAGTTGGTTTTCTAGAACGCATGGAGCACCAAAGCTAGTGCCTTTCTCAATTGCTTCCTGTAATGCCGTTGTAACTTCAGGGTGTGCATGTCCACATATAGCAGGTCCCCAGCTTCCTATGTAGTCGATATATCTATTTCCATCAATATCCCAAGCAAAAGGACCTTTGACTCTATCAAAAACAATTGGCTGACCGCCTACAGACTTAAAAGCCCTTACTGGAGAGCTTACTCCTCCTGGCATTAGTTGTTGGGCAGCAGAGAAAATTTCTTCTGATTTTGTGTAATTTAATATGTCAGTCACAATTTAGCTAAATGATGTTTTGAGAAAAATCTAGTCATGTTCTAAATTAGAAATAAGTAAAAATTTTGTCAATCAGATTGAAATTCTACATTATGATATTTTTATTGCGATAGTTTGGATTGTAAATTATTAATTTTAAAGAAATCATAATTAAAAACAATATTACTTTAAATAACTCTTTATTAATAGGCGTTTTCAAGCATTAAAGAAATTCAATTTATTTTATTTATATTTCGAAGAAATTATCCTCATCCTCAAAAAAATCTGAATTTATTTCGTTTAAGTTAAGATCTATCATTACTGGGGCGTGATCACTTGGACGCAAATTACCTCTTGGGGAGCTGTCTATGACACAACTTTTAAGTTTTGATGACAGTTCTTTGCTGATATATATATGATCTATTCTCCAACCTTTATTTAATTCAAATGCGTTGTTACGGTAATCCCACCAACTCCAATGGCCAGTATTCTGTTCATAAATCCTAAACGCATCTATTAATCTTTTTTTCAGAACATTACTTAGTGCGTTTCTCTCTATCTCAGACGCCATTATCCCTCCTTCATATTTCTTTGGATCATGAATATCCAAGTTGGATGGAGCAACATTAAAATCACCCATAAGACAAATTAATTTCCCTTTTTTTTCTTGCTCATCTAAAAATGAAGCTAAACAATTTAACCAATTAATTTTGTATTCGAACTTACTAGATTCTAGAGTTGATCCATTTGGAACATAGACATTAATGATTTTAATGCCATTAATATCCGCAGAAATCAATCTTTTTTGATCTAGGAAAATTTCCATATTTTGATTAGACTCATTACAACCGTAGAATCCTTTTTTAACATTTTCCGGCTTTATTTTGGAAATAAGAGCCACACCGTTGTATGATTTTTGTCCATAGATCTCTACTGAGTATCCTAATTTTTCAAAAGGTTCAACAGGGAAACTCTCGTCCATCACTTTTGTTTCCTGCAAACATAGAATATCTGGATTGGATTGATTAATCCAATCCAATATTTGTGAAAGTCTGGTTCTAATAGAGTTAACATTCCAAGTTGCTATTAACAAATTTCTACCAAATTATGTAAAATTAAAATAGCAGGAAATTTTGGCGTTAAAGAATTTTGAAATTAAATAAAATGAAAAATTACTTTTGCAAAAGCGTTTTTAAACCAATTACGGTTGTAATTTTTTTTACTTTATTAATTTTCTTAAAAAGTGATTACCTAAATGCTGAATATTTATTTGAAGAATTAGAAATCGATACCTCAACTAAAACAGAAGATGATAGTTCAGCTTTCCCAACTAATCCTTTTGAACTTGTGGAAATGATTCGGAGACAAAATAGTATGAATGACGCGACTGATCCTTCTGATGCAATTGACGATGCGTTAAGGTCTTTTAATAGTTTGGAGGAAAATTTAGAAATTTAATGCGATAAATTATTATTCTCAAATTTTTAATATGTTAAAAAATCCTATCCCAAAAGTTACTAACCAATTACAGCACAGAGCAATCGGAATCATTAATGGTAAATTCACCCCTCTTAGTAATAAACAATTAAATAGAGGCTTTTTAATTGATAATAAAGACGAAAAAATTGAAACAGTAGTTCTTGGTAAAGCATTATCACTTTTAAAAAAGCATATTGATTTAAAGAAAAGTTATTATTGGATTGTTTATCCAAAGAATAAAAATACTCAAAACTTGCATTTACAGGTTGCAGGCATATGGGATCCCTATCAACTGAATGATTTCTCTAATGATTCTTCAAAAACTAACTTTTCAAAATTATTAGAAGAATTAGATCTAAAAGACAATTATTTTTCTGTTAGAGGAGAATTAGTCTTTGTTAACACTCTAAAGAAAGAAATTGTTATTAAAATCTGCCCTACTATAAAGTCAAAAAATTTAAAAAATAAAAATTTTAAATTAGTCATAAAAGGAGAGCTTTCTCTCGAACTTTTGCATAGCTTTGTAAGTTTAGATATCAACAGAGATGGAAATTCTTTGGAATTAATGAAGTACGAAGTGATTGAACAAAATCTTTCTAAAAAAACTAGAATGAAAGGTTGATTCTCACCGCAATTTACCAGTTAAGAAATCTTTGATTTATGGATGATGTTTTTATTGAATGTTCTCCTGGCATCTCCGGAGATATGTTATTAGGTGCTTTTTATGATTTAGGGGTGCCTAAAAAAGTTATTGAACAGCCACTTATTGATCTTGGATTAAAGGATCTTTATCAACTAAAATTTAAGGAATCTAAAAGTTGTTCAATCCGAGGCATCAAGGCGAAGGTTGAGAATATTGACTGTAGTCCTATTAAAAGAACTTGGAGAAGTATCAAGGAACTTATTTTAAATGGCCACTTAGAAGATAAATTAAAAAAAATAATTTATGAAGTATTTGAATCTTTAGCAATTGCGGAAGGAAAAGTTCATGGCATTAAATCTGATGAAGTTCATTTTCATGAAATTGGAGCTATAGATTCATTGGTGGATATAATTGGAGTGTGTGCAGCATTGAATTACTTAAATCCAAGGAGGGTTTATTGTAATGAACCAATGTTGGGGAAAGGTTTTGTTCAAACTGAACATGGAAAATTATCTGTACCACCTCCTGCTGTAATAGAGCTAATAAGACAAAAAAATATTAAGGTTTTATCAAGCCTAAACTCAATAGATGGTGAACTCTCAACACCAACTGGCATTGCTTTACTTGCTAATTTAGTCGACTATCTTGAACCTCCTTCAAAATATTCTGTCAACTCTTATGGAGTCGGCATTGGTGATCTAAAATTTACATTCCCTAATTTGGTAAGAGTTTATAAAATTACTTCATTTGAGGATTTTTCTACTAACGTTGATAAATACATTAGCCCAAAGTGTGAAGAGATATCTATTCAAGAAGCATGGATTGATGATCAAACACCCGAAGATATATCTAATTTTGTGGAGAAACTGAGAATTGAGGGAGCTTACGATGTTTCTTATCAAGCTATCAATATGAAAAAAAATAGAATTGGATTTTCTATTCAGGTAATCTTGCCCATAGAGAAAAAAGAGTTTTTTAGGAGATTATGGTTTGATTATTCCAACACTATTGGTGTTCGTGAAAGAACACAATCAAGGTGGATATTACTTAGACGCAGAGGAGAATGTTCAACAACTTTTGGAAATATAAATGTTAAACAAACTCTGAAACCAGATGGATCAATAACTATGAAACCAGAAAATGATGAGGTATTGAGAATACAATTAGAGCATAAAATATCAACTTACGAAATAAGAAAAATTATAAAAGAATCAAGCAAAAAATTTAAAGCATTTGAAAACTGGAAATGAGATTTAACTCAAGCAATAACTTATATCTTAGATTCCTTAAAAAAATTAATTTTGGTTGTTTAAAAAATATTTTTTTTATTACAAGCTTGTCCTATTTTTGTATCTATTTTTTTAATAATATTGATCAAATTTCTTTTGATGTCAATTTAGAAAGAAATGGAATTAATCTATTTTTATCATTTTTATTTTGTATTTTCAGTATTTACCTGAACGCTTATGCATGGAAATATATTGTTAGATGGTTCGGGAAAGAATTTAAAAATAATAATCTCGTCTCTTTTTATGTTTTAACCAATATTCTTAAATACGTTCCGGGAGGGGTTTGGCATTTTGTAGAAAGATTTAATTTTTTAAAAACAATAAGTAATCCTCAGATTGCTTGGTATTCGACACTTATAGAACCTTATTTTATGTTGAGCGGATCTTTTCTCTTGGCATCGATGGGATTGATTTTTTCGCCATTCTATATTTTTTTAATGGTTCCTTTGGCATTCCTAAATAGGAAATTTATTTTTCTGATATTAAAAAGACTAGGAGCTCTTAAGGGAAAAGTATTTGAGGTCTTAAAACTTAAAAATTCAAAGGACCAGTTTGAAGAG
Organism: Prochlorococcus sp. RS04; assembly: GCF_001989455.1. NCBI lineage: Bacteria > Bacillati > Cyanobacteriota > Cyanophyceae > Synechococcales > Prochlorococcaceae > Prochlorococcus > Prochlorococcus sp. RS04. Next base: position 389,915 of record NZ_CP018346.1, on the reverse strand, counting down.
AGAATAAATATAATTTCATTTTTCCCTACTAGAGCTTTATTTCTTGAAATTGGATTTGTTTTATCTAAATTTATTGGGTTTTATATTTGCTTAAATACTTTTTATTCGAGTAATTCTCTGAACATTATATCTTTATTGGGAATCTTTTCTTTGTCATGGTCTCTAGGCTTGGTAGTCCCAGCAGCTCCAGGAGGAGTTGGCGTTTTTGAGGCTTGCCTTCTTTTATTTGTAGGCAGAAGTATTCCACAAAATATAACTATAATAAGTTTAGTTTATTTTAGGGTTATATCTACCTCGGCAGATTTGTTCTTAAGCCTACCTTTCTTAATAAGAAAACTTTATAAAAGAATTTAGTTTTTTTTCTCTAAACTTGGTATCAATGTAAATGAAGCAATAAGACCTAGAGTCATGATTAGAATGGCTGGTAATATTGCCTCTACCATTCTTTCATCTCCAGCATATTGATATATCCTCACAGATAATGTATCAAAATCAAATGGTCTCAAAATAAAGGTCATGGGTAATTCTTTTATCGTGTCTACAAAAACCAATAGTGATCCTACGAATATTGGTCCCTGAAGAAGAGGTAGATGAATTCTTTTGATGATTCCCGGCCAATTTTCTCCTAGTCCAAGTGCAGCTTCATCTAGACTAGGAGAAATTCTTTCAAGACTTGAATCAATAGAACCCTTAGAAATAGTTAGAAATCGAACAAGATAACCCCAAATTAGTAAGCAAACAGCAAGGAAATTCAATTTTGGAGAAGAAATGCTTATTAAAGATAAAGCTAATACAGTGCCTGGAATTGCATAACCTATCCCCGCAAGGTTTGTTATTAGTCCTAGTAATAAGCTTTTATTTGGTCGTCTTGCTAAGGAAATTATTAAGGAGAATAACATAGTTATTAATGCAGTAAAAAATCCTAGACTTATGGTCCTGAATGATAGGGTAAGTAATTCTACAGATAACCCTTTTTGAATTTGATCGATATTGAGTAGAACCCAAAAACATGGAATTCCAAAAGAGAAAATTGGAGGAAATAAAGATATTGTTATTGCTAAAAGAGCTCTTATTTTTTTTAATTCCCACCCTTGAGAATCTTTTGAGGCAGGATTTTCACTCCACCGCTTTGATTTTCTTCTCGAGAATTTTTCAAAAATAATTAAAGTGAAAATTATTAATAAAGCTACCAAAGATAGTCCAATAGCGCTTTTGGGATTACCCTCAATTATCCAATTTTCAGCTATACCGGTAGAAATACTTGGAATATTTAATAATGCAAATGTTCCTAACTCATTCATTACTTCCATACACATTAAACTTATTCCTGTTATTAGTGCTGGCAAAGCCATTGGAAAAGCGATTTTAAAGAAGCTCCTCCACGGCCCAACTCCTAATCCTCTACTAGCATTGATTTGATTAATTCCAAATTTATTAAAACTTTCGTTAGCAAGAATGAAAACATATGGGTAAGTAGAGATTGAAAGTATTACTACCCCCCACCATAAACCAGTTACTTGATACCCAAAAATACTTCCTAAATCCTGCAAAACAGCTGTTATTAGGTATGCTGGGGCGGCTAGTGGAATGAGCTGACAAATACGGAGAACTTTTCTGAACTTAAAATCACAATTTGAAAGTAACCATCCATTCAAAGTGCCTAATCCTCCTCCAAAAAAACTTGTCAGTACTAAAACTTTTAAAGTCTCTAATACCTCTTCTCCTCCAGCAATACCTAATGAAAAATTTCCACTTACAACATATTGAACTCCTTCAAGAATAAAATTGAAAATTGGAATGATTACTAAGAGTGCAACAATGAATGAAATAAAATAAAAAAGCTTTAATTCGGTTACTGCTTCTTTAAATCCTTTAATAAGTAATTTCAAAAATTAATTAAATCCTAATATGAACTCTAATCTGAATTAAATCTACATGATGACAGTTGATTTTTAATAGTTTGGTGATCTAAGTTTTTCCCAATTAATACTATCTTGTTAGATTTTTCTTTTGTCCATTCCTCATCATCTAGAGAAAACCGCTTTCCAGATAGGTGAAAAATGTGTTTTCTTTCACTTTCCATAAACCATAGTATTCCTTTTGCTCTAAATACATTTTCTGAAATTTGATTATCTAAGAAATATTGAAATTTCCTTAAAGAAAATGGTTCAAATGTCTCATATGAAACTGAGGTAAAACCCTCGATATTATTTATCAAATCGTGGGAATGAGAAGAGTGATCGTGGGAATGAGAAGAGTGATCGTGGGAATGAGAAGAGTGATCGTGGGAATGAGAAGAGTGATCGTGGGAATGAGAAGAGTGATCGTGGGAATGAGAAGAGTGATCGTGGGAATTTTGTTTTATATTTTTTTTATTTTTCTCGAATTCAAAAGTATCTGTCTCAAATAGACCCACGCTCATTATTGTATGTAATGCAACTTCACTATTAGTTGATCTCAAAATCCTTGGTTCTTTTTTTATTTTATTTATAAACCCCTCTATTTTCTTTAATTGTTTTTCATTTACTAAATCAGATTTATTAAGAAGAAGGATATCTCCGTATAAAATTTGAGAATAGGCGACACTTGTATTATTAATTTCAAAATCAAAATTTTCTCCATCAATGACAGTGATTATTGAATCTAATCTTACTTTTTCTCTAAGATCACCAGCCGCAAAAGTCATGGCTACTGGTAATGGATCTGCTAATCCAGTTGTTTCAACAATCAAATAGTCTAATTTTTCAGCTCTTTCTAAAACTTTGGATACGGTATTTAATAATTCGCCATTGATAGAGCAACATATACATCCATTATTTAATTCGATCATATCTTCTGAGCCTTCTATTATTAAGTCATTATCTATTCCGATTTCTCCAAATTCGTTGACTAAAACAGCTGTTTTAATACCAACTTGATTTTTTAAAATATGATTTAGAAGTGTAGTTTTGCCAGAACCTAAAAATCCACTAATAATAGTAACTGGCAATAAATTTTTAGACATTTTGAATAGTTTAAAAGAAGTTTATATTTTTATTGATCGAAAATTTTGTTGATTTCCGAAGCTAATGTTTGATCCAGATTCGAAATGCCTCCTAGATCATGTGTATTTAATTTAATTATTACTTTTGCATAAACATTCTCCCAGTTAGGATGATGATTATATTTTTCGCAGATTAAAGCAACCTTAGTCATAAAAGCAAAGGCTTCAATAAAATTAGCGAAGTTAAATTCTCTTTGGATGTGTTTAGATTTAATTTCCCAGCCAGGTATTTTGACAACTAATTCATCCAATTCTTCATCTTGCAAAATGTAGGGTTCCATTAAATAATAAATCTGACTTATTACATTATAAATATCTTACTTTTTCTCACCAATTATATGTACATTAATGATTCTTTCCTTTTGATCAAATCGATGTTCCCATAAATAAACTGCTTGCCATGTGCCAAGCAGAATTTTTCCGTCTTGAAAACTCAAAGATAAACAAGTGTTTGTTAGGGATGTTTTAATATGTGCTGGCATATCGTCAGCCCCTTCTTGATAATGTTTATAGGATATCTCTTCTCTATTTTTTGATAAGCTTAAGTAGGAATCATAGGGAACTATCGATTGCATATACTTTTTTAGGTCCCTCAGTACATTTGGATCTGCGTTCTCATTAATAGTTAAACTGCAACTTGTATGAAGTGAAGTTAAATTTAAAATTCCGGAATGAAAATTATTTTTTTTAACACATAAATTTAAATCATATGTGATATCAATAAAACCCTCGCCATGAGTTATGAATTTTAATTTTGAAAATATTTGTTCCATATAAGTTAAAACTTAATTAACCAATATCCTATTATGGACAAAGATGGATGTTTTACTGCAGACATTAAAATTTTTATCTTAAGATAAATTTAATTTCCATTTAAATCTTTGGCTGAAACTCATTGGAATAATCTGGGTGCTTACCTTAAAGAAACACAAATATTAGGTTCAATCCAAAATACACTTTATTGGGATCAGAATACTGGAATGCCGAAGAAAGGGGCTTCTTGGAGGTCTGAACAACTTACTTATATTGCAAAAGTATTGCATGAAAGAAATTCTTCTGAGGAATTTTCTAATTTAATACAAGCTGCTAAAAATGAACTAGCAGATATTGAACGAAATTCCGATAATCAACTTTTCATGAAAGATAAAGAAAGAAATATTAGTCTTTTATTGAAGGAATTTAATAGAGAAAGAAATTTAGATCCTAAATTAGTTGAGTCTCTAGCAAAGGCAAAATCTAAAGGGTATGAAAGCTGGCAAGAAGCTAAGGAAAAATCAGATTTTAAAATTTTTCTTCCTTTCTTTGAAGAATTAGTTAAATTACGGATTGAAGAGGCAAAACAAATATCAGATCAATATTCACCATGGGAAACTTTAGCCCAACCCTTTGAGCCTGAATTAACTTTAAAGTGGCTGAATAAAATGTTTCAGCCTTTGAAAGATACTCTTCCAGAGTTGATTAGAGGGATCGATAAATCTAAGAAATATCTCTGGGATTTGAGTCCAGAATCTCAACATAATTTATGTTCTCAATTACTTGATGAGTTTGGGAGAGATAAAGATCTAGTTGTTGTTGGTAAATCTCCCCATCCTTTTTCGATTACATTAGGGCCTAATGATTACAGGATTACGACAAGAATTGTTGAAGGTGAACCATTATCAAGTTTTTTAGCAACTGCGCATGAGTGGGGGCACTCTATTTATGAGCAGGGTTTACCATCTCAAAGTCATCAATGGTTTGCTTGGCCTTTAGGTCAAGCAACCTCTATGGGTATTCATGAAAGTCAATCTTTATTTTGGGAAAATAGAATAGTTAAATCCAAATCTTTTTCAAAAAGATTTTTTAACAAATTTGTTTCGGCTGGATGTTCTCTTAATAATTATTTAGAATTATGGAAATCTATTAATCATTTGGAAGCAGGATTAAATAGGGTTGAAGCGGATGAATTGACTTATGGCTTACACATATTAATAAGAACCGAACTTGAAATAGATTTAATTGAAAGAGGGTTACCTGCTGAAGATATTCCAACAGAATGGAATAAAAGATATGATGAACTTCTAGGAATTAAACCATCTAATGATTCAGAAGGTTGTCTTCAAGATGTTCATTGGAGTGAAGGGGCTTTTGGATATTTCCCCTCATATTTGTTAGGACATGTTACGAGTGCGCAAATATCTTCTCAAATGGAAAGAGACATAGGTTTGATTGACAACTTAATTGAAAATGGTGAATATCAAAAGATCATCTTTTGGTTAAAAAATAATATACATAAATATGGCAGATCAGTTAATTGTATGGAGTTGGTAAGAGATGTAACTAATGAAGAACTATCTCCTAACTATTTTATTAATCATCTAAGGTCTAAAATAAATGATTTTTGCTGAAACATTACTTTTAAAGAATTTGGTTAGGTGTGAGGATGTAAGATAAACAAAAATAATTTATTGATGGCTAATCTAAATCAGCCCCCAAGCAGGGTTACCCCAAATTTATTGCACATACTAAATGCTTTCACAGATAGCTCAAATACAATAATAAACACTATTGTTGAATTGAACTCTAATACCATAAATAAATATGAATTAATTACAGAAACGGGCCATCTTAAACTTGATAGGGTAGGTTATTCATCACTTGCGTATCCTTTTGCTTATGGATGTATTCCAAGGACATGGGATGAAGATGGAGATCCGCTTGATATCGAAATTGTTGGTGTAACTGAGCCATTAATACCAGGATCTATTGTGGAAGCAAGGATTATTGGGTTGATGAAATTTGATGATGGTGGAGAGGTCGATGATAAGGTGATAGCGGTTCTCGCAGATGATAAAAGAATGGATCATATCTCAAGTTATGAAGACCTTGGAGATCATTGGTTAAAAGAAACAAAGTATTATTGGGAGCATTACAAAGATCTAAAAAAACCAGGAACATGTACTGTCAATGGTTTTTTTGGGATAGAAGAAGCTGTTAAAGTGATTAAAGATTGTGAAGAGAGATACAAAAAAGAAATTGATCCTAAATTAGTAAATTAACTAATTTTATTTTTCTCTAAATTTTTCAAATATTTCGCTTAGTATTTCTTCGGCACCTTGATGCTTTAATTTTTTTGCTAGTTCTTTGCCTACTTCTTCGGGATCATTAATATTGCCAATATATTGATCTTTAATAAGCCTTTCTCCATCAAGAGATGCAACCATACCAGTAAGGCAAAGTTGTTCATTCTGAATTTTACTATTCACACCTATTGGGACTTGGCATCCACCTTCAAGCTCTCTTAAAAAAGCCCTTTCTGCTAGACATCTTTGACTGGTGGGTTTATCTTCTAAGATATTTATAATTTCTAAAACTTTTTTATCATCAGATTTACATTCAATGCCTAGTGCTCCTTGACCAACGGCATGAAGGGAAACTTCACTTGGGATAATCTGGTGAATTCTTGATTCAAAGCCTAATCTCTTTAAACCAGCGGCCGCAAGAATTATACAATCAAATTCTCCTGCATCTAATTTTTCAATTCTTGTAATAACATTTCCCCTGATATCTTTAAAAACAAGTTGTGGGTACTTATTTCTTAATTGTGCAAGTCTTCTTAGGGAGCTTGTTCCAACAATCGAACCTTCAGGTAAGTTTTCTAATTTATAACAGTTATTTTTTTTGTTTACTACTAAAGCATCTGCAGGATCCTCCCTTTTTGTAATGCATCCTAATGTAAGGCCATTAGGTAAATTGGTTGGTAAATCTTTTAGAGAATGTACTGCTATATCTGCATGTCCTACGAGCATTTGTGCTTCAAGTTCTTTTGTAAATAAGCCTTTGTCGCCTATTTTTGCTAAGGCTACATCAAGGATTTTGTCACCTTGAGTTGCCATAGCTTCTATAGATACCTCTAAATTGGGAATATTCCTTTCTAGTTGATCTTTAACCCATAAAGTTTGAACCATTGCTAGCTTACTTCTTCTACTAGCTATTTTTAGCTTGTAATTAGTCATTAAATATTATTTTGAGTTTGAATTAAAAATTAAGTCGATTTTATTTTAAGCTATTATTTTGATAGTTTTTAAAGCTAATTATTATACTTAACTTTTTTTATTTTATATATTCTTTTAAAACCCCATTTCGATTTGGATGTCTAAGTTTTCTTAGAGCTTTTGCCTCTATTTGTCTTATTCTTTCTCTCGTCACATCAAAAATCTGGCCAATTTCTTCAAGAGTTTTCATTCTTCCATCATCAATTCCATATCTCAATCTGAGAACATCTCTTTCTCTTGGACTAAGAGTGGCTAATACTCCTTCCAAATCTTCTCTTAGTAAGGTTTTAGAAACATCTTGCTCTGGATTTTCTATATCAGCCTCTATAAAGTCTCCTAGTCTTGAGTCTTCTTCTTTCCCTATTGGAGTTTCTAAAGATATAGGAAGTTGCGCACTTTTAGCTATAAATCTTAATTTTTCGATTGTCATTTCCATACTCTCAGCGATTTCTTCTTCACTAGGTTTCCTGCCAAATTCTTGGCTAAGAACTTTTGTGGTTTTTTTAATTCTGGATATTGTCTCGTATAAGTGAACTGGCAATCTAATAGTTCTACTTTGATCCGCAATTGCTCTTGTAATGGCTTGGCGAATCCACCAAGTTGCATATGTAGAGAACTTATAACCTTTTTCATGGTCGAATTTTTCCGCTGCCCTAATTAGCCCCAAACTTCCTTCTTGGATTAAATCTTGAAATGATAAACCTCTATTCATATATTTTTTAGCAATGGAAACAACTAATCTTAAATTTGATTGAACCATTTTTTCTTTAGCTCTCCGCCCTAAGAGAAGTCTTCTTCTAAATTTGGGAAGAGGCATATCTATTAACTCGGCCCATTCTCTTACAGATGGGAAATGTCCTTTTTCTGACTCATATTGAGTTGCTAGCTCTTCTAATTGGAGTAAGTCAGCAATTTTTCTTGCAAGCTCAATTTCTTCATCTGGTCTTAAAAGTCTAATTCTTCCAATTTCTTGGAGATAAACTCTTATTGAATCTTCAGTGTAGATACCTTTTGGCCCAAGTTTTATATTCCCGAGCCCTTTATCTTCTTCAGAATCACTAAATTCATTATTGTTATTTTCAATATTGCTTTCGTTTGACTCAGCAGATGTCTGTAAAGTTTGATTATTTTTATTACTATCTTCTTCAACTACTGTTTCTAAATTTGTATTAATTTTTTTATTGATCTTTTTTTTTGAACTAGGCTTGGAATTCTTTGATTCTGCTGCGACTGGACACATAATTTACTCCTTTCTACGGTGAATTTAACTAGATAAAATTTTATTTAGGGCTAATTTGAACATTTAGTAGTAAAGTCCCCTTAATGTTTAAAAAACTTTTTTACAAAATGAGAATAAGAAAAGTTTTCTAAATTGTTGAAAAATTTAAATAGTGCTATAGATTACCTAAAGTAAAAAGTCTTGGGATTTCTCAGACAGGCAGATCATTTTTGAATTTTCAGTCAATGATCAGAGCTTCATGTCTCCCTTAAGAGCAGGATACTTACAATGTGCAAAAAACACTTTGTGGAATGTTCAACAATCCAATACTAAGAAAAAGTTTTGAAGCCGGCAAGTAATCAGTTATTAAATATCTCCTATAAATTGGAAATTTTGCTTGATATAGGTAGTAGTAATGAAAGCTTTTACTATTTAGATGGAAATAATCTTGGGGCAGAAGTTGGAGATATTGTAAGTGTGAGACTAAGGGGGAGATTATTGAATGGGTTGGTGATCTCCAAAAAAGACTTTTCGACAATCAATAATGATGAATCAAATACTATTGGAGGAAAAAGCATAAGATATTTGTTTGTTGAAAGTATTTTGCAGAAAAAAATAATTGATGAATCTTGGAGAGAATTGATAGACTCCCTAGCCTCTTTTTATATGGTTAGTAATTTAAAAATGTTTAAAACTGCATTTCCTCCTGGCTGGATTGGTAAATATAAAAATTTCTCTAAAGGTTTAAAAGATCAAATATGGATTGAAACTAAAAAAGAATTTGAAACTAAGAAGAATGGATTAACCAAAAAAGAATTTTTTTTAATGGATACTTTATCTAAAAAAGGTAATTGGCAAAGTGAATTAATAAAGTCTGGTTTTAATTACACACTAATCAACTCAATGGTCAGTAAAAATTATCTTGCTAAATCTAAAAGAAAAAAAAATATAAATAGTAAATTAAATTCCTTTGTAAAAGATCATATCGCAACGAAAAAACCAAATCTTACAAATGAGCAAAAAATTGCATTTCAAAAATTTCAAACAATGAAACCAGGAGATGCATTACTTCTTTGGGGCGAAACAGGTTCAGGTAAAACAGAAGTATATATGAGAATTGCTGAAGATCAATTTCTTAAGAAAAAAAGTTGTTTGATACTAGCCCCAGAAATTGGATTAATTCCTCAACTTATTGATAGGTTTAGTAGGCGATTTAATAATGTCGTTTACGAATATCATAGTAATTGTTCTCCCGATCATAGAACTTTAGTTTGGAAGAAAATTATTAATGCTAATGAACCTTTGATAGTAATAGGTACAAGGTCGGCAGTTTTTCTTCCAATCAGAAATCTGGGATTAATAATAATGGATGAAGAACATGATGTTTCTTATAAGCAAGATAGTCCTATGCCTTGCTATGACGCGAGAGAGATTGCTATTGAAATAGTAAAAAGGAATTCTGCAAAGTTAATTTTTGGGAGTGCAACCCCATCAATGAAGACTTGGAAAAAGTGTATTTTTGAAAGGAATTTTAAATTGGTAAGAATGATTCAAAGGATATCCAGTAATGAGACTCCTGAAATAAAAATTATTGATATGCGGGATGAGTTCAAGAAGGGAAATATGAAAATTTTTTCCAATGAATTATTACAATTGCTTCCTCAACTACGCTTAAAAAAAGAGCAAGCAATAATTTTGATCCCTAGGAGGGGGCATAGTGGATTTTTAAGTTGTAGAAATTGCGGATATTTAATAAATTGCCCCAACTGTGACGTTCCTTTATCAGTTCATCTCGGATCACAAGGAAAAAAATGGTTAAGATGTCATTGGTGTGATCATAAATCAAGATTGATCAATCGTTGCCCAGATTGTCATTCAACTGCTTTCAAACCTTTTGGAATTGGTACGCAAAGGGTAATAGAGTTTTTAAATGAAGAATTTCCTGACTTAAGAGTTCTTCGCTTTGATAGAGATACAACTTCAGGAAAGGATGGTCATAGAGATATTCTTTCAAAGTTTTCTAAAGGTGATGCTGATATTCTTGTCGGTACTCAGATGTTGGCAAAAGGTATTGACATTCCCAATATTACTCTTTCAGTAGTTATTGCCGCAGATGGGTTGCTTCATCGCCCAGATATTTCAGCAGAAGAAAAATCATTACAATTATTTTTGCAAGTAGCAGGAAGGGCCGGCAGGGCACAAAAAAAAGGGAAAGTAATTTTTCAAACATATAAACCTAACCACCCTGTGATTTCTTATCTTCAAAAAAGAGATTATGAAAGATTCTTAATTGAAAACTCGAGATTGAAAAAGGATGCTAATTTATTTCCATTTTGCACAATTTGCCTACTTAAATTATCAGGTGAAAATTATGAATTAACTGAGTCAATTGCAATAAAATTAGCAAAATATCTACTCAGTTTTTGTGAGAAAAAGAACTGGAAATTAATAGGTCCTGCCCCTAGTTTAATAGCTAAAGTCGGTAAAAAGTTTAGATGGCAGATATTAATACATGGCCCTGAAGGAACAAAGATACCTTTACCTGATAGATCAATATTATGGAAACTTATTCCAAAAAATGTTTTTTTAACAATAGATGTTAATCCAGCAGAGTTGTAATTAATTTGATGGAAGTTGAGGCAAATCTGAACCTAATTTAAATCTATAGAATCTTAATAAATAAGCCAATATTATAATTATTAAAATAATAGATATCCCAATCAAGAGTTTGTTGAGGCTCCAGAAAGAAAATTCAAGACTATTTATACGCCCTTGATTTAAATCCCAAATTATTAGATTTTTTGTGATTTCTAAATTTGAATTATTTTTATCGGTAAGGATAGCTTCATTAGGGTGAATAATTTTGAAAATGATTTCTAAATTATCAATGCCTTTAATAGAATTCAGATCCAAATCTATCCTGTAAAAGTATTTTTTAAAAAAAATGAAGTTTTTTTGAGTAGTGTTAATTTCTATATTTGTTGATTCTCCCGCTAACTCTCCAGCAGTATTTTGAGTGATTTTAAGAACTTGCTTTGTATCCTCTAAATTGAGATTTTTATGTTTTAAAGAAAAGGTTGATTCGTCTTGTTCAATTGCTGCGTCAGGAAAAATATCTTTCATCTTCTCTTCAAATTTTAATTGCCAAGGAAATTTCTTTATGTATTTACTCTCTATCACTAAATTATTAGTTATTGAGTCAAGTTCACTAAGATCAAGGGTATTCTCAATTTTTACGCAGCCACTTAAAAGTGGAATTAATAATAATAGTAATAAAACAATGATCAGTGAAAAGCCTTTCTGAAAAGGTTTTGTTTCACCAGTTGGTGTCTCAGTTACATTAATAAATTTTTTTTTCTTCAATACTTCTCTTTTTTTACGCAGTGAGTTAAGAGATTTTTTATTGAGTGATGGGTCGCTTTCAAACTGTAAGTTCCAATTTTCTGGCTTTTTAATGTCGGGAGAGTCTATAACTTCCATCAAATATTTTGCATTTTCTCTCGTCTTATTATCGTAAGATTTTAGAAGTTCTTTACAAAACCTTTTAGCATCCTCCCTTTTATTGATACCACATAGAGCAGTAATTAAGATTGTTCTTAAATTTACTCCCTCTTTGCTTGATAAAGGAAATGATTCGATTATGGGCAAAAGAAATTCAATGCAATAATGATACTCACCTTTAGCTAAAGCAAGTTCTACTTTTTCTAAAACTTGCTCATAAGTTTTCATGGGTTAGGCGACTATCATTGTACCTATTCCGGAATTTGTAAAAATCTCAAGAAGTAATGAATGTTCTATTCTTCCATCAATTATGTGAGCTGCTTTGACTCCTTGGGCTAAAGCTCTTATACAACATTCTGTCTTTGGAATCATACCTTCAGTCACAATTTTTTTATCAATAAAATCCCTTGCCTCTTTGAGATTAGTTTTTTCAACAAGACTATTTTTGTTATCTTTTTCTTTTAAAATCCCTTGAGTATCAGTAAGAAGAATAAGTTTTTCTGCATTTATTGCAGCAGCAATTTCTCCAGCAACAAAATCTGCATTAATATTATGGGAAATACCCTCCAAGGTTGATCCAATGCTAGAAATAATTGGTATGTATCCTTTAGAAATAAGAGGATCTAATATTTCAGGATTGATTTTTGTAACCTCTCCCACTAACCCATGGCTACCATCTCCTAGTTCTCTAGATTGAATTAAGTTGCCATCAAGACCTGATATTCCCACAGCTAAGGATCCAGTTTTATTAATCCCTTTTACAATTTGTTTGTTAACTCTACCCATTAGAACCATCTCGACAATTTCCATTGTTTTTTGATCAGTAATTCTTAATCCATTTTCGAATTTAGGAGATATTTCTAATTTCTTTAACCAATTATTAATCTCTGGCCCACCTCCATGAATTACTATCGGACAAACCCCAACGGTTGATAAAAGTGCAATGTCTCTAAAAAAAGCATTTTTTAAATTATCATTCTCCATAACTGAACCACCATACTTGATAACAATTTTTCTACCTGAGAAACTTTGTATATATGGAAGTGCTTCGCTTAATATTGATACTCTTTGAGAATCATTCATTACTAAAATTCATTAAAACTTGATTGAATTGAGAAATTAGGTTTTTACAAATATATCCTTATATTCAATAAAAGAGAATAAAATCAAATTCTTTTTTATTATCGTCGATAATAAATTCTGATTCAAGACCTTTTACGAAAAACCTATTTAATCTTTCTTGTTTTTCAATCCATTTTTCTAGAGGGACAGCGTTTAATTCGAAACGCATTCTGAGACCATTTTTTTCTTCCTTTGTAATTTCTTCTATTTCTTTTAATTGAGGGGGGTTATCCTCGTCCCACAAATTTAAAGATTCTAATGACGATTCAAGATGAGCTTTTATTCCATACCTCCATCTTGTAACATCTTTAACTAACGCTGTAAGTTCTTTTGGTCTATTAAATTTATTTGTCGCAAAATTTGTCTTGTCAAATAACTCTACAGGAGGTATTTCGGAAGTCTTTAAGCCTAAGCCAATTAGGAAAATAGGTACTCCATAAAAAAAAGTAGGTACACTTAAATTCACTGAATCTGTAAAATAAGCAGTCATTCCAACAAAAGCTAATATACCCCCAGCCGTTACGATTAAGTTGCCAGGCGATAAGTATTTCTTCATTTTGATTTAGTAGAATGAGTTTTAAAAAGGCTAACAAGTATTATGCAAGATCCTAATACTGCAAATCAAGGAGATTTGATTTTTAAACTTGATCAAGATAGAGCATGGCTATTAAAAAATCTTGATAAGGGTAAATGGCCAGAAATTAGAAGCGAACTTGCCGCACTTGAAAGAAAAATAAGCAAATTAATTATAAGTGTTCAAGAAAATAATGTTGATATTTGATTTAAAAAGGTATTTCGTCCACTTCAGGTACTAAAGGTGAACTATCCCAACTAGATTTTTTGGCGGTTTCTTTATTTTCAAATGACTCATTATTCTCTTTTTGATCAGACTTAATAACATCAACTGGCGATATTTGATGAATTTTTGAAGCTGTCAGTTCTGGTTGTTTTTCTTTCGTTCCGTCTTTTCTAGTGACAGAATTCATCTTTAAACGTCCCTCAATAACAATATTTTGCCCCTCCTTTAGTTCATCTACCATTTCTTGGGCAATATTTCCCCATCCTATGATCTTGAGATCTCTGGTTGGATCTTCACTACGTAATCCTTTAAAATTAACAATCATTTCTGCAATTGGAGTTTGGTTTTCTTTGGTATACCTCATTTCGGGAGCGCTATTAATGACCGCCTGAATTAAACAATGATTCATTACTTACTATTTAATTAAAGACATACTGATGCAGAATCGAGGAAATTGCTATAAAAATGTTTGGATCCTATCAGGAACTTCGGATGGACCTGTAATAGCTAATAGGCTTCTTGAACTTAATTATTCAGTCTTTGCAAGTGTTTTAACTTATAAAGCAGGGCAAGCTTATATTGAAAATCCAAAGTTACATATCATTACGGGGAAATTAAATAATAAAGATCAAATAATTAATTTCATAAATAAAAATAAAATCACATGCGTTGTCGATGCTACTCATCCCTTTGCCGTAATAATTTCTAAAAATCTTAATAATGCATGTAAAGAAATTAATACACCTCTTTTACTATTTGAGAGGAAATCTCTAATAAATAACACTAATAATTTTTTTTATATTGATCATTTAAAGGATATAAATAATGTTGATATAGAAAATAAGAATATTCTTCTTGCAATAGGATCAAGATCCCTTAATGATACAGCTAGTTATTATATGAATTGTAAAGCAAATGTATTTACAAGGGTACTTCCAACTTATGAGAGTATAACTAAAGCTTTTGGATCATGCATTAAAAATGCAAACATAGCGATACTTGAACCGAGTAAAAATAATAAAAGCATTTTAGAAAAAAAACTTTGTGATTTTTGGGAGATAGATTATATTCTATGCAGAGAATCTGGAAGTTATTCTCAGAAAAACTGGGAGAGTATAGTTTCTGGAAGTGAGATGAAGTTATTTTTGGTTAAAAGGCCGAAAGTTAAAAATGATTATTCTTACTCTTTTGATCAATATCACAATTTGATAAATCACATAATTAAAAAATATTGATGTTAAATTCATTATGGAAGTATTAGTTATGATCACAACTGAATCAAGTAACGCAAATGCTTTGCGAATGGCTAAATTACTAATACAAAATAAACTTGCAGCTTGTGTTTCGATAAAGCAAATTTTTTCAACTTATAAGTTTGATGATGAAATTGAAGAAACTAAAGAGTTTGAAATCACAATAAAAAGTAAACTAGATTTTAAAGATTGTTTAATTGATTTCGTAAATAAAAATTCCACATATGATATCCCTCAGATTATTTACAAAAAATACCATGCTGAGATGAAATATTATGATTGGTTGAATAAGACTATTTGATTAATCTATTTTATTAACTCTTTAAGATCAATATCTGATCTGGATCCTAATTGCGTAATTATTTGCCCCGCACAAATTGAAGCTATCTCTCCGCATTTTTTGAGGGAACAATTGTTTACTAATCCATGGATAAATCCTCCCGCATAGATATCTCCGGCTCCTGTAGTATCAATAATCTTGCCTTTCGTTATTGACTCAATTATTTCAACATTATTTTTGTTAACTACGAGAGAACCATTGCTTCCAAGAGTTACAATGACTAATTCACATAAGGAAGATAGGTATTCTTGGCAGCTTGCTAATTTATCATTTTTAAATAGACTTAACACCTCGGATTCATTACAAAAAACAATATCTACGTATTCATAAATTAATTCCAAGAAACTCTCACGATGTCTATCTACACAAAATGAATCAGACAAAGAAAGGATTATTTTTGTATTAGATTGTTTTGCAATTCGGGCGGCTTTAATAAAAGCTTTTTTAGCTAATTCGCTGTCCCATAAATATCCTTCTAAATATAAGTATTTACTTTCCTTAATTACATTAAAGTCAATGTCTTTTGGTTCAAACTCTACGGATGCACCTAGGTAAGTGCACATAGTTCTTTGGGCATCAGGTGTAACCAAAATGATTGAATGAGCTGTTGGAGCACCTTCAATAGTTGGTGGAGTATTAAATATAGTGTTACTTTTTTTTATATCGTCAGAAAAGAAATCCCCAAATTGATCATTTTTCACCCTTCCAATAAACTGAACTTGATTACCTAATTCTGCTAAACAAACAACGGTATTTGCTGAGGACCCACCTGATATTTGTTTGACCACTTTGCAATTTTCTAACAATCTCTGAGATTCAGCAGAATTAATTAGATTCATTGATCCTTTATCCAGATTATTAATCTCAAGAAACTCATCTTCAATATTTACAATAATATCTACTATTGCGTTGCCCAGGCCAATGAGATCAACTGTTTTATTATGTTCAAAATGTCTAAAGGATTCCTTCATTAATTTGAAATTAAATTATCTTAGAAGTGCTCTTTTAGGACCATGAATTGGATCTTCAATTACTATAGTTTGATCTCTATTCGCCCCCAAAGAGACAATGGCAATTGGAACCTCCATTAATTCAGCTAAAAATCTTAGATAATTCATAGCATTCTCTGGGAGATCAGATAGTTTTCTGCAATCTGCAGTTGAACATTGCCAACCTTTTAATTTTTTGAAGATTGGCTTACATTTTTTTAAGTCATCTGAATTTGTGGGAAAGTAGTCTATTTCCTCTCCATTGAGATCATATGCAACGCAAACTTGTATCTCATCTAATTCATCTAAAACATCAAGTTTCGTAACGGCTAAACAATCAAGGCCATTTACAGATACAGCATATTTACCAATAACTCCATCAAACCACCCACATCTTCTCCTTCTCCCAGTAGTGGTTCCAAATTCACTGCCCCTATCACATAGTTGATCATTAATACTCCCTTGCAATTCTGTTGGGAATGGCCCTTCACCTACTCTTGTGGTATAAGCTTTTGCAACACCGATTACTCTATCAATTAAAGTGGGACCCACTCCAGCCCCAATACATGCCCCTCCTGATATGGGGTTTGATGAGGTAACAAAAGGATAAGTTCCATGATCTAAGTCAAGTAAAGTCCCTTGAGCACCTTCGAAAAGAATATTCTTCTTGTTTTTTGAGGCTGCATGGATAGTTCTCGTACAGTCAACAACATGCTTTGATAATCTTTGCCCATAGTCAAGATATTCTTCAACAATTTCCTCTAATTTAAGAGGCTTAATTCCATAGATTTTTTCTAGTAAACCGTTTTTTTCTCTTAAAGGAATTTCGATCACATTACTCAGCCTTTCCTTATTAAGCAAGTCTCTTATCCTAATGCCATTTCTTTGTGACTTATCCGCATAAGTTGGGCCGATCCCACGCCCTGTTGTCCCTATTTTGTTTGAACCTCTATCAGTCTCCATCGCTTCATCTAATATTCGGTGGTAAGGCATCGTTACATGTGATGTTGATGAAATTTTTAATCCTGAGATATCAATTCCATTATCAATTAACATGTCAATTTCTTTTAGCAAGATTTTTGGATCTACAACAGTTCCCGAACCAATTAGACAAGAAGTATTTTTATAAAGTATCCCTGAGGGAATTAAATGTAATTTTAAGACTTTATCATCTACGACTATAGTATGACCTGCATTTACCCCCCCTTGATAGCGAACGACAACATCTGCCGAACGACTGAGTAAATCCGTTATTTTACCTTTTCCTTCGTCACCCCATTGGGCTCCGATTACAACAACATTGGCCAATTTTAGAAGAGCATTATTTTTGTGAGAATATTTAATATATTCAAGAATCTTGGTTTACTTTTAAAAAGTAAATGAATTGTATTAACTTTCTCTTAGAACCATTTTTTCAGCAAGAGAAAATTCTTTAGTTAAACGCTCCTTAAGTTTATCTGGTAAAGGTCTACTTGCAAAGTTTTTGTAATGACCTGCCATCGCATTTAATGCTGTTTGCATTGTGGTAAATGATTGAGTTTTATTCACCATCCCTCTATTTCTGTATCTGGAGATATAGTCAGTTATTAGTGTAAGAGCCTCACTTCTTACTTCATCTTTATTTGGAGAATCTTTTGGGGTATCAACAGCTGTTTGCAATGTTTTAACAACTGAAATTGTATCTTTTGCATAGTCACCTGTCATAGAGGTTTTTGCAGCTATAGATGGGGAACTAAATAGTGTAAAAACAACAATTAAGGATATTGAAAAAGATATAGCTTTGGTAAGAGTCCTAAAAAATAATTTTGATGTCCATTTCAGTAACATAACTTAGCTCCCAAAAAATTTAGCTTTAAGACTATTCATTGTACATTATTTCAGATTCAGAAATAAATGTTTCCAACAATTTATCAGAACTAACTTTAAGCTTAGTATTATTTGTTCTACATAAAAGTTCTACTTCTTTGTTCACAGAATCTCTGCCAATAATTATCTGAAAAGGAATACCAATTAATTCCGCATCTTTAAATTTCACGCCAGCTCTATCGTTTCTATCGTCAAGAAGGACATCAATTTTATTAATTAAAAAGTTTTTATAAATTTGCTCAGTAAGCTCACTTTGAATAGGATCTTTTAGGTTTGTTGGGATAATAATAACTTCAAAAGGCGAAATCTGGATGGGCCAACAAATGCCTTTTTGATCATGATTCTGTTCGATGGCAGCTTGAGCTATTCTTGTAACTCCAATTCCATAACAACCCATCCATAAATTTTTTAACTGGCCATCCTTATCAGAGAACTTTGCATTTAATTTTTCACTATATTTTTGACCTAGTTGGAAAATATGTCCAATCTCGATACCTTTTTTTTCTTTAAGTTCCTCATCATTATCAATACTTATTTTATCTCCTTTTTTGGCATTTCTGATATCCCCAATTAGATAGTCTTTCGAAGCAAAAGAAAACTCTTGAAAAGCTTTATGGAAATTAACTTTATTCCCACCACTTATAAAATTCGAAAGGTCACTTGCAGAATGATCAATTATTCTTGTCCATTTTTTATCCCAATTAGAATTAGCTTTAATAGTTTTATTATCTAAATCTGGCCCTATAAAACCTAAGGGAAAATTAACTAGGTTTTTTTCGATAGTATTTTTGTCTTCAATCTTTTTAAGATTAAGGAGATTGAAATTATGAAGTTTATTGATTAAGTTAAAAAGCTTTACTTCATTAACGTGTTGATCGCCTCTTATGCATGCAAGAATTGGGACCTCAAATTCATCTTCGAACTGTGCAAGGAATATTACAACTTTAATAATCTGAGTAGGGTCTAAATTATTATTATCGCAAATATCCAGGATTGTTTTTTGATGAGGTGTTTCTAACCACTCTGCAATATTATCTCTAAGTGGAATAGGTTGAGAGGGGAGGGAAACAGCTTTTTCAATATTGGCAGCATAAGAACCACTTTGAGTAAACAAAATGGAATCTTCTCCAGCATCAGCAGTGACCATAAATTCTTTAGATGAAGCCCCGCCAATTGCTCCACTATCAGCTTCAACCCCTACTGTCTGCAGTCCACAAGATTTAAAAATATTTTCATAAGCATTGCCCATCTTTTCATAGAAAGAAGCTAGATCGTTTTCTGAAGAGTGAAAAGAATAACCATCTTTCATAATAAATTCTCTACTTCTCATCAATCCAAACCTTGGCCTTATTTCATCTCTAAATTTTGTTTGAATTTGATAAAAACATTGTGGTAATTGCTTATAGGAGTTGATGGTCTCTGATGCAATACTCGTGATAACTTCTTCGTGAGTTGGAGCTAAACCAAATTCTTTACCTTGTCTATCTTTTAGATTAAACATTATTCCTTCACCTGCAGTATATCCTTCCCACCTTTCACTTTTTCTCCATAAATCTGCAGGATGAAGTTGGGGTAATAGTAATTTTGTACAACCAATACTATTAAGTTCTCTCTCAATTATTGCGGATATTTTTTCAATAACTCTAAGCATTATTGGCATGTATGCATAAATACCGCTGTTAACTCTGCGAATATACCCAGCTTTTAAAAGTAATTGATGTGAAATAATCTCAGCTTCAGAAGGTGTGTCACGAAGTGTCCCCAGAGGAAATGAGGTTGTCACGCGCATACAAAAAATATCCTTAATAATATTTAATTTTATCAACTAAGATGAAAAAATAATTTAAAGTGTCTTGAGTCCCTCAACGCGGCTAGTCTAAAAATATTGTTTCTGCTAACTTCATCAGTAATGAAGTTCAAACTCTTTTAAAAGTTCATTATTACTAAAACATTTTCTTAAGTTTATGGAAAATATAGATTCCAATATTTCTAGCGAAGAGGAATTAGTAGGTATTGATGAAGTTCAAAAATTCCTTAACAGATCAAGAGCTTCTGTCTATAGGTACACAAACACAGATTTAAGAAATTTAAACCCTAGCTTTAATCCAAGAAAACTAAATCCAGAATTTAGAACTGATCAAAAAGATCCTTTAAAATTCCATCCCAATGAAGTAGCAAGGTTTGCAAAAGATATTTTAAGAATTAAGGAGGTTACTGTAGAGGTCTTTAATACACCTTCCTCCGCTGCTCAAAATGTACTGGTGCAAATATTAGATGAACTTAAATCTATCAGGTCTTTGCTGGAAAAAGAGTAATTAAAAAGTTCCTAATCAATGTTTTGATTTATTGACATTTTGAATGTAGGATAATGATGTTTAATTATCTCCTTAATCTGTACCAATTAAGAGTTCTTGAGTTACACGAAATCAAAGCAGTTTATTCAAAGTAAATCAAGCGAAGAATCTTCTCATGGTTCTGCCCGAAGTGATTTTGAAAGAGATGATGATGACCCCTTAAGTATAAGGAGTTTATCAATAACATCTTTAGGTATTATTTTTGCCTTTTTGACAATTTTTTTACCTTCAATAAGCATTTTAATTGGCAGACCTTTATCTCAAGGAAACGAGATAATTCATAATCACGATTTTTAAAAAGATGGACCTTAGTTCAATACCTCCATCTCCAATGAATGGAATAGTCAATATTGTTGTTGAAATACCTGCAGGGAGTAGGAATAAATATGAATATTGCTCTGACGCAGGAATAATGGCCCTAGACAGAGTATTACATTCTTCAGTGAGGTACCCTTTTGATTATGGTTTTATCCCAAATACCCTTGCTGATGATGGAGCTCCCCTTGATGCAATGGTGATAATGGACGAACCTACTTTTGCGGGTTGTCTAATAAAAGCTAGACCTATTGGAGTTTTGGATATGCATGATTGTGGTGCTTATGATGGAAAACTTTTATGTGTGCCTATGGCTAATCCTAGGCAGGCTAATATAGTAAGTATTAATCAAATTGCTCCTAATCAGCTTGAGGATGTTGCAGAATTTTTTAGAACAAGTAAAGGACTCGATGGAAGAACAGTTCAAATTGATGGTTGGAGGGATTTTGATGTAGTTGAAAATTTATTGAAAAGTTGTATGCCTCCAAAAAAGAAAAACTTTAAAGTACTTAAGAAATCAAATATTAGTAAATTAAATTGAAAAAAATAATTTTTTATAGTTATTTAAAATGCTCTACATGCCGAAAAGCTGCAAAGTGGCTTGAAAGCAAAGATTTTGAATTTCAGTTATTAGATATTGTAAAAGAACCTCCACTTGTTAATTATTTAAATCTAGTCTTGGAACAATACTCTGATGATAAGAAAAGGATTTTTAATACAAGAGGTAAAGCCTTTAAAACTCTTAATCTTGATATTGATAGTTTGTCAAAGGAAGAAATTATTCAACTTCTTTTAAGTGATGGCAAATTAATAAAAAGACCATTTTTGATTTACGAAGGGAAAAAAGTAATATTAGGTTTTAACGAAATTGAATATGCAAAACAATTTATATAAGTTTAGAAAATCAAGACTTTATTAATCCTATGCCTGGTTCGATAAAAAGTTTTTTAAAAGAATGGGGTCTACTAATTCTATTAACTTTTTTTGTTTCTTCTTGTAGATCATTTTTGGCAGAACCACGTTATATCCCTTCTGGTTCAATGCTCCCAGAATTACAAATAAATGATAGGTTAATTATTGAAAAATTTTCGTTAAGAAACTCTTTACCAAAAAGAGGAGATATTGTTGTTTTTAACTCACCATACTCGTTTGATAAAAAATTAATCTCATCAAGATCTAAGCCTTTACCAAAAAAAAGATATTGTTTTTTTATGAGTTTCCCTCCAATGTCGTTTATTCCTGGTTTGAGGGATCAAGCTTGCGATGCTTATATTAAAAGAGTGGTGGCACTTCCAGGAGAAATTGTAAGTGTAAACTCTAATGGTGAATTAATAATAAATAATAAATTAATTCCTGAACCCTATGTCTCTTATAAGTGCTCATTATCCCTATTTAATAATTGTGGTAAATTTAAAAACATAAAAGTGCCAGAAGATCATTTTTTAGTTTTAGGTGATAATAGGGCAAATAGCTGGGATGGAAGATATTGGCCTGGAAGCAAATTTCTTCATAAAAAAGAGATAATTGGTAAAGCATATTTCAGATTTTGGCCTCTTAGTCAATTTGGCTTTTTCAGCAAATGAAGTTTTTTTCTGACTCTGACTTCAGCAAAATAAATTTTTAACAAGATTTAATTTAAAGTGCTCCTGAAGCCGTTGAATCAAGTATTCCCCCTAGGTGTGTTGTAATGTTAAGAGCGCTAATCACAGGGGGCTTATTGGGATCATTAAAAAGATCAATTATTGTTATGCCGCCATTACCCTGTTTTATCATCCAAATATCTGAATAATTAATCCCAAGGATATTACAAATTAGAGTTTTATTGACTGCATCATGAGCAACCATCAGGGTTTGATCATTATCCTTTTGAGATAAACAAATTTTGTCAAAAGCTTCTACTGACCTTTCTGATACATCTTTTATACATTCACCTTCGGGCATTATTACTTCTTCAGGTTTATCATGCCAATTTTTTAGCAAAGCAGGCCACTCTTCTCTAATTTCTGCTTCCAATTTACCCTCCCATAATCCGTGACTGATTTCTACAAGTGAATCTATTTTCTCAATTTTTAAATCTTTGTTATTTTGAAGGATTATTTGTGCAGTCTCATAAGGCCTATGCATTGAACTTGAAAATGCCTTATTGAAAGAAATATTTCTCAAATATTCAAAAGTCTTTCTTGCTTGATTTTTTCCGTTTTCATTTAAAGGGATATCAATTTGACCTTGAAATCTACCTTCTTTGTTCCAGTTAGTTTCACCATGTCTTATAAGAAATATTCTGGAATCTCCAATTTTATTTGGAATATTTTTATTAAGATGGGAAGTTTGATTTAAGCATTCAATTTGAGTCTTAAAAGAGTTATCTTTCTTTGAAATATTGAGTATCGAGAAAGAAGCATTTTCTAATCTTATTTTTCTAAAACCTTGCTTAGGCTTACCTAATAACAAGAGTATTAAACATCTGAGAATTGCATTATGTCCAACAACTAAAATATTTACATCATCTTTGTCTAGATAAATTTTTAAAATATCTTCTACAAAATTTGTTGCTTGAAAAAATAACTCTTGAATTGGTTTATAAGTTTTATTATCATTTCTTTTTAAGATAAGATTTTCTGGATCATTTTTCCATATAGGGTAAATTTCTGGAAATTTCTTCTTTATTTCATCAATTTTTAGTCCAGACCATTCACTAAGATCTACCTCTAGCAAATTATCTTCGAATACAATATTTTGTTCTTTATTGAAGGCCTTTTTAATTGTTTTTGCAGTCTCTGCAGCTCTGACAAGTGGGGAGGAATAGATTTTATCGAAGTTTATTTTTGATAATGCTTTTCCTGCTTTCTGGGCTTGTTCGTATCCTTCATCAGTTAATAATGAATCGTCTGTTCTTCCTTGAATTAATCCTTTTGCATTGAAACTGCTTAGTCCATGCCTAACTAAAACTAATCTTATAGCCATTATATAAATTTGAAAATTAAGATAATTTAATCATCTCATGGCGTGATTAAAATAGATACATAAATATAAGGAAATTCAATGATAACTAACTATAGTTTTCAAGAATATAATAAGTTATGAACTTTAAAAATACTTCTAAGTCAAAACTCACTCTAGCTTTTATTTCTATCGTCATAACTTTTTTTGTATGGCAACAAGGATTAAGAGACAGTTTAAATAGACCGTCTGTTTCATTTGATATTAGTCAAAAAGAGCAAGAAATTGCTGAATTATCTGTCCAATCAATACCTGTAAATCTTAAAAAATTTTTTATCCTTAATGATCCTGTTGATCAAATAAATAAATTACTCTCTGATGTTCCATTTGAAGAGCTAACAGAAAGAAATAAATTAATTCGAATAATTACTTCAGAATTAAATAATCCTTTAATTTATAAAAATATATCCAAAGATTTTGAAGATAAAAACTATAAATTTATGATTGATGAGATAGAAAAAAAATCTAATAATAATTCATATAAAGTAAATTCTGAAAAATTTGATTTATTCAAAGGTGATAGATTTTTATATCACCTTTTAAGCCAGAAATTTGATTTTGACGATAGTGCATTAATATCAAAATCATTTTCACGCAAAATGTTTTTTAAAATATTAGCCATAAGACTAATACCACTTTTAACAATACTTATTGGCTCTATTCTCGCTTTAAAAATATTATGGACAGCTATATCTTTGAAAAAGTTTGGTTGGCAAGAAATTAAATCCTTAGATTTAGAATTAATAGATATGGTTTTATTAATTGCAGGTGGATTTGTTGTTTTAGGAGAAGTGGTATCACCTTTATTTTCTATCAGTTTGGTCGAACTTTTTTCTAAAAATATCTCTAATGAATTGTCTCAATCTTTAAAAATTTTCTTTGGATATCTTTTTATGGCTATTCCTCCATTATGGATAGTTTTTTATCAAATTAAATCCTTGAATGGTGAATTTACTTTTAAAAAGGATTATCTACAGTTCAATTTTTTGCCAATAAAGTATGCAATTATTCAGGGAATCAAAGGTTGGTTAACAATTGTTCCTTTTGTTTTATTGATTTCTCTAATTATGAATAGTCTGATCGATAATCAGAATGGTAGTAACCCCTTGCTGGAAATTGTTCTTAACAATAATAATTACTTATCATTTTTTCTATTATATATAACAACAACTCTATTAGCTCCTCTATTTGAAGAGATTATATTTCGTGGCATTTTACTGCCAACTCTTTCAAGAGATTTTGGTGTAATTTCGGGCATCATAGTTTCAGCTTTTATCTTTGCATTAGCCCATTTAAGTTTGGGAGAAATGCCGCCATTATTTGTTCTTGGGATTGGATTAGCAATTACAAGAATTGCTTCAGGAAGTTTGTTTTCTTCAGTTATCATGCATTCTTTATGGAATGGATTGACCTTCTTAAATTTGTTCTTATTGAGGACATAAAGAATTTAATTTTTTACTTGCGAATCAAGCAAAAAAATGTTTATTTAATTAATAACACTTCTTTAATTTAAAAATAAATCATAGATGAAACCTTATGGGAATCAACTTAATTTTAAAAAAAAAGTTTTATATGAAAGTAAAAAAAATTCAGAAAAAATATCCATAATTAATATCAAATTAATACATCAAATTTTCGACACCATTAATATCTCTCTTTTGGTATTAATTTTCACCTTATTTTTCTTATCTTTTAATAGTCAAAGAAAATGGTCAAATACATATAAAAACTTATCTAAAACAATAGCTATCAATAATAATCTCATCGATTATATTTCTAAAATTGAGGAATTTTATATTAGTGAACTTGAGTCTCTCAATATTTATAGAAAAACTAAACCTGAAGATTTAATTTATCTAGATAAAATTCCAAAAAGAAAAGAAAGTTTGTTTAAGAAAAATTTAAGTAGTTTTATTGATGGTTTTAGTGATAGCAAATATCAAAGAGGCTATTGATGAAAAAATACAAAAAGATTGTTCGTCTAATACCCCTTGATCAAAGAAGATTTAAATTTCTCTATATATTTAGCTTACTATTAATATTTTGTTTGTTCGGTAGGTTAGTTAGATTGCAAGTCTTTAACGCCTCTGATTTGCAAAGGAAAGCTAGATTAATACAGTCTTCTAAAACTAATGCCTTAAAAAAAAGGAGAGCAATTGTTGATAGAAATAATAGATTAGTTGCTTACGATAAACCTCTCTATAAATTATGGGCCCATCCAAAATATTTTAATTTTCCTGGAGACTCAATTAATAGAGTTCGCAGTATTGAAGAAGTTATAGAAAAATTGTCTCCTATCTTGGAAATAAATGTTGAAATACTATTGAGTAAATTTAATAATAAAATGAGTGGTATCAAGCTTTTGGATAAAATTTCGGAAGAAAAGGCTGAAAAGATTAAGAACCTTCAAATAAGTGGAATTGATTTATTTAAATATTCGCAGAGATATTATCCTCAAGGGAAGCTTTACTCTAATCTTGTCGGTTTTGTTAATGATGAGAATATAGCTTCAGCAGGTTTAGAGCTTTATTTAGATAATCAAATTAAAGTTTTTAATAAAAGTAATTTAATAAAAAGAGGAGGAGATGGAACTCCTTTACCGGATAATTCAGCCCCAGGCGATTTTGTTTCTGATTACAAAAGTTTAGGCCTAACTGTAGATTCAAAATTACAGAAAGCCTCATTTAGTGCATTATCAAAGCAAGTAAGCAAATGGAAAGCGAAGAAAGGATTTGCGATAGTTATGGATGTTAACAATGGTCGGATTCTCTCATTGGTTACAGTCCCATCGTACGATCCAAATAAATTTTGGCAGTACGACTCTCGACTTTTTAGGGGTTGGTACTCTCAAGATTTATTTGAGCCTGGTTCAACTTTTAAACCTATTAATCTTGCCTTAGCTTTAGAAGAAAAAGTAATCCAGAAAGATGGACTAGTTGAAGATATAGGAAAAATTAATGTTGGAGGATGGACACTTTCTAATTGGGATAAACAAGGTAATGGATACATTGATTATCCAAAAGTTTTGCAGGTTTCAAGTAATGTTGGGATGGTAAAAATAATGCAAAATTTAGACCCTTCAATTTATTGGGATTGGCTAGAAAATTTAGGTATAAATAAAAATTTAGAGACTGACTTATTTGAATCAACTGCTGGCCAACTAAAGAGAAAAGATTTATTTGTAAATCAATCAATTGAGCCTGCTGTAACTTCTTTTGGCAAAGGTTTCTCAATCTCGCCACTTAAATTGCTTCAACTTCATGCGGCTCTAGCAAATGGTGGTTATGAAGTTACTCCACATGTAACCTCAACTTTCAAAGAAAGAGTTAATAAAAATCCAAAAAAACAATTTTTTTCAAACAAAGTCTCTAAAACTGTTCTTGAATGGATGGAGAGCGTAGTTGATAAAGGTAGTGGATCTGGAGTGAAAATCGAGGGTTATAGAATAGCGGGTAAAACGGGCACTTCCCATAAAGCCTTGAATGGTTCCTATACAAATAAAAAAGTTTGCAGTTTTGTGGCGACCTTACCAGTTAATGATCCTAAATATGTTGTCCTTGTAGTCGTTGATGAGCCATCTAAATCTTATGCATATGGCTCAACTGTTGCTGTACCAGTTGCTAAAGAAATTATCGAGAGTTTGATAGTAATTGAAAAAATACCTCCCAAGATTAAAGATCATGGAATGATTGTTAAAAAACCCTAAAATTTTCCAATTTTATAAATATTTAGTTCATTATCTGATGATTTCATCAGGAATAAAAGCTAGTTTATGTATATATATATGATTATCTAGATATGAAATCAATTTTAGAACAATTGTCCTCAATGACCGTTGTTGTTGCTGATACTGGAGATTTAGATTCTATAAAGAAATTTCAACCAAGGGACGCCACCACCAATCCATCTCTAATACTTGCTGCTGCTAAGAACCCTGATTATGTGAAATTAATTGATAAAGCTTTAGAAAATTCAGAAAATGAATTGCCCCAAGGATTTTCCGAAATTGAATTAATCAAAGAAACTGTTGACCAAGTTTCAGTATTTTTTGGAAAAGAAATATTGAAAATTATTTCAGGGCGCGTATCTACAGAAGTTGATGCAAGACTGAGCTTTGACACAGAAGCTACGGTAGAAAAAGCGAGAAAATTGATCAATCTTTACAAAATTTTTGGTATCGAAAAGGAAAGAATTTTGATTAAGATTGCTGCAACTTGGGAGGGAATTAAGGCAGCTGAAATTTTGGAAAAAGAGGGTATTAAGTGCAACTTAACTTTACTTTTTAACTTCTGCCAAGCGGTAACCTGTGCCAATGCAAAGATAACTCTAATTTCTCCGTTCGTTGGCCGTATATTAGATTGGCATAAAGCAAAAACTGGTAAAACTAGTTTTGTTGGTGCTGAAGACCCTGGTGTTATTTCGGTTACGCAAATATACAAGTACTTTAAAGAAAAAGGATTCAAGACAGAAGTAATGGGGGCTAGTTTTAGAAATCTTGATGAAATAAAAGAATTAGCAGGTTGCGACCTTTTAACAATAGCGCCAAAATTTCTTGAGGAACTGAAAAAAGAAAAAGGAGAGTTAGTTAGGAAATTAGATGTAAGTACCCAAATAAATAATTCTATTGACTATGAATTTGAAGAAAAAGATTTCAGATTAAGTATGTTAGAAGATCAAATGGCAAGTGAAAAGCTCAGTGAAGGGATTACTGGATTCAGTAAGGCTATAGAAGAATTGGAAGAGCTGCTACTAAAGAGATATTCAGAGATTAAAAATCATAAATTGATTTCTGCTAACTAAATTTAAGTTTAAATTGAAAAGTATTAAGTCCCACTTTTTGTTAAAAGCCTTCTAATAACTCTTTTTGCAATATCTTCATAACTCATTTCTCCTGATAATATTTGAGCAATACGTTTAGGTGCTGTTTTTCTTTTGACACCTAATTGATATCCAGTTCTGGGAAATCTATAAAATACTTGAGCTATTCGCCTCCC
This sequence comes from Prochlorococcus sp. RS04, assembly GCF_001989455.1. Lineage (NCBI taxonomy): Bacteria > Bacillati > Cyanobacteriota > Cyanophyceae > Synechococcales > Prochlorococcaceae > Prochlorococcus > Prochlorococcus sp. RS04. The sequence goes on along the minus strand of NZ_CP018346.1, from coordinate 361,086 downwards.
CCAAGCCATTGATTTCCCCCAAATGTTGTTAATTTTTTTTGTATAAAGATTTAAATCATTTACTTTTCCTGATAGGGACTGGTCTATGTATTCTGCAGCATAAAAACTGCTAATTAAAGATGGTCTAATTCCTTCAGCTAAAAATGGATCACATAGAGATGCTGCATCTCCAACCGCTAAAACTTTGTCACCATTAATTGAGTGGAAGCCATTCCATATTCTCAGTTTCTTAATAATTATTTTATGAGGAAAATCATCAAAACCGAAGCTTCTGATTACTTGTTTATTTATAGCCTGATTTTCTAAAAGACCATTATTTATAAAAGTACCTAAACCAATATTTAAGCTTTCTTTTAAGGGGAATGCCCATGCAAAACCATATTTTATAAATCCAAACTCAAATCTAACTGCATCTCTAGGTATTTCACCTAACCCTTTCAATCTTAATGAGAGTGTGTTTGCAAATTTCGGTTTTCTTGGTCCTAAATTGAAATAACTCGCCCATTTCGATTGGGACCCATCTGCAATTACAAGAAATTTTGTAATATATTTTATTTTGTTATTGCAAGAAATTTCCCATTTATCAATTTTTTTTATGATTTTTTCTATTAATAATGGCCTCATTATCTGAGCTCCATTACTCAAGGATTCATCAAGTAATAATTGATCTAGTTTTTCTCTTTTAACAATCCAAAATGGGGATTCACCAGTCAGATCAGCAGTTACATTATCTGCAGCCTTCCATCTGAATTCAACATTCTTAATTTTTGATTCTATGCAATCTTCAATATTTAAAGGAAGAAATCTTTGCATTGAAGATGCCATCCCCCCTGCACATGGTTTGTAATCTTGAGATTTTTCTTTTTCAATAATTAAAACTGAATATCCTTTCTTTGATAGGTTAAGGGCGGTGGATGATCCTGATAAACCTCCACCAATTATTACAACATCAAATTCTATCAAACTTTTAGAATTTCCTTCTCTTTTTCAGACAATTTAGTTTCTATTAAAGCAATATATTTATCGGTAATTTTCTGAATTTCAGATTGATTATCTCTCGATTCGTCAATAGAAATAAGGCCATCTTTTTCGTCTTTTTTTTCTTTATCAACAGCATCTCTTCTGATATTTCTCAAAGCTACTTTTCCTTCCTCTGCATATTTAGAGGCTAATTTACAAAATTCTTTTCTTCTTTCTTCTGTTAAAGGAGGAACATTTATTCTTATTACTTTCCCATCATTATTTGGAGTAATACCTAAATCACTCATAGAAATAGATTTCTCTATCGCTTGTAAACATGAAATATCAAAAGGTTGTATTGAAATTGTTTGCGAATCAACAGTGCTTATAGTGGCAAGCGATTTGATTGGTGTTTCTGCTCCATAGTACTCAACACTTACTCTGTCTAATAAGGAAGCATTAGCTCTGCCTGTCCTGATTGTATTAAAGTTTCTTTGTGTGGCTTCAATACTTTTATTCATATTTTCTTGAATTTCTTTTTCTTTCATAATTAAAAAAATTAAATGATCCTTAACTAATTAAAGAGCCTATTGGCTCACCAGCAACAGCTTTGGAAATATTTCCTTTTTTGAATATATCAAAAACCATAATTGGGATATTATTATCTTTGCAGAGTGCAATCGCAGTACTGTCCATAACTGCAATTTCATCACTAAGAACTTGTTGATAACTGAGAGAGGAATATTTTTTTGCATCTTTAAATTTATTAGGATCACGATCGTATACTCCATCAACTTTAGTAGCCTTCATAACAACTTCAGCGTTTATCTCTGCTGCCCTCAAAGCTGCCGTAGTATCAGTTGTAAAAAATGGATTTCCGCATCCACCTCCGAAGACTACAACTCTGCCTTTTTCTAGATGCCTCATGGCTCTCCTTCTGATATAGGGTTCGGCAATTTCCTGCATTTCGATTGCTGTTTGCACTCTGGTTGCAACTCCTACTCTCTCAAGACCATCTTGAAGTGAAATTGCGTTCATTACTGTTGCTAGCATCCCTACATAATCAGCAGTCGCGCGATCCATTCCGTCTGCAGACCCTTTAAGCCCCCTAAAAATGTTTCCACCACCAACAACTATTGCAAGTTGTACATTATTTTCGACTACTTTTGAAACATCCTCTGCAATTGACTGGACTATAGCAGGATCAATACCATAAGGTTTTTCACCCATTAGTGCTTCACCACTAAGTTTTAAGAGAACTCTTTTGTAAGCCATTCAATAATTGTACTTTTAAGACCTTAGCAAGTAAATGTACCAATTTTATTTTTTGTTCAGATATTGCTTGCGTCTTTAAACATTTCTAAACTTGCCTAAAGAAAATTTTAAATAATAATTTACTACAACTAAAATTCAACACACTTTTGCGCTTTTATTCCTTGTTCTTTAAATGGATGTCGTATGAGTTTCATCTCAGTAACTAAATCAGCGTAATTGATAATTGAATCAGATGCTCCCCTTCCAGTTAAAACAATATGATTTTTTCTATTATTTAAGCTTTTTAAAAAGGTTATTATTTCTTCGGGAGCAAGATAACCAAGTTTTGTAGCAATATTAATTTCATCAAGAATGATAAGTTTATAAGATTCGTTTTGGATGTATTTTTTGGCTAATTGCCACGCCTCTTGAACTAATTTTTCATCTCTAATTCTATCTTGAGTTTCCCAAGTAAATCCTTCTCCTAATGAATGCCAAGATAGGTTTGAAGAAAAGTTTTTAAGTGCTTTTTCTTCTCCAGTAGTCCAGCCGCCCTTGATAAATTGAATTATCGCCACTTTATAACCATGCCCTATAGTCCTTAAAGCCATACCCAAAGATGCAGTTGTCTTGCCCTTACCATTTCCTGTGAAAACAATCAATAATCCTTTTTTTGTTTTTCTAATTTCTAGTCTTTGGGCTTGAATATCTTTTCTTTGCCGCATTCTTTTTTTATATGAGCTCTCATCGCTATCTGATGATAATTTACCTCCCATTCCAAGTTTATTTGCTTGATTATCGAGGTTAAGTATTTTCTCGGAAAATGAAGGTTTTTCTTGCATATGACCCTTAATTTTATTTAATTATTATAAATCTTTAAATATTTTTTACTCTTGTAACTTTTAAAAGTGCATTATTCACTGCCTGTTGTTGATCTCTTTTAGTAATCCAATGGTGATAGGTTTGAGTATGTAAACTAACCGAATGCCCCATCATTCTGGCAGCCACAGTATCAGGTAAATCATAAAAAATTGTTCTAACTGCCCAAGCATGCCTTAGATCATAAGGTTTTATTTGCAAAGAGTAACGCTTAAACTGGTCTGTAATTTTTTTTCCAATATTCTGTAAGGTTGTCACTTTAAGGTCTCTATTAATGTTTGGTAAAAGTTCTGGATTTTCGCCAAGTTTTGATAATTCGAACTTTTCCACCCATTCAGGATGAAATGGCCAAACTTGATGTTCCCCAGTTTTAGTCGTAGGCAAAACTCTTATAATTTTGTCTCCAAAATTAGTAAGAGAACTTAAATCACAAAAAAATACTTCATGATTCCTTAATCCATAAGTAGCCATCAGACCAAAAACAAATTTCCAAGACTTGTTTGGTATCGTCTCCCACAGTTTCTCTATTAATTCGTCTTTAGGTAGATCCCTAAATCCTGCTTTGTTCAGACCATATCCTCTAGAATTTAATTTCCAATCTTCTGGCAGTTTAATGTCCAAAAACTTTGCTAAAACGCTTAGAGAGGTAGCGCATTGTTTCCTACTTCTGGTACCTTCCTTATAACTTTCAAGTGTTTTCTGAAATATTTTTTCTAAAGCTTCATTTTCGTGATCACTATAAACATCTAGGATTCTTTTCATATATGGTTTGTAAGAACTTCTCCAAGTAGTTTTTCTAGTGCTGGTTCGAAAATCACTTTTATTTTCTTTAAAAAAAAATTCCTCAAATTGATTTAATCTTTTTGGGAATTCAAAACCATCTTTTATTTCCTTTTTATAAGGTTTGCTTATCCAATTAATCCAATCAAATTGATTTAATTCCAATTGTAAATTGATTAATTGCAATTTTTTTTTGGCTTCCTCTAACCCAGAAATATCAGCCTTTAAGCCAAGAGATATTCTTTGAATTTTAAAGTTTTTGTTATCTTCCTTTGAGGGTAGTGAACCACGAATATTTAATTTCTCTCCTCTTTTCTCGATTTTTAGCTTGCTGCCTTTGGTAGCAAATTTTTCATTGACATTATTAATTTCCTGAATTACGTTCATTTACTTATATAATTGACCATATAATGACGTTTTTAATGTTGATTTTCAATCTCCATAAATTTTAAATGGATAAAATAGGCGTCTTACTAATGAATTTAGGAGGGCCTGAGCGCATTACTGATGTTGGCCCATTCTTATACAATCTTTTTTCTGATACAGAAATTATCAGGACACCATTCCCTGTATTTCAAAAGCCACTAGCTTGGTTAATTAGCACTCTTAGGAGTACTACTTCACAACAGGCCTACCTTTCCATAGGTGGAGGTTCACCCATCAGAAGGATAACTGAACAACAAGCAAGAGAATTACAATCTAAATTAAGGGACAAGGGGTTTAATGCCACTACCTACATCGCTATGAGGTATTGGCATCCTTTTACAGAATCTGCAATTGCTGATATGAAAGCAGATGGCATAGATCAAGTTGTTGTAATACCCTTATATCCGCATTTTTCGATAAGTACTAGTGGTTCGAGCTTTAGAGAATTAAAAAAATTGCGAGATTCTGATGATGAATTTAAGAAGGTTCCAATGAGATGTGTAAGGAGTTGGTTCAGTCAATCAGGTTATTTAAAGTCTATGGTCGAATTAATTTCTGAACAGATTTCACTTTGTGAATCACCTTCAAAAGCCCATATATTTTTCACAGCTCATGGAGTTCCTAAGAGTTACGTAGAGGAAGCTGGAGACCCTTACAAGCAACAGATTGAAGATTGTTCTTTATTAATTATAAATGAGTTGGAAAAATGTTTAGGTCATAGTAACCCTCATACACTTTCTTATCAAAGTAGAGTTGGTCCTGTTGAATGGTTGAAGCCTTATACAGAAGAAGTGTTAGCTGATCTTGGAAGGTCAAATGTTAATGATCTGATTGTGGTCCCCATAAGTTTCGTTGGAGAGCATATCGAAACATTGCAAGAAATTGATATTGAATATAAAGAAATTGCTGAAAAGGCTGGTATTAAAAACTTTCGGAGAGTTAAGGCTCTAAATACTCATCCTACTTTTATTGAAGGTCTTAGTGATCTAGTGATTTCCTGCTTGGAAGGACCTCTAGTAAATATAGAGGAGGCTTCTCAGTTACCTGAAAAAGTTAAACTTTATCCTCAAGAGAAGTGGCAATGGGGTTGGAATAATAGTTCAGAGGTGTGGAACGGAAGGGTTGCAATGATTATTTTTCTTGTGCTTTTTATTGAACTTATTTCAGGTTCTGGACCCTTACATAAATTAGGCATTTTATAAAGAAAAATTGTTATTTTTTTGAAAATTTTTGAATTTTTAAAAGATGTTTTTGAATATATTTCTGACATTACATTTCTAAATAAGGCAAAAGTATTTAATTGAGTTTAATATTTATAGTAAATATTGAATTTCTTTAGTGACCCTTACTTCGAGATCCTTTTCAAAGGGTAGTTCAAAACATGAAAATCCAGTTTGGATAACTGGTGCAGATGCACTAATGGATTCTCTAAAAATTCATGGAGTAAAAGTTATATTTGGATATCCTGGGGGAGCCATACTACCAATATATGATGCTGTTCATAAGGCAGAACAAGATGGTTGGTTAAAGCACTATATGGTTAGGCATGAACAAGGTGGTTCACATGCGGCTGATGGATATGCAAGATCTACTGGTGAAGTAGGAGTATGTTTTGGAACCTCAGGCCCAGGGGCAACAAATTTGGTAACTGGAATCGCCACTGCGCAAATGGATTCAGTCCCTCTAGTTGTAGTTACAGGTCAAGTCCCAAGACCTGCTATAGGGACAGACGCTTTTCAAGAAACTGATATTTTTGGCATCACTCTTCCAATAGTGAAACATTCATGGGTAATAAGGGATCCTAAAGATATCGCGAAAGTAGTATCTGAGGCTTTTTTTATAGCCTCATCTGGAAGGCCTGGCCCTGTTTTAATTGATATACCCAAAGATGTAGGTCAGGAGTTCTTTAATTACCAAAGAGTTTTGCCTGGTGAGATTATTCCTAAAGGATTTAAAAGGAATGGAGAAATTAATGATTGCGATATCAACAAAGCAATTAAACTAATAGAAGATTCTGAACGACCTCTTTTATACGTAGGAGGTGGCGCAATATCTTCAGGAGCTCATGATGAAATAAAAACTTTGGCAAAGAATTATCAAATACCAGTTACCACAACTTTAATGGGTAAGGGAGCTTTTGATGAAAAAGATAATTTATCAGTAGGGATGTTAGGAATGCATGGAACTGCTTATGCAAATTTTGCTGTTACAGGATGCGATCTTTTAATTGCTATTGGGGCTAGATTCGATGATAGGGTGACAGGAAAATTAGATACTTTTGCACCTAATGCAAAGGTAATTCATATAGATATCGACCCAGCAGAAGTTAATAAAAATAGACGTGTAGATGTTGCAATTGTTGCTGATGTTTCAAAAGCTGTTCTGAAAATTAATGAACAATCTCTAAAAAACAAATTTACTTGTCGTACGAAAAACTGGTTAGAAAAAATTGATTCTTGGAAACATAAACACCCTTTATATGAACCGCCTGAAGAAGGAGAAATTTATCCTCAGGAAGTTCTTTTAAAAGTGAGGGAACTTTCACCAGAAGCTTATATAACTACAGATGTAGGACAACACCAGATGTGGGCTGCTCAATATCTTAGGAATTCTCCAAGAAAATGGATTAGTAGTGCAGGCTTAGGAACCATGGGTTTTGGATTGCCAGCAGCAATTGGAGTAAAAGCAGCCTTACCTAATTCAGATGTAATTTGTATTGCAGGAGATGCAAGTGTCTTAATGAATATTCAAGAATTAGGAACCTTATCTCAATATGGTCTAAAGGTGAAATTGATTATTATCAATAATCGCTGGCAAGGTATGGTAAGACAATGGCAGGAAAGTTTCTATGATGAAAGATATTCCTCATCTGATATGAGTTGTGGTGAACCTGATTTTGTAAAACTTGCTGAGTCTTTTGGAGTAAAGGGGTATTTAATTTCTGATAGAAAACAATTGCAGAATGAATTAGAAAATGCGCTTGATCATAACGGCCCTGCCTTGATTAATATCCTTGTCAGAAGAGGTGAAAATTGTTATCCAATGGTTCCTCCTGGTAAAAGTAATGCTCAAATGGTTGGATATGTTAATTGTGAAGACTAATTTTTTAAAAACTCCTCATTTTAAAAAATTAACTTTAAGATAATTTTAAAAACTTAGAAATTTCTGAATTGAAAAAATTATCAAAAATTTTAATTATAATTTGTTTGATTTTTCTTAATCCTGTAATTGTAAACTCAGCCGAAATTCTTCAAATTAAAAGTTCAAATACTATTTTGGTGGGGGATCAAAATAGAAATTTAACTATTGAATTATTTTGTATAGATGTAAATGAAAATGATGAGATTGAAGCAACTAATCTACTTAAGAGTGAATTCCCAAGGGGGAGAAAAGTGAAAATAAAGCCTTTTGGTTTCAAAGAGAATGTTTTGATAGCCAAAGTTTTTAATATTAAAGGTACTAAGGAGATGACGGAATTATTGGTCGCTAATAACTTAAGTAGTGAAATTTGTCCAAGTTAATTATCTTTATGAGCAAATAAGATTCCATTGTCTTGAGATTGTTTTGCTCCTTCTCCAGGAATAAAATTCATTATTGAATTTGTATGTGCATAAATTTGAGATGTCTATATTTGTATAAGGGATTTTCTCATTTAAAAGTTGTCTATAGGCAGATCTTTTTAGATCAATTTGATTTAAGTTTTGCTCTCTGAAGTGATTTGAATCATTAAAACAAAAATCTTTTTTAGTTTTAGTCAATTTGACAGTTATGTTTTTGTTTTCGGCCTTTCTATAAAATTCTTTGAGAGTAATTTTATCAACTAGATAATTTTCCTTGGAAATCGCTGGTCCTATTGCAACAAGTAACTCATCTCTAGATGTCCCAAAAGTATCGAAAATTTTTACCAGATTTTTTATTATTTTTTTTTCTAAACCTTTTCTTCCACAATGCAAGGTTGCTACATTTCTTGTCCTTTTATCTGCAAAAAATATTGGCATACAATCAGCTGTATAAACCCATAAGTTTTGACTGCATTTATTGCCAACCAGACCATCTGCATCAGTCTTAGTTCCTTTTTGCGAATGAGATCCAAACACTATCACATTACTATGAATTTGATTGGAAACACAATTTATAGAATTTTCATTAAAGTGATTCCCTAATAATTGAAGAGATTTCTCAGAGCAAGACTTCGTGAAGTATGCATGTTTGAAATTATTTTGACTAAGAATAGGTGATGAATAATACTCAAATTTTTTATTTTGAATATAAATTTCATCTTTTGAGAAATATATTTCTTTGTAAGGAATAGTTCCTGCTCCTAAACTGAATTTATGTAATTAATTCAATATCTCTTAAGATCCAGAATCCTGCAAATTTTTCGATATAAGGCGTTGACTGTATGGAAATAAATTGATAACCAAAAGAATTTTTTTTATTCTCTAAAAATTTTGTATTTAAATTCTTTGCATCTTTTTCTGGTAAATCAGTTACCAGCCACTTATCATCTTCTGAAGCTTCAAGTATGAGTTGGTTCTTATTCATGACTAATTTAATAGGTTCTAAACAACTGAACCATGCAGAAAGTGCTAAAGATCTATCTTTGCTAAAAAGTCTTAATCCTGGAACTAGGTAATTATCATCTAAACCTTGCTGAATTGGGAAAATATCTCCAAATTCTATAGGCCAATTTTCTGCTGATTTTAATTCGCCAATTGATATTTCAGAGATAGTTAAAGCATCGCCCCTCACTGCTTCTGGCAGAGGTTGAGGAGGATTTTCCATTTTAGAAGAAAAAGTAGGGGCTAATACACCTCTTACATAACCTTTTTCCTTTGGATAAATCTCTTTCTCGAGAAATTCGATTCTATCTAATAAATCGTAAGTTCTCCTACTTACAATAGCCTCAATACTAAGGGCTTCCAGAGATTTTTTAATGATTGATTTCATTGACGACCTCCAGAATCGAACTATTGAAGGTTTCTCCCAACCTTGTTTTTTTGCTTCACTTATTGCTTCATTTAGTGCTTTTGTAAGCCATACTGAGTTAACTTCATTGGCAGGGCATTTTTTATTCCAAAGAAAAATATCTTCTGTCTTATAACTTCTTGTAGAGCAAATAATTAACTCCCACCTTTTTTTTCCGTTTGATTCAATAATTGGTCTTGAGTAAAAGTCTAATTCCCAATCTGAAATTTTTAATTTAAGACTTGACTCTATTTTTTTGTTGATGTTCATTTATCTTGATCTTTTTTATCGAAGAGTGCTTTAGTTTTTAATGCTCTCTCTGTGGCTTCTTGCATAACTTTTTGCTTATCAATAATTAATTCTCCCGCAGAGTTTTCCAGGAGTGCTGTATTGAGACCAATGCGCCCTTTTTCGAGGTCAATTTCAGATATCAAAGCTTTTATAATTTCCCCTTCTCTAAAAACTTCTCGTAAAGAGCGAATCGATCCATTTGTTAGTGAGGATTGATGAAGAAGCCCACTAGCTCCCCCTAAATCAATAAAAAAGCCATATGGCTTTACAGCTAAAACTTCTCCTTCAATTAATTGACCTAATTCAAGACTTGTAAGTCTAGAAACTAATGATGCTTTCTTCTCAGAGAGAACTAATTTTCTGGATTCTGGATTAACCTCAAGAAACGCCACTTTTAGATTTTTGCCTACAAAAGATTGATAATCTTGACCATCTTCAAGTTGGGATCTGGGGATAAATCCTCTTAATCCATCTACATCACAAGTAAGCCCACCTCTGTTAAATCCATTAATTAAAACGTTAATTAATTCTCCATTTTTTGCGGAACTTGATACTTTCTCCCAACTTTGCCTGAGAATTAATGCTCGAGCGCTCACTGTTACCATCCCATCAGCATTTTGTTCTTTGATAACCAAAACTTCCATCTCAAGGCCTATAGAAAACTTTTCTTTAAAGTTAGTTATGACACCCAAACTACATTCTTTTTTGGGCATATAACCAGGTGCCTTTCCACCAATATCAACATATAATCCATCACTTTCGATTGCTATAACCTTTCCTGAAATTGTTTCTCCAGTAGCCCCAATTGGCTCATTTGCATTTAAAGCCTCCAAAAAAGCACTTTCATCAAAATCGAATTCATCAACTGTTCTTTCTAATTGAAAATCTGTATTTTGCTCAGAAAAATTAAGCGGTCTATTGAAGTCTTGTGGAGTTAAATCTTGTTGAGAAATATCAAAATCCTTAATCTTTTCACTACTTTCCTCAATTTCTTTTACTGAATTATCTTTAGTGATTTGAGGTTTGATTGCAATATTTTCTTTTTTTATGTCTTCTTGCGAATTGTTTTGCTCATAATTTATTTCTTGAGAATCTTTCTTGCTTATGTGAAGTACCTGAAGAGGTTTTTTATTGCCCTTTGGTTGGATATTATCTTGGGCATTTTTATTACTTGCTCCCATCGTAGGTAAAATAAGAATAATTAATTATTAACATACTCTAAATGTTAATACTCAAAATTAAAATTAATGAACTTTAAACCAATATCTAATAAATTTGAATATTTAAATTGGCAAGAAATTGAGAGTATTGCAAAAGAAAAAAGATCTACAGTGATTTGGCCATTTGGTGCTGTAGAGCAACATGGACCTCATTTGCCTCTTGCTACAGATAGTATTTTTGTTGATGACATCATTAGCGAAGTTTTTAAATTATTACCTTCCGATATTCCATTAAAAAAACTTCCAACTCAATATATTGGGTTTTCGCCAGAACATAAAGGTTTTGCTGGGACAATTTCACTTTCTTCAAATTTAATAACCTCAATGATTAAGGAAGTCGGAGGTCAATTATCTGAAATGGGTTTTAAAAGATTGATATTAATAAATGGACATGGAGGTCAAATCTCACTACTAAATACAGCAGCAAGAGAGCTAAGAAGTTTCTCACCAGGGATGGCAGTTTTCCCTTGTTTTCTATGGAGTGGTGTTAATGGATTAAGTGAATTGTTAACAAAAACTGAGATCGAGGATGGGCTTCATGCCTCTTTGGCTGAAACAAGTTTGATGCTCGCTTTAAAACCAGAATTAGTAGGTGATGAACGCCCTAATGAGGGCATTAAAGGACAAATCCCAGAAGGGTGGAGTCTAGAGGGGAAAGCGCCTACTGCTTGGCTTACTGACGACTTCAGTAAATCAGGTGTTATTGGAGATAGTAGAGGAGCAAATGAGTCTTTAGGAAAAGATTTAAAGGAATTATTGATTAATCATTGGTTCAAATTGATTATGAATCTGATGCAATCAGATTGGCCAAACAATTCTTAAATTAGTTTAAGTAAAAAATGTGACTTAACAATTGAAACTATTTTCATGATATTTAAATAAACTCTCTATAATCGTGTAATATTCATGCATAATGAGCTAAAGATTACTGACATGCAAACTCTAGAATCAAATAAAAAAACTATTGAAGAATCGATTAATCCGATTTCTTTAGATTTACCCGACTTCACTACAGATTCTTATAAGGATGCATATAGCAGAATAAATGCAATTGTTATAGAGGGAGAGCAAGAGGCTCATGATAATTACATTTCAATAGCAACTTTAATTCCAAATGAGTTAGAAGAACTAACTAAATTGGCGAGAATGGAAATGAAGCATAAAAAAGGCTTTACTGCATGTGGAAGAAATTTAGGTGTAGTAGCTGATATGGATTTTGCTAAAAAATTCTTTTCTAAATTACATGGTAATTTTCAAGTTGCTCTCGAAAAAGGAAATTTAACAACATGTCTTTTAATACAAGCCATCTTAATTGAAGCATTCGCAATTTCTGCTTATAACGTCTACATAAGAGTTGCGGATCCTTTTGCAAAAAAAATAACAGAGGGAGTGGTTAAAGATGAATATCTTCATTTAAATTATGGTCAAGAGTGGCTTAAAGAGAATCTATCAACCTGTAAAGAGGAATTAATGGAAGCTAATAAGGTTAATCTTCCGTTAATTAAAAAGATGTTAGATGAAGTAGCAGATGACGCATCAGTTTTAGCTATGGACAGAGAAGAACTGATGGAAGAATTTATGATTGCTTATCAAGATACATTGATGGAAATAGGTCTAGATAATAGAGAAATTGCAAGAATGGCTATGGCAGCTATCGTCTAATTACTTCTCTAATTAATTAAGGCTTTTAATAATTAATCAAACCTATTTAAGTAGTTACCTCTGTGCTATTGTTCATAACATCGTATAGAAACCATTTATAAATTTTAAATGTTTGGGTTAATAGGTCACTCAACCAGTTTTGAAGATGCAAAAAGAAAAGCTTCGATGCTAGGCTTTGATCATATTGCTGATGGCGACTTGGATGTTTGGTGTACTGCTCCTCCTCAGCTTGTTGAAAATGTAGAAGTTAAGAGTGCAACTGGAATATCTATTGAAGGTTCCTATATTGATTCGTGCTTTGTTCCTGAAATGCTTTCTAGATTTAAAACCGCTAGAAGAAAAGTACTAAATGCTATGGAACTAGCTCAGAAAAAAGAGATTAATATTACCGCTTTAGGAGGATTTACTTCTATTATTTTTGAGAATTTTAATCTTCTACAGCATAAACAAATTAGAAATACTTCATTAGAGTGGGAAAGGTTTACTACTGGCAATACTCATACTGCCTGGGTTATTTGTAAGCAACTAGAAATAAATGCTCCTCGCATCGGGATAGACCTTAAAAAAGCAACTGTTGCTGTGATTGGTGCTACAGGTGATATTGGTAGCGCTGTTTGTAGGTGGCTTATCAATAAAACTGGGATTTCAGAACTTCTTATGGTAGCAAGACAACAAGAACCTCTAGCTCTCTTACAAAAAGAATTAGATGGCGGCACCATAACAAGTTTGGATGAGGCATTGCCTCAGGCGGACATTGTTGTGTGGGTTGCAAGTATGCCTAAAACTATTGAAATTGATACTGACAACTTAAAAAAACCATGTTTAATGATTGATGGTGGATACCCCAAAAATCTTGATGAGAAATTTCAGGGTGAAAATATTTATGTTTTAAAAGGAGGTATAGTAGAGTTTTTCAATGATATTGGTTGGAATATGATGGAACTTGCGGAAATGCAAAACCCTCAGAGAGAGATGTTTGCTTGCTTTGCAGAAGCTATGATTTTAGAATTTGAAAAGTGTCATACAAACTTTAGTTGGGGAAGAAATAACATTTCTCTTGAAAAGATGGAATTTATTGGAGCAGCTTCATTAAAGCATGGTTTTTCCGCCATTGGACTTGATAAGCAGCCTAAAGTATTAACTGTCTAAATCATGGCTAAGCGTTACCTTCTTGATTTTGAAAAGCCTCTTGTTGAACTTGAGAAGCAGATAGAGCAAATTAAAGAATTAGCTCGAGATTCAGAGGTAGATGTTAGTCAACAGCTTCTACAGCTTGAAACCTTAGCTGCTAGAAGAAGAGAAGAAATATTTAAATCTCTCACCCCTGCTCAAAAGATTCAGGTGGCTAGACATCCTCAAAGACCAAGTACTTTGGACTTTGTTCAAATGTTTTGTGATGACTGGATTGAATTACACGGAGACAGAAATGGTGGCGATGATATGGCATTAATTGGGGGGATAGGTTCGATAAATAATAGACCAGTGTTGATGTTAGGGCATCAAAAAGGAAGGGATACAAAAGAAAATGTAGTTAGAAACTTTGGGATGGCAAAACCAGGAGGTTACAGAAAAGCTCTTAGATTAATGCAGCATGCAAATAGATTCGCTTTGCCAATTCTTACATTTATTGATACTCCTGGAGCTTATGCTGGTTTAAAAGCTGAGGAACAAGGTCAAGGTGAAGCAATTGCAAGAAACCTTCGAGAGATGTTTGGATTGAAAGTTCCAATTATTGCTACTGTCATTGGAGAAGGAGGTTCAGGAGGCGCACTTGGAATAGGTGTCGCCGATAGGTTACTAATGTTTGAACACAGTGTTTATACGGTTGCTAGTCCAGAAGCATGTGCATCAATTTTGTGGAGAGATGCTGCGAAGGCACCAGAAGCGGCATCAGCACTTAAAATTACAGGCAATGATTTACTTAAATTAGGTATTATAGATGAGGTTTTACCAGAACCTTCTGGTGGGAATAATTGGGCTCCTTTAGATGCTGGTAATACACTAAAAGAGGCTATTGAGAAACACCTGAATGCTCTACTTCAAATGCCTGAAGACCAATTAATTGAGGAAAGATACAAAAAGTTCAGAGTTTTAGGAAAATTTATCGAAGCAAATAATATTGAAGAGATTTATAGTGAAATCCCCCAAAAAACCGAATAACTTGAAACTAGCTTTTATAACAGGTGCTACGAAAGGTATTGGTAGATCTACCGCAATTACTTTTGCCAATGCTGGCTGGGATTTAATTTTACTCTCCAGGAATATGGATTTATTGGAGAAACTAAAAAGCGAACTTTTGACTACTAAATCAAAAATTAACCTAATTAAATGCGATTTATCTAATCCTTTAGAAATAGAGAATTGTGTTAAAGAAGCAATTGAGAAGTATGGGTGTCCTTCAGTATTGATAAATAATGCCGGTTGCGCATTTAATGGACCTTTAGTTGAAATGGATTTAGGTCAATGGGAACAAACTATTCAAATAAACCTCACAAGTGTTTTTCAAATTTGCAGCTCAATAATCCCTCAAATGAGAAAAAATGGTGGTTTGGTGATTAATGTTAGTAGTCATGCCTCATATAATGCATTCCCCCAATGGGGAGCTTATTGTGTTTCAAAATCTGCATTAGCAATGTTTACTAAATGCTTGAGGGAAGAGGAGAGATCTAATTCAATAAGAGCGTGTACGATAACTTTAGGTTCAGTAAATACTCCTCTTTGGGACTCAGAATCTATCAATGCTGATTTTGATAGAACTTCTATGCTCTCCTCAAGCGAAGTATCAGATACTATTCTCTATATGGCTCAACAACCTGAATCTCAACTGATTGAAGACTTAACTTTAATGCCTTCTGGAGGAGCCTTTTAAACATTCTGTTTATCTGACTAATCTTAAAACAGTGATTTTTTTTAGTGCTACTTGAACCCGATTGAACAAGAGAATGTGATATAGTATATGAGCAATTAAGCTTTTTGAAGATACAGTTAATTAAGTTGCATACAATTTTCTGTTTAGAATTTTATGACCTCTACATTACCCAACGATAATATTAGAAACTTTGACGACCAGATTACTAATAAACTAATTTCTGAAATTATAAGAGACAGAGTTAAGAATTCTGGGAAAAGGTTTAGCGCTAATGATAATATTTCTGACTTTATAAATCCAGGTGAATTAGAAATTTTAGAAAAAGAAGTAGCCTCAAGAATTAAAGACTTACTAAAGTCCCTCGTAATAGATGTAGAAAATGATCATAATACTCAAGAAACTGCTGAAAGAGTTTCAAAAATGTATTTAAATGAAGTTTTTAAAGGTAGATATCATGAACAACCTAAAGTCACAAGTTTCCCTAATGACAAAAATCTTGATGAAATATATACAGTTGGCCCAATTTCTGTCAGATCTGCATGCTCACACCACTTAGTTCCAATTCTTGGAGAGTGTTGGATAGGTATTAAACCCGGAAATAAAGTAATAGGACTTTCGAAATTTGCTAGAGTTGCTGATTGGGTTTTCTCAAGACCTCATATTCAGGAAGAGGCTGTAATGATCCTTGCAGATGAAATTGAAAAACTGTGCGAACCTAAAGGCTTAGGCATTATTGTAAAGGCCCAACATTATTGTATGAAGTGGAGGGGAGTCAAAGAGCCAAATACAAGCATGATTAATTCTGTTGTGAGAGGAGATTTTAGACACGATTTAAGTTTAAAACAAGAATTTTTTGAGCTTGTAAAACAGCAATCCGCTACTAATAATTACTAAATCCTTTTAACAACTTAAAAAGTTCCTCTGTTTTTTTAATATCTTTGTAACCTGGAAATATTTCAATACTACTTGAAATATCTAGTCCATCTGGCTTTAAGTCAGTGAGGATTTCATCAATCCATTGAATTGATATTCCACCTGCTAACCACCATGGTTTGCTGAATTGCAGATTCTTTAGATAAATAGAATTTATTTTTTTCCCTGAACCTCCATAAGTCTCTTTATTCCAAGAATCAAGTAGTATCGCATCAACAAAATCCTCAAAAGGTTTTACTTTATCTATATCCTCTTCCGTTTTTATTCTGAAAGCCTTCCATAAGCCAATATTGGGAATTTGCTTCCTTATTTTTTTGCAATAATCAATATCTTCATCTCCATGTAATTGAATGATAGTTTCACTTGGGTTGCCTAAGAAGTTTTTGATAATCAAATCTATAGGGCAATTTTGCACAACAGTTACCCTCTCGATTTTTGGGTAAAAATTTTCGAGGGTTTTAAATACTTTTTTCTTGATTTCAGCTGATACATACCTTGGAGACTCTTTAACCGAAATAATGCCAATAGCATTCGCTCCTAATTTAGCGACTTGAAGAGCTTGTTCTTCAGAAGTTAGTCCACAAACTTTAACTAACGGATTAGTCTTGGGCATATCATTATGCTGCATGTAAGATTAATATTATTGATAAATATAGCGGAGATTATTTTTGAGAAGTTGGCAAATTTTTAAAATATGGGGAATTCCCTTTAAAGTTCATCCCTATTGGTTTGTTATTCTCTTTTTATTCTCATGGAGTATAAGTAATCAGGTCAATTTATCTTCTGGCGATATCTACAATAATAAAGAAGCTTGGATTATAGGGTTTTTAACTTCTTTTTTCTTATTATCTTCAATTATTTTTCATGAGATCTTTCATACTTTTGTTTCACTTAATCAAGGTGTAAAAATAAAAAAAATTACTTTTTATTTTTTAGGAGCAATTTTACAAATAGATAAGTATTGTCAAACTGCCTTAGGTAATATAAAAATTGCAATTGTTAGACCTCTTTTATGTTTCGCCACAGCATTTATCCTACTTTCAATCAGTAATAACAGTGCATCTCAAGAACAAATAGCAGTTAATGTAATTTCAAGAGTAGGCATATTTAATTTATTCTTAGGCTTCTTAAATTTGATTCCAATTGGTTCTTTAGATGGGGGGAATTTATTAAAAAGTATTATTTGGCATTTCTCAGGGAGTAAAAATAAAGGAAGAAATTTCCTTAATAAAGTAAATTTATCACTATCTTTTTTTGTTTTATTCTTTGGGATAATTTGTTTATTTAGATTTAACTTTTACTTCGGTTTTATTCTTTCTTTTTTGGGCTTGTTTGGAGTTAATTCATCAAAATCTGAAAGTCAATTTTTTAAAATTGAAAACATACTTAAATTTGGTAAAGTTTCTGAGATCAAATTAAAGCCTTTGAGGAAAATTGAATACGATGCAAATTTTTCAGAATTTAATAAATTAATAAAAAATAAAAAGGATGCATTGGATAAATATTTTTTTGTTACGAATAATGGTAGATGGACCGGTTTTGTTGATGAGAATATTTTAAAGACTGTTTCCTTAAAAAAATGGGAACGGAACTTTGTTGGAGATTTTAAAAAACCAATCGATAGTTTTGAAAGTGTATCTTATAACGACAAGTTATGGAGAACTATAGAAAGACTTGAAGAAACAAATGAAGGTTTTTTATTGGTTCTCAATGCTGCAGATATCCCTTTGGGAATAATTGATAGGTCAAAAATTGGAAACTTTGTCTTGAATAAATTAGGTTTTAATTTGCCTTCAGATATTGTTAACAAATTAAACTTTAAAAATCATTATCCCTTAGGAATTGAATTGCCGAGAATAATTAATTCAATGAAACAGAAAGGAGATCTTTAATAATTCTTTTCATTAAAATTTTTTACTTTTTTATTATCTATGGCCACATTTTTGAAATTTATATTTGATTTATTTTTCAGGAATGAATTTCTCAAATGTTGAACTATTTCATCATTTGTTAGTTTTAAATTTACTTTTGGTGGAGCTTCTTCTTTGAATAATTTGAACCACAAATCTCTTGAAGGATTTGTTTGAATTTCTCCATGTTGAAGGAATGCACCTTTTTTACGAAATTGAGCACTACCTATTCTCTTAAACCCATCCTGATCAACTAAATCAGAAATTAATGAAGTCCCAAAACAATTTGTTTGAATGCTTGATTTTCGTAAATTACCATATTGTAAGTTTAAACCTAATTCTCTAAAACTTTTAATTAACCAATTATTAACCATTTCATAACTTAGGACTTTATAGTAACTTTTTTTAAATGTTAATGAATATGTTATGCCTCCTGAATGCAGAACAGCACCCCCTCCAGAGGGACGTCTAACAATATTAATTTCCCCATTTGATAATAAATTTTTCCAATGAAGAGGAATTTCCTTTTGGTGATAGCCAATTGAAAGCCAATCCCCAGTCCAATAGTAGAACCTCAATGTGAGAATTATTTCAGGATTCGAAATTGTCTGATTTAAAGAATTTAAATCTAAAGCCATTTGATCAAATCCAGGTAAATTATTTGTTGAAAAAATTAAAGCCTGATTTGCAATTCCCAAAATTAACTTTGTAGGTTTATTTATGATAATTTTCAATAAATTTTTTCTTTCAATTTGTTAATTACGTAACATCATTTTGTAATAGTGTTTCAAATCTTCTCTTTTCGGTGGAGAATATAGAAAATAATTTTTTTACCATGGAGCCAACTCAAACAATAAATCTTATTGCATTAAGCCTCATAGTTGTTATGCATGCAGGAGTTTTAGCATTAAGACTAGGAATTAGTTTAGGTAGGAACTAAAATCTATTAGAAAATTTAAAATTTATAAGGTAATAATAAAGTAAGACTGAATTAATTTTTTCAGTAAAAAAATCAAGTTCTTAATTTGTCAAAATCTTTTTATAAAAATAGTATTTTCCAAAAAAAATATTTATTGTCTGTATTTATAAAAAGACAACATAAACAGGATAATTTTGTATTATTGATTTTTTTAATTATAAAAATTAGCTTTTCACTTTTAGCAATAATAAGCCTGATTAAGCTTGGCTATAGTTCTAAGGTAAGGCTGATCAGATTAAGGGAAATTGAAGACTCATTTTTATACGAAAAATATAGATTTAATGCTTTAACAGATAAGTTTGATGATTTATTCTCTTCTGAAGGTGAGCAAAGATTTATGAAGGATCAGGATCAAATAATTTCTAGGGACATTATCAGAGTAATATGGCGTTGATAAGGATGATTTTGAATCATTCTACTTTTTATTTCTCAATTAACTTTTTTGCTAGTGAGTAAAGACATTAAGGGTTTAGCCCTAATAACAGGAACGACTTCAGGAGTTGGATTAAATACTCTAAAACCTCTATTAAGATTTGGATGGGAGGTTATAGCAGTTAATCGATCAAATAAGAGAGCTATAAAAATAGCTGAGGAATCCTTGACAAAAGAGGAAGTTAAAAATATTCACTTTATAGAAATAGATCTTTCTAACTTGGATGATGTGAGAAAAGGTTGTGATGAAATATTAGAAAGATTTAAGAAGCCAATAAATTCTCTTATTTGTAATGCAGCAGTTTATAAACCGAGACTAAAGAGACCTGAAAGGTCTGCTCAGGGGTTTGAAAACTCTATGGCAGTAAATCATTTTGGGCATTTTCTTATGATAAACCTACTTATGGAAAATATTTTATCTTCTGAAAGAGAAATTATTTTAAATGGCAAATCAACTGTATTCAAGCCAAGAATTACAGTATTAGGGACCGTTACGGCTAATTATTCAGAACTTGGAGGAAGGATCCCCATCCCTGCCCCAGCTGATTTGGGAGATTTATCTGGATTCAAAAATGGTTTTTTATCTCCAATAAGTATGGCAAATGGAAAGAAATTTAAACCTGGTAAGGCTTATAAGGATAGTAAACTTTGCAATATGGTGACCGTTCAGGAATTGTCAAAAAGATATCATGCAGAGAAGATTATTGTAAATTCTCTATATCCTGGATGTGTAGCTGATACAAAACTTTTTAGAGATACACCTTGGTTATTTAGATTACTTTTCCCGATATTTCAAAAATTCATAACAAAAGGATATGTTTCACAAAGACTGGCAGGGGAGAGGGTCGCTCAAGTGGCAACTTATAAAGAATTTGCTAAACCATCAGTCCATTGGAGCTGGGGAAATCGTCAGAAAATTGGCAGAAAAGCTTTTTCTCAAAAGTTGTCAAAAAGAATAATTGATACCAAGACCTCTCAACAAACTTATGATTTAACAAGCCGGTTGGTTGGATTAGATTAATTTAGACTAATCAAATCCTAATAAATCAAAAATTTCTCTATCTTTTAGTGGATTTCCTTCTAAGGGTTCTACGTTTTCAAGCATATTTTTGGCAAGAGATAAATATTCATTTTGAACTTCAATAACATCTTCAGTTGGTTCCATTTCAAAAATGGTGCATTTTTTAAGTCTTGATCTTCTAATTGCGTCGACATCTTTAAAGTGGGCCATAGTTTTTAAACCTGTTCTTTCATTGAATTTATCAATTTGATCTGTGTCTTTCGATCTATTTGCGACTACTCCACCTAATCTGACTTTATAATTTTTTGCTTTTGCTTTAATTGCAGAAACAATTCTATTCATAGCGAATATTGAATCGAAATCATTAGCAGTAACAATTAGACAATAATTTGCATGTTGCAATGGAGCTGCAAATCCTCCGCAAACGACGTCTCCTAGGACATCAAAAATAACAACGTCAGTATCTTCTAATAAATGATGTTCTTTTAATAGTTTAACTGTTTGACCGGTTACATATCCCCCGCATCCTGTCCCAGCAGGAGGACCGCCACTTTCAACACACATTACGCCATTAAATCCTTCAAACATAAAATCGTTTGGTCTTAATTCTTCGCTATGAAAATCTACCTCTTCGAGAATGTCGATAACTGTTGGCACCATTTTGTGAGTTAAAGTGAAGGTGCTATCGTGCTTTGGATCACATCCAATTTGAAGAACCTTTTTCCCTAATTTTGAGAATGCTGCAGATAGGTTTGATGATGTAGTTGATTTCCCGATGCCGCCCTTTCCGTATACGGCAATAACTAAAGCCCCTTCTTCGATATTTATTTTAGGATCTTGCTTTACTTGAACACTCCCTTCCCCATCAAGAGGTTTATTTATAGTACTTGTCATTTAAAGCTTTAAAACACATTATTATTTATATTCTTGCAGCGTAAATACACATGAAATATGTTTCTAAACAAATATGTATTCAATTGTATTAAAAGCAGGAAATATGTTCTTATAACTACAATTTTAGAATTTAATCTGTTAAGTTATGAGTGAAAATACTCATGGCTAAATTAAAATTTATTAGTAAAAAATTAACTAAAATATGCCTTGGCATCGTAAAGAGTTTCATCGCTTATTTCTGGAATTCCTCTCAAGATTGCATATTTTTCGGTATTTGTTTTAACTTTACCTCTTACAAAAAATGGAACTTTTGTTAATTCAGCTCTACCTGATTCAGTCCAAATAATGTCCTCTTTTGGATTATTCTCTTCTTTTTCGTAAGAATTTAAAATGTCCTTTGTGTTTGTCGCTGTATGTCCTAAATGGCTTTGATGACCGTCGACAAACTCAAAGTCATGTTTAAACATATCTATAAGATGCTCTTCTAATCCCATCATTAAGGGATGTACCCAGTCATCAAAAATCACATTTGCTCCTTCCCATCCCATTTGTGGGCTATATCTTGCAGGAACATCTTGAACATGCATTGGTGTACTTATTACTGAACATGGAATGCCAAGTCTCTTGGCACTATGCCTTTCCATTTGAGTCCCTAAAACTAGTTCAGGTGCGGCTTTTTTCATTGCATCTTCTACTTCTAAGTAATTATTAGTAATTAAAGCTTCCACATTAAGTTCTTTTGCTTTTGCTCTTACCTGTCTTGCCATTTCCCTACTGTATGTCCCAAGACCAACTACTTCAAAACCTAATTCCTCTTTGGCAATTTTTGCGGCTGCGATTGCATGTGTTCCATCACCAAAAATAAAAACCCTTTTGCCAGTTAAGTAATTAGAGTCAACTGATTTTGAGTACCAAGGAAGTTTTGATTTATTTTCTAATTCTTCTTTATTAGTCAAGGGGAGATCCAACTTGTTATGAACTTCACTTATAAATTCAATTGTATTTTTTATTCCAATTGGAATAGTGTTTGTATATTCCATTCCAAAGTTCCGTTTAAGCCATTCGCATGATGCTTCCGCAATTTCTGGATAAAGACAAATATTTATTTCAGCATCAATTAGTCTTTCAATATCATCTGGACTAGCACCTAATGGAGCAACTACGTTTGTATCTATTCCTTGCTCTGAAAGTATGCGTTGGATTTCAATTACATCATCTCTGCATCTAAATCCCAGTAATGAAGGACCCAGTATATTGACTTTTGGTCTGCGACCTAACTCCTTCCACCTTAGAGGACTTATTTTTTCTGAAGAACTTACTTTCTCTTTCAAAAGAGTTCTTGTTAATTGATAAAAAGTTTCTGAAGCTCCCCAATTTTCTTTCTTGCTATAGGCAGGTAATTCAAGATTAACAATTGGCATATCAAAACCCATTCCTTTTGCAAGAGCCCCAGGTTGGTCTTGGATTAATTCTGCCGTACAACTTTCTCCAACTAAAAGAGTTTTGGGTTTAAATCGTTCGACAGCTTCCTTAATATTTTTCTTCACTAATTCAGCTGTATCGCCTCCAAGGTCTCTAGCTTGGAAAGTTGTATAAGTTACTGGAGGTCTTTCCCCCCTCCTTTCAATCATTGTAAAAAGAAGATCTGCATATGTATCTCCTTGAGGGGCATGAAGAACATAATGAAGATCTTTCATTGAAGAAGCAATTCTCATCGCACCAACATGTGGCGGTCCTTCATAAGTCCAAAGAGTTAATTCCATAGTTTTTAATGAGTTACTAAAGTTTTCTTAGTTAGTATTTGATTCCTTCTTAAAGGTTTAGAGAAGAGACCTGCTAAGTCTGCGGCTTGATCAATTCCATGAATTGGACTGAATACCATTTCTATGGACCACTTAGTACTAATTCCTTCGGCCTCCAGTGGGTTAGCTAAACCCATTCCACAAACTACTAAGTCTGGATTAGATTCCCTTACTCGATCTAATTGTTTTTCTACATGTTGTCCTTCGACAATTTTTGTATTATCAGGTAATAAATTAATCTCCTCTTTCATTAAATCTTTATTTAGGTAAGGAGTGCCCACCTCTACAAGATCCATTTCGCATTCATTATGCAAAAATCTTGCCAAGGATATCTCCAGTTGCGATTCAGGAAGAAGAAATAATCTTTTCCCCTTAAGTATTTCTTTATGAGATTCAAGAGCAAGTTTTGCTCTACTAATTAAAGGCGAAATAATTTCATGAACTTTAAGTTCATTAATTTTGAAAGCTTTCGCTGCAGCTAAAAACCATTCAGTACTTCCTTCGATACCAAGAGGAAATGGAGCCGAAATTATTTCACAACCACGATGTTTTAGGTCTCGAACGGTATCACTTAAATAAGGCTGAGTTAATAAAACTTTTGTATTTTTGCCAATCTTCGGTAATTCTGTTGATTGACGGGGCGGGAAGCTCTCAATATTTGAAATTCCTAAATTTTTAAAAATCTTTTTAAACCTATCCTCTACATTATTTGCAAGAGTACCAACTAATAATAATTTCTCCTCATTTGATGACTCCATTAATGGAATTAAAGCTTTTAAGGCGCCATCCTCACCTTGGGTAAAAGTTGTTTCTATCCCACTGCCAGAGTAATTAACGAATCTCACTTGACCTAAAAATCTTTTATTTAATTTCTCTGCGACAGTGGCAAGATCTAATTTGATTACCTCACTTGGACAAGATCCAACTAGAAAAAGAGTTTTTATTTCTGGTCTTCTCGCAATAAGATCATTTACAACTCGATCTAATTCTTCATGAGCGTCAGCAAGACCAGCAAGATCTTTTTCTTCGAGAATAGCTGTACCAAATCTTGGCTCAGCAAAAATCATAACTCCAGCAGCGCTTTGAATTAAATGAGCACATGTCCTTGAGCCTACAACTAGAAAAAAAGCATCCGGCATTCTTCTGTGGAGCCAAACTATTGAAGTTAGACCACAAAAAACTTCCCTGGGCCCAGTTTCCTTATTAAATTCAACTTTACTCATTAAAAATTTTCAAGAGCTTATAGTTCAAGCTTGCATACACTTTTTAATTTAAGAAAGTAATTAATAAGTTCTCTTACAAAATGAACACATTTAAAAAACTTATATGAATGTTTAAATACTTAAATGGGAATTATGAAAAAAACTTTTGGGGCGTATTTTAATTTCTGTAGAAGGAATTTCCTTGACTTGTTTTCGAAAGTTTCCACACATTTCTAGCTATTTTAGTTGCTAATAATCCTGCTCTTTCTAACTTAGATTTACCGGGCTTTGCCCCAATTAAAGCTGTCACTTCTGAAGTGGTTAAAGGTGCTCCAGTATTTATAGCTAATTGGGTTAACTCCAATCTATCTCTAAGGTTCTTAAGATTTACTTTTTCAATTTTATCTTCTTCTAACCAACTAAAAGATGGGTCTTTCTGAGATAGTTTTTGCATCAAGCTAAGGCTAACTAATCCAAGAGTTTGATCAGGAGTTAATTCTTTTTTAGTACCAGAAACATTTGGTTCTTTTTTTTGAGAAGTTCCCATAAAAATGCATATCTTTTACTTGAAGTTATCGTTTTGTTGGAAGCATGCAAGTAAATTTAATAGAAAAAATGAACCATTATCCGTTATAGTCGCGTGAATGGAACCAACTTCTAGTTTAAACAGAGGGGAACGAAAAAAAGGAAGTTCCCTAGTCACGGGATCTGAGGTGCAATCTCAGGCCAGTGGTGCAAGCTGTTTTATTACAACTGATTCAGAAAAGTCTTTGGTGTCCAGACAAGCAAGTCAAGTTGAGCAAATTGAGTTGAGAACATATGTTTTTTTAGATTCTCTTCAACCTCAATTAGCTGCATATATGGGGACGGTTAGTAGGGGTTTTTTACCCATACCTGGAGATTCATGCCTATGGATGGAAGTTTCACCAGGGATGGCCGTTCATAGAGTCACTGATATTGCCCTAAAAGCAAGTAATGTAAGACTTGGTCAGATGATTGTTGAAAGAGCATTTGGCTCTCTTGCTCTTTATCACAAAGATCAAAGTACTGTTTTACATTCTGGGGATGTTGTTCTAGATGCTATTGGAAGTGAAGTTAGAAAAAGAACCAAACCTTCAACAAGTTGGACAGAAGTTATTCGAGCTATTACTCCAGACCATGCTGTTTTAATAAATAGACAAAACAGAAGTGGATCAATGATTCAATCTGGAATGAGCATGTTTATATTAGAAACTGAACCAGCTGGGTATGTCTTAAAAGCAGCAAATGAAGCAGAAAAAGCATCAAATATAACTGTTGTAGATGTAAAGGCAGTTGGCGCTTTTGGTAGATTAACTCTCGCTGGGAAAGAAGGAGATGTAGAAGAAGCAGCAGCTGCTGCTATAAGAGCAATTGATGAAATTTCAAATTATTGAGAATTTTTTAATTTAAACCAATTTCTTTTTTGAGGTAAGGTGACATAATTCTGGCGGCTTTACCCCTGCTTCCTAACTTACTTAGTTGTGATTGTGATAGCTCACCGTAAACACAGTTAGCTTCTTTTACCCAAAAAACAGATTCGAACTCCCCATTTGGATATTTTGGAGTCTTAAGAATTTCTCCCCAGCATATTCCAGTTGAATCCTTCACTAAGTTTCCTGAGGGATCACATAAAACCATACAACTTATAAATCTCGCGCTCCTGTAGGGACTATCAGAAAGTTCATTAATTAATTTTTTAATTTTTTCAGAGTTGTTTTTGGCATATCGAGCAGAATATATGCCTGGTCGACCATCTAAAACATCTACTTCAAGTCCCGAATCGTCAGCTAATGCCCAGGTTTTTGTCTCTAAAGCAGCTGCTTTTGCTTTTAAAAGTGCATTCTCAAAATATGTGTCTCCAGTCTCTTCGACATTTAAATATTCTGGTTGCTTCTGAACCCTTAAAGACAAAACATCCAGCATTGCCGAAATTTCAGAAACTTTAGTTTTGTTGCCACTCGCAATAGTAAGGACTGGATGGTTCAAAATAATAAATAAATTTATTGAGGATATTATCTTACTTCAAAGCTAGATACGGAGACAGGAAAGGTTGAACATTCCACACCTGTGTAGACAGGGCCTGCCTCGTACGGAAATAACATAATGTAAATTTTTTCTTAACACAACAGTATGTTTTGATGCACTAACTAATTTGCATAAGTATTGACATATCAATAGTACCAAGGGTGATAAGTTTAACTTATGAATGATAGAAAAAACATTAATGGAGATTTTATCGAAAACGCTTGACTTATAAGTACTTAATGAAGCATTCTTCGGATTGAACATTCCACATTTAGTAATTAGTAGACAATGGCTACAGAAACAATGGGTATCGCTCTCGGCATGATCGAGACACGCGGACTTGTACCTGCAATCGAAGCAGCTGACGCAATGACAAAGGCTGCAGAAGTTCGCCTTATTGGTCGTGAATTCGTAGGTGGCGGTTATGTCACAGTATTAGTTAGAGGAGAAACAGGAGCAGTTAACGCAGCTGTAAGAGCTGGTGCTGATGCTTGTGAAAGAGTTGGTGACGGTTTAGTTGCAGCTCACATTATTGCTCGTCCTCATAGAGAAGTTGAACCAGCTCTTGGTAACGGTGAATTTCTTGGTCAAAAGGACTAATAAATAAAGCAAATTTTTAAATTTTGCACAATAATTATTTTCCCTACACAGACCTAAATTTATCCTTATGAGTAAGAAGTATGATGCAGGGGTAAAGGAGTACAGAGATACCTACTGGACTCCAGAATATGTACCCCTAGACACCGATTTACTAGCCTGTTTCAAATGTACAGGTCAAGAAGGTGTTCCCAGAGAAGAAGTTGCAGCAGCTGTTGCCGCTGAATCTTCAACAGGTACTTGGTCAACAGTTTGGTCCGAGTTACTTACAGATTTAGAATTTTATAAAGGACGTTGTTATCGAATCGAAGACGTTCCTGGAGACCCTGAAGCTTTTTATGCTTTTATTGCATATCCTTTAGATCTTTTTGAAGAAGGTTCTATTACAAACGTATTAACATCTCTTGTAGGAAACGTTTTTGGATTTAAAGCTCTAAGACACCTACGTCTAGAAGATATTAGATTCCCAATCGCTTTCATCAAAACTTGCGGTGGTCCACCAAATGGAATCGTAGTTGAAAGAGATCGTTTAAACAAATATGGAAGACCTCTACTTGGTTGTACCATTAAACCTAAATTAGGATTATCTGGTAAAAACTATGGTCGAGTTGTATATGAGTGCCTTAGAGGTGGTCTCGATTTAACGAAGGATGACGAGAATATAAACTCTCAGCCATTCCAACGTTGGAGAGAAAGGTTTGAGTTTGTTGCAGAAGCAGTTAAGCTTGCTCAGCAGGAAACTGGCGAAGTTAAGGGTCACTACCTAAACTGTACTGCCAACACTCCTGAAGAGCTTTACGAAAGAGCTGAATTTGCAAAAGAGCTAGATATGCCAATCATCATGCATGATTATATAACTGGCGGTTTCACTGCAAATACTGGATTAGCAAACTGGTGTCGTAAAAATGGCATGCTTCTACATATTCATAGAGCGATGCATGCTGTTATTGATAGACATCCAAAACACGGTATCCATTTCAGGGTTCTAGCAAAATGTTTGAGACTCTCCGGAGGCGATCAACTGCATACTGGAACTGTTGTTGGAAAACTAGAAGGTGATCGTCAAACAACTCTTGGTTACATTGACAACTTAAGAGAGTCATTTGTTCCCGAAGATAGATCAAGAGGTAACTTCTTTGATCAAGATTGGGGTTCAATGCCAGGAGTATTTGCTGTCGCATCAGGTGGTATTCACGTATGGCATATGCCTGCACTCCTAGCAATTTTTGGAGATGATTCTTGTCTTCAGTTTGGTGGAGGAACACATGGTCATCCATGGGGTTCAGCTGCTGGAGCTGCAGCCAACAGAGTTGCTTTAGAAGCTTGCGTAAAAGCACGTAATGCTGGTCGCGAAATCGAAAAAGAGAGTAGAGACATTCTTATGGAAGCTGCTAAACACAGTCCTGAATTAGCTATCGCTCTTGAAACTTGGAAGGAAATTAAGTTTGAATTTGATACCGTCGACAAACTAGACGTTCAAGGTTAAACCAGATTTCAAAATTGAGGAGATTCTTCTCCTCAAACTTCTACAAATCTCGTTCTATTACGAGTAAATTTCATTCACATTTAAATTAATTATGCCTTTCCAGAGCACAGTAGGCGACTATCAAACAGTTGCAACCCTGGAAACATTCGGTTTCTTACCACCGATGACCCAGGAAGAAATATACGATCAAATTGCATACATAATTGCTCAAGGCTGGAGTCCTGTTATTGAGCATGTTCATCCTAGTGGAAGTATGCAAACTTATTGGTCTTATTGGAAACTCCCATTCTTTGGGGAAAAAGATCTTAACTTGGTTGTAAGTGAATTAGAGGCATGTCATAGAGCATATCCTGATCACCATGTAAGAATCATCGGATACGATGCTTACACTCAAAGCCAAGGAACAGCTTTTGTAGTTTTCCAAGGACGTTAAATCTACTTTATGTAGTAAATATCTTTCTCCAAAAAATATTTTTGGAGAAAGTTTTTCAAAAGAGTTTCACATTTGAAGATTATGTCAAAAAAAACCAGTAGAGAGATTGCACTAGAAAGAAGAAAGGCGATGAGTGATAGCGGTAAAAAAGCTGCTGCTTATTCTTCAACAACGCAAGATAGAGTTCGATCTTCTCAAGATATACAGATTTCTGGGACTCAGTCTTCTCCTAATAATCAAAACTTTTCTAAACCAGCTACAAAACATATTCCAAAAACGCATGTAAATAGAAAATCTTCTCCCACAAATTTATCTAGTAAAGAGTTAGTAATAGAGAGAAGAAAAGCAATGTCTACCCATGGGAAATCAGCTATAACTTCATCCGATAGAACTCGAACTGATGTTAAAAAAGAAAGTCCTGTAAACACAGTCAAAACTACCACAAGCAAAAATCAAGAAGTTCAAAATTCCCATAATACAGAAATTAAAACATCAAAACCAAACGTTAAAAGAAGAATTAATCAGAAAAGAAAGCCTATTACTAATACAAGTAGAGATATTGTTTTAGCGAGAAGAGAAGCTCAATCCAAGCATGGTAAATCAGCAACTAAACAAAATACCAGTGCAGCTTCTTTAGCTAGAAGGGGAGACCCAGATTTAAGTAGCAGAGAGATTTCTCAGAGAGTGAGAGAGCTAAGAAGTAAAACTGGTGCCACAGGCAAAAAAGGTAATGGTAAATGTAGACCATGTGGTCCAAATAAAAATGGAGCCAAACAAAATATTGCTGATGCTAGCTGGAAAGTTGGTAAAAGTGAAACTGATTCAGGTCAAATAGTTACTGGAACACAAGCTAATAGATCTGTAAAAACTACAGGTAATGAAGCAAGTACATGCAGAACTGTCACAGGTACTCAATATATGGGAGCAGAAGTACTTGATCAATTTTGTCAAGATAGACCAAGTTATAAACAACCACTTAGATCTACTGTTACCTCTACAACAACAGGTAATAAAGTAACCGGAAATGAAGTCGGTAGATCTGAGAGGGTCACAGGCGATGAGCCAGGAACTTGTAAAAACCTTACCGGTACTGAATATGTATCTGCTAATCAATCACAGAA
Source organism: Prochlorococcus sp. RS04 (assembly GCF_001989455.1). NCBI lineage: Bacteria > Bacillati > Cyanobacteriota > Cyanophyceae > Synechococcales > Prochlorococcaceae > Prochlorococcus > Prochlorococcus sp. RS04. Next base: position 330,921 of record NZ_CP018346.1, on the reverse strand, counting down.
GTATTGTGGTGATGTTCCAAAAAATCCCTCAAAGGTTAAACATAGTACTACAACTGATGGATTAAAAGTATCTGGATCACTTCCAGGTAGATCAACTCTGGTAACTGGAGATGAATCAGGTTCTGGACATCAGTTAACTGGAGATCAATATCTTGGCTCAGAGCCAAATCCAAAAGGTAAAGCATTTGAAAAAGTAGGCAGTTACAACACTCTTAATGGGAATAATGTAACTGGTACAGGTGTAGGAAGATCAGACCATATGACAGGCAATGAACAAGGGAGTTGCAAGAATGTAACTGGTGATGAGTACATAGGTTCTCAACAATATGAGAAGTTTTGTGGTTCAAAACCAATACCAGAAGCTAGAAAAGTAGGTTTAAGTCTTTCTTCAAAGTCAAATTTAATCAGCGGGACTATGACAGGAAGATCAAAAATAGTAACTGGAGATGAACCGGGTTCATGCAAAGTGCTAACAGGAACACCATACGCAGGCTTGGATCAGATTAATGATAATTGTAGTACTGAGATTTCTGAAGATATGAAATCCCGATCAACAGTTAATTCTGGAAATAATTCAAATGCCAGACTTACAGGACAACAACCAGGAATTGGCGGAGTAATGACTGGTGCTAAGAAAGGTGCGTGTAAAAATCTAACAGGGACTCCTTATGTTGGCGGAGATCAGTTTTCACAAGCTTGTGATAATCCTCCAAATGATACTGCTTATGCGAATCCAGAAAAGTCAGCAGGTAACTCTTGGAATGAATTCTCTGTTAAATCACCATCAAGAGATAAGTATTCTGAAAAAAATACTCAAGGAGTTACAGGTAATGAATATGAAAATGGTTCAAAGGTAACAGGTCCTTTTGATATGGCAGTTGATAAGGTCACTGGGACTGAAAAATTTAGATTTGAACCTAATAAAAATATTACTTATAAACAAAAAATGGAAATTGAAGAGGCAGACCGTGTTGCAAAGACACCTGAAAAAAGAGTTGCATCAAGGATTACTGGTGAAGGACAATCAGTAGGAAACGTAACTGGAGATGATTGGGATCGTGGCGATAAGGTAACAGGTACAGAAGGAGCTTCCTCTAGAAAGCGAAATCCATCAAGAGCAGGATTTATGAGCGCAATGCCCCATATGGAAGTTAAAAGAAATGAGGAAACAGAAAAACCAGATTTCTTGATAACTGGATCTAGTGGCAATACTCGTGAAGGACAACTTGTTACCTTTTCAGGTGGTGCAAGAGGTTAAGTAAATAATGCCTTTAAGAGGACTGGCTAAAGCCAAGAACTTCACATTGGGGCCAACAGCTCCAATGAAAACTTTTACTGAAAATATCCATATACAAACTAAAGAATCAAATAATTCCCCAAATTCTGGAAATTCTCATAAATTAACTAACAATATCCAAAATGAAAATCTATTTAGGTATGAAAGTAAAATAAAAGGTGATTTTGACGAAATTGTTCCAACTCTCAAGGAAATTGCTCGAATTCAACATCACGAAGATTTTATAAATAAGGCTCAGAAAATATCAAGAAAAAATTTGGGAATAGATTTACCCCTACATGTATTAGATAAATCCTGGGTTAAACCTCTTGATATGAGGGCTTTATATGCATGGTGTGCTTTCAAACAGCATGAGAAACTTAGCGACAATTTTTTTAACAATGATCCACTTGACGGTGCCGCTGGAAGTAGGGATGCGGAAGACTTTGAAAAATTTCTCTTAGATTGCGGAATACATTTACTTGATATAACTCCTTGTTCAGATGGAAGATTAGCTCATTCAATTGCTTATGTAATGAGAATACCTTTTAGTTCAGTAAGAAGAAGATCCCATGCTGGAGCACTATTTGATATTGAAAATACCGTTAATCGATGGGTAAAAACTGAACATAAAAGATATAGAGAGAATATTCCTAATGAAGCGCATAAAGATACCAGGTATTTAAAAGTTGTAACTTATCATTTTAGTTCTGTAGATCCTTTGCATCAGGGATGTGCAGCTCATGGGAGTAATGAGGAGTTAGCGGCAGAAGAAGGTAGAAGTAAACTATATGCTTTCAAAGAGGCTGTAGAGAATAGCTTTTGCTGTGGTGCTTCTGTGGATTTAATGTTAATTGGACTTGATACAGACACTGATTCATTAAAAATACATTTGTCAACAAGGGATGGAGGGATTGATTTAGAAAAAACTATTTCTACTTTGGAAATTTATAATTCAACAATAAACTTTTCACAAGAGGATGCAGAGAGAGAAATTTGTCAAATAATTTCTAAACAATCTTCAAAAGATAAACTCAGTGGACTTGAAAAATTTATGTATAAATTAATTGTCAATAATATTTCTCAAATTGATTATGTTAAGAGTTTTCATAATGGTTCCTATGAAGATATTGGACATGCAGAGAGGTTTATTGGAGTAGGTATAGGTTTTAAAGAAGTACATCTCAGAAATTTAACTTATTTTGCTCATTTAGATACAGTCGAAGAAGGGGCTCCAGATTTAGATGTAGGAGTGAAGATTTTTTCTGGATTAAATGTTTCTCAAGATCTACCTATTCCAGTAGTAATAAGATTTGATTACTCTGGAAAAGTGCCTGGTGCAAAAGAGAGGGCAATAAAAGATTGTGAAAGAGTTAATAATGCGATATCAATTAGATATAAAAATTTAGTTGATCAAGGTTTGTTACACACTTGCTCTACTATTAGAGATAGGGACAACATTCATTCCGCCAAAATTATTGGAATGTCTTTAGATAAAAAAACAGAGGAGGCTCACTAATTATGTTGATTTGCAAGGTTGTAAAACCACTTGTTTCTACCAATAGGATTCCTGGTTTTGAACATAAACATCTGCAGGTTGTATTAGATGGTTCTTCTAAAAAAGTTGCAGTTGATGCTGTTGGCTGTAAGCCAGGAGATTGGGTTATTTGTGTTGGAAGTTCTGCTGCTAGGGAAGCAGCTGGAAGTAAATCTTATCCAAGCGATTTAACGATTGTTGGAATAATTGATCATTGGGATTCTGACAAGTCATAAAAAAGGAGGATATAAATTATGGAAATTATGAAGGTATTAGGAAGAATGGTATGTACTCAAAGAGTCGCTGGCTTAGGATATATGAATTTAAGAATTTTGGAAAATAATAAGGGCAAGAAATTAGTTGCTGTTGATCCTGTTGGTGCTAGAGAAGGTAACTGGGTTTTTACTGCCAGTGGCTCTGCTGCGAGGTTTGCATGCCCTAACCCAGAAGTTCAAACGGATTTAACAATTGGAGGTATTATTGATTATTGGGAGAGTGACTAAAAATTTTAACTTCAAAAATTTATTTATAAACTTTGTTGAATGTATAGTGTAACTAGTCTTGAATAAAGAATGTAATGTGGAATGAAAGGGAATCACCTTTGAGGATTGAAAAAAGATTTGAATTTGATCAATACTCAAAAATTAGTAAATTCATTGGGGAAATTGAGAAATTATGCAAAGAAAGGGATGTCTATCCAAATATCAGCTTCGGTAAGAATTTTGTAAGTCTTTCAATATTTTTAGATAATAAAGAAATATCAGAAAAGGAAAAAGACTTTTCAATGGATATTGATAAATTTTATTTAGAGTATTAGTCCTTTTTAATAATTATTAGGCTTTGCAATATCTCTTTTGATTAAAGCCATTAAATATGTTGGGGCTTTATATCTACCAGGTAGACATCTATTTAAAGTCTCAAGATGACCCCAACATACTGTCTTTTCTATATCTTTAACTGAGTTTCCTTTTAAGATTAATAGTCTAAGAGCTTTGCAAAATAAAGGATAACCTGCTTCTAGTTCATCTATATTAAGCTTTGCTGCTGACATAGATCAAAGATGAATTATCAACTAATAATCTATACAACTATGGTGCACAATTGGTTCATATTTCAAATTTCTCAATAATTAGAAATTAATCTAGAAATGCGACGCAATCTATTTCAACTAAAACTCCTTTTGGTAGAGATGAAACTTCCACACAGGCCCTTGCGGGAGGATTCTCTATATTAAAAAAATCACTATATATTTTATTGACAATTTGAAAATTACTTAAGTCCGTTAAGTAAATAGTTGTTTTTATTACATCCTCTATTTTGGCTCCACCAGCTTTAAGAACTTCTGCAAGATTTTTTAAAACTTGAATAGTTTCCTTCTCTATATCACCTAAACAAGTTATTTCATTTACAGCTGGGTCTATAGCAATTTGACCAGAACAATAGATAAAATCTCCAGCTTTTATTGCTTGATTATAAGGTCCTACTGGATCAGGAGCATTTGATGTTTTAATTACTTGTTTGGGGGACATTTGTTTAGGAAGATACCTATCTATTTAAACCCATAAATCTTTATTTGCTCTTAAAAAAGTAAATTCTTCTAAATTTTTTGCTCTTAAGAAAAGGTTTATTTTCATCTCTTCATCAAGTAAAAATGGAATTGTCAATTCATTAAGTGAAAGTTTTTTTTCAACTTCCGAAAGTTTATTTTTTATATCTTGATCTTTTGGCTTGAGATTCAATGCCCACAATATATTTTCCTTTGTATATTCATGTGCACAATATATCAGAGTATTTTTTGGTAAAGATTTGATTCTTTCTAGTGAAGAATACATTTGTTGATAAGTTCCCTCAAAAATTCTTCCACAGCCTCCAGAAAATAATGTGTCACCAATAAAAAGAACAGGATCTTCCCCATTCAAAAAGAAGGCAATATGTGAGTTTGTATGACCTAATACTTCAATTATTTTTACTTCTTCCCCTAAAATGTTTAAAGTTTCTCCATCTTCAACAGATACATTTTGAAAAGGGATTCGCTTTTTTTCTTTGGAGGAAGCAATCACCTTTACATTTGGCCATTTTTCAATAAGAGACTTCGTCCCTCCAATATGGTCTGAATGATGATGAGTTTGCAAAATAGCTTCTAAGTGAAAATTGTTTTCATTTATATATCTAACAACTGGTTCGTGTACTGATGGATCTATAACTACAACGGATTTATCTTTTACCAACAACCATATGACGTTATCACTTAAAACTCTAAGTCCAGTTATATTTCGAGCTTTATTAAATTCCATTGTTAAATTAGAATGAAGAATCCTTGGAAGAAATTGATCTATGATTACTATAGCTTTACCAAAAGGAGCTCTGTTAAAAGATTCAATTTCAACTTTTAAAAAAGCTGGGTTAGATTTCTCTAATGCGTTGGAAGAAAATAATAGATCATTAACCTTTGAATCAAATTGCAAAAGGGCAAAAGCTCTATTAGTAAGAAATGGGGATGTGCCTGTTTATGTAAGTTATGGGCAGGCTGATTTGGGTATTGTTGGGTATGACGTTTTACGAGAATCTGAATTAAAAGTCGCAAAATTATTAGATTTAGGATTTGGGGGTTGTCATATGTCGTTGGCGGTTAAGAAAAATAGCAATTATTTAAAACCAACCGATCTCCCAGCGAATTGTAAAGTAGCAAGTAAATTTACAAAAACAGCAAGATCTTATTTTGAAGAATTAAATATTCCTGTAGATATAGTACATTTGACGGGATCAGTCGAGCTTGGTCCTATTACGGGTATGGCAGAGGCAATAGTTGATTTGGTGGCAACCGGAAAGACTCTCAAAGAGAATGGTTTGATTAAAATAGATGATCTTTATTACTCGACTGCAAGACTAATTGGAAATCCTTTATCTATGAGGTTAGATGATAATCATCTCAGAGATACAATTTTATCAATAGAATCAACTAATGCTTTATAGAAGATTAGCTAAATGTTTTTTAAAGATTTTAGAAGGATTAAAAAGTTAGGTAAATTTTTAACAAAAGATAAAAAAACAATCTATCTAATCTTGATAGTTTTGTTACCTGTTTCTTTCTCTGGAGCTATTCAACCATTATTAGTTGGTCAAGCAATTACTATTCTAAAGAATGAAACTACAGATGTTTGGCTAAGTAAAACTTTCTTTGGGCAGTCGATAAATGCCATTATCGTATCTTTATTTATAACTGTTTTATTCAGATTAGTTCTGCAGGGATACCAAACTTACAATATCCAAGCAGTGGGACAACGTTTGACAGCAAGAATAAGAAGAGAACTTTTTGATCATTCAATATCTTTATCTCTTAGGTATCACGATAAAATGCCTGTGGGGAAATTATTAACAAGATTAACAAATGATGTTGATGCTTTAGCCGAGGTTTTTGGGAGTGGGGCAGTAGGAGTCATTGCTGATTTCGTTAGTCTGATAGTAATTTCTTTGACAATGCTGTCAATTGATCGGGGGCTTGCCATTTTATTACTTTTGACTCAAATCCCAGTTTCATATTTTATTATCTGGCTTCAAAAACGTTACAGAAGAGCCAATTATCAAGTAAGGGAAGAATTGTCTCAACTAAACTCTGATTTTCAAGAGAATCTTCAAGGTTTAGAAGTCGTTCAGATGTTCAGAAGAGAGGCTTTTAATAGCAAAAAATTTTCCAAAACTGGAGTTGCTTATAAGAAAGCAGTTAATGGAACAATATTTTATGACAGTAGTATTTCAGCGTTTATAGAATGGATTTCTCTTGCTGCAGTTTCCTTGGTTTTGGCAGTTGGAGGATATCTTGTTACTTCTGGAAATATTGGTTTAGGAACATTAACAACTTTTATTTTATATTCTCAAAGACTTTTTGAACCTTTAAGGCAGCTTGCAGAAAGATTTACTCAAATACAAGGAGGTTTAACAGCTGTAGAAAGAATAAACGAATTATTGGATGAAGAAATACAGATTAAAGATTCTACTTCCGCAAAACATTTTTTAGAAAATGCTAAAAATGTAAATAAAAAATTTAAGGGCAAAATTGAGTTCAAAAATGTTAATTTTTTCTACAACGAAGGAGAACACATTATAAAAAATTTATCTTTCAAGATTAATCCAGGAGAGCATGTGGCTTTTGTAGGTCCAACTGGTTCAGGTAAGACAACCATAATAAGACTATTGTGTAGATTGTATGAACCTCAATCGGGTCAAATTTTAATCGATGATATTGATATCAAAGATATTCCTATTGCAACTCTTAGAAATATGTTGGGAGTAGTTTTGCAAGATACCTTTATCTTTAGTGGAAATGTCGCAGATAATTTAAAACTTAATTCGAATCTAGACAATCTTGAATTAGAAAATCTTTGTTACGAATTAGGGTTAGATAATTTGTTAAAAAAATTACCAGAAGGTTTGAACACCTCACTAAGAGAGAGAGGAGGAAATCTCTCTTCGGGAGAGAGACAACTTCTTTCCGTAGCTCGAGTAGCTATTAGAAATCCTGTTGTTTTAATAATGGACGAAGCAACAGCGTTTATGGATCCCTCAACAGAAGCTACTTTGCAAAAAGATCTTGAAAGAATTCTGTCAAAAAGAACAGCATTAGTAATAGCTCATAGATTAGCAACTATTGAAAGTTCTGATAAAATTTTAGTCTTAAAAGGGGGATCATTAGTTGAGGAGGGAACGCATAGTGAATTAAGACTTAAAAAGGGTTTATATTTTCAGCTCTCTGAGCTTCAACAAAAGGGATTCGTGAATTTTTAATGATTTTTAGAAACCAAGGATCGTTAATAAAAAAATCAAACAGTATATCAAAGGATGAGCTGATAGATCTCTATGGTTTGAATTCTTATGAGTTCACTCATACAACTAAAGAAGAAATCTTTGTATGTAGTAAAAATAAAGATTTAGATCTAATAGAACTAGATCAACTTTTGCAAACTGTTGGTTGGAGCAGAAGGCCTATAAGGAGAGTAAAAAGAGCTTTAGATTACAGTATTTTGGTGGTTGGGTTATGGCGTCATGATGATAAATTTCCCAGACTAGTTGGATTTGCAAGATGCACTGGCGATGGAATTCTAGAAGCAACAGTTTGGGATGTGGCTATTAACCCTGTCTATCAAGGACTTGGATTGGGGAAAGAGATAATGAGGTATGTCCTAAAAGAATTGAAAAATATTGGCATTTCTAAAGTAACCCTTTTTGCTGATGCTGAAGTGGTTTCATTTTACAAAAGACAAGGTTGGATTTTAGAACCTAGAGGGTCGAAATGTGCTTTTTGGTATGCAAATTAATCATTTTTTGTAGTAGTCAGAATATATAGATTTTAACGATTCGCCTTTTAACCATCTTCTTCTAAAGTGCCAGTTCTTAATAGCTTGGAGAAAAATATTAGTTCTTTCCCATTTCCTTGAACTTATAAAAATAGGAAAATTTAATTGTTTTAAATCTTTTTTTTTGTTTAATCTCATTAAAAAATCTACATCTTCCATCAAAGGTATATTTCTAAATCCATTATTCTTAAAATAGGTTGTTCTATGAATTATTAAACCTTGATCACCATACGGTTTTTTAAAAAATTTACTTCTAATATTCACGAGCATTTCGAGAAATCTATAAATTATCTTTTTGTGATTAATTTTGAATTCAAAATAGTAAATAATATTCTTGTTTCCCTCTAAAAATGAGTTTATTTTTTTAAACCAATCATGAGTTAATCTTGTGTCTGCATGTAAAAATATGAGCCACTCTCCTTTTGAATTTTTAGCTCCAATATCTAATTGTAAACCTCGATTCCTTTCTTTGGATATAAATACTTTCGCTCCATAAATATTTGCTATGTCGATAGTTTTATCTTCACTTCCAGAATCAACAATTATGATTTCGCCCTCTTTCTGAATACTTGACAAGTCTGAAAGCAATAATGGCAAATTACTAGCTTCATTAATTGTTGGAATGATAATTGAAATTTTTGACAAGTCGATTATTTTCTATTTTCAATATCAATAATTGTATCTATATCTATTTTTTTATCTAGAAACTTGTATTTTAATTTTTTAGAAGCAAAATTATCAATTGTATTTTGAAGAACATTTTCTGTTCCCCACTTTATGTTGATAAAAGGTAAATATGTATGTGATAACATTATTTTTTCTGATAAACCGATAAGCCAATATCCTCCATCGTTAGATGGTCCTAAAATAAGATCATTATGTTGAAGCTCTTTTAGAGTATTCAATAAATCTTGATGGCATAAATCTGGAAGGTCAGTACCAATAAAAATAATATTTTTGATTTTATGCCTTGCACAAAATTTTTTGTTGATAATTATTTGCCGTTTCATTTTTTCTCCCAAGCAGCCTTTCCCCTGCAAATTAAATTTTTTGATGCCTAATTCTCTAGACCATTTTCTACAATTTCCTACTCCCAAACCAGTTATGGCAATAGAAATATCAAGCAGTTTATTTTCTTGAAGAAATTTTGCAACTGAAATAGTGTGTTTTGTCATTACACTTTGTATTTTCGCTGAATTACTTTTACCTATATCTTTTGATAATCTTGTTTTGCATCTTCCAAAACCATGCCATTTCGCCATGATTATAAGTAATGCTTTATCCAATAATTTAGTTAAATTTAAAATAATTATATGCCTATTAAAAAATATAAAATTTATTTTTATAAATTTAGTCGATACTTTGTTAAATAATTTTAAATTTGTCGTGATCTTGTGATTTGATAATGGCCAATTATTAAATTCCAACTAGATTAATAATCTAGAGAATAAAACTTTGCAAGCAACTAATCCTATTTGGGCGGAAGTTCAACAATCACTCCAAAAAACTTTAAGTAAGCCTTCATTTGAGACATGGATAAGGCCTGCTAAGTTTAATTGTTTTGAAAATGGCTTATTAACTCTAATCGCCCCAAATACATTTTCTAGTGATTGGTTGAGAAAGAATTATTGTGAAACTATTGAAAAAGCTGCGAAGGAAATCTGCGGTCATGATGTAAAAGTTGTTTTTAAATCTGAAACGAATACCAGCAGCGATCTAACAAATGAAGATAAAGCTAACGAAAAGAATGTTCATCATAAATCAAGATCTTTTTCTAGTAATAACCAAAATAATTCTTCAAAAAATCAATTCAAAAATCCTAATGGTTTAAATTTACGCTACGTCTTTAAAAGATTTGTTGTAGGTCCAAATAGTAGGTTGGCTCATGCCGCAGCTTTAGCCGTTGCCGAATCTCCTGGGAGAGAATTCAATCCATTATTTATTTGTGGAGGAGTAGGCCTTGGTAAGACTCATTTAATGCAAGCAATAGGGCATTATCGAGTAGAAATAGATCCAGAAGCAAAAGTTAAATATGTATCTACAGAGACTTTTACAAATGATGTTATTAGTGGTATTCGAAGAGATGGAATGACAGCTATTCGAGATAAATATAGAAATGTAGATTTGATTTTAATTGATGATATACAGTTCTTAGAAGGCAAAGAGTATACACAGGAAGAATTCTTTCATACTTTTAACGCACTTCACGAATCAGGAAGTCAAATAGTTATTGCAAGTGACAGACCACCAAATCAATTGTCGGGAATTCAAGAGAGATTAATTTCTAGGTTCTCAATGGGTATGACCGCAGATATTCAACCACCTGATCTTGAGACTAGGACAGCCATCCTTCAAAAAAAGGCAGAACAAGAGAGGATGAGTCTTCCAAGAGATTTAATTCAATTTATAGCAGGAAGATTCACTTCGAATATTCGAGAATTGGAAGGAGCATTTACTAGAGCTGTTGCATTTGCATCAATAACAGGCTTGCCAATGACAGTTCAATCAATTGCTCCAATGCTTGATCCTAATAGTGTTGGTGTAGTTGTTACTCCAAAACAAGTTATTAATAAAGTGTCAGATTTCTTTAAAGTTTCTACTGATGAATTGATCAGTTCAAGTAGGAGAAAACCAGTAAGTCAAGCTAGACAAATAGGTATGTATCTTATGAGACATGGTACGGATCTAAGCCTACCAAGAATTGGAGATGAATTTGGTGGTAAGGACCATACAACAGTTATGTATGCTATTGAACAAGTTGAAAAAAAGTTATCTATTGATCCAAATATTGCAAGTCAGGTTCAAAAAATAAGAGATTTACTTCAAATAGATTCAAGAAAAAATTTATAGTTTTACTTATAACTAGAAGTGAAATTTATTGGATCTTGATCATATCTATGCCTAAAAGGTATCTTATCTATTTCATTGATATTACTAAGCGATTCAATTTTATTTAATGATTGCCTTAATAACCTTGCTGAAATAATTGGCATATCTCTTGGAACTGAGATTCTGTTTTTTAAGTATCTTAGAGAGATTCCTGAAAGTTTTTTAGGGATTAATACTTCACCTGTGATCATATGGCTCAAAGCTGATCTCAATGATTCGTCAAAGGATTCTTTATTGTATGGGTTTACCTTTAGTAAATTGTCTTTATGCTTTATCACTCTTTTAAGAGCAATTGTTGCATAATATTTTGACTCATAATTTTGGTTTAATTCATAATTACCTAAACCTTCCCCGGTATCTATTAGCTTAGAGAAAGTAATCTGTTGTTCATTGCTTTCTTTATAGCATCCTCCCATTTGTGGGGGTAAATCATGAGAATGAGTATGAAAATCTCCTTGAGTGCCTCTATAAGCACTTGTCCCCTCAAAAAGGGTAAGCCAGTTATCTACATGACGATAATTAGATCTTAAATTAAACCCTTTATAATATATAAGTGATGCATTCATTCTCTCCATATAGGGAATAAAAATTATATCTCCAACACCAGGCTCTATATCACCCGTGTTAGAAACTGATGGATCAACAAACCCTGATTTTGAGCTACTTAAGATTTCATCGAGTTTGGAAATGGATTCTTTAAATCTTTTTTTTCTAAAAGAGTTATCTATAAAATTAAAGCTTTCTCGGCAGAGCCAATTACACCAGGATCTGAAAATTTCTCTTTCTAACTCTCGAATTTTGATAAGGTGACTAGATGTTATAAAAGATCCAAGTGCTCCAAATTCATTTTCTAAAAAAGCTATGATATCGTCGCTTTCAGTTATAACTTTTCCTTTAAATTCAATTGCAGGTAATTTCCCGGATCTGACTTTTTCAAGGAACCAACTTTCTTTTTGGCCGTAGCAAAACATATTTATTTTCTTGACTCTGTATGGAATTTTCTTAAATTCAAGCCATAACCATATCTTCTGACAGTAAGGACACCAAGAATGCCTATCTCTATAGAGAGTAACTAATACATCATTTTCGCTATGTCCAAATAATCTTAAATTTGCGTAGGAATTATTTACACCATGGACTCTATCAAGATCTTCAATTTCAAATTTATTTAAATCATCCCATGTCAAAATCCCATTCATTATTTGAATTAAAGCTATAAACTAACGTTATAATAATTGATTAAAAAAAGTCTTGGAATTTGAATTTGATTTAGTTGTTGTTGGCGCTGGATCTGGAGGACTCGCGGCGGCTAAACGTGCGGCTAGTTATGGAGCAAAAGTCGCAATCATAGAAGCAAATAAAATAGGAGGAACTTGTGTGATAAGGGGATGTGTGCCTAAGAAATTAATGGTTTATGCAGCTAAAAGTAAAAAAAATATTGATTCTTCTGAAGGATATGGATTAAAAAATGAAGGTATTAATTTTGAATCAAATATTTTGTTGAAGAATGTTAGGGAGGAGGTTTCTAGATTAAGTAATTTACATAGAAATTCTTTAAAAAAGATGAATATAACTATTTTTGAAGGCTTAGGAAGATTTATTACTCAAAATGAATTAGAAATTATTTGTTCAAACACAAAGAAAATTAAAAACAAAATAAATTCAAAAAAAATTCTTATTTCAGTTGGAGGTAAACCAAAGAAATTAAATATTCCTGGGGTAGATTTGGCATGGACTAGTGATGATATTTTTGAATTAGAAAAGTTTCCCAAATCAATATTAATAGTAGGAGGTGGATATATTGCTTGTGAATTTGCTTCTATTTTCAGAAATTTAGGTACTGAAGTAACTCAATTAATTCGAGGTCAACATTTACTTAATGGTTTTGATGAGGATCTTTCTTCATGCCTAGAAGAATCACCTACTTTTACTGATATCAATATAATAACCAATACTCAATTAAAGTCTATCAAGAAAGTAAATGGAAATCTGGAATCTACCCTAGACTCGGGAGACAGACTCCTAACTAATAATATTCTTATTGCTACAGGAAGAGAACCAAATCTTTTGCCTCTAAATTTAGATTTTTTAAATCTAAAGATGGATGGCCAATATTTATATGTCGATGAACTTAATCAAACAAGCAACGCAAATATTTTTGCAGTTGGCGATATAATAAATAAACCAAACTTAACTCCAGTAGCAATAGAACAAGGGAGAGTTTTTTCGGATAATTTTTTTAATGATCAAAAAAGAAAAGTGAATTATGAATATATCCCTAAGGCAGTTTTTACTATTCCAGAAATTTCAACAGTTGGCTTAAGCGAGAAAAGAGCTAAAGAGATTTACTCTGAAAAAAATATAAAAATTTTCAAATGCAAATTTACCCCTATGTCTAATACCTTTAAAAAGAATAAATCAAAATGTATGTTGAAGATTGTAGTTCATAAGCTAACTGACAAAGTCCTAGGATGTCATATGTTTGGAGAAACATCGTCTGAGATTATTCAAATGGTATCAATTTCATTAAATGCAGGGATAACAAAAAAAGACTTTGATATTACAATGGCTTTGCATCCAACTATCTCAGAAGAATTTGTGACTATGTATGGATAAAATTATGATTTAGAAAATTTTAATTTTTCTTGAACAATCAGAAATACTATAAGTAAGGCAAAGTAAATAAATAAACCTATCCTTAATTCAGAAAGGAAGTTAAATTCATTCAGGAAAAGTATCTTATCGAGAATGTAGAAAATATAAAGATTAAGCAAAATAAATCCTTCAATTCTTGTGATTTTCCCTTTGCTCCAAAAAATTGGTAAGCATGCAAATGTAGTTAAAACCATAAAAGGTAAGTCAACTTTTATTAAACTATGTTCAATTACTAAACCTTTAAATCCTGAAAAAATACTGCAACTTCCAAGGATTAAAAGTTGATTGAGTAAATTACTTCCTATTACATTCCCAATCGCAAGATCTGTTTTGCCTTTAAATGCAGCAATTATTGAAGTTACTAATTCTGGTAAAGATGTCCCAGTTGCGACGATAGTTAAACCAATAACAATTTCATTTACGCCCAAAAGAGTAGCGAGCGTTTGAGAACCATTTACTAAAATATTTGAACCAAAGCTTAAAAGAAATATCCCCAATATTAACTTTAGTAAAATATTCATTTTCCCTTTATGGTTATCTTTTAATTCTTCTATCTCTGGTTCAGCATCTTTTGTCTCCTCTCCTTTCTCATTGATCGTATTGATTTCCCATATTGTATTTAAGATTAAACAAAATATTAGAAATATCCCTGCTTGCAATGTTAATAAGCCTGTTGATGACATAGCCCAAACTGCACAAGAAATTGCCATTAAAAGAGGCACATCTCTTCTGACTATTCTGCTTTTTACTTTAAGAGGTGTTATCAATGAGCTTATGCCCAAAACAACGAGAACATTAAAAATATTGCTTCCAATTACATTGCTTGCCGCAAGCGAATCACTGCCTTTTAAAATTGAACTTAAACTTACCAACAACTCAGGAGAGCTTGTTCCAAGAGAAACAACTGTCAAACCAATTACTATTTGAGGTATTCCTAAGATTAATGATAAAAATATGGCTCCTTGAATAAAGAACTCTCCTCCAGTAAAAAGTAGAACTACGCCTAAAAATATTTCTATTATTGGAAATAAAAAATCACTCATATTTAGGATTAAATTTAGATAATAAAAATTTTCATTATTGGTTAATAACTATCCTCGAATATCTACAATTTATTGTCAATTTTAATTTGCTGTTAAAATTGATTAAATAGAAAAAATTTTGAAGACTTTAAACATAATAAAACCTGATGATTGGCATTTACATTTAAGAGAAGGTCTTGTATTAAAAAATATCATTCAGTTTACTTCGGAATATTTTGGAAGAGCCATTGTTATGCCAAATACTAAAAGTCCCATAACATCAATCAATAGCGCTATTTCTTACAGGAAATCTATTTTTGAAGCGCTACCAGAAAGTTCTAAGTTTGAACCATTAATGACAATTTATCTAACAGATGACACTGATGAAGGGGAACTAATTAATGGTTTTAAAAATAATGTTTTTTTTGCAGCAAAATTATATCCTGCTAATGCCACAACAAATTCCAGTCATGGAGTTAGGAAAATAGAAAATCTATATAAGATCTTTGAATTAATGCAAGATTCTGGAATGCCTCTTTTAATTCATGGGGAAGTGACTGATTCTGAAGTAGATATATTCGATAGAGAAGAAGTTTTTATAGATAAAGAACTTTCTCAAATAACCAAAAGATTTCCAAAATTAAAAATCGTTCTAGAACATATAACCACCTCTTACGCAGTGGATTTTGTGCAAGAAAATAATATTGGGGCTACTATTACTCCGCATCATTTGCATATAAATAGAAATGCAATGTTTTTTGGAGGCTTAAACAGTGATTTTTACTGCTTACCAGTTGCTAAGAGGGAAAATAATAGACTCGCTTTAAGGAGAGCGGCAACAAGTGGGGAAAAATGTTTTTTCTTGGGGACTGACTCTGCTCCACACCTTAGGAAGTGGAAGGCGTTTTGTGGATGTGCAGGCATTTTTAATTCGCCAGTAGCAATAGAAAGCTACTTAACAGTTTTCGAAGAGGAGAATGCTCTAGATAATTTTGAAAAGTTTGCAAGTTTGAATGGCCCTAATTTTTATAATGTTCCACCAAATAAAGAAAAATTAAAATTAGTCTCTAGACCTAACAAAATTAAAGAATATATTGATGTTGTTGAAGAAAAAAATATTGTCGGACAAATAAAACCATTTCATGCAGGTGAAACTTTACAATGGCAAGTAGAAGGAATAGTGAATTAAAAAAATTAGATTTAATCTGACAATTAAAAGTGTAAATATTCCAATTTTTCTTGGTTAAATGGGTTACTTTCAGCTACGATTAGAAAGCGCAAATTCCTTTGGGAGTGTGGCGGAATTGGTAGACGCGCCGGACTTAAAATCCGTCGAGCGATTTAGCTCGTGGGGGTTCAAGTCCCCCCACTCCCATTATTTAATTATTTATTTTTAGTTCTGACGATAACTTCCAATAGTTGTTATGTTTTAACTAAGCAACCATAAATCAAAATGGAAAGTTTTTTCAATAATTCATTCGCTACTTTAATTGCTTATGTTGGAATTATTTCTACATATTTATTGGTTATTCCATTATTACTATTTTACTGGATGAATAATAGATGGAATATTATGGGCAAATTTGAAAGATTAGGAATTTATGGCCTTGTATTTCTTTTCTTTCCAGGTTTAATTTTATTTTCTCCATTTTTAAATCTCAGACTAAAAGGAAGCGGAAAAGGGTAAATAATTGACTAAAGGTAAAGTTATACAAATAGGTTTATTTATTTCATTAATAGGATTAATTAGTTATGAATTTGCACCGCAAATTGGTATCGACAATTTTACAGCCACTACTCTCTCAAGTTGCATCTTGATTTTGATTGTTATTACTTGGGTAACATCTTATGTTTATAGAGTTGTAAATGGAAAAATGACTTTTATGGAACAAAGGAAGCGTTATAGAAAGGAGTATGAAAAAGTTGTTAATGATAAACTAGAAACCAAATTCAACTCATTGTCAAAGGAAGAGCAGCAAAAATTAATGGAAGATTTAGAGAAAAAAACATAAATTTTTATAGAAAAATATCAAAAAATTATGAAAAATAACAAAATGCAAATTACTAAAAATGAATCTTTATCTAAGGTAGATGAGATGTTTTGTGAGTTAAAAAATAAGAAGAAATTGGCTTTGATGCCTTTCATAATGGCTGGAGATCCAAATATTGAAATAACCTCTGAGATCTTATTAAAGTTACAAGAAAATGGCGCTGACCTTATTGAATTAGGTGTCCCTTATAGTGACCCCCTTGCAGACGGACCTGTTATTCAAGTGGCGGCCTCTCGCGCCTTAAAGTCAGGAACTAGCCTAAGAAAAGTAATAAAACTTTTAGAGTCTTTAAAAGGTAAATTAAAGATTCCCATCATTCTTTTTTCTTACTTAAATCCATTACTATGTTTTGGTTTTGAAAAGTTTTGTGAGATGGCATCTAATGCTGGAGTTTCCGGACTAATAGTTCCTGATCTCCCTTTAGAAGAAGCTTATAAATTTTCTAAAATAGTTAGTAACCATTCTATGGACTTAATTTTATTGGTAGCTCCAACAACTCCTTTTGAAAGAATGAAACAAATATCAAATCATACAAAAGGCTTTACTTATTTAGTAAGTGTTACTGGTGTCACTGGTGAGAGAAGCAAAATGGAAAATAGAGTTGAAAATCTTATTTCTAAGTTAAAAGATGTAAATAGCAATCCAATTGCTGTTGGTTTTGGAATATCTACTTCAGAACATGTTAATAAAGTTCGTGAGTGGGGAGCAGATGGAGTAATTATTGGAAGTGCATTTGTAAAACGAATCTCTAGTTCAAGTGAGAAAGATGTTGTAGATCATGTTGGTGAATTTTGTAAAGAAATGCGTTTAGCTGCCGATAAAAAAAAATAAATACAAAGATAATTTATTAATTAAAAGAATTAATTATATAAAATTAATTAAAAATCATATATCCAATTTGTTTTGTTGTATTTGAGATTATTTTGTAGGTAATAATCTAATTTGTTTTCTTCCGAGCTTAATTTCGAATTCATCACCTGCTTTTAAATCAAGAAGTGCTGTATATGCTTTCCCTATCAGGAGATTTCCATTGCCTTGAACTGTAGCAATATAACTAAGTTTTCTTCCACCTTTCCCAATACCCGCTACTCCAGAATCACCAAGATTAACCCCTTTTGCTTCTAAAAGTGCTTCATAAAATGCGGTAAAGTTTAAGCGTTCACCTCCGTTTTTCTTAGTGGAAACATATCCACAGGCGCGAACAAGCTCAGATTTGCTAACATCACCAAGTTCTTTAACTTTTGCAAGGAGATCGCTACCAGTTAGCATAATTAATTAAAAGAAAGTTGTATTAAATAACATAGCAATTTGCGTGTATTATATGCAATTATTTAGTATGTATTTATTCTATTATTTATATTTAAAAATGGAAAAGTTTGTAGTTTTTGGAAGGTACTGTGAAGATGCAATTTTTAAAAGGGAACCATTTCGTGAACAACATCTTAATAGACTTAAAAACTTAAAAGATCGAGATATTCTAGTTACATTAGGGCCAACAAAATGTACCAAATATTTGTTTGGAATTTTTAATGCTAATGATGTAAACGAGTTGAAAGATCTTATTGAGGAGGATATATATTGGGAAAAAGGTATATGGATTAATTATGATATTTATCCATGGATTCAGGCATTTTAAATATGATTTACGAAAAAAATTTAGTAATTATTAATTATTAATTGATAAAGAATTAATTTAAAAGAAAATACATATTTTTTTGCTTTAATAATTTAATTATTTATGGTATTTAGGAGCTAAAACGATATTTATTTAAAGGTTAGTTTTAAGAGTTTATATGATTTTTAACTAAAAATATATATAGTATTTAAACAATATTTATTTACTAGTATCTTGTTTTATCTGTTTTACTAATGAGTCGATATCTAATTGATTATATGGTGGTGTTTGTTTTGTTTCTCTATAATCGTTCTTGATATTGTTTAACCATTTTTGCTCAATCTTTATAAGATTTTTTGCAATATTGAACATGCCGCCTTTTTTATATAATTCTTTAATTTTTAGAACAATCTCGGAGGTTCTGCTCGATTTAATATCTAATTCATTTGCTAAGTCTTTTTGGGTAAATCCATGCGATTTTAACCAATCTTTAATAAAAGAGACGAGTTCTTTTTCTTCCTGTATTGATAATTTACTCATTCAATAAAAAGGGAATAACTTATTAAGCTTATTCTCTGCTCTTGCTCTTATTGAAGGAGTCATGTATTTGCTCCATATACTGAGTACTGCTGTGAGGGCTACAAAATCATCACTAAAACCAACTACAGGCATAAAGTCAGGGAAAAGATCAAATGGCATAATTAAGTAGGCTAGCGCAGCCATTAATGAAACTCTTACTTGTGTTGGAGTATACGGATCTAAAGCCATCTCTAAAACCTCTAAGGCAGGCTTTGCAATTGTTCTTCCTGCTTTAATAAGAATTTTGATAATGATATTTTCATCAAATGTTGAACTCTCTAAAACTTCAGCATCATATATATTTTCTTGGTTTTTGTAATTTTCTTTCATCCTTATAAATGAAATTTAAATATTTTTAACAGAATTTTTAGATAATACTATCAACTAATCCATTCTGTATTCCTGCTTTTCTAAGTTTCCTTAATGCTCGTTGCACAACTTGTCGGCAATATTCCCTGCTACAACTCATATGTCTTGCAACTTCAGCTAAAGTTCTCCATTCATTTGAGCCGTCCAACCCAAATCTTAGGCTTACAATCTTTCTTTCTTTCTCAGTTAAATTTGCTTTATCTAATAACTTCCAAGCCGAGGCTGTCCTTTCAGCTAACTCGGCTAATTCCATTGGTGGGGTTTGATCGCTTGGAAGAATATCAACTAACTCGGAAGGGTCTGATTTTGATTTAACAGTACCTTGGAGACTAACAGTGATGCTTCTCAATTCGCAAGAGAGGAGTTCGTCAATTTCCTCTTTGGTTATTTTCATTTCTTCAGCTAACTCATTACTACTAGGTGGAATACCTTTAAGTTGCATAAGCTTTGATTTCGCAGATCTTAGTTTTGTAAGTTTTTCATTAATGTTGACGGGAATCCTTATCGTTCTACTTTGAGTTGACAAAGCTCTATTTAAACCTTGCCTAATCCACCAATAAGCATAGGTAGAAAATCTATGTCCTCTAGACGGATCATATTTTTCTACTGCCCTTGTAAGACCTAATGTCCCCTCCTGAATTAAGTCCAGTAATTCTAATCCTTTTCCTTGGTATCTCTTGGCAAGATTGACAACTAGTCTTAGGTTGGCTGTTATCATCTCGTTTTTAGCTTTTTCACCAATTTTGATTTTTTTTCTTTCAGCTTCTGAATATTCACAAGCAGGCCCTTTACCTCCTGCCTCTTGACATCTGTTAATAAGCACAACCATCTCTTGGACTTTTCTGCCCATTGTGAGTTCTCTTTCGGGAGTCAAAAGTTGATGACGACCTATTTCTCCAAGAAAATCGCTTAATGAACTCACGATTTACCTCATTGTTGATATATTCAACTTATAGTCAATTCAGTAATAAGCCATACATGTAATAATTAATTAATAATTAATTAATAATTATTAATTAGTTATTTACATTTTTTTTTAATTTTTCATTTTAAAAAATTATAAATTTTAAGTTTTAATTATTTAATTTTTTCTTCTTGATTCTAGAACAGCAAGTACATCTCTCCACTCAACGCCTTTATGCAAAAGGGCTACTTGCAGATGATAAATTAAGTCAGCAGCTTCATTTGAGATCGAATTTTTATCATTATCTTTGCAAGCCATGATAAATTCTGCAGATTCTTCTCCTATTTTTTTCAAAATAGTATTACTGCCTTTTGTTAATAAATGATTTGTGTAACTTTTTTCTGATTGATTGATTGATCTATCGTTAATTGTATTGAATAATTCAGAACAAATGTTTGAGAAGGGAGTTGTTTTCTTCTCTTTTTTATCACTTTGATTTATTTGTATTTCATTGAAAAAACAACTTTTTTCCCCAGTGTGACATGCTCCTGAACCATTTTGTTCAATCAAAAGGATTAGTGCATCATTATCGCAGTCGAATCTTATCTCCTTCAGTATTTGGGTACTTCCGCTTGTAGCTCCTTTTCTCCAAATTTCGGATCTTGATCTACTCCAGTAATGAACGTTTTTGGTCTCAAGTGTCATTGTCAACGATTCTTTGTTCATCCATGCAAGCATAAGAATTGATCCGTCAAGCCAATCTTGTGCTATTGCAGGGATTAATCCATAATTATCAAAGCGTAGATCTTCTATCGAAAAATTAGTTGAATAAGCCATTATTTTTGTTATGTTAAATCCTACTAATTGTGTTTTATTAAAAATTATCCTAACAGTTAATTGATGTATATTCATTCTTTGAAATTTTCATGCAGCAAAAGTTACGAGGATTTTCCCTGTTCACATAGGCAATGGCGTCATGAAGGACACTGCAGATTTGTGCATGGATATTCAAGATCATTCACCTTTTGGTTCACTGCCAAAAAATTAGACCTAAATGGTTTTGTCGTGGATTTTTCAAGTCTAAAGCCCCTAGAAAATAGATTAAAGGAGCAATTCGACCATACTTTTTTAGTAAATAAAGATGACCCTTTGTTGAATTACTGGGAAAAATTACATGACTTAGATGCTTTAGATTTGAGAATTATGGATAATGTGGGAATGGAGTTCACTTCTGAATTAATTTGGAGATGGGCTAATGAATACTTGCAGGATAAGGATAAGGGCAGAACATGTTGTTGGAAAACAGAATCAAAAGAAAATAAATCTAACAAAGCAAATTATGAGGAATTTCCTGATTGGTTCAAATCTTAAATTAAAGTTGTTAAATTTCAAGTCATAAAGAATTATTTAATTTAGATCTTTAATCAACAATTATCTCTCCATTAACTAGATAAACATTAATTTCGTCTTTATTAAGGTAATGATTATTCAATATATTATTTGAAATTTTTGTCTCAATTTTTTTTTGAATAATTCTTTTTAAAGGCCTTGCACCATAGGCATGATCGAAACTATTTTCGACAAGTTGGTTAATTGCCTCATCCGCAATTTTGAATTTTAAGTTTTTTTTGTTAAGTCTTTTTTCTAAATTTTTAAGTTGGATTTTGGCAATTTCCTTTATGTCATTTAATTCTAAATTATTAAAAATAACTATTTCATCAAGTCGATTTAAAAACTCAGGCTTGAAAAAATTTTTAAGTTCATTATCTACAACTTTTTTTATTTCATTTGTATCTTCTTTTCTAACTGATAAATCATTTATTGATTGACTTCCTAAATTACTTGTGAGAACAATGATTGAATTTTTGAAATTGATCGTACGACCTTGACCATCAGTAATAATTCCATCATCAAGAACCTGTAAAAGAATATCTAAAATGTCATTATGAGCTTTTTCTATTTCATCCAGAAGTATTACCGAATAAGGATTTTTCCGCACTGCTTCAGTTAATTGACCGCCTGATTCGAAACCTAAATATCCAGGAGGCGCACCTATAATTTTACTTACTGAATGCTTTTCCATATATTCGGACATATCCAGTCTTGTAATTGAAGAATTTGAATCGAATATAATTTTGGCAGTTACTTTACTAAGCTCTGTTTTTCCAACACCAGTTGGACCTAAAAATAGGAAACTGGCTAGAGGCTTGCTTGGATCATTTAGACCAGTCCTTGATCTCTTAATGGAATCTGCAACAGCCCTAATTGCACTATCTTGACCAATAATTTTTTCTTTAAGGATTGACTCGAGGCTCAAAAGTTTATCTTTTTCTGACTGGTTCAAGTTTTGAACTGGAATAGAGGTCCACTTTGAGACAACTTCTGCAATATCATCAAAAGTAACCTCCTGCCTTAAAAGACTTGTCTCTCCATTTTTGTGAGAATTAACTAGATACTCACTTTTTTCTTTTAATTTTTTTTGTAAAGAATTTAAAGTTCCAAATTCTAATTCTGCTGCTTTGTTGAGGTCAAAACTCCTTTTGGCTTGATCTATTTTCAATTGAACAGATTCAATCTCTTCTTTTATGGTGCTAATCTCATCAATTTCATCTTTTTCTTTTTTCCATTTAGAGCCTAATTCTGCCTGTTTATCTTTAAGGGATATAAGTTCATTATTGATTTTTTTTAATCTTTCTAAAGAAAAATCATCTGTTTCTCTTTTTAAAGATAATTTTTCCATTTCAAACTGCAAAACTTTTCGATCAATCTCATCAATTTCTTCAGGTTTGGAAGTTATGATCATATTCAATCTTGAGGCTGCTTCATCGATTAGATCTATTGCTTTGTCTGGAAGAAATCTATCGTTAATGTATCTTTCGCTAAGGGTGGCGGCTGCAACCAAAGCATTATCAGAAATTCTTACACTATGATGAACTTCATATCTTTCTCTTAATCCTCTTAATATTGATACAGTATCATCTATTGAAGGAGCATCAATTTTTATTTTCTGAAATCTTCGTTCTAAAGCAGGATCTTTTTCTATATTTTGTTTGTGTTCAATAATAGTAGTAGCACCAATACATCTTAGTTCTCCTCTCGCAAGCATTGGTTTTAATAGGTTGCTTGCATCTAAAGAACCTCCACTAGCACCAGCTCCAACAACTGTATGAATTTCATCAATAAAAAGAATGATCTTACCGTCTGATTCCTTAACTTTCTTCAGGACATTTTTTATTCTTTCTTCAAATTCTCCACGATATTTTGCTCCAGCTATAAGTGAACCCATATCTAATGAAATTAGTAGCCTATCTTGTAGAGCAGAAGGTACATCGCCATTAATAATTCTTTGAGCTAACCCTTCAACAATGGCCGTTTTCCCAACTCCAGGTTCTCCAATAAGAACAGGATTGTTTTTTGTTCTTCTACTCAATATTTGAATTGTTCTTCTAATCTCTTCATCCCTCCCAATAACTGGGTCTAAAATTCCATCTCGTGCATATTGAGTTAGATCAATACCATATTTTCCCAAAGACTCATTAGAAGTATCAAATTCTTTTTTTACTGCTGGATCTGACTTCATTTTCTTTATAGTTTCAAGAAATTCTGGAATACCTTTTTGATTTAAAATTTGAAATCCATATTTATCATCATAAGTGAAACCGTAAACTAAGTGTTCTGTTGATATCACTACATCATTTAAAGTATTTTTAATATGATTTGCTTTCAAAAATATTTTGTGAAGAGTCTCACCGATATATAAATTATCTTGTGTGGTTTTCATTTTTGCTTTTGAATTTAATGAAGATATTATTTCTTTCTCAAACTCTTTGATATTTACATTATTATTTTTTAAGATCTTTTTTGTAAAGTTGTCTTTTTTTATGAGAGCTAATAATAAATTATCTGAGTCTAAGTCTTGTTGGTGATTTTTATAAGCAATTTCTTTGGCACAAATAAAACAGTTCCAAGCAGAATTAGAAAATTCGCTTGGAACTATTTTCATCAATCAAATTTAGATATGACTGTAATAAATATTAGGTAAAAAAAGTATTTAACTACTTAGAAGATTTATTCAACAATGACTTTGCCTACCATTCCAGCTCCTCTGTGAGGCTCGCAATAGTAATCATAAGTTCCTGCAGTATCAAATGTTTCTTCCCAAGATTCTCCTGGAGCAAAAGCTAGATCTGCATGACTCAATTCCTCATGTCCATCAAAAACTGCGTTGTGAGGAGCTAATTTATTATTGACGAATTTAACTGTATCACCAGCACTAATGGTTACCGTACTTGGTTCAAATGCAAGCATTCCAGCATCCGTTCCAAGTTTTACTTCAACAGTCTTAGCTGAAACTGATGAAATTCCTAAACCAAGAGTTAAAACTATTGCGAATAACCCTGCAAAGATTGAACGTAACATAATTAAAATTTACTTATTTATATATATTACAAGGCTTTGGGAGCCTAACTGTGAGAATTTTAATTGTTATTACAGCTTGGTAACTTTGATAACCTTAAAATATCATTTAGTGATTTGGCATAACTTTTAAGTTTGAAAGTCTCAGGATTAGTGATGGGGACATGATTAAAGTCATATTTCTTGATACTGAAGCTATCCCAAGGGGTGGTTTGGATGGGAAGAATTCTTAATAATATTTTTAGAATTTTTTTTGTAAGGGGTATCGCAAAATATCTCCTCATATTGTTTCTTTTTAAAAGTGTAATTATGGCATGATCAATTGAAATAAATTTCTGACCTAGGACAAATTTTCTAAAGCCTTTGTATTGCTCTTCTTTATGATTTTTAATTAGAAACCCGCAAATCTGGGCGATATCATTTGCGTGTATAAAGTGAAATTTAGAATCGAGTTTTAAAAATCTTGCTAACCAAAGCCATTTCCCGATTTCTTTCAATCCACTAGTTAAATAACTTACGGGATATTTACTTTTTTTCCCAAGATTTCCTCCAAAAACCAAGGTAGGGAAAACAGCGAAAGTTTTTTCAGCAAATGAGCTTTCTCTGAGTCTCTGGAAACATTCGTATTTTGTTTGAATATACTCTGTTCCATAAATCAATGATTCCCTCATTAATTCTGTTTGGGTATCAAGAATGCTAGCTGTTGAAAAATAAATAATCTTTTCTAACTTTTCAATATCAAGCATTTCAAGTAACTCTTCAAAAGCTTTAATGTTTACTTCATAGGCTCTTCTTGGATCTCCCCAAGCTGTAGCAGTGTGTATTAGGTAATTAATTTGACTAATTTCCTTTTTATACTTACATGATTCCCTGATATCACACACCATTAACTTGACTTTTTTATTTTCTTGAACAGAAATTGGCAACTTACTTTTGTCTCTTACCATTAGATAAAGCCTGAATTTTGTGTTTTTTAAAAACCAATCAACTAAATATTGGCCAACACATCCATTCGCACCTGTGATTAATAAGTTTTTATATGCCAAGACTTTGACTAGTAAGTGAGTTTTTTTCCATGTTCAAAAAATGTTTGAGCATTTTCTTCTGGAGTCCCAGGTAAAATCCCATGACCCAAATTAAGAATATATTTTCTGTCTTTAATTTTATTGAAAGTATTATCTATCCTTTCTTTTATTGATTCTTTGTTCCCGAATAAAATGCCTGGGTCAACATTACCTTGAATTCCTATCCCGCTAGGGATTCTCTTACAAGCCTCTTCAATATCTACTGTCCAATCTAATGAGATTATATCGACTCCAGTTTTTGCCATTCTTTCTATGACACCAGCACTTCCTGATATGTAAAGAATTACTGGTGTTTCTGGGTATTCCGCTTTTACAATGTCAACAACCTTTTTTTGATACGGCCCAGCAAAGATATCGTAATCTTGTGGGCTTAGTTGACCAGCCCATGAATCAAAAATTTGTACTACTTGCGCTCCAGATTTTATTTGATATTTAAGATATTCACCAATGCATTTTGCAAAATGATCAAGAAGTTTATGAAGTAAATCTGGTTCTTTAAAAGCCATTGATTTTATTAAAGAATAATTTTTACTGCTTTTACCTTCAACTACATATGCGGCAAGAGTCCAAGGTGCGCCAACAAAACCTAAAACTGTTGCCTCATTATTCACATCTTTTTTTAGTGAAGAAAGAACTTGCCCAACAAAACTTAAACTCTCACTTGGATTTAATTCTTTTAAATTTTCTATTTGGTTAAGAGTTCTTATTGGGTCCTCAATTATTGGACCTTTACTTTCAATTATTTCAAAATTTATGCCCATCCCTGGAAGAGGAGTGAGAATATCTGAAAAAAGGATCACTCCATCAGGTTTGAAAGCATGAA
This sequence comes from Prochlorococcus sp. RS04, assembly GCF_001989455.1. Lineage (NCBI taxonomy): Bacteria > Bacillati > Cyanobacteriota > Cyanophyceae > Synechococcales > Prochlorococcaceae > Prochlorococcus > Prochlorococcus sp. RS04. The sequence continues at coordinate 304,349 of NZ_CP018346.1, read as the reverse complement.
AAGGTTGCATTGAAATCTCATATGATAGTTCTGGATTTTCAGACCTCTCTCTAAAGCTTGGGTAACGCTCCCTTAAATCTCTATAGATTTTCATATATCTTCCTGCTTGCCTCATCATCCATACTGGAGGCCTATTTACTTTTTTACCTAAGGCGGCAGAAAGTAGTAGTGGTAAATCTTGACCCATTTTTCAATTCGATATTTTTAAAAAAAAATTAAAATCCAACTTAAAAATCTTACAATGTAAAGCAGAGCAAAAGCGTTATATGAACATTTATATGAAGCACTAAGTTAAATGAGCCTTCTTATTTTTTTGATTGATGTTTGAAGATACTTACGCTTAATGGGGGCAACACAAGTTCTAGAGCATTTTGATAATCATGAATATTGTAATTTATAGTTTCATTACCACCCATATTTCCTTTGTTACTGCCCCCGTATCTAGACCCATCTGAATTAAATATTTCTTTATAGAATCCTTCCAAAGGAACACCTACTTTGTATGACCCATGAGTATTAGGTGTAAAGTTGGCAACTACAACAAGCCACTCATTGGTATCGTTTTCTCTTCTCATGAAACTTATAACTGAATTAGATTTGTCATTACAATCAATCCATTGAAATCCATAAGGATCAAAGTCATTTTTCCATAATGCAGGTTCATTTTTATAAAGAACGTTTAGGTCATCAATCAAGTTTCTGATACCTTTATGAGGCTCAAATTCTAGTAACTCCCATTGCAGATCATCCCAAACATTCCATTCTTGTCTTTGCCCAAATTCCATCCCCATAAATATCGTTTTTTTGCCTGGGTGAGTCCACATATAAGTAAGTAATGCTCGAGTATTTGCATATTTCTTCCAGTCATCTCCTGGCATTTTATGCAAAAGATGACTTTTCCCATGGACAACTTCATCATGACTAAGTGCAAGCATAAAGTTCTCTGTATAGTTATATGTAATTGAGAAAGTGACACTATTCTGATGGAATTGCCTAAACCAAGGATCTATTTCAAAATAATCAAGCATATCGTGCATCCATCCCATATTCCATTTCAAGTTAAACCCTAACCCTCCCATGTCAGTTGGTTTGGTTACCATTGGCCAAGTTGTTGATTCTTCAGCGATAGAAAGTGCACCTGGGAAGTGTTGGAAGAGAACATGATTAGCCTGTTGAAGAAATTTAACGGCTTCTATATTTTCATTTCCACCATTTTCATTGGGTATCCATTCTCCATCCGGACGTAGGTAATCTCTGTAAAGCATTGAAGCTACAGCATCTACTCTTATGCCATCAATATGAAACTCTTCAAACCAATAAACGAGATTCGCTACTAAGAAATTCCTTACTTCGTTTCTGCTGTAATTAAATATCAGTGTTCCCCATTCTTTGTGTTCACCTATTCGTGAATCTCCATGTTCATAAAGATGGCAACCATCAAAAAATGCTAAACCATGCTTATCTTTTGGAAAATGACCAGGTACCCAATCAAGAATGACGCCTATGCCCTCTTCATGACATTTATTTACAAACTCTCTAAATTCATTTGGGGTGCCAAATCTACTTGTTGGTGCATACCAGCCTGTAACTTGATATCCCCATGAACCATCGAAAGGATGTTCAGATATTGGCATTAGTTCAATATGAGTGAATCCTCTCTCTTTTACGTAAGAGATGAGTTTATTGGTTAATTCTGGATAAGTTAATAATCTTGTTCCAGGTTTTAAATCGGCTGCAGGCACTGGGTCTCTTGGTTTACCATTGTCCTCCAGGTATTTATTATCTATTGATTCATGGAGCCAACTTCCTAAATGCATTTCATAAACTGAAATTGGCTTGTTTATTTGACTAGAAGAATCTCTATTTGAAATCCATGAACTATCATTCCAATTAAAGTTTTTCAATTTTGAAACTATTGAACCATTTTGAGGCCTGATTTCATGAAGGAAACCATATGGATCAGCTTTCTCATAAATATGACCTTGTTGAGTTCTTATTTCGTATTTATATGTGTCGCCCTCTTGCATTGTTGGCATGAATAGTTCCCAAATTCCTCCTAATCTTTTTTGCATTGGATGATGTCTTCCATCCCAAGAATTTATATCTCCAATTATTGAGATTGATTTTGCATTTGGAGCCCAAATGCAAAACATGACTCCTTTTTGGTTTTTTTCTTCAATGAGATGTGCTCCCATTTTTTCCCAAATATGATGATGGTTACCTTCTGCAAAAAGATGTCTATCAACTTCTCCCATCCACTCTTCTGTATATGACCAAGGGTCATGTTGTGTATGTGTGATCCCTCCTCTTGAAATATTTATTTCGTAATTATAATTTGGATTTTCAGGCAGGATAGCTTCAAAAAGCCATTTATGGTTTATGCTTTCCGCCTTATAGGTATTGTTTTTAAAATTTATTTTGACTTCGTCGGCTTCAGGCATCCATACCCTTATTACCCATTGTTCTTGATAAAAATGAGGACCTAATATTTTTAATGGATTATCATTGCAACAATTTTCTAGGTTGATGGCTTCTGATTTAATCCAGTCTGCTTGAATTGTCTCGATCATGACTGGTAGATATTAAGGATTAATAATATCAAATGATTAACCAAAAAAATAATTATTTATAAAAAAAAGGGTTCATTTTCATAAATGTTTTATTAAGGCTAAAACTTAGAGTAATAACTCTATGATTTGCTGAAGGCGCTCCAACATTTTCCTCCCCAAATCCAGGATTAACTCCAATCGCGGGATAAGCTGATGAAGATATAGATAAACGAAGTTTGCTATCTTTAATCAAACAAATATTTGTTGGCTGCATTGTTATTTGATAAATGCATTCTTCACTTATTTTGGAGTTTTTAACCCTTAAGAACCCGGTTGAAAATTGATTCACCTTTTCATTCCCTTCTTCAACTAGAGATAAAGCAAGGCAGATATCAAAATTAGGCTGATCACTTTTTACTTGGATTTCTAATGTGGGAACTCCTCTCAAATATTGATCTTTTTCAAAAGAATTGGTTTGAAAAACACCTACATCAAGGCGTTTATCAATAAAACTTCTATTAAACTTTCCTGGATTAGGACCTAAATGACCACCGTCAGATGGAGTAGGTCTCCATGGGTCATTAACAATTGTGAACCATCCTGATCCTTTTGAATTTATGGTCAGACTTCCATCTTCAACCTCTACATTTGCTATGCCATCGCTTTTAAGTCCAAAAATAAATTCAGGGTGAAATTTATTATCTAATTCTTCCCACTTATTTAATGAAATATTCCATATTTTTTTTTCGTCTTTATAATTCTTAGAATTAAATTTTTCATCTGATTTTAAATGTTTATCAAAAAATTTTAATAAAGATTCTTGTGATCCCTTCCACCAGTTTAGATGTGTCGCATTCCCAATAATAATCTCAGGGTTCCCACCAGCTTCTTTAGATATCTTATAAAGATCAAAGGCACCTTTTAAATGTGGATCCCATAGTCCTCCAATAATTAACATAGGTTGTTTAATCCAAGTTGAAATTGGTTTAAATTCTTGAAATGGGCGAGCAATATTTAAATTTTTAAGCCATTCCAAAACAAAGCTATTTGGATCATATTTTTTTAAAATATCAATTCCTTCCCTTAAATAACTTTTATTTTCTAAGGCTAATCTTATCTTTTCCCACTCAAGCAATTTTTTTTCTCTTTTCATTTTCAGTGCTGCGATTTGAAGTCCCCAAACAATATTGTTATGCCACCAATATGCTCCTCCATCTGAGCACCAATGATCCTTAATATTCATTCCAGTCATTGCTGGAGATAAGCAATCGGGCGGCTTTGAATTTAATTCACCAGTTAGTTGAGTAAATCCTTGATATGAAAAACCATATAAGCCAAGTTTTCCATTACATTCTTTTAGAGACCTTACCCATTCATGTGTTTCTGAAGTATCGCTAGCTTCTTGAGAAAAACCATTAAAAACCCCTTCAGACGAACCCATACCTCTAACATCTTGAATTATTACCATATACCCTTTGGAAGCCCACCATTCTGGATGAGAATAGGTAATAGTTGAGGCTATTTCCCTTCCATATGGTTGTCTCATCAATAATGCAGGCCATGGCCCATTACTATTAGGTAACCAAATCCTTGATATAAGTCTTACTCCATCTCTAAGGACTAGAGACTTGTCAAACCATTTTAAACCAGACATTTAGGCTTTAGATAATGTCTGGGCAGTGCAGCCCAATGACGTAAATAGAAAATATTTCTGCGTTAACGGGAGTTAACTTTTTTTTGTTTGATACATATTCTATAACTTTATCTGAACTAGCTGAAATACCTTTAGAATTAAAATCTTTAAACTTATTACATAAATTCCTAGCTTCGTTTGGATTCTTTTTTACAGTTTCCAATAAGTTAGATTGACTTAAAACAGGGCATAAAGAGTTGAAAAACAAAAATAAAAAAAATAACAAAGGTTTCATTATCACTAACTTTTTCTAAATTCTACATTAAAAAATTTTTTTATCCAAGATTTCCAATAGATTTGTCGTTTTGACTAGCTTTTTTGATCCATTCTTTTAAGAGAATAAATGTTATATCTGTCTCAGTTTTTACTCTAAGACTTCTTTCTAATCTACCAATTTTGCGTTCTAATTCGTAAGGAGTAGATAGTGATAATGATTTTATAGAAGATATTCCGCAATGTAAAAGAAGATATGCTTGCGGCGGAGAAATTCCAATTTCTTTTTTAAAAATAGCTATAGCTCTAATTTTCTTTAGATTATTCAATGTACATAGTGAGGATTTTCTTTGAATCTGATTTATATCTAAGTCCGAAAGATTACTTAATTTTTCAAAGTCAGTTAGATTATTTTGAATAAAAAAAGATTTCTCATGTCTAAAATTAGTTGGCAAAAAATCTAAAAAAGTTTTACTTTCCATTTTTAAAAAACTAATTCATTTTGACATTTTTATTAACTTCTCCTATAACCACTGGTTTACTTATACCATCTGAAATTTTTTCAAGTTTTCTTATCTTGATTTTTACATTCGCACCAGATCTGCTACCTTTCCTTAAGTTTTCCGATAATTGTTCTAAAGTTGGTTCGATAGATTCTTCTGGAAATTCATCATCTGCTTTAGCAATAATCAAATCGAACCCATTGTCATAAACAATTGGAACATATTTTGCACCTTCTATTTCAACGTTTTCGGAGTAACTTTGTATAAATGCCCAACTACTCAAAGAAAGCAACAATGAAAAGATAGTTGCTCCAATTATTCTAAATTTAAAACCAAAATTAAATATAAAAGCTGCTATTGTGCAAATGAAAAGAAATATTCCAAAGAATCCAAAAAATTTGGGTGTGTTCTCTAATAGTTCAAAAAAAGACATTTAGTGGCTTTGACCTGATTAATTTCTTATATTTTGTAAGCCTACTCTATTTTTGGGCTCTAACTTGAAAAAAATTAGATCTCTAAATTTAAATACTAAGATTCTTTTGGTAGGGATGCTTTTACCTTTAGGTTTTTTAGGCACTTTTTTATTAAATAATTTTTTAAAAGAAACTTATAGTTCTAGGAAATTAGCACTCGAAAAAAGTATTGAGTATCTTTTAGACAAAAATGTTGATTTAGGTGATTATGTCGGGATTAGATTTTTAGGTATTTCTTTAGGTAATTCAAAAATTAACGATAAAAAAAATATAGATTCTGAAATTACAGCCAAGAATGTATATGTGGGCATTATGCCTTTTAAATCTTTTTTAAAACAAAAATGGATTTTAAAAATAAGTCCTAAGACAGCAGCTATAAATATAGATAGAGATTTTTTTAAAAGGGACGAATCTTATAAAAATGATCGAATCACAAAAAAATCACAATCAAAGTATGAATTGAACTTTATCTTAAATAAATATTCAGATCTGAAGATTAATAAAGCGGGATTAAAAACAAAAGTAAAAGGTAATGTTATTTACAAGTCAAGAAATAGACAAATCATTGCAAATGTAAAATCAAATTTTGATGAAAAGGGTTTTTTAAAACTTAAATTTAATACAAAGTTAAATCAAGACTTTTTAAAACTGGTTTTATTTTCTGAGGGTTTAGATCTTGAGAATTCTGAATATATTATTGGTAATAGAAAAATTAGCTTTAAAAAGGGTACTTTTAAATCTAACTTTAAATTTAATAAATCATCAAAGCGTACATTTTGTGAAGGAAGATTTTCTTTTTCTAATTTAAAAATAAAACCAGAAGATTTTGCAGAGAATATAAATTCAGATTCAACTAGGTTTTTTTGTAAAGATAATAATTTAATTGGCAATACAGAAAAATTAAACTATGGAACTTTGACTTCGAATTTTAATCTCAATGTACCATTAAATAATAGTTCGAATAATATTGATTTAATAGGAAGTATTGGATACATTAATAGCCTGAATCCAGATATCAAATTATCGGGTAATATGCCCTATTGGTTTGATAGAAGAGGAATTAATTTTGGTGATTTAGATACTAGTTTCAATATAAATAGAACTCAATTATCTAATTTAAATATTTTCAGAAAAAATGATATAAGGGGTTTCATTACTGCGAAAGGAGAATTAAAAGGAAAAATTACTGATCCTGATATTTCTATAAACTTTAATGTTGATTATCCGCACTTTAAAGGTATCCGCATTAGAGAAACATGGGAGGGAGATATCAAAAATGAAAACAATGAATTTCTGCTTAATATGAAAAATAGATATTCTCCAATCCCTTCATTTCTTTCAATTAAGTTTGATTCTGATCTTAAACTAGATAATGCAAATTTTATAAGAGTTTTTAACTCAAATAAAGGGACTTTAGGTATAGTCAAAGATGATGATAGTTATAACTGGCGAGCAGATAATTTTCCTCTTGATGAACTTGAATTATCTTTAAACAAAAATCAATTCGATAGAATCGATGGAATTATTAATGGTGAGGGATCAATTTCTTTAGACCAGTCATCTCTTGATGGAAGACTTGCTTGGAGTTTAGGTAAATATAGAAATATTAATCTAGCTAATTCATTATTTAATTTCAGTTTCAATAATAATTATTTTTATATAGATTCTTCATTGTATCCAATTGATGGAGGAGTGATTGAAGTCGAATATGATTCAAATAAAAATAATTTTATTAATTCAGAATTCACGAATGTAAGCACTAGTTGGACTATCCTTACCGCGGTCGATATTTTTAACTTTGATAATAAAAAAGTTATTCCCATAAGTAAATCGAATATTTTGGATAATTTGGAAATAAATAACAATAATAAATCATTTAAGGAGAAAATCGACTTTATAAAAAATTTTATTGAAAATAGTAATCAGCAAGACGACAATCTTAACTTGCAAAAATACTTTAATAAATTCAGTAGTAGATATAATGCAAAAGTAACTATTGAGGGAGATAGGCCAAGCAACTATAAATTGGATGCAAAATTAAATGGCTATCTTGATGTATTTAGAGAGGATAATAAAAATAAAAAAGAGGAATTTTCTATTGATCTTGAAGGGGGATTATTAAAAGGTAATGGTTCTTTAAAAATAAAAAAAATACCATTAAGCGCTTCAAATATTTTTTTAAATCAACCAAGAGATTTTCTTGGAGGTCTTGATATGGATTTATTTTATAACCTTGATGATAAATCTTTCTTAAGTCAAATTTCTTCTAATAACTCATCAATTAAAAACAACAAATTATTATTTGAAAAAGGTATTATTGAATTTGATAACTCTGTATTTGATATTGACTTCTCTTTGCTTGTAAATGACTCTAAAATTCCAATAAGTTTTAAAGGCTCAATACCTATAAATAAATCAGATAACTTAGATCTAAGATTGATTGGGAATGGAAAGTTTATTGAGTTATTAGATATTTTTGCTGCTGACTACTTTACCTTTAAAGAGGGAGATGTGAATCTTAGAATGATTCTAAAAGGAACCCAAAATAAACCTACATTAAATGGATTTGTCGTAATAAAAGATTCGGAAATTGATTTTTTTAACAATAGTCTAAAAGGTATAAACAGCTTAATGATTTTTGATTTTGATTCTTTAGAGATCAATAATCTTCAAGCACAGTCTGAAGATTATGGAGACCTTTTTATAAAAGGTTCGTTGCCTTTTTATAGCAAGAATGATTCCGAGAAGGCAGAAATTAATTTGATAACGAAAAGATTTAATTTAAAGAAAGATAATTTTAATTTTTTAATAGATTCAGATTTAGATTTAAGAGGATCATTTGAAAGTCCTATTTTGGGAGGTTTTCTATCTTTTAATAATGGATTTATTAATTTAAATAGTACCAATCAAAATGATAAAAAAGGAAAAAATCTTATCCTAAAAGAGGATGAAAAAGATTGGCCAGAACTCTATTGGAATAAAGAAAATAATATTGAAATAATTTCAAATGAAACAATTTTGAATTCTGTTCTCTTAGGTGAAAATTTACCAAATTATTTGGATAATTTAAGTTTTAATAATCTAAAATTAAAACTTGGACCAGATTTTAAACTTCAATATTCAGAGATAGTTCAAGCTTATTTAGATACCAAATTAGACCTTACTTTAAATGGCGTGGTTGGAAAAGATTTAAATGCTAGGGGACTCATCTATCTTAGGAAAGGTAGAGCAAATCTATATACTACTCCTTTTAAACTTGATAAAAATAAAGATAATTATATTTTATTTGCATCGAGAAGTGGTGTAGTTCCATTTATAAATTTTTCTCTAGTCAGTAAAGTCCCAGATTCTATAATTCCTATAAATGAAAACAATCAGGATTTAAATATCTCAGGTGATGTTGCTGTTGATGCTACTTCAAGTGGTAATGGTTCATTTGGTATTGGCAATTCAAGGCTTATCAAAATAGAAGCATCTTATGAAGGATTTTTAGATCAATTATCTTTTGCTGATGAAAATAAAAGAATTCAATTAAGAAGTACTCCAAGTTATAACAGATCACAAATAATTGGTTTAATTGGAGGGAATTCTGCAAATTTAATAAATAGAGCATTTATTTCTCAACTTAATAATGCAGATGCATTTAGTGAAAGATTCCAGTTATCTCTATATCCAGCGTTAATAGAAAATAATGATTCATTAAATAATATTTTTTCTAATGAAAATCTTGATATAGAAAATGATGGTCAATCATCTTCTAATGAGGAATTTTCTTCTCAAGCTTGGGTAGCCGAAATAGGTCTTGATATTACTGATACAATAAATTTTGCCTTTCAAACGGTTCCAGGTAGAGATGATATTTCACCTTTAGGAATTTTAACTTTTCAGGCAAATCCAAACTTAGAATTATTAGGTTCTTATGATTTGAATGGAGATTGGAAAAGTCAAGTTCAATTATTTTTTAGATATTAATTCAGAAAGAAATTTACTTTAAAGAATCGTTAATTTGAATTATTATTAGATTAACTAAAAAATATTATGGCTAATATCTTTGAAGTTCCCCAACCAGGTAATGATCTTTTAGAAAAAGCTGAGAAAGTTCGTTTGGCATCAATAAAAATAAGTCAGACTGAAAATAAAAATCGAATTAAAGCCTTAAATTTTATGGCTGATTATCTAGAAAAAAATTCTAAAGAAATATTAGAAGCTAATAATGAGGATTATTTAAATGCAGAAAAAAAGGGTATTTCTGGGGCTTTACTTTCTAGATTAAAGTTATCAAAATCAAAACTAAATTCAGGAATTGAAGGGGTAAGAAAAGTTGGCGATTTGGCTGATCCTGTTAATCAAGTTCAAATAAAAAGAGAGCTTGCAAACGGATTGATCTTAGAAAGAAAAACTGTGCCAATTGGAGTCTTAGGAGTTATTTTTGAATCAAGGCCAGATGCAGTAATGCAGATTAGTTCTTTAGCAATAAGATCGGGAAATGGAGTAATGTTAAAGGGAGGTAGTGAAGCCAATTTAACAAATACTTCAATAGTGAAAGCATTACAAGAAGGTTTGAATGAATCAGGTCTTGATAAAAATGCAATATGTTTACTAACAAGCAGAAAAGATAGCATGGCGATGTTAAATCTTGAGAAATATATTAATTTAATAATTCCAAGAGGAAGTAATGAATTAGTTAAATTTATTCAGGAGAATACGAAAATCCCTGTGCTAGGACATGCTGATGGAATTTGTCACTTGTTCATAGATATTGAGGCAAACATAGAGATGGCTTTATCAGTTGCTTTGGACAGCAAAATACAATATCCGGCAGCATGTAATGCTATCGAAACTTTATTAGTCCATAAAGATATCGCCCCAGCTTTTTTAGAAAAGGCCATCCCACTTTTTAATTCTAATGATGTTAAATTAATCGGAGATAAGAGATCAGTTGAATTAGGGTTAAAGTATGAGGCTAGCCTAGAAGATTGGGGAACTGAATATTTGGATTTAATTCTATCGATTAAAATTGTTGATGATCTTGAGGAGGCAATCACACATATTCAAAAATATAGTTCAAAACATACAGATGGAATAATTACTGAAAATCCAAATACTGCCAATAAATTTATGAATGTAATTGATAGTGCAGGTGTTTTTCATAATTGCTCTACTAGGTTCGCAGATGGGTTTAGATATGGATTTGGCGCTGAAGTTGGTATATCTACTCAAACTCTTCCACCAAGGGGACCTGTAGGTCTAGAAGGTTTGGTAACTTATAAATATTTCCTAAAAGGTGATGGGAATATAGTTGATGATTTTTCATCAGGAAAGGCTATCTACACACATAAAGATCTTTAAAACTCTTAAAGATGGAAACTTTTTTAAAAATTGAAAATATTAAACTTTGGTCTAGGGTTGGCGTGCTCGATGAAGAAAGGGAATTAGGACAACTATTTATTTTAGATATTTTTTTGTGGACTGATTTTGAAAAATGTACAGTAAATGATGATATTAAAAAAACAGTTGATTATTCAAAATTAGTTCAAATTTTAAAAGATCAATCAAAGAAAATATATTGTTATACAATTGAAAAATATTCCAAAGAAATTCTAGAAATCATTGATCAGGAATTTAAGCTTTCTAAAATTAAAATTATTTTGACAAAATGCAATCCTCCAATAACAGGTTTCGATGGAAAGGTGTCAGTAGTAAGAATTCTTGAAAATAATTAAAGTATTGAAAAAAAGAAATCCTATCATATTGATTCATGGTCTTTGGAATACTTCAAGTATTTTTTCTTCTATTACCCTACAACTTGATAATATTGGTATTGAATATTTTGCCCCAACTCTTGAGCATTCATATGGAATGACTTCAATTCTTGATTTGACTAATAAATTAAACGAATTAATTTTAGAGAAATACGGTTTTGAGAAAGAAATAGATATTTTGGGATTTTCTATGGGAGGAATAATTGGTAGGCACTGGCTTCAAAAATTTAATGGATATAAAAGAACAAGAAGATTAATATCTATAGGTTCCCCTCATAAAGGAACTTTGATGGCGCAATTTATACCTAAATACCCTTTTAAAGGAATATCAGAAATGAAAATAAACAGTAAGTTTTTGAGAGGACTCGCGAGTAATGATGTTTTTCTTAATGATATTGAGTGTATAAATTTCTTTACTTATTGGGATTTGATGGTTTTCCCTGGCTGGTGGACAAATTTAAATTTTGGAAAGAAAATATCAGTAAAAGTATATAAACATAGAAATCTGGTAAGAAATAAATCAGTCGTAGGCAAAATAATCGATGAAATTATTATGTAGCTCCAGATAGACCCAAGTGTCTTATTAAAGAATCTGTTTGTGGTTCTCTTCCTCTAAATAATTTAAATATGTCTAGTGGAGGTAAGCTTCCACCCAGACTTAGTATTGTATCTTTAAATTTCTTTCCTATTAATTTTAAATCTTCAGAGTTTTCTAAATCAGCCTCCTCAAACATTGAAAATGCATCAGCACTTAGAACTTCAGCCCATTTATATGAGTAATATCCTGCAGAATATCCTCCTGCAAATATATGACTAAAACAACAGAGAAATTGATCTTCTTGAATTGGTTCGATAACAGTAGTTTGTTTTGCAATTTCTCTTCTTATTTCATCTGCAGTTTTACCTTCGTTTTTATCAATACTACTGTGTAATCTGAGGTCTGTTATTGCGAAATGTAGTTGTCTAAGAGTCGCCATTCCACAATTGAAAGTTCTATTCTTTAGGAGCTTCTCAAAATTTTCATCGGATAATTTTTCTCCCGTTTTATAGTGTTTAGCAATATTCAAAAGTGTGTTTTTGTGGAAACACCAGTTTTCCATAAATTGACTTGGAAGTTCGACTGCATCCCATTCAACATTATTGATACCAGCTGCTTGAGGAAGATTTACAGTGGTAAGCATGTGTTGAAGACCATGACCAAATTCATGGAACAAAGTCTGAACTTCTTCAAAACTCATCAAACTCGGTTTGTCTTTTGATGGTGGAGTCTGATTACAAACGAGATAAGCTACAGGAAGGGTCTTTTTACCAATATTGTTTTTATTCAAACATTCATCCATCCAAGCCCCTCCTCTCTTTGATTCAGGTCTCGAATATGGATCGAGGTAAAAGGATGCTATTTTCTTATCTTCTTTATTGAGGATATTAAAAAATAAAACGTCATCATTCCAAAGAGGCGCCTCATCAGTTGCCTCAACAACTTTAATTTCAAAAAGCTTTTCACTTAATTTAAATAAACCTTTCAAAACATCATTTAGTGGGAACCAAGGTCTCAAGGACTCTTGATCCAAATTGAGCTTTTCCTTTCTAAGAAGTTCTGACCAATAACTAATATCCCATGGCTCGATATTCTGTGATTCAGGAAACCCATTAGCTTTAGAAAACTTATCGAGCATTTCTAATTCTATTTTTGCGGTTTTGAATGCGGGTGCTCTCAATTCTTCTAAAAGGTTTTCAACATTTTTAATATCTTTCGCCATTTTTGTTGATAAACTTAGTTCTGCCCAACTTTTATAACCGAGTAGATTAGCCTGTTTAGTTCTAAGAGATAATATCTCTTCAATGATTTGAGAATTATTATTTTCTCCTTTAGATGCCCTACCAACGAATGACTTATATAGTTTCTCTCTAAGATTACGTTCTGTGGCATATGTCATAAATGAAGTATATGTTGGTATGTCTAGACTTAATTTCCAAGGACCATTTTTGATATCGACTTCTTCATCTTTTTTTAAGTGATTGTGTGCAGAAATTGCCATTAATTCAAGTACTCGTTCAGGAAGGCCATCGACTTCAGATTTCTTATTTAATATTAAAAACCATTTATTAGTCGCATCGAGAACATTATTGCTGAAGTCTGTTGATAGCTTTCCAAGCTTTTCTGAAATTTTGTTGAATTCTTCTTGATCATCCTTTTGTAGTGAAATTCCTCTATGTTGCATCTCAAGAATTTCTTTATCCAAAATTCTGTTTTTAATTTGATCAAAGTTATTTGTCTCTTTAAGCTTGACTAAAGAATTGTAAATTACTTTACTTTGTCCGAATTTATTACTCAAGCTAATAATCTCAGGAAGAAATTTTGAATAAATGTCTCTTATACTTTCAGAATTATTTACTGCATTTAGGTGACTTATTACTCCCCAACTCCATCTAAGAATTTCATTTACTTCATTCAAGGGATTTATTACCTTATCCCAATTTAAGTCATTTTGAAGTAAATAATTAGATAAATTTTTTTCTATGTTTTTAAAATCTTCAGCTATCTTTTCTAGTACTAATGGGAATTGTTTACTTATGCTTTCGGGAGTAAATTTTTTAAATTCTGGTAATTCTCCATATTTAAAAATTGAGGTATCCATTTATTAAAGTAATTTAATTAACTAAAGTTGGGATTAATCCAACTAATTTAGCTAGAGTAAGCTGCTGACTGAGAGCATTGGTTGAAGATTCGTATAAATTTATCGCAATTTTTGGCCAAAAACCTATCACCAAAGTAGGCAACAATAAGCTGAAACCAATTGTCAACTCTCGACCATTCATCTCTTTTACTGAAGCTAGTGCAGGAATTCTAGGGCCAAAAAATACTCTTCTACACATCGATAGTAGATATATTGGTGTAAGAACTAAACCTATAGCTGCAATAAGAATAGTGATCGATCTAAAGATAGAGCTGAAGCCTTCTTGACTTGTGATACCTAAAAATACAGTTATTTCACTTATAAAACCGCTCATGCCAGGTAGTGCTAGAGAGGCTAGTGAGCTTGCTAAGAAAAAAGCAAAAGTTATTGGCAAGACCTTTGCTAAGCCGCCCATATTTGGGATAGAAAGAGTATTTGTTCTCTCATAGAAAGAGCCCGTAACAAAGAACATAGCTGCAGCTATAAGTCCGTGACTGATCATTTGTAGCATTGCTCCGCTAATACCTAGAGCATCTACTGCTCCAATCCCTAAAAGAACAAAACCCATATGACTCACAGAGCTACATGCAATTCTCCTTTTGACGTTATCTTGTGCGAATGCATTTAGAGCTCCGTAAATTATATTAATGATTCCAAGAATAATTAACGCAGGTGCAATTTGAAGATGTACTTCAGGGAGTATTTGAACATTGAATCTTAAGAGAGCATAACCTCCCATTTTTAAGAGTATTCCAGCTAGTAACATTGAAACAGGAGCATTAGCCTCTCCATGTGCATCGGGTAACCAAGTATGTAATGGAAAGATAGGAAGTTTTACTCCAAAACCAATTAAAAATCCTAAATAAGATAATAAAGCTAGGCTGCCCGTTACATGTTTATTGGTTAAATCGGTGATATTTAAAGTAAAGGTATCCCCACTTAGAGCAAGTGCTAATCCACTTATGAGGATTAATAAAGAAGCTAAAGCTGTATAAAGAATGAATTTAGTTGCGGCATATAATTTCTTTTTCCCTCCCCAAATCGCAATAAGAAGATACACGGGAACTAATTCAAGTTCCCATGCCAAGAAAAACAATAAGAAATCTTGAGAAAGGAAAACTAGTGCCTGTGCTGATGCCTGTACTAATAAAAGAGCAAAATATAGATTAGATTTTTTTTTAATTTTCCAACTAGCCGCAGCTGATAAAAATGTAATTAACCCACTTAGAGCTACTAAAGGAGCAGATAAACCATCTACTCCAAGAGACCACTCTAAGCCTATTGCTGGTAACCAAGAAGCTCTCTCTACCAGTTGTAAAGAGCTATCTGAAGTATTGAATTTTTGAAAAAGGACGCCGATTATTAATAAAAAATCTATAAATAAAAAACTTAATGAGATATTTCTGGGTAGCGAATTATCTTCTCCTTCTTTTGAACTCAAGAAAGGCATTATTAATGCACCAATTAAAGGCAGTAAAACAATAGATGATAGCCAAGGAAAAGATTCTAAATTCATTTATGTAATGAATAATTTTTTTATTCTAGTTGAAGTTGTACTAGCTTGAGACTATAACATTAAAAATGCCTAAGTAAAACTACTTACCAGAGATAGTGCTAAATTGGCTGCCCTTTGTTTGAACGTTTAAGAATGGTGCTCTGCTAGCTACACCTGACTTCTCCCATGCTTTTACCATAGCTTGACTGACGTTTTTACCATTTTCTTTTTTGCACAAAGCTAAGATACTTGGCCCAGCCCCACTAATTGCACATCCTAGAGCGCCTGCATTTAGTGCGGCATCTTTAACTTCTAATCCACCCTTAATAAGTTTCCATCTGTAGGGTTCATGTAACTTATCAAACATTCCCTCTTTTATAAGTTCCGCATTACCTGCTTTTAAGCCGTTTAGTAACAAAGTAAGTGCCCCCATATTTGTAACTGCATCAGATATGGGTACATTTTTGGGCATTACCTTTCTTGCTTCACTTGTGCTTAGACGAATTGCAGGTATTGCTACAACAGCTTTAATTGAATCGTGCCAATCACATCTAATGATTCTCCATCTTTGAGAAGAAGACCTGGCTGTCAAGCAAAGTCCACCCAGAAGAGAGGGAACTACATTATCAGGATGACCTTCTATGTCAATGGCAAGTTCAAGGAGTTTTTCTTTGGGCAATGGAGAGTTCATTATTGCATTTGCTCCGATTAATCCAGCAACTATTGCTGTAGCACTACTTCCAAGCCCGCGTGCAGGCGGCACTGCTAACTTAACTCTTGCTTCAAGTGCAAATGGATCCATATTTGCGCACTCCCATACTTTCTGAGCTGCTCTAAAAACTAAGTTTTCAGGTCCTCCTCTTAAATGATTACCATCTGTACTTTCCATTATTAAATCAAATCTATCTCCACCACCTTCGATTCTTGTAAAAATAAACTCATTATATAAATCTAATGCTGCTCCAAGACAATCAAATCCAGGACCTAAATTAGCAGTTGTGGAAGGCACTGTTACTCTTATTTTTTTTCCTACTTCAGGAATAGACATTTTTTTTAGTTAGTATTTAAAAGCATTTTTGCTCTGCAGGCTGCACTAAACAGTCCAAACTCTTCATCTAAAATTACTTTCAGAGGTATTGTTCTAAGAATATCTTTTAATCTTCCCTTGTCGAAAAAATGTTTCATAAATAAATCTGATTTAAAGTTTTTGAAATGTTTTGGTGCAGTTCCTCCAGAAATCCATAACCCTCCAAAACACAATTCTTGAAGAGCAATATCGCCCAATAAAGATGCATAAGCGCCTAACCAAATCCTTTCAACTTCAATCATTAGCTGATCTCCTTCTTTAGAGAGATTGCAAATTTTTTCGGGCAGCTCTTTTCTCAAACTATCAGAAATTTTAATTTCTCTTAAAAATTTTTGTAGAGGATGGTTTTTGGCATCAGATTTGCTTAGTCTCCATTCAGCAATTCTTGATAAACCTGTGCCGCTAACAATCCTTTCACAAGATATCCTCTCAATATTTAAAGAATTTTTGAGCCAAGTCTTTAAGTTCCACTCTAATTCTGACTTTGGAGAGTATTCAACGTGTCCCCCTTCGCTGGCTAAAACTTTTACTTTTTTTCCTGATATTAGACCTCTTGCAATCCCTAAGCCAGTCCCGGCTCCAACAATGGCATGCAAGTCATTGTTAGTACCTTCAGATTGTGATCCATTCTGGATAGTTGAATATTGATTTTTTTTTAAGAAAGGAATTCCATAAATTTGTACTCCAAAATCATTTATTAGCTCGCATTGTTCAAATTTAAATTTATTTTTTAATTTATTTCCTGAAATATTCCATGACAAATTCATGATTTTTGCGTTGTTGTTATATAAAGGACCAGCTACAGCGAAACATGCAGAAGAAGGATGAGTAATATTTTTGCATTCATTTTTGAGAAAATCTTCTAGGATTAGTTCAAAAGAATCCCAATCAGAAGATATATATTTCTTCTTGAATAACAATTTAGGTGAATCATCATTTATTACTCTTTCGAATATTCCTAATAGAACCTTTGTACCTCCTAAATCACAAGCGAGAAAATTCATATATGAGAAATTATTCCGTTCTCCCTTTTTTTTCTATTAACTCATCCATTAATTTGAAAAGATTTGGTAAATTGAAAATTCCTAAATTTTTTCCATTCAAAGCTCTTAAGGCGACTGAATCAATTTCCTCCTCTTTATCACCAATAACTGCAATTAAAGGAACTCTGTCGAGAGTTGCCTCTCGTATTTTATATCCTATTTTTTCATTCCTAATATCAACTTTTGATCGATAACCATTATTATTTATTAATTCATTAAACTTTAAACATTTTTCAATATTTCTATCAGTAATGCTTAATAAAATTATTTGATAAGGCGCAAGCCAAATTGGGAATTTTGCCTCATATTGTTCAATTAAGATTCCTATAAATCTTTCAAAGGATCCTAAAATTGCTCTATGCAGCATAACTGGATTTCTTTTTTCATTGTCTATATCTACATAAGTTGCATCCAATCTAATAGGCATTGAGAAATCAACCTGAATAGTGCCGCATTGCCAAACTCTATTAAGACAATCTCTTAACGAGAATTCTATTTTTGGACCATAAAAAGCACCTTCTCCAGGTTGTAGTTCCCATTTTAGATTCTTATTATCGAGCGCTTTGGTAAGAGCCTCTTCTGATTTGTCCCAAATATCTTCGCTACCTACCCTTTTTTCAGGACGTGTTGATAATTTTATAATGATTTCATCAAAACCAAAAGTTTTATAAACTTCGAAAACAAGATCTATAAAAGTAGATACCTCTTCTTGAATTTGCTCTTCTGTGCAGAATATGTGTGCATCATCTTGAGTAAAGTTTCTTACTCTCATTAAGCCATGTAGTGCGCCTGAGGGCTCGTTTCTGTGACAAGAACCAAATTCAGCAAGACGAATTGGTAAATCTTTATAACTTTTCAAACCTTGATTAAATACTTGAATATGGCATGGACAATTCATTGGTTTAATCGCATATGTTCGATTTTCTGATGCAGTAGTGAACATATCGTCTCTAAATTTCTCCCAATGACCGGATTTTTCCCAAAGAGATTTATCAACAGCTTGTGGGGTTTTGATTTCTAAATAATCATTTTTTTTGAGTATTTCTCTTATGTACTTTTCCAGTACTTGGTATATTGTCCATCCGTTTGGATGCCAAAAAATCATTCCTGGAGATTCTTCTTGTATATGAAATAGTGAATGTTTTTTACCAAGTTTTCTATGATCTCTTTTTTCCGCTTCTTCAATTCTTGTTAAATAATCTTTGAGTTCTTTTTCTTTTGCCCATGCAGTTCCATATATTCTCTGTAATGATTCATTCTCACTATTACCTCTCCAATATGAACCTGATAATTTAAGTAATTTAAAGTGTCTCAAATGTCTAGTGTTAGGCACGTGAGGCCCTCTACACATGTCGATGTATTCTTCGTGCTTGTATAAATTGATGAGACCTTCTCCAGGAATTTCTTCAATTATTCTTAATTTAAAAGTCTCATCTCTTTCTTTAAAAGTTTTAATTGCCTCTTCTTTAGAAACTTGTAAAATTTCAACGTCATAGTTTGTTTTTATTAATTTATTAATTCTATTTTCGATTTTTATTAAATCATCAGGAGTAAATCTGTATTCAGAGAAAATATCGTAATAAAAACCATCTTCAATTACAGGCCCAATCGCCATTTTAATATCAGAGTAAATTTGTTTTACTGCATGACCAATAAGATGAGCGAAAGAATGTCTTATTATTTCAATACCTTCTTTATCTTTTGAAGTGATGATTATAACTTTGGAATCTTTATTTATAGGAATTGTTGCATCAAGAAGAACATCATTTACTTTTCCAGCAATTGTTGCTTTAGCTAATCCAGCACCTATACTCTGGGCAATTTCTAGAATAGTTACAGATTTTTCGAAAACCTTTTTTGAACCATCAGGCAGGGTAATTATTGGCATAATTTATTTCTCCATTTCAAAAAATCCCAATTTTGATTTAACTCTTTTTAAAGTCTGATTTGCTAAATCTTCAGCTTTTTCCTTCCCTTCATTAAGGATTTTATTTAGTTGATAGGGATCATTAATTAATAATTTATATTTTTTCTGAATAGGTTCTAGTGATTCAATAAGTTGTTCGGTAATTAATTTTTTAAACGTCCCCCATCCAGTCTCTAAGAATTCATTCTCACATTGAGAAATTTCTTTGCCAGATAATATTGAATAAATCATCAAAAGATTTTTTGATTCTGGTCTCTCAGGGTTGTTAAATTCAATTCCAATAGAACTGTCACTTTTTGCTCTTTTAATTTTTTTTGTGATTGTTTCAGGGGGATCTAATAAGTTAATGCGACTGCCCTCATTAGGATCACTTTTGCTCATCTTTTTTGAACCATCAATTAAACTCATTATTTTTGAACCATTCTTCATGATGATTGGTTGAGGGATCTTTAAAATATTTTTATCCTTACTAAATCTGGCATTGATTCTCTGTTGTGCAATATCTCTCGCAAGTTCAAGATGTTGTTTTTGATCCTCACCTACTGGGACGAAGTCAGCATCATAAAGAAGGATGTCTGCAGCCATAAGTATTGGATAGTCAAATAATCCAATAGATACATTATTACCTTGTTGTATGGATTTTTCTTTAAATTGAATCATTCTCTCCATCCAATTTATTGGGGTCATGCAATTTAATATCCAACAAAGTTCTGAATGTGCTGAAATCTGACTTTGGACAAAAATTGAGCATATATTAGGATCTATCCCACAAGCGACGTACAAAGCCGCTGTAGAGATAGTGTTTTTAGATAATTCTTTGGGATTATATGAGGCTGTTATTGCGTGCAAATCAACTACACATAGAAATGTTTCATATTGCTCTTGAAGCGTAACCCAATTATTTATGGCCCCAAGCCAATTCCCAATATGTAAATCACCAGTTGGTTGAACTCCCGAAAGAATTCTTTTTTTATTTGCCATCCTCTTCTACTTCGCTAGATTGGATCTCTTCAGTTGATGTACTTTTTACAGGTCTTGCAAAAGGGTCAGGTGCTGTTTTTGTCTTTTCTTCATAAGAATTTTGTGATTCTCTACTCGGAGAAGAGTTTTTATTATTTTTTGCATATTCTTTGATTGATTCAATCAATTTTTCGTCTTTGATCATTTCGCTAAGTGTTCTAACAGAGAAACCCAGAACTGCAACGGTAGATCTTAATTGAAAGGTCTCTTGTATTGATTTAACAGCTTTCATTTCGTTATCACTCAATCTTATGCGGAATCCTCCTCCATCTCTTCTGCCGCCCGATCTATCTCTGAAATTAGATCTTTCATTGTTAGAACGACCTCTGTAATTTTCTTGTCCAGGATTATTGCTGAAATTTGAATTAGACATCTTAATGTTTCTTAAGTTATTTAAATAGTCTATTAACTTAGCATCTTGTTATGCAATAAGTCTTTTTAAAAGGCTTAAATTTTTATCTTTTGATTAACGACTTATGTAATTTCTCTTTTCTCATTCACAACTTGCATTAAAATAAAATTAGAGAAATAAAGCATTGTGTTTGATATTAGTAAAGACAACCTTTTTAAGGATTTCATTAAGTTTCCAAAAAAAAATCTTCTTATTATTTTATTGTTGTTAGGTTTTGGGGAATGGTTTGTCAGTGACTTAATTCATTTTGCTGGGGGCTCAATAGGATTTTTTGCGTTGTGTTTGGGGGGATATTTTTACTTGAAGAATGAAAAGCCTAAATTTAATGAGCCAAATAATTTGGATGGTTGGATTAATCTATGTAATGAAGATTTAAATTTTTTTGAAGAACTTGAAGTAACAAATGAATTGGAGAAACAGAATCCAAAAAGACAAAAAATACTTGAATCGATTTTAAATAGATGTCAAAAAGAAAAAATAAGTTGCATTGGACAAAAACATTACCAAAGTTGTCTGTCTGTTTTGAAAGGGTATTTTAAAGCAGATAAGTTTGACTTTGATTTATTTGAAAAACTACCTAAATACAATTCTTCTGAAATTATTCCAGAAGAAGCTTTGAATAGTGATGCGATCTTATATTTTATAAACTTGCCTTTGTCGGCAAATGATTTTTTGTGGCTGGAAAAGTTTCCTAAAAATATGCCAATCTGGTTGGTGGCTTTAACTTCTAGCGAAATAGAAGCCAAAAATCAGATAGAAGACCTAAAGTCTCAAATTTCAAGTGACTTTATAAACAAAATTATTACTTTTGATGTGAATAAGAATGAAATAACAAATATACCTTTTTCGTTAAGGAAGTTTTTCATAAGTTCGTCTAAAAATATTGAAAATACAAAAAAAAGGCTCTTGAAAGAACTTCATGCTGCCTGGCAATCTGAAATTGAAGGTATAAGAAGAATGCAGTTAAAAGGTATACAAAGAAAAAATCAAATTCTTGTCGCAACAACTGTTTTCTTATCTCCTATCCCATCAATTGATGTTATGGCAATGACAGTATTAAATTCTTTAATGATTAAAGAAATTAAGTCTATATGGGGATGTAATTGGTCTCCTGAAATTTTAGATAAAGTATCCAAAGAGATTTTAAAGACTGCAATTGCTCAGGGAGTTATTGAATGGAGTGGACAGACTCTAATTGGTATAACAAAATTACATGGCCCAAATTGGCTTGTCTCTGGAACATTTCAGGCTGTCAGTGCTGCTTATTTAACAAGAGTAGTATCAAGTTCTTTGGCTGATTTTATGGCAATAACAAAAGGAGTAGAAGAACCTGATTTGGATTTTATAAAGAAAAATTCTGAGAAAATTGTTGAAGAAGCTTTTGAAAAAGAAAAAATAAATTGGAAAGGATTTATTTCTGATCTTAGAAAACCACTTATGAAACTATCTTTTAATTCATAATCTTGGGATGGATGTTAAAAATGAAAAAAAATATATTTTTTTTAAGTTTGATACTTCTGCTTTCTATTGCTTCAGGCTCATGTAAAAGAATATCAAATAAAAATGAAACTAAAGAAGTAATACTGGCAAGTTTCACTGTTTTGGCGGATATGATTAGTAATGTCGCTAAAGATGATTTTATTGTTAGATCAATAACGAAACCTGGAGTTGAAGTTCACGGCTATCAGCCAACTCCAAGCGATTTGGTAAATGCCTATAATGCTTTTGTTTTTATTGATAATGGATTTGGATTTGAATTATGGGCTGAAAAATTTGTCTCTAATTTAAAAGTTAAAAGAATTACTGTCGCGGAAGATTTGGATCCTATTTTTATAAGTGAAGATTTTTATAAAGGGAAACCCAATCCTCATGCCTGGATTTCTCCAAAAAGAGGGATCCTATACGTAGATATTCTCGTGGATTCTTTATCAGAATTGAGGCCATCCAAAAGGACATTATTTGAAGAAAATGGAAAAATTTATAAAGATAAACTATCTAAAATAGATAAAGAATTCTCACTTTTTATTAATAACTTAAATAAAGACAGGAGGTATCTAGTAAGTTGTGAAGGTGCTTTTTCGTATCTGACAAATGATTATGGATTAGAGGAAGTTTATTTGTGGCCAGTTAATGCTGAGAGTCAGATTACTCCCAAAAGAATGGCAAGAACAATCTCACTAGTTAAAGAAAAAAATGTTCCATCTGTATTTTGCGAAAGTACTGTAAGTAACGAATCTCAAATGGTTGTTGCAAACGAAACTGGGGCTAATTTTGGAGGAAATCTTTTTGTTGATTCACTATCTGATGATAGTGGGCCTGCTAGTTCCTATATAAAAATGCTTGAGCATAATTTGGATTTGATTAAAAAAGGACTTTTTTGAATTATGGAAACAATCAATTATCAAAACTTTAGGATTGAGGCAGAGAATATTTGCGTAGATTACAACGGTAAGGTGGCTTTGTATGATGCCAATTTAAGATTGAAACCTGGCCAGATTTGTGGGTTAGTAGGTATGAACGGGGCTGGTAAAACAACTTTCTTTAATGCTTTAACTGGCTTTGTAAATATTTCAAAGGGAAAAATTAGAATAAATGGAGAGTCTGTAAGATCTGCTCAGAAAGATCAGACAATTGCTTATGTTCCTCAAAATGAGGGAATTGATAGTCAATTTCCAATAAGTGTTTGGGATGTAGTGATGATGGGAAGATATGGTTCGATGAATATTTTTAGGTCTCCTAGAGAGTCTGATGTTCAGGCGGTTAAAGATGCTATTGAGAGAGTTGATCTTACTGATCATTTATCTACACCTATTGGAAACTTATCGGGAGGTCAGAGAAAACGAACTTTTTTAGCTAGAGCAATCGCGCAAAGAGCATCAATACTTCTTCTTGATGAGCCTTTTGCAGGTGTTGATATAAGAACTGAAAAACTTATCTCGGAATTATTTATTCAATTTAAAAATGAGGGGAAAACCATATTATTATCAACGCACGATATGATTCATGTCCGTGAATTTTGTGATTTGGTTCTTTTAATAAATAAAACTGTTGTAGCTTATGGTGAAACTTCTGAAGTGTTTACTCCTGAAAATATTACAACTACTTTTGGAGGAATCTCACCTGATTTCTTGTTTGGACCTGAATCCTAAATTTTAATTTATATGGAGCTCTGTTCTTTTTTAACTTTAGATTCATTCATCACAGATCCTTTAACTCATGACTTTATGAGAAAAGCACTTCTTATGAGTTCATTAGTTGCAGCTGTTTGTGGTTTTCTATCAAGTTATTTGACTCTTAAAGGATGGGCTTTAATGGGAGATGCAGTGTCACATTCGGTAATGCCTGGTGTTGTGTTTGCTTATGCATTAGGTCTTCCTTTCTCATTAGGGGCATTTATTTTCGGAGTTGGTTCTGTAGCGTTGATAGGGTTTATTAAGCAGAAATCTAGAGTTAAGGAAGATACTGTTATTGGGTTGGTATTTACTGGATTTTTCGCTCTTGGAATAGTATTGGTTTCTAAGATTAAAAGTAATATTGATCTGCACTCTATTCTTTTTGGTAGTCCATTAGGAATATCACTTTCAGATGTCAAACAAACTATATTCATTTCTTTATTAGTAGTAATCCTTTTATCAATTTTCAGAAAAGATTTAATGCTTTATTGTTTTGACCCTAGGCATGCAAAAACAGTTGGGATTAATGTATTTTTTCTTCATTATTTACTCCTCACATGTTTATCTTTGGCAGCTGTTGTGGGGTTGCAGTCCGTTGGAATTATTTTGGTAGTTGCAATGTTGATTACACCAGGGGCTACAGCATATTTACTTACGGATAAGTTTGATAATATGACAGTAATTTCAGTAGTAAGTGCAATCATCTCAAGCCTTATAGGAATCTATGTTAGTTTTTGGTTTGATCTTGAAACAGGTGGATCAATTGTCTTGGCACAAACTTTTATATTTTTATTTGCTTTTTTATTCGCTCCAAGATACGGAATATTTAAGTTAAAGAAATTATTTGCTGGGTATAAATGATTGTGGTGGATGAAACTTTAAATAAAAAATGGAATTGGTGGCCATTATTCCCCTTATACCCTTATGGAAAAAAGAAAACAATTTTCAGGGAATTAATTCCTGATCAAATATGGTCCTTGGAACAAATACAGGGACTTTATTATGTTGCGGTTCCAATAAGAATGACTGTAATAAAGGTTGATGATGGATTGATGCTAATAAATCCACTACCTCCGACAAAAGAATTAATAAATGAGTTAGAAAAACTAATTGCGATTCACGGCAACGTAAAAACAATAATTCTACCGAGTGCCTCTGGACTAGAACATAAAATCGGACTGCCAGCTCTTTCAAGAATTTTTAAAGATGCAGAAATTTGGCTTTGTCCTGGACAATGGAGTTTCCCCATAAATCTCCCATTAGATTTTTTAGGAATTCCATCAAAAAGATCAAGAATACTGTTTGAGGATGGTACTCCGCATTCAAACTCCTTTAAATGGTCTTCATTAGGTCCACTGAATTTAGGTCTTGGAAGATATCAGGAGATAAGCTGTTTCCACTATCCTACAAAAACTCTTCATGTGACAGATGCAATAGTTGGAATAGACTCCACACCACCTGAGATATTTAATTTTGATCCAACACCACTTCTTTTTCATGCTAGAGAGAGAGGAGATGAACCTTTGATTGACTCCTTCGAACAAAGAAAAAAAGGATGGAAAAGGTTAGTCTTGTTTTCTTCTTTTTTGAAACCAGGTAAATTAAATATTCCACCTTTAAAAAAAATATTTAAGTATTCATTCAAAAAAGATCTTAGAAATTGGAGATCTCATTTCGGTATTTATCCCTTTTTATGGGATGAAGATTGGGAATCCTCTCTTATTGAAATAATGGGTAAAGATACTCCTGAGATTCAAATTGCACCAGTTTTACAAAAATTAATTTTTCCGCGTTCAAAAGAAGTTTTACTTAAATGGTTAGAAAATATCAAGTCTTTTGAAGATATGGAATATTTAATTCCAGCTCATTTCACGGCCCCTATAAAATTTACAATAGAGGATTGTCAAAAATTAATTAATGAAATTAATTCCCAAAAGTGGGACAAACTTCCTGACGATAATAAATTTTTAATGGGTTTATATAAAAAGTTGTTTGAACTAGGAATAATTCCTGAAGAAGTAAATCTTTAAAACTATTATTCTTCAATAGACATGTTTTCATCATTTTTAAGAGTTTGTTCCAGCTCTTTTCTTTGCTCCATTTGTCTTAAGAAATATCCTGTCATCATTGCAGAAGATAATAAATTAGCAATGTTGTCTTTTGAAGATGTTATTTTTACATCAAATTGATCTGAAGGAAGCATTCCAAGAAGACCTTGAACATTATGTCTAATAATTTCTTGAATATCTTCACTAGCTGATTTTGCTACTCTTTGTAAAACTTCTGGAGATTGTTTTTGTAAATATTGGATTAAATCATTCTCATCGTTTGGATCATTATTTTCAGTAGCAAGAAATTCTGGATTAAACATTTCTACAACTTCAAGATATAAAAACCCTACAACATCACGTACCCATTAATTCAAATTATTAAGGGCAGGGAACCGAATAGGTCCAATTTTATTGAACGGCCAATATCTAAAAATAGCTTTACCAATAACCTTTTTATAGGGTAAAAATCCCCAAATATGTGAGTCCATACTGTTATTTCTATTATCTCCCATCACCCATAATGATTCTTCTGGAACAATAAAAGGCCCCATTGAATAATTAATATTTTTGTCAAAAACGTAATTGTTTTGCGCTATATCATTTAAGTAAAGGTTACCATCTCTTACTTCTACCTTGTCTCCAGGTATTCCAATTACTCTTTTTATTAGTGCAGTATCTGCTTCATAACCAGCATTAATTAATTGTTCCGGAACGTTAAAAACAACTATTTTATTTTTTAGTTTTGAAAGATTTGATTTGGATGTGATTTTGGGGGTTAGTTTCTCAACAAGAATTTTATCTTGTATTTGAAGAGTTGGAAGCATTGAACCGGATGGGATCCATCTTGGCTCTATAACCTGCCATCGTATAATTAAAGCTATAGATATCCAGATTAAAAGATTTTTTAAATCCTTTATTATTGAATTTCTTTTTTCTTGAGTTGTAGACATGTTTTATTTAATTCAGTTATTAGGAAAATCCCAAAGCATTTATATAAATTATGACATCATCTATTGAATGCAAAAATTTTCTTAGAAGTTTACAACTTTTGAATCTTCTTATAAAAATAGGAGTTCAAAATTTAATAATATGTCCTGGAAGTAGATCAGCACCTATAGCAATAGCTGCTGGAGAATTAAATAAATTAGGACTGGTAAATATTTTTAATTCAATAGATGAGAGATCTGCAGGATTTCACTCTCTTGGGATTTCTGCTGCATCAGGTAATCTCTCTTTAGTTATTACAACTTCAGGGACTGCTGTAAGTAACTTATTGCCAGCAGCAGTTGAGGCAGACCGATCTTGTAAAGGTATTATATTTCTTACTGCTGATAGACCCTTGAGATTGAAAGATTGTGGCGCTAATCAAACAGTAAATCAAGAAGATTTTTTGAGCTCAGTCTGCAGAAGAGTTTTAAGTACAAATCTAAATGGACTTCATGAAACACAAGAAAATGAAATCTTGAATTTAGTTAGATCTATTGACAAACAAATATCAACCTTCCCTGGTCCTATTCATTTAAATATTCCTATTGATGAGCCTTTAGGTATTTCATTTTTAAATAAAAAAAATGTTTTAGAGGTTTTTGATAAAATTTATTTAAAGAAAAAATATATATTTCAGGAAGTTGAAATAAAGTCTGATAAAAACAAATTCTTCGAAATTTCAGAAAATTTAAATTTAGATGAATCCGGTATTATTTTGGTAGGTCCCTATCAAGGTTCCATAAATGATTTAACTTCTTTCAATAAGTCTTTAGAACGATTGCAAGAGATTACTGGTTGGCCAGTATTTGCAGATCCTGTTTCAGGTGTTTATTCTGGTTTGAGAGGACTAGTCGTGAATTGGGAATTAGTCTTAAGAAAAAATAAAAATTCAATAAATTGTCATCAACTTTTGAGGCTTGGCCCTATGTCATCCTCAATTGATTTGGAGAAGTTTTTAATAAATTTCAAAGGGATACAAATTCTTATAAAAGAAAAAAACTATAGAAAATTGGACCCTATAAAAAAATCATTTGAATATGATTTTGGGCTATCAAATTTCACTTCCCTATTGTTAGAAGAATTATCAATCAACGAAAAAAACAAAAAGTCTCTTACTCCAATGGCTTTAAATCTAATAGAGGAAGGCGAGCAGATAAAAAAAATTTTAAAAGAGAAAATTACTCAAGATAATCAAATTACTGAGTATATGCTTGCAAATCTTGTTCCAAAACTTTGGCCAACTGAAAATCCTATAATGCTCTCTGCGAGTAGTCCGATTAGAGATTGGCTCACATTTTCAGAAAATGGTACATTAACAAGAAATTGTTTCAGCTTTAGGGGCGCTTCTGGCATAGACGGTACTTTATCTCTTGCATTAGGTATTTCTAGAATTAAAAATCCTCTACTTCTTGTGACTGGAGATTTGGCTTTTATTCATGATATAAACGGTTGGCTGATTGAAAATTCAATCGACATGAACTTAACAATTCTTCTAATAAATAATAATGGCGGAAATATATTTAATCGTATTTATAAAAAAAATTTAAAAGAAGATGAATTAAAAAAACTATTTCTTATGCCAAAAGAAATAAACTGGCCAAAACTCGCAGAGGGCTATCAAGTAAACTTTAAAAGTGTGGCAAATTTTAAAAAATTACGAGAGGCATTAGATTGGAGCATTTCTATCCAGAAATCTGTAATAATTAAAGTTGATGTTGATCCAGAAAATGAGATTTGTAAAAAAAATGCCTTGCTAGAAAAAATAATTGGCAGTTAAATTTATCATTTTCTATCTTTGAATAATTAGATTTCATGAAAGTATTACCTGGAAAAACAACTTTAAATTGGTCAGAATGCAAATCTTATGAGGATATATTGTTTCACAAATCAGATGAGGGAATCGCGAGAATTGCAATTAATCGACCAGAAAAAAGAAATGCATTTAGGCCTCAAACTGTAGATGAACTCATTGACGCATTTGATATCGTAAGAAATGATGAAACTATTGGCGTAGTTCTCTTTACAGGTGCGGGACCTGACAAGAAAGGCATTTATTCTTTTTGCTCTGGAGGTGATCAGAGTGTAAGGGGTAAAAATGGATATAAAAATGATAAAGGGAAGCAGAGATTAAATGTACTTGAACTTCAAAGATTAATAAGAAGTTTGCCTAAAGTGGTTATTGCTTTAGTTCCTGGTTTCGCAATTGGAGGAGGGCAGGTACTTCATCTAATTTGTGATCTCAGTATCGCCTCTGAAAATGCAATATTTGGTCAAACAGGTCCAAGAGTTGGTAGTTTTGATGCGGGTTTTGGATCTAGTTATTTAGCAAGACTTGTTGGTCAAAGAAAAGCAAAAGAAATTTGGTTTTTGTGTAGAAAATATAATTCCAAGGAAGCTCTGAAGATGGGCTTGATAAATGCAATTACAAAGATTGAAGAATTAGAAGCTGAGGGTGTAATCTGGGCAAGAGAGATTTTACGAAATAGTCCAACTGCTATTCGTATTCTTAAAGCTTCATTCAATGCAGAGAATGATGGGATTGCAGGTATTCAAGAATTATCTGGATACACAACTCAATTATTCTATTCGACTGAAGAAGCACAAGAAGGTAGAGATGCCTTCCTTGAAAAGCGTCCACCAGACTTTTCTGACTATAAGTGGACACCCTAGTTTATTTTTCAAAAGAACTTTTTTAAATAATTATCAATGAGAATTCTTCTTGCCGCTGCTGAATGTGCTCCAATGATCAAAGTTGGAGGTATGGGAGATGTGGTTGGTTCGTTGCCTCCATCTTTGATAAAACTTGGTCACGATGTAAGGGTAATAATTCCAGGATATGGAAAATTGTGGAGTCTTTTAGAGGTATCGAATGAACCAGTCTTTAGAGCAAATACAATGGGCACTGATTTTGCCGTATATGAAGCAAAACATCCCATTCACAATTATGTGATTTACCTAGTGGGTCATCCAACATTTGACTCTGACCAAATATATGGAGGCGAAAATGAGGACTGGCGCTTTACATTTTTTGCTAGTGCCACTGCAGAATTTGCCTGGAATTGTTGGAAACCTCAAGTTCTACATTGCCATGATTGGCACACTGGAATGATTCCTGTGTGGATGCATCAGGATCCCGAAATAAGTACTGTCTTCACAATTCATAATTTAAAATACCAAGGCCCTTGGAGGTGGAAACTTGAAAAAATGACTTGGTGTCCTTGGTATATGCATGGAGACCACACGATGGCTGCAGCAATGTTGTACGCAGATAGGGTCAATGCTGTTTCTCCGACTTATGCAGATGAAATTAAAACCCATGAATACGGGGAAAGCCTCGAAGGATTACTTAATTACATTTCAGGTAAATTAAGGGGAATTCTTAATGGCATAGATCTTGATGAATGGAATCCAGCCAAAGATCCAGTTTTACCTGCACAATTCAGTATTAAGAATTTAGAAAATAGGCTAGAAAATAAAAAGATTCTGCAGAGAGAAATGGGTCTCGAAGTTAATCCTAAAAAATATCTTTTAGGTATGGTCAGTAGGTTAGTTGATCAGAAAGGGGTTGACTTGCTTTTACAAGTTTCAAGAAGACTATTAGCATATACAGATTCTCAAATTGCTGTTTTAGGGACTGGAGATAGATATTTAGAGTCTGGATTATGGCAACTGGCATTAGATTACCCAGGAAGATTCTCAGTATTTCTTACCTATGATGATTCTTTATCAAGGCTTATCTACGGTGGCTCTGATGCATTTTTAATGCCAAGTAGATTTGAACCCTGTGGAATTAGTCAACTCCTTGCTATGAGATATGGCTCTATCCCCATAGTAAGGCGAGTTGGAGGTTTAGTTGATACAGTTTTACCTCATGACCCAGAAAATAATAATGGTACGGGATTTTGCTTTGATCGCTTTGAACCTATAGATTTCTATACTTCTTTAGTAAGGTCCTGGGAAGCATTTAGGCATAAAGATAGTTGGGAATTACTGCAAAAAAGAGCCATGAGTCAAGAGTTTAGTTGGCAAAGATCAGCTCTTGAATACGAAGTTATGTATAAAGACGTTTGCGGAATAAAAGAGCCATCGCCAGATGTTGCTGAAGTTGAAAAATTTTCTTACGGACAATCAGCTGATCCATCTTTAAAAAAAAGTATGACTTAATTTTTTAATGGAATTCTCTTTATCAGAATTAAACAATGTTTTGGGGGATATTAGAAATCTGAGAGAGGGGAAAAGAGATTTTCTGAATTTTAAGAATATAAGTATTGATAGTAGAACCTTATTAAAAAATGATCTTTTTATAGCAATCAAGGGTAAAAATTTTGATGGACATAGTTTTCTTCCAGAGGTTTTAAATAAAGGAGTTAAATCTGTTGTAATTAAAAAAGGGATGCAGAAATTACTGCCTAGTAATTTTCCTTATTGGGTTGTAAATGACACAACAGAGGCTTTTCAAAAATTAGCATTGCTAAAAAGGAAAAAATTAAATATCCCTATTGTTGCAATAACTGGCTCAGTTGGTAAAACCACAACAAAAGAAATGATTGGTGGAGTTTTAAATAAACTTGGAAGTATTAAATTATCTCATGCAAATTTCAATAATGAGATTGGAGTTGGTCTTACTATTCTTGGTACAGATATAGAAGATAAAGTTTTAGTTCTTGAGATGGGGATGAGAGGTATTGGACAAATCGAGAATTTATCTAAATATAGTGAACCCGATATTGCAGTTATTACTAACATTGGGACAGCTCATATCGGATTGTTGGGCTCAAAAAAAAATATTACTCATGCAAAGTGTGAAATTAGTAAGTTCTTAAATCCAAAGGGGGTTGTAATAATTCCAGCAAATGATCCATTCCTAGAAAAAACTTTAAAAGAATTTTGGAAAGGTAGAGTGATAAAAGTAAAACTATTAAATATAGAAAATCAAAAGGATAGTTTTAAGAAAGATGATAATTTGCAAGGATTTTATAATCCTTCGAATAAAACAATTTTAATTGAAGAAAATACCTTTGAAATTTCATTTGAGGGATTTCACAATGCTTCGAATTTTTTATTCGCTTATGCAGTTGCTAAAGAGCTAGGCATTGATTTTGCAAGTTTTAATAAATTTGATTTTATAAGTTTAGGAGGAAGAAATAAAATTCTTAAATCAGTAAAAACAACAATATATGATGAATCATATAATGCTTCGCCGGAGTCAGTAAAAGCATGTATTAAAAACCTACTTGAAAAACCGAGAAATAAATTTTTCATATTTGGAAGTATGCAAGAATTGGGAAAAGAATCTGAAAAGTATCACAAAGAAATATTCAACTTAATAAATAATTCAGATATAGAAAAGTGTTTATTTATTTGCGATAAAGAAAATGAAAAAATTTACTCCAATTATCTTAAAGATAAGAATAAATTCTTAGTTTTAAATAATATTAAAGATGTACCTCAAGAAATAAACAAATCTACAAAAAAAGGTGATTCTATTCTTATAAAAGGGAGCAGATATTGGCAACTTGAAAAAATTATTGAATTAATTAACTAAATCAGGATTTCTTTTTTTTCCAATTCTCTATATTTAATTGTTTAGTTCTTGAGATCGCTAATGAATTATCTTTAGAGTCTTTTGTAATAACTGAACCAGCACCTGTTGTTACTGATTCCCCTAGATTTATTGGTGCTACAAAAACTGTGTTTGCTCCAATACTGGAATTTTTGCCAATTTTTGTTTGATGTTTTTTCTGTCCATCAAAATTTGCAGTAATAGTGCCTGCTCCAATATTTGTAGATCTTCCAATAATAGAATCACCAATATAACTTAGATGGTTTACTTTAGATTCTTCCTCTAGTTGACTATTTTTGATCTCAACAAAATTACCTATTTTGCTATGGGAAGATATTTTGGAATTAGGTCTTATATGACTATAAGGGCCAACTTTTATATGATCCATTATCTGAGAATCATAAACAGTAGAGTTTAAAATTTCACAATTTAATCCCACATTAGAATTCTCAATAAAAGTATTTGGACCGATAATGCAATGACTATTTATTTTCGTATTTCCCCTTATATGTGTATTAGCCTCTATGATTACATCCTTACCAATTTCAGCTTCTTCACTAATTGAACAACTTGCTTTATTTATAAAAGTTACACCATTAAGCATATGTTTTTCTTTAATTGAATTCTGAATACATTCCTCGCACTCTGATAGTTGAATTCTGTTATTAATTCCTTGAAGCTCTCCATTATCCTCTACCTCGAGACTTGAGGAATTTTTTAGCAGAGATATTGTATCTGTTAAGTAAATCTCTTTTTGATTATTATTGCTTTGCAAGGTATTAATTATTTCTGATAAGTTACCCCAGTTAAAACAGTAAACACCTGCATTTATTAATGGATTATCTCTTTCTAGATCATTGCAATCTTTTTCTTCAACAATTCTCTCTATAAAACTCCCCTTCAAAAAAACTCTGCCATATCCATGAGGATTTGTTTTCTTAGTGGTAATTAAAGAAACATCAGCATTTTTTGAATCGTGTAAATATAAAAGTCTTTTTAAAGTACTAGGCCTAATGAGTGGTACATCGCCGTTAAGTACCAAAAGTTTTCCTTCATGTTTTTTTACTTCTTTACAAAGTACCTGGATAGCATGCCCCGTTCCTGATTGAGGTTCTTGAATAACAAAATTGATTTTTTTATCTTTTGGTATTGACTTTTGTACTTCTTTTGATTTGTGTCCTGTAATTACGAAAATTTGATCAGGTTTTAATTCGACACATGAATCAATTACTCTTTGTAGAAGACTTTTCCCGGAAATTTTATGTAAAACTTTTGGTAATGAGCTTTCCATCCTAGTGCCCTTTCCTGCCGCTAATATCGCAACACTTAACATGTTCATTTGAAATCCTTATTTAAATCTAACTCTTAACGGATAACTTCGTCATTCTCCACTTCTCTCTCCATTTTTTTGTAGATAAAAGATTTGAGAGAAATTGCTCATCTAATCTTCTTTTAATTATATCGTCTTTACTTGAGTTTAAATCTTGATCTCTATATGGAATACTAGCTTTAGTTAAAAGATGTTCCTCTTCCATTAAAGATAACTTTTCAAAATTGAAATTTGGGTTCAATTTATTCTTATCAAGTTTTGATATCGCGACAGTTCCCTGACTCCAAAAAGTTCTGTTTTTAAAACTTGGCTTAATAGTAAAAATTTCTAATCCAAGATTTCTTAAAGTTTTTCTTACTGCCGCTGCAGAAGAATAAGTAATTAAATAACCATGAGAATTAAGATTTTCAGTGACTTTAGATAAAAATTCAATTGTCCATACTTGTGGGCATTTTTGAGGAGAAAAACCATCTAAATAAATCAGATCGAATTTAATAGATGAAGGAATAATGTTGATTTCTTCTCTAGCATCACCCCACAATACACTGCACTTGAAAAATTGATCCTCAAAGTAATTTTTTCGATAAAGTGATTCAAAAATTGTTCTGACTTTTGGATCCCATAATTTAAAAAAAGATTTATTTCTAAGCGAATATTCAAGAGGCTTTTTATCAATCTCCAACGCATACAAATTTAAATACGATTTTTGTTTAATTAATTCATCTAATAAAGAAGCGGAGTTGTATCCCAAACCAAAACATATATCCAAAACATTAATAGATTTTCCCTTAAATCTTTGCAAATTAGAGGTAGCTGTAAACTTTGACTTTGTTTCCTCCAATGCGCCCAATAAACTATGAAAGTTTTCTTTAAAAAATACACTTCTTAAAGAGTAACTACCATCTTTAGTTAAAACTTCTATTAATTCAGACAAAAACTTTTTAAGGCTAGTTAGTTAGTTTGGCAAGCTCTTCCCAAAAAGTGGGATAAGAGACGCTAGCTGCATCCGCTCTCATGATTTTTGAGGTACCTTTGGCAAGAAGTGAAGCAACAGCAAGACTCATTGCTACTCGATGATCTGTTTCACTGTCTACTTCCGCAGAATGAAATTTTGATTGCCCATTAATAATTAACCCATCTTCTTTTTCTATTATTTCAGCACCGAATTTTTGTAACTGTCGTGCCATGACTTTTAATCGATCTGTCTCCTTAACTCTTAATTCTTGTGCATCCTTAATTTCAGAAACTCCATTACAAAAACAGGCAGCAACAGTAAGGATAGGAATTTCATCTATAAGTTTTGGGAGAATATCTCCTTCAATAGTAAATGATCTTAAATTATTTGAAGTCTTTACTTTAATAGATCCAATAGGTTCACCTGCAATAGTCGTTTCATCTAAAATCTCATAATCACACCCCATTGAATCCATTACATTTAAAATCCCGGTTCTTGTGGGATTTAGTCCTACATTTTGAATTAAAACCTCCGAATTTGGAACAATAGATGCAGCAATCATCCAAAAAGAAGCAGAGCTTATGTCTCCAGGAATCAATATTCTCTGGCCAATTAAGTTGCCACCTGACTTGATAACTATATTCCTTCCTAATTCTCCTCTGATACTGATGTCTGCTCCAAATGCTTTTAACATTCTTTCAGTATGATCTCTTGAAGATGCTGGTTCAATAACAGAAGTGGTTCCAGAAGCTTTAAGGCCTGCTAATAAGATTGCAGATTTCACTTGAGCACTCGCTACAGGAGTTCCTATAACACATCCTTTTAATCTATTCCCATTAATTGAGATTGGAGCTTTGTTTCCTTTTTCTCTACCAAAAATTTTGCCACCCATCAACGATAATGGTTTGCCCACTCTCCCCATTGGCCTTTCATTAAGAGAAATGTCGCCAGTTAAGATAAAATTCTTGCCTTCTTGACCGGCAAGTAACCCCATTAATAATCTCATAGTGGTTCCCGAATTCCCGCAATTTAGAATTTCTTTGGGCTCTTTAAATCCATCAAGACCCAATCCAGAAATCGTAAAAGGCTCATTTTGTTTTATCTCTGGTATGTTCACACCTAACTTTCTTAGACAATCAGCAGTTGAAAGTGGATCTTCAGAATGTAAGAACCCCTCAATATTAGTCTCACCCTTAGCAATACTTCCTATTATTAAAGCTCTATGAGAAATAGATTTATCTCCAGGTACTTTTACTTTTCCGTTTAAATTTACTCCACCTTTTATTGTGCGGATATTATTCATTTTCAAATTAATTACTTGATAAGATTTATGTAAAAACAAATTATTTTTATATTATCAATAAGTTTGTTTTTTAAAAAAAAATAATCAAATTAAGTAACTGTTTTCTATAATAAATTCAGAAAAAAAAGAATTTATTATTAATCTTACTTATTATCACGTTGCAAAGGATGTTCCTGAAAATAGCCCCGATGTTGCAGTAGTCATTGATGTTCTAAGAGCTACAACCACAATTTCTTGGGCTTTAAAAAATGGAGCTGATTCAATACAAGTTTTTGCAGATTTAAATTTATTAAAAGAATCTGCAATTAAGTGGCAAGCTGAAAAAAGACTAATGCTTGGAGAGAGAGGCGGAAAGAAGATTGAGGGCTTTGATTTAGGAAATTCTCCTTTATCAGTTACAAAAAAAGTTGTTAATGGTAAAAGATTATTTATGAGTACGACTAATGGGACTAAGTCATTGCAAAAAGTCAAAAATGCTAAGCATTTATTTGCTATGGGTCTCCCAAATAGGAAAGCAGTTGCCGAAAAAATAATTTCATTAAAAAGTGAAAATGTTTTAATACTTGGTAGTGGTTGGGAAGGCTCTTATTCACTTGAGGATTCTTTAGCTGCTGGGGCTTTGGCTTCATACCTAAAACAGAACTGTGATTTCGAAATTAATATTCAGAATGACGAATTACAATCTGCTTTGGCACTTTGGGATGTCTGGAAAAATGATATTTTGAAATGTTTAAAAACAGCAACCCATGGCAAAAGATTGACAAGTCTTGGAGATTATGAGGATGATTTTAAATGTTGCTCTGAACTTGATTGCTTAGATATTGTTCCAGCTCAAGTTGAAAGAGGTGTGATTCGTGCCTCATGATTTACGAATTGGTTCATTAGGAGTAAAGTCTTGACTGATTTTTTGGTAGCTGCATTGCAAATTACGAGTACTTCAAATGTTGAAGAAAATTTTACTGAAGCAGAAGAACAGATTGAATTAGCTGCTAGAAGAGGTGCTGAGTTAATAGGATTGCCTGAAAATTTTGCTTTTTTAGGAGGAGATGATGAAAAACTTAGATTAGCTTCAGAATTGTCAGAGAAGTGTACAAATTTTCTGAAAACTATGTCACAAAGATATCAAGTATTTCTTTTAGGAGGAGGGTATCCTGTCCCTGCTGGTGATGATAGTCATACTTTTAATAGGTCAGCCTTATTTGGGAAAGATGGACAGATTTTGGCAAAATACGACAAGATTCATTTGTTTGATGTTGATTTACCTGATGGAAATTTATACAAGGAATCATCCACTATTTTATCTGGAGCAGAATATCCACCTGTTGTAGATGTCCCAGGTTTATGCAAAA
Source organism: Prochlorococcus sp. RS04 (assembly GCF_001989455.1). Taxonomy (NCBI): domain Bacteria; kingdom Bacillati; phylum Cyanobacteriota; class Cyanophyceae; order Synechococcales; family Prochlorococcaceae; genus Prochlorococcus; species Prochlorococcus sp. RS04. Next base: position 266,783 of record NZ_CP018346.1, on the reverse strand, counting down.
TAGGATTATCAATTTGTTACGACGTTAGATTTCCTGAACTCTATAGATATTTGTCTTCCAATGGTGCTGAGCTAATTATGATTCCCGCAGCTTTTACAGCATTCACTGGAAAAGATCATTGGCAGATCCTATTACAAGCAAGAGCAATTGAGAATACAGCATATGTAGTCGCTCCAGCTCAAACTGGTATTCATTATGGAAGAAGGCAAAGTCATGGCCATGCAATGGTAATTGACCCTTGGGGTACAGTTTTATCTGATGCCGGAAAAACTCAGGGAGCTGCAATAGCACCTGCGGATAAAGAAAGAGTAAAGAAAATTAGGGAGCAGATGCCAAGCCTTAAACATAGAAAAAACAAATTGTTTTCAAACTAATGATAAAGTTTTTAGATAATAAACTTTTTCGTTATTTATCCGTTTTTTTATTTTTAAATTCTTCAATCCTTCCAGTTAAATCTTCAAGTGCTCTTGCGGCATGGGCTATAAATACTAATGGGGTTTTAGAATTAAGAACTAAATCAAATACAAATTTAAAAGCATACTTTCAGAAGGCTAACCAAATATCGGGAGATAGATTCTGGGTAGATTTTCCAGGGGAATTAAAAAATCCCAGAACAATAGTAGGTAATGGCCCAATAAAAGAAATTAGATTAGGTAAACCAGATAAGGGTAAAACAAGACTAGTAATTGAATTTAAGGAAGAGACTTATTTGAAACCTTTGACTTGGCAAATGGTTGGCTTAGATCACAATAGATGGAGAATTAAACTATTTAACTCAAAATATTCATTTAAAAAGATTGGTGAAGGTTTAGTTGAAAAGAAAAGAGGAAATATCAAAGCAAATCAAAATGTAATTCATAAGAAGAAAAATAATTATGGTTACTTGAAACTACCAGAGGTAGAACGAAACAAGTTTGAGGTTGTAATCGATCCAGGGCATGGAGGACCTGATCCAGGAGCGATAGGTATAGGTGGTATTAGAGAAACAGATGTTGTCCTAGAGGTTTCAAAAATAGTTAAAAATTTACTTTCTGAAAAAGGTGTCAAAGTAAGTTTGACTAGAACAAATGACGTTGATTTGGATTTGCCTCCAAGAGTTTCCATTGCTAATAATACGGATGCAGATATTTTTGTAAGTATTCATGCAAATGCCTCAAGAGGTAAAAGAAGAGACATAAATGGATTGGAAACCTTTTATTACAGAGGGTGGAGAGGAAGATTACTCGCGAAAAGAATTCAAAAACAAATTTTAAGAGTTTCCCCTGGGAGTCCTGATCGAGGAGTTAAACAAGGTCGATTTTATGTAATTAAAAATACTAGGATGCCCGCAGTCCTAGTAGAAATTGGATTTTTAACGGGAAGATTAGATGCAAGAAGATTAGAGAAAATAAATCATCGAAAAAGATTAGCCTATGCAATTGTAAAAGGCATCCTCGAATATCTAGATAAAGTAGGGTGAAACTTAAAATAGGGATATTTGATAGCGGAATAGGTGGTTTTACTATCCTTAATTCTTTACTAAAAACTCGTAAAGATGTAGAAGTTTTTTATTTGGCGGATACAAAAAGAATACCTTTTGGAAGCAAAAATTCTAAAGAGATTAGATTAATTGCAAAGGAGATTTGTACTTTTTTTGTTGATAAGAATTTAGATGCACTTTTAGTTGCTTGTAACACTACAAATGCTTGTGCGCTTGATATTCTTGAAGATAAGCTAGAGGTCCCTTGTTTTGATCTTATAAACTCAGTATCGGAAATAGTTGATAAACAAATAATTGGTGTCCTGGCAACACAAACAACTGTTAGATCATCGTATTACAAGAAAGCTATAAATGCTAAAAAAGACAATACGATAGTATTTCAGCAAGAATGTCCAGAATTTGTATCAGAAATTGAAAAAGAAAAATTAAATCTTGATAAGATAAATAGTTTATCAGATTTATACTTAAGACCGCTAATAAACAAAAATATTGAAGAATTAATACTTGGATGTAGTCACTATCCTTTAATTTATGACTTTTTAAGAAAAAAATTGGATTCAAATATAAAAATTATTGATCCATCGGTAGCATTAATAAAAAAATTTAATCAATCTTTTAATATTCCAGAAACTGACTGCTATGAGAGTATTCCTTTCGAAAGTGTAAAATTTTTTGTTACTTCAGAAAGAGATGATTTTTCCAATAAAGTAAAATTTTGGCTTGGAATTAATAAAGAAATTAGGTTGGTTAACCTCCGAAGTAATGTTTGATTCCTTAAGATATAGAAGAGGTCAATCATGAATACAGTAACAGAGCTACTACAACCAGTTGAAAATGATCTTGATGATCTTATTTTAGAACTGAAAAATCTAATAGGAGCTGGGCACCCAATTCTTCAAGCCGCAGCAGAACACCTCTTTAGTGCTGGGGGAAAAAGGTTGAGACCTGGAATAGTTTTATTGATTTCAAGAGCTATATCACCTGAATTTCGCTTGACAACCAAGCATAAAAGGCTTGCTGAAATAACTGAGATGATTCATACAGCCTCATTAGTTCATGATGATGTAGTTGATGAGGCGTCTACAAGAAGAGGAGTAGATACAGTTCATAGTAGATTTAATACCAGAGTAGCTGTTTTGGCGGGTGACTTTTTATTCGCTCAAGCAAGTTGGCACTTAGCAAATCTTGATAATGTAAATGTAGTTAAATTACTTAGTAGAGTAATAATGGATTTGGCAGAGGGTGAAATTAAACAAAATTTAAATAGATTTGATTCGGCTCAATCTTTTTCCAAGTATATCAATAAAAGTTATTTTAAAACAGCATCATTAATAGCTAATAGTTGCAAAGCAGCTGGAGTTTTGAGTGGGATAAATGACGAAAATTTAACCTCTTTGTATGACTTTGGCAAAAATATTGGTTTGGCATTCCAAGTTGTAGATGACATTCTTGACTTTACTGGAAACGATAAACAACTTGGAAAACCTGCTGTAAGTGATCTTGCTAGTGGTTATCTTACCGCCCCAGTTTTATATGCCTTAGAAGAAAATAAACATTTGTCAGTTCTTATAAATAGAGAACTTGCTGAAAAAGATGATCTAGATGATGCTCTTAATATCATCATGAACTCTAAAGCTATTGAAAGTTCCAGGAAACTAGCTGAGGAATTTGCAATGCTTTCTAAAGAAGCTATTGCCTGGCTTCCTGATTCAGAATACAAAAGAGCTTTAATGGCTCTACCAGAATTTGTTCTAAGCCGTATTTATTAGATCTCTTAGAGATAAATCTTTGAGCTTAATTAATATTAAAATTTTTGAAAACCCTAATTTTTTCGACTAAATTTATTAAGCATAGATTCATTTAATGTCATTAGATAAAAAAAATTCAATCAATAACATACTTGAAGAAAAGAGGATTTTTCCTCCATCAAAAAAATTTGCAGAAAACTCAAATATTAGTTCTCAAGAAGAATTACTAAGTCTAAAAAAACAAGCATCAGATAATCCTATTCAATTTTGGGAATCTTTTGCAAAATCTGAATTAGATTGGTTTGAGCCATTTCAAACTGTATTAGATAACAAAAATGCGCCCTTTTTTCAATGGTTTAAAGAAGGGAAACTCAATATTACATATAACTGCTTAGATAGACACATTAAGAGAGGGCTTGGAGGAAAGACTGCACTTATATGGGAAGGCGAACCCGGAGATAGCAAAAAATATACTTACGAAGAACTTCTAAAAGAGGTATGTAAAGCAGCTAATGCTTTAAAAGCAATTGGTGTAAAAAAAGGAGATTTGGTATGTATTTATATGCCGATGATTCCTGAAGCGATGTTTGCGATGTTAGCTTGTGCAAGAATTGGCGCGCCTCATTCGGTTGTCTTTGGAGGATTTTCTTCAGAAGCTCTAAAAGATAGGTTAATTGATGGAAACGCCAGATTTGTTGTTACTGCTGATGGTGGCTTTAGAAAAGATAAGGTGATTGAACTTAAGAAAGCAGTTGATGTGGCCATTGAGAGTGGGGCAAATAAAGTTGTTGAAAAAGTAATTGTTGTTCAACGAACCCAAAAAAATATTTCTATGGTTGATGATAGAGATTTTTGGTGGCACAAATTATTAAAAGATCAAAAAGATCATTGTGAACCAGAAATAATGAATAGCGAAGATAGACTTTTTATTCTTTATACTTCAGGCTCTACTGGAAAGCCCAAAGGTGTAGTTCACACTATAGGTGGTTACAATCTTTGGTCTCATTTGACATTTAAATGGATTTTTGATTTAAAAGATGACGATATTTACTGGTGTACTGCTGATGTTGGTTGGATTACGGGTCATAGTTATATAGTTTATGGCCCTTTATCTAATGGTGCTACAACCTTAATGTATGAGGGAGTGCCAAGACCCTCAAATTTAGGGGCTTTTTGGGAAATTGTTCAAAAATATAAGGTTTCTATTTTTTATACTGCACCAACTGCAATAAGAGCATTTATGAAGTCTGGGCGTGAAATACCTGATAAATATAATTTGGAGAGTCTTAGACTTTTGGGCACAGTCGGTGAACCAATTAATCCTGAAGCATGGATGTGGTACAAGGATGTTATTGGTAAAAATAAATGTCCTATTGTTGATACTTGGTGGCAAACTGAGACTGGTGGCGTGATGATAAGTCCCTTGCCTGGAGTCGTTGCTACAAAGCCAGGTTCAGCTACTTTCCCTCTCCCAGGAATTGAAGTTGAAATTGTCGATAAGAATGGAGATAAGGTTAAGGAGAATGAGGGTGGCTATTTAATTATTAAGAAACCTTGGCCAGGAATGATGAGAACAATTCACGGAAACTCAGAGAGATATTTGGAGAGTTATTGGGAATATATTTCCTTTAAAGGAGAAAAAAATGTTTATTTTGCTGGTGATGGAGCACGCATTGATGAAGATGGATATATATGGATTATGGGAAGAGTTGATGATGTCATAAGTGTTTCGGGACATCGGTTAGGAACAATGGAAATAGAATCTGCTTTGGTAAGTCACAAATCAGTCGCAGAGTCTGCAGTCGTTGGCAAAAAAGATGATTTAAAAGGTGAAGTTATAGTCGCTTTTGTATCTCTAGAGAAAGATGTGAACTGTTCTTCAGAATTAGTAGAGGATCTAAAGAAACATGTTGTTAATGAAATTGGAATTATTGCAAAACCCGAAAAGATTATAATTTCGGACTCTCTTCCGAAAACACGTAGTGGAAAAATTATGAGGCGAATTTTAAGATCTTTAGCTGCTGGAGAAAAAATTAGCGGTGATATAAGCACTCTTGAAGATAGTTCTGTTTTGGAAAAGCTTAAAGAATTATCCTAATCAAATTCATCAATTAAATTGGAAATTTTTTTAATAGTATTTCTTTTGAATTCATCATCGGCCCAGTCTCCCAAAAAATTTTCTCTTAGTCCTGCGCTTGCAATTATAGTGTGAGTACCTTTTAAGATTACCCCCTTGGAATTATCTTCTTTTCTTCCTTTCAGACAAGACAATAATTTATCTGTTTGATCTAACTCATCTGAATTGAACTTTATTAGGAAGTTATTTTTTTGGTTATATGTTTTTTTAATTAATTGCAAAGTTCTTTCAGGGCTTGGGCTGAATTCACTTTTGAATTCTAATTTTTGAGAAATTTGTTTCAATAATGGAATAGATTTATTAGCACTGAAGTTATTAAAACTAATTGATATGAATTTTTCGCAATTTCGTCCACCATCAGGAGAAATTAGATGAAGTTTGCAGCCTAGGCTATGACCAATTCTTATTGAAGGAATTGATGTTCCTATTCTCTTTGATAAAGATATTCGGCAATTCTTGAAATCTCTCCATGCTTTAATAGCAAGTTGTTGATGATCAAATTGTGGAGTGTATTTATATGCATGTACTGCATAGTTTTTATTAATTAAACTCTCTATGAATCTCTTATAAGTTAAATCTGGTTTAGAAGCAAGATAACTTCCACCGATAAACTCCACAATTTTTTTAGGATTTGAAGGCCAATAACAAAAATTATTAAATTGATATTTTGTAAAAGTCATCTTTCATAAACTAAAAATGTTTCAAAAATTATTTTCTAATCAATTTTCTTAATTTATATTAATTTAAGAGAAATTTTTATTAAATGCGTCAAGATAAATTAGAGTGTTTTCTGCTAATTGGAACTACCTAACAAAAAAGAATTAAATCAATTGGATATTCTTCAGGATCAAGTTATCAGTTATCCCTCTGAAGATAGTGTTCCTAATCAGAATAAAAAAATTGAAAAAATTTTAATTCTTGATACTGAAACAACAGGTTTAGATGAAAATAAAGATGAAGTGATAGAGATAGGTTGTATTTTGTTTGATGTTTCTTTTAAATGTGTCCTTTCACAGGCCTCATTTTTATTCCCGGTTAATAAGAATGAAGCAGAATATGTTAATGGCATACCTGCAGAAGTAACTAATATCTCTCAACCATGGGAAGATGGATTGAATTTCTTTTTAAAACTTGTTGATTGTTCGGATTTCATTGTGGCGCATAATGTAGAGTTTGATAAGAAATGGTTTGGAAAAGGAAGATTACCTAAACTTAATAAAAAATGGATATGCAGTTTAGAAGATATTAATTGGTCTTTTCAAAAAGCACTAAAAAATAGACCCTCAGTAACTGATCTAGCTTTATCTTTTTCAATACCAGTTTGGAATTTACATAGAGCTTTATCTGATTGCTTTTACATATCTGAGGTCTTCAAAAAATGTCATAATTTAGAGGAAATTTTACTTAAAGCTACTGAACCTAGGTTTTTATACAAGGCACTGATTAGTTACGAAGATAGGTCTTTAGCTAAAAATGCCGGGTTTAGATGGAATAGTCCTGTACAAGGAGCTTGGTCAAGAAAATTAACTACTGATGAGGCAAAAAATCTTGATTTTAGAGTAGAGATTTTGAATTAATATTTAAGAAATTTCTGACCAAGAAAATATTTAGTGCATCTTACAAGGCATCCATTTATTACCCATTTTATGTGCTCCAATACATCCGTATTTTGAGGCAGCCTTTTCTGCTTCTCGTTTAGTGTTAAATAGATCTGACATCATATTTTCTTTGCTTGAATTTGAAATTTGTTTGGAATGATTATGATGATTGTTTTGAGAATTAGGTGAATACTCCCATATTCCCATAGTAGTAACACCCGCAGAGATAATTCCCATACCAACTACTGATAAATTGACTATTCCCATTGCTACTGCTCCAAAAGAAAATACTCCCATTGGGACTATTCCAATACTTATTACTCCCATTGGTACTATTCCTATCGAGACTATACCAAGTGGTGCTATTCCAAAAGCAATTTTTTTTGGTTTTGTGCCGCAATGTTGATTCTCTTTATCTTTTTTTATTTCCAATGGATTTTCTAAATGTTAAATTAAAATTGTCTCACAAAATAACCAATCAAAGATTAATTTCTAATTGAATTAAAAATTTTGAATTATTTTCTAGAACTTTGAATAACCTAAAAAATCTTAGAGGAACAGTCGACTTATTGCCTGATCAATTAATAAAGTGGCAAAACGTCGAGAAAATTTTATTAGAGCAGCTAGCAAGATCATCCATCAAAGAAATAAGAACACCAATATTGGAAATGACCGAATTATTTATAAGAGGTATTGGTGAACAGACAGATGTTGTCAGTAAGGAAATGTATACTTTTCTTGATAGGGGGGAGAGATCCTGCACTCTTAGGCCTGAAGGAACCGCTTCCGTTGCGCGAGCGTTAATACAAAATGGCATGTCGTCTAATCCACTTCAGAAACTTTGGTACATGGGCCCTATGTTTCGATATGAAAGACCTCAAGCAGGCAGGCAAAGACAGTTTCATCAGTTAGGTGTTGAGTTTATAGGATACGATTCAGTTAGAAGTGATGTTGAAATTGTCGCTTTAGCTTGGGATGTATTGAGTAAATTAGGAATAAAAGAACTTAATCTTGAAATAAATACATTAGGTGATGTAAGTGATAGATTAAATTTTCTGAAATCCTTCCTAAAATGGCTTGATATAAATAAAAATTCTCTAGATTTAGATTCTCAGAATAGGATTACTAAAAATCCCTTAAGGATTTTGGACTCTAAAGATATTCAAACAAAGAAAGCTCTTAAAAATGCTCCAAGATTATTTAATTTTTTGTCTGAAAAAAGTCATAAAAGATATTCAGAATTTAAAAAACAATTAGAGGTTTTAAAAATACCTTACGTAGAAAATTTTAATCTAGTAAGAGGTTTAGATTATTACACCCATACAGCCTTTGAAATTACTAGTGGCTCTCTAGGCTCTCAAGCTACAGTTTGCGGAGGAGGAAGATACGACAATTTAGTAAAACAAATGGGAGGGCCAAATACCCCTGCCATTGGTTTCGCTATTGGTTTAGAAAGATTAATTTTACTAGCGGGGAAAGAGCTCGAAGTCCCAAGAAATACTGATATTTATATTATTAATCAGGGCTCGATTGCTGAACCATTAGCTATGGATCTATCAAGAAAATTAAGAAATTATGATTTGTTAGTTGAGTTGGATTTAAGTGGATCTTCATTCTCTAAACAATTTAAAAAGGCTAATAAACTAAAATCTAAAAGTATTATTGTTATTGGTGATGATGAAGCGACTAAAAGGGAATTTATTATAAGGCTCTTTGATCAATCAGGTAATGGGAATAAAGAAGAGGTTATTTCTTTAGAGAATGATTTTGAATTAGAAAAGTGGATAAACAATAACTTACTTGCAAAGTGATGCTCTTAAACTTAGCAATAATTTTTCTTTTTATATTTGTTTTTTTTAATTTAAGGAATTTTCTTAAATTTCAAAGAAAGCAAAAAGTTTTAAAGGCTAAAAAATCAAAAACTTTTAATAAGAAGAATCTTAATGATTGGATGAATTTAACTAAAAAAGAAAGATATAACTTATCAAAACAAGATTCAGTTAACTATATGGACAGAAGAAAACTTTTATTAGATGAAATTAGAAATGAATATAAAAAAATATCTAAAGAAAATTCTGAGGAAAACATAAAGAAAAAATAATTGTGGAAAATTTCTGGACTTCTACTAAACCTATAAATGGATTGAGACATTTTGTTTTAGTAAATGAGACAAAAGAAAAAGGAAATATTACTTTTTTAATGGTTTCTGTAGTTGATTCTGAAATTAATATACAAACTACTTATGAAGAATTAATAAATAGTGGGAATTGGCATGAGGGTTGGATCAATCTCCCAAAGCATCAATCGATAACTCAAGAATATGATGACTATAAATCTCTCAAGAAAGGAGAAAGTATCGACGAGATATTTGTTAATGAAGATTCTGTATTTAATATTTCTTAATTTTAAATAAATCTTTTAAATCTCTTCACTTTATAAATACTAGGTTTTTTGTTGCTTAATAATTATTTAAAAGTTTTACCCCTTTCAAAAAAATAAGATTAACGTTATTAAGGATTAATAATATTTACTTAATCCAATGTTAAGGGATATATGGAGCTCATCTGAGTTGTCCGCGGAACAATTAGGAATCACTGAAATTAAACTTTCTTTTTTACGTGAAAATGGAATACTTAAGCCTGGGATTCATTGGAAAAGCTCTCCACTCGGTCAGAAAAAACCTTGGAAACCCAAACCTCTTTATAATGTAAAAATGTGCAGAAAAATAATTAATAAATTTTATTCTGAAGGTAACTATAATGTTGCAGCCTAAAAAAAATTTTTTTATCTAGAAAAATATATAAAATCTCTACTCTATTAGATTCTCATCCTTACACTCAATTAGAGTATTTTGCAAAGTTGGATATAAGTTAATCATATTTATATATTGTTTTGATTTTCTGTATGATTTCGCAGCCTTTTTGTAATGAACTTCCGATTTCATTTCTAGTGAAAATTTTCTAGAAGAATCTTGAGAAGTAGTCATAATATTAAATGTCTTATCCCATATTTAATAATTGTTTGAGAATGAGGCAATAAAAAGGATGGTTTAATGAAACAAAATAACGTTTAATGTCAGCAAAATGAAATTTAATTAACTTATTTGAATTTCAAAATAATGATTTATTTGATAGAACTTATATCTCTAAGAATAATTTTCCTCATTAAATCTACCTTTTTTGTTATGGGATTACCCTTTGAAGACTTCTTGTTTAGTAATAGTTAGGATTACTAACCTTTACAATTTTGTTATGAATTCAACTGTTTGGTGAAATATAAAGTATTCTCAAAACGTTTAAGCTAATCAATTCCTAAATGCAAACCTATGGAAATCCAGATACTACCTACGGATGGTGGGCTGGTAATTCAGGTGTAGCAAATCGCTCAGGAAAATTCATTGCTGCTCATGTAGCTCATGCAGGATTAATTGTTTTCTGGGCGGGTGCATTCACCCTTTTTGAACTTTCACGATTTGACCCCACTGTCCCAATGGGTCATCAACCTTTAATCGTTCTTCCTCATTTAGCAACTCTTGGAATAGGGTTTGATGCTAATGGCGTTGCGATGGGAGATACTAAACCTGTTCTAGCGATAGCAATAGTTCACTTAGTTTCTTCTATGGTTTTAGCCGCAGGCGGACTTCTACACTCCTTACTTCTTCCTGGAAATCTAGAAGATTCTGATGTAGCAAGAGCTAGAAAATTCAATATTGAATGGGATAATCCAGACAAATTGACATTTATTCTTGGTCACCATCTAATTATTCTTGGTTTCGCAGTTATCGCTTTTGTTGAATGGGCAAGAGTTCATGGAATTTATGATCCAGCTATTGGTTCAGTAAGACAGGTTGAGTATGAATTAAATTTGGCCAAAATTTGGAATCACCAAACAGACTTTTTGACTATTGATAGCCTTGAAGAAGTAATGGGAGGCCATGCCTTTCTTGCTTTCGTTGAGATCACTGGTGGTGCTTGGCATATTGCTACTAAGCAAGTTGGTGAATATACCAAATTCAAAGGTAAAGGACTTCTATCTGCAGAAGCTGTTCTCTCATGGTCACTAGCTGGAATAGGCTGGATGGCTATTATCGCAGCCTTCTGGAGTGCAGCTAATACAACAGTTTATCCAACTGAATTCTTTGGTGAACCACTTGAATTGAAGTTTAGTATATCGCCTTATTGGGTAGATACTGTTGATCTTCCTGATGGTGAGTACACTTCAAGAGCATGGTTAGCTAATGTTCACTACTATTTTGGATTCTTCTTTATTCAAGGTCATCTATGGCACGCTTTAAGAGCACTAGGCTTTGATTTCAAGAGAGTTACAAATGCTATCAGTAATATTGATAGTGCAACAGTTACTCTTAAAGATTAATTTTCAAATTTTATTACCAATATCAAAAGGCTCCTCTTACCGGAGCCTTTTTTATTTGAAAAATATTGTTTATTAATTTAGATTTAGAATTATATGTTTTTGAAATCATTGGATATTTTTTCGATACAGAATAAAGATATTTTTTCAAATTCTCTATTGATAAGTTTTTTTGGATTATTAATTATATTTTTTTTGTTGATTTTTGGGAGAAAATTTAAACTAGCTGTTCAACTCGAGAGGTTTGGATTGCCGATAGCAGTTATATCAGGAATTTTAGGTATATCCATAGGCCCATTTGGGGCGATACACTTTTTACCAAAAGAAACAATCAATGTTTGGAGTAATTTTCCTACTCCTCTTTTATCATTAGTCTTCGCAACTTTAATGATGGGAAGACCTATCCCGAATATAAATGGTTTAGTTAAACCAATTTTTAATCAATTTCTATTAGCTCTTTCACTAGGTTTCGGGCAATTTTTTGTCGGTGGTCTTGTTGTTAAATACTTTCTACCTCCATCTATGGATGCAAATCCTCTAATGAGTTGTTTAATAGAAGTAGGTTTTGAGGGTGGTCATGGAGCTGCATCAATAATTGGAGAAAGTTTTAATAAACTAGGTTTCCAAAATGGTTTAGATCTTGGTTTGGCGATGGCAACTATGGGTCTTTTATCCTCTTCAATATTGGGGAGCGTATTTATCTTTCTTGGTAGGACTTTAGGCCTATCAGATACTGAGGAAATTCTTGAACAAAAAGATACTCTAAAAGGAAAAAATAAGACAGGAATTTTTGCAGATTTAAGAATTTTTATAATAAATCTTGGATTCTCTGGTTTGGCAATTTCTTTTGGTATTTTGCTACTTAAATTTTTAAGGTATATTTCAAGTTCTTTTGGAGATTTTTCGAAGGAAATTATTTTTTCACTACCAGTATTCCCTTTTATCCTTATAGGTTCGCTCCTTATAAGATATATTTTAGAGAAAACCAAAAATACAGAATTTATTTCAAATATTCTGCAAAGGGAGATTGGTATTTTATCCACAGATTTGTTGATTTTTACAGCTATGGCGAGTTTAGATATTGCAGTTGTTTTTGATAATTGGATACTTATTTTAGTGTTTACTATTTTCGGTTTATTTTGGAATTTAATCTGCATTGCTTATTTCGCATACTTTATTTTTGATGATTATTGGTTTGAAAAAAGCTTGATAGAGTTTGGGAATTCTACAGGTGTAGTAGCTTCTGGTTTACTTCTTTTAAGGCTTGCAGATCCTAAAAATATTTCTAAGACTTTACCAATTTTTACGTCAAAACAGCTTTTCGCTCAGTTAATTCTTTCCGGGGGACTATTTACAGTTCTTGCACCATTAATGATTTCTAAAATTGGATTAGATTATTGGACAGAAATTTGTGCCCTAATTACATTCGCAATTCTTTTTATTGCATTGATTTTTAATAGAGTAGAGATGAAAAAGTTTCAATAAGAACCCTAGAATAGTATTAGCCTAAATTTTATTTTAATGTCATTTACTCCCTACGATATTCCACCTCAAGAAAATAAAGGGAAGTGGTTCAGGAGTCATTTACTTGGAAGGGAAATCGAACTAGGAGAATTGTATAGTCTTGGATCAAATGATTTAGATTTGCTAATGGCGGAGACTGCAGAAATTAGAAGCGATCTTGATTTTAAGGAGAAAAATATTGGAAAATTTAGGACTGCAGGATATTTTTTGGAGTTAGCAAGAATTATTGAAAAAAGGAAGTTGTTAGAAAGTTAATTAAAAGGAAAATAATTCTTTCTATAATTTGGTTCCCATAATTCGTATTTATACATTAAGGTTTTAAATTCTTTATTTTTTTCGAATGAATCTAACCAGTTTTTTATCGAGGGTTCAAAATAATTTATCCTTTTTTGACTTTCACAAGCGATTTTAAATTGTCTTACAAAAGGCCAAATAGACCAATCAGCAATTGTGGGAATATCTCCAAAAAAATATTTGTTTTCTGCAAGTAGTTCGTTCCATCTCTTTATAAATTTAATAGCATTTGTGAAATGAAATTCTTCATTACTATCTTTATATCTTGTGGCATATTTAAATCGATCTAAATGATATTTAAATTCGTTATCGTTTTCATTAATTATTTCAAAAATTTCTTCCTTTTTGTTTTCAGGAAAACAAATTAATTTGATGTTTTCCTTTTTCGACTCTGAGAGAGCCCACAGGATGATTTCAAGACTTTCTTCAATAACTTCATTATTTTTTTTTATAAGAATTGGAACCGTTTTCGTCTTTGAATTATTTAAAAAATCTAGAGGTTTATTTTTTAAATCAATTTCTCTTATCTCTACTTTTATTTCGCAAATTAATAGGGCCCATCTTGCACGAATTGCATATGGACATCTTCGGAATGAATATAAAATATCGTTTTTCATATTGTAAAAACTTTTAATTTCCTTAATTCTTTTAGTATTATCTAAATAGGAACAGTATTAATTTTACAACGCAAATGTCGGGATATGTTTACCTTATTAGAGTGGGAGACCTTTATAGAATTGGGAAAACAGATAATCTCGAAAAGAAAATTAAAAAATTAAAGCCAGATGAATTATTAACATCAATTATGACTAAGGAGCCAGAAACTCTTGAAGCAAGATTACTAAGAAAATATAAGTCGCAAAGAATTCCTGAAACTGGTTATTTAAAGCTTTCTAAAAGACAAATTAAAGAATGTAAAAAGCAATTTGAATTAAAGGGTAGCTTACCTCATACTTTAGATGCTGAAGTTTCTATAACTCTATTTGCATCTTTTTTATTGTTTTCATTAGGTTCTTTTATTTTTAATTATTTAAATTTTGGATTTGTAAGATCTATTTCTTATTCTTTTGGAATGGCATCTCTACCAATGGTTATATTATTTATTACAGGAAGTTTTGGCGGATACTTTTCTGAAGATTTATCTCTTTTTTCATTGTTAACTAATCGAATAAAAGGTTTATTTATTGCAATTGCGATGCTTTCAATGGCTTACTTAATTTTTAATTTAGGCTAAATTTCATAGTTACAATTTAAGGCGATTTCAAATGGAACTGATTGGGTAGGTAACTTAAGAATAGTTGAGCATATTTCAGCAATATCTTCAGGTTGTGTCATGCTTGATTTGTCTAAAGAAGAGATATTTTGGGCCATTTTTGTATTAACCCAGCTTGGGCAAATTGCAGAAATCCTTATATTTTTATCCCAACCTTTATTTTTCATGGTTTGGCATAATCCCATCAAAGCAAACTTTGAAGAAGAATAAGCGGCTAAATCACCTTTGGATCTTTTACCACTCATTGAAACTAAAACAATAATTCTCCCTCTTCCAGAGGTACATAAATGATCCCAAGAAAGCCTACATAAATGCCAAATTGCCAAAAAATTTATATTTAATGTATTTAAAATATCTTCTTCATCACCATCTTTGTATAAGAAAGGAACTTTCGATAATACTCCAGAACAATTTATTACTGAATCAAATCCTCCAAATTCATCTACGGTATTCTTTATCCAATTTTCGGCTGTAATTTTTTTTAAAGCATCATAGTGGTTGATTATAATTTTCCCTTCGGGCCATTTTTTGGGATCAATAGCGCTTCCTTTTAATGATTCTAAATCTCTTATGCCAACACTAATTCTATTGCCTTCTTTTAATTCTTTATGTGCAATATTTAGTCCAATACCTCTACTGGCTCCAGTTATTAATATGGTTCTCATTTTTTAACTATATGTTTGGAAATATTATCCTAAGTAACATTTTAAATTCTCTTCCATGCATGATCATAAGACCTTTCTTTACACTCCATGGAGCTTTTATAAACATTACGCACATAGCATATACAATCTCTTTTAAAGAAAGAGTATCAGTTAGAAACCCATACCATTGATTTTTAGGAAGTTGGAAAAAACTGCCAAAAAATTCTCTTAATAGTTTCTCATCAAACCTCATGAGTTTTTCTAATCCAAATTGGTAAAGTGATTTTTTCCTAATTAATTCTTTTGACCATAAAGTTTCCCAACCTTTTCTAGCAATATGATAGGTACTTAGATTTTTGTTTTTAATTGCTTTTGAGACTGCCTTTGCGACAAGTGGAGCTCTTCTTAATACATTACCAATTAAATATCCAGATGCAGGATGTACCATTGAAGCAGCACCACCATACCCAAGTATTTGTTGTTTGAAATCTGGGATTGGCATATTCATAGGAAGAAATAAGCCAAGCTCTTCGTGCTGCATGCTTGTGATTGATATATTTCGATAAGAAAGCCTTTTCTCTAGTCTCTCTTTTAAATTTTCCATTGTTAGAGGGTTTACCAAACCAAGAGATGTCTCTTCAAGAAAATATTTCCCATCCCCCATATCCATGGCATAAAGAAAAGTTGGCGGTTCTCTTTTTTGCTCATCGTTAAGATGATCATTTCTATAGTCCATTAATACAAACTGCCCTTTCTTAAGTGGAGGTTTACTAAAATTACCTACTATCCCATAACAAGTTTGGACTGCTAAGGGACCACAGGATTTTAATTTAAGAAAAACAGGATCATACCCTGTTGCATCTACTACTAATCTTGCAGAGTAAGTTTTGCCATCTTTTGTGGTTACTGTACTCTTGTATTTTTCAAAATGTATTTTGTTTGCAAAGCCTTGATGCCATTTAATAAAAGACTTATTGCATTCGTTAAACCAATAATTGTGGAGTTTCTTCTTATCAAATAGTCCATAATCTAGTGAATGTTCCGTTGCTTTATTCTCGTCGTCCTGCTCTTCTAAAGCGCCATGCCCAAAAAAACTTACAGTATTCTTCCATCTATATTCAAGTAAATCCTGAAGCCCGAGTTGATCAACTTCTTCCCCCCAAATGCCATATGTATTTGGCCAAGGTTCATCTGGTCCATTTGGAGAAAGCACTTCAACATCTAATTTTTCCTTCCCTAAAGCTGAGGCAATAGCCATTCCTGCAGGCCCTGCCCCCAAAACAAGAACATCTGGCATATTTTCTTTTGACATTAAATATAAATCTTATGATTAAAAAAATTTATGGAAAAAATTATTACTTCTGATCCTAGAATTATATTTTTCATCCAATATTTATAATGAGAGTAGATTAATAATAATCAAATTACTCAAATACTAGTGACTAAGCTTTCAGTGTTTTAACAATAATTTATAAGATTACAAAATAAAAAAAACTTTATTTATTTTTTTATCATAAAAAAAATATAGGAATTTAAATGATTAAAAATAAAAATATTTTAATTACTGGAGGTAATTCAGGAATAGGGTTTTTTGCCATTATTAATTTACTGAAGACGAAAAATATTTTATATGTTGTAATTAAAAACGAATTTAGAAAGAATGAATTTCTCATAAAAATCGAGAAATATTTTGATAAAAATTACCTTAGTAAATTTTTAAATATTATTGAAAATTGTGATCTTTCAGATCTAGAGAATATTAAAAAAATTAAAGATTACTTTATTAGTAAAAAGATTTTTTTAGATGTTATTATTTTAAATGCTGGATTACAATATACAGGCTCTTTTTATCCTAAAGTATCAAAACAAGGCATAGAACTAACATTTGCAGTAAATCATCTTGCACATTTTTACTTGGTAAATGTCCTAAAAGATTTTATTAGAGATAAAGAAGAATCTAGAATCATTATTACATCATCAGATGTACACGACCCCAAAAGTGCAGGTGGCAATATAGGAAAAAAAGCAGGACTTAATAACCTAGTTAATTTAAGAAAAAAAGTAACTGGGCAATTTTTAAATTTTAATGCTGATGAAGCTTATAAAAATAGTAAATTATGTAATATTTTGTTTGCAAAAGAACTTGAAAAAAAATTAAAAATTTCTTCTAGTAAAATTTCTGTAATTACTTGGGCTCCTGGTCTAGTAATACCAAATGATGATCTTGGTTTTTTTAGATACAGCAAGCGTTTTAATCTCTTTGGATATTTAATTTTTTCTAAAGCTGCAAAAAATATTTTAGGAATTTCTGAAAGTATAGAAAATGCTGGTAGGATACTTTCTGAAATTGTTTTTGATTCAAATTTAAATAATATTGGTTACGTTCATTTAAGTAATAAACTTATATCTTTCAAAAAACATAAATTAGTTAAAAGTAAGGTAAGTGATGAGGCAAATAATTCTGAATTGGCTTCAAAACTCTGGATATTAAGTGAAGAAATTTGTAAATCATTTGGCTTTGTTACTTTCAATATTTAAGGTTTGTGTTGGGAATGCAAACTCTATATTATTAACCGCAAATTCCTCAATAATTCTTAAATTTATAGATTGTTGAGCTTCCATTGCGGCGAGATAATTATTTGTTGGGATGTAATAAACAAGTTCGAAATTAAGACTGAAGTCGCCGAAATCTGTGAAATGACATCTATCAAAAGATGCATCTTTTGTCTCTTCAACTATTTTTTTAATTATTATTGGAATCAGTTTCATAAGTTTTGGAGAGGTTTCATAAATTACTCCCAATTTATGCACTAACCTTCTTTTTTTCATTTGTGCGTAATTTGAAATTATTCCATTTGTTAGGGCGCTATTGCTCATTACTATTACTTCTCCATTAATACTTCTTATCCTTGATGATCGTACTCCCACTCTCTCAACCATTCCTAGGACTCCATCAGATTTTATAAACTCTCCTTTTTGAAAAGGTTTATCAAGCAAAATTGTTATATATTCAAAGAACTCCTGAACTGGATCTTTCAAAGCTAATCCTGCTCCAATACCTCCTGCACTAAGTAAAGCCCAAATAGCAGTCATTTGAACACCTAAATTTTGTAAGAAAAAAATTGAGCCAATCGTCCATGTTAATGCTTTTATCAATGGAGTTAGTGAAGATACCATCGAACTAATTGAGGCATCATTAATTTTGGAGGTCGTTTCTGTTAAAGATCTTATTAAAACTTTATTGAGAGCTTTTATGATGATTATTAATATAAATAATTTCAAAATATTCAATAAGACAGAGATGAAAGTTATTTCATCAGCAAAAAAATAGTCAATTGAAAAATAAAATGATAGGAGGAAACCTATAGGTTTTATAATTCCAAAGATCACCTCAAAAATAAAATCATCGAAATCTGTTTTTGTTCTTTTGGAAATCTTTTTAAAAAATATTTTTGAAACTTTTGAAATTATTATCGACAATAAAGTTCCAATAAAAAAAATAGATATTGCCAGAAGGAAGTTTTCAGTAACTAATTTCATATTCAAATAAACCCTTAAAATTTATATCTAATAAAATATTAAATTATCTCAAAACAACAAACCAGTCTTTATTTTTCTTTAACTCATTATTATGTTTCTAATTTCTTTAAATTCTTCTCTATCCGCAGTTTTGCATAATTCAAAAATTATTGATTCAGTCGTTGTTATGATCGCCCCACTCTGAGTCATTCTTTGTAATGCTATTTCATGCTCTACCCTATTTCGACTTCCCATGGAATCTGATATTAGAATAACTTCAAATCCTTTTTGTAAACAATCTAAGACAGTTTGTTGAATACAAATGTGTGTTTCGATCCCACAAATTATCAAATTAGTAATTTTCTTATCTTTAAGTTGTTTTAAAAAATCTTCTGATTTAGCTAGGCTGAATTCCATTTTTTCAAATTTTCTAAATTCTGCTATGGGTGATAATTCAGGTATAGTTACTCCCAATTTGAGTGGGTTCTGTTCAGATATAAATATGTTTTCTTCTAAAATTTGGTAAGCATCTATTAGCTTTTTAATGTTTTTGATTATTGAATCCTTATTAAAAATTGGTCTTATTATTTTTTCCTGAATATCAATAATTATCAAGGCGTTTACTTGCGATGATAATTTTTCAGAAGAGATTTCTTGATCATTCATCATTTATATAAAAAGATACATTTAACATAATATTTTGAAGAACTTTAGTAAACATTTTAAATCAATAAGTTGTTTTACTCTCATCTAGAGTTATTATTGAGAATAGCCATGGGTTAATTTTGTCATTATCCTCTCAATACAAAGTCATCACTTCTCCTCTTGGTGATGGATTACATAAAGATGGGAAGAGATTAACTCCTCAGAGGCTAAAAGTTCTTAATTTATTTGAAAATATTGGCTCAGGGAAGCATCTTAGTGCTGAAGAGGTTCATGAAAAGTTAGTTAAAACAAGCTCCAAAGTTTCACTAGCAACAATTTATAGAACTTTAAGACTTTTAGTTCAAATGGGTTTGCTTCATGAATTAGAACTCAGTGAGGGTGGGCACAGATATGAATTGCTTAGTAACGACACACCTGATCATCATCATTTGATTTGCATTAGGTGTGGAAGAACAGAAGAATTCGAAAATGATGAGGTTTTAGAGGCAGGCAAAGTTGCAGCAAAAGTTAATGGTTTTAAACTAATTGAATCCTCTTTAAATGTAAGAGCTATTTGTCCTAATTGCATTTAGCAAGTTTCAACTTAAAGTCCCTCCACAACTTGACCCAGCACCTGCAGTGCAAGCAAAACAATGTTCTTTTACAGCTACCCCGTAGTCAAAAGTATATGATTCATCCAATAGATCAAAAAGCGTCTTTGGTCCTGTATTCTCTCGGAAATTTATCTGTTGGTTAAAGTCACAGTCATAAATTTCTCCTAGCCAATTTACGCTAATTGTCTTTTTACACATAAGATTTTCTAAATTTTTTTCATTAAAATTTTCTTTTAGTAATTTGTAATAACTATTTAGTTTACCTTCTCTTCTAAGAGATTCTTCATATCTATTTATTGGCATATTAGTTATTGTGTATAAATTATTAAAAACGATATTGAATTTTTCTAATAGAATCTTTTTATAATCCTTCTCCAATATTTCCTGAGAAGGAGGAAGAATTGGGTTTACAGGATTGTAAACAAGATTTAATTGTAATCCATTTTCTTTCTTTCCATAGCCTAAATCATTAAGAATTTTAATGGCATTAATACTTTTTTCAAAAACGCCAAAACCCCTTTGAAAATCAACATTATTTTTTTCATAACACGGCAGCGAAGCAGTAACTATCACTTTATTTTTTGCAAGAAATTGAGGAAGATCTTCATAACCCTCTTCAAAAAAAATTGTCAAATTGCACCTATCAATAATATCAACTTGTTTTGTACTTAAGCTGGTTATTAGGTTTTTAAATTCTGGGTGAAGTTCTGGTGCCCCACCAGTAATATCTAAAGTCTTGATTTTATATTTTTCAATTATCTTTGGAATAAGAGAAATCATTTCATTGGACATCTTTTCAGTCCTTAGGGGACTTGAATTGACATGACAATGCTTACAAGCCTGATTGCATTTATAACCGATGTTAATTTGCAATGTCTCTATAGGTTCTTTATATATTGCAGGGAATTTTTCTTTCATGAATCTATTATTTATAAATTGTTATTCGAAAATAAAAAAGTCAACTATTTTTTTTAAAGTTTGATCTCTGATTAGCAAGTTCAATAAACCAACTTATGTATTCTTTCGGACCATTTTTAAAAATTATGTCAAATTTCAAGTTGTCATGAACATCACTGATCCCTATTAAACCAGTTTTTTTTGTAGAGGGTCTTTCAACTTCACCAGAACTACTATCTACAAAAATTATCTTATTATTAATCCCAAATTCATTACCTAATATTTGTATTAATTCTAGAAAAGACCTGTCACTTCCTCCTCTTGAATAACTTTTTTCATCATTATTTTTTTTTGATGTGACTGTGTCACCAACTCCTACAATCAACGGCATATCTTCTTTTTGAATAGTTCTTTTGCATAAATCAATTTTTTCCGTAATAGAATTTGGAGAGTTTTTAAAATTAAAATTTCTTCCAAAAGGAGCTTTACCAGTTTTATCCGTAATAAATTTATTTAAAAGAAATAAAACTCCAGAATCTTTAACTGCTCCTTTAATAAGTAATTGTATGTCTGTTGATCCGATATCATCTTGAGAAGAAAGTTTAATTGTTTCTCTACCATTTTTATTACCTAAATTTGGTGAAATATGAAGGAAAAATGAGTTTTTGAGGCCTTCGGATTCAGCTTTTAAAATGATTTCATTCATCATTTTTTCAAAACTAATTTGAATAAGCTTTCTTTTATGAGAATCTTCATGAACTAAATCAAATAGACTATTGAAATTAATAGTTGGCGAGAAGCGTGTTTCACATATTGATTTTACTGCGTGAAAATTGATATCCTCTTGGCTTAGTCCAGGAAAAATATTCTTAACTATATGATTAAATTTTGGTCTTATTAAACTAGGTACTTTAGATAAAAAACTTAGTTCTTTTTCTGAGACTCCTTCAAAACTTATTTCACCATTACTGTCTTGATACTCTACTCCACAGGCAGCTAAACCTCTTAAATATAGTTCTTTGTTTTTAGGCTCAGTAGTGCTCCTTAAACTTCTCTCTATTATTCTGTTAACTCCTCTTGGACCTTCATGTTCCCCGCAAGTTAATACAAAGAATTCCTCGGCAAATTTTTTTACTGCATAGATATATTTTGATTCTAATTCTCTAGTCATTGGATCTTTAACTAAAGGAATACAAACTCCGTCAATGTCTTGAATAAATAAGATATTTTTAGAAGAAATTAATTGTTTTTGTTCATTTAAATTACTTGCCATATTTTCCATATTTAAAATTATTTTTCTTTTAATTTCCACTTTCTCAGAAATTATAAATTAAAAAACTCAATATTTTCAATAAATAATTTGCTATGGTCAAAAATTGCTTTAATGTAGAAAAATGTTGGTATGGGTAAGAAATTAAAAAAATTATCAAGAATTTCCAAAAATGAAGAATAATTTCGTAGAAAACATCAAGGATGAAAAATATTTTTATTCATTGATTGAAGATATAGAGAATAGCAAAGTTGGTTTTTACAGTGTTGGTTTATATCCTGCATCACTAGCATACAACTGTGCTATGCATGGAAAATCAAATAATATTCTCTTGGCTCCTAGGGAAGATAGAGATTTGTTAGGTGCTTTCTCAAATGATGTTATTTCTGATATGGATAATGAGATTATTGAAAAGATTAAGAGAATGGGCAATTATTCTTCAGAGGGAAAAATAAAGTCTTTTGATTTAAAAGATCTTCTCTTGAAATGTGAGATAGTTATTCTTGCTTCAAATAGTAATCACATACAAGATGATGTTAAAAATGCTTTAGAACTCAGAAAAAATTTAAAAAGAGAAAATGTGGTTCTTGGCTGTCTAGTCGGTTCTTTTTGCATTGATAATAAAAATAAAAACCCTTTTATTCTTTGTAATAAATATCCAAATTTAGCTTTTTTTACAGGATTTCATCGTCACGGAGCTTTACGAAATCCTAATGATAGTTTCACTGCAAATTTCTGCCATCCTGATGCTCTAACAGCATTAATAGGAGCACGCATTTTGAATCAATTATCACCGAAAATTCAAGTTTCTCCTGGAGTTCACAATATTGAATGTCAATATATAAAATCAATAAAAAATATCTCATCAATATTTGCAGGTTTTGTAAATAACTTTCATTCCGATAAGCCAGGAATGCTGCCTACCATTAATACGATTTTGTTAACTCAATGTTTAGATCAGGCCGCATCAGTATCAATAAAAGTTAGAAAAGAAAATAAATTAGAGAATAAATATCTTTCATTAAAAGAACTTGGTTATGGTGAAGAAATAATTAGTGCAAGGGAGATAATTAACGATAAATTTTGTGAAAAAGGAGATTATACTTTTTCTCAATTAAATGCTGTTAAGGCTGATGTCTTAGGGAGTATGACTTTACCAACTGAAGGAAAACCAACAAGGAATTTTCAAGCAGGACAAGTTTTATCCGATATGCTTTTGCAACTCAACAGATGTCCAAAAGATGTCTCAGAATTCGTAAATTGGTGTAATAAATACTCTCTTAGTCAAGGAGGTTTAGAAGGTCTAAAATCTTTAAAATTTTGGCCAGACATTTATAAAGAATTCAAAATTAAAAATAACAATTGTTCAATGATTAATCTGATTTATTTATGCTTTAATGCTAATTCAGAAGAAAAAAAAGAAATTTATGAGGTTTTAATTAGTTCAGAAGAAATCACTAATTTTTGTCAAGAATCTGTGAAATCTGAATTATCTTTCGAACTAAATGAAAAATTAAAAGGAGATTATCTTTTTGATGACATTGAAAACTTTTATAAGAAATTATTTATTGACAAAGAGCAAAACGCCCTTAAAACAAATAAATATAATAATCAAAATTCTAAAAAAAATCCTAGTTATATCAATGTATTGAAAATTATTAATAAATATTTTAATAATTGATTATTTTTCTAATTTGCTAGAAAGTAAAGTTCTTAATTTATTTACTAATCTTGTTTGCAGGGTTAGAATTATTATGGTTTAAAAGGTTTTTTTTGAAAAAGGAATTAACTCATCGTTCTCATGAACTTAAAGCTCTTGGTTGGAATCAGGAAGACTTAACAAGATACGAAGATTTATGGGACTATAGTCAAAGATGGGGATTAATAAATTTAGAAAGAGAAGACAGACAGTTTTTAAAGAAGGCAGAAAAGTTACTCCCAAAGATCCAAAATAAAAAGATATCCGTTAAAAAAACTATTGAAGAAAAATCTTATTATCTATGGTTAAATTTTTACCTCGATGAAATTAATATTTTTAGTAATTCTAATCTTCAAAAAAATAAATATGGTGTTTGGACACTCTTAATTGAAGAGGAAATAAAACTTCTTAAGGAATTACAACCAGTTATGGGTCTTCCAGATACTTTAAAAGCTAAGAATCTATTCGAAAATAGAAAAGAGCTTATAAATAAAGCTTTTAGCGAATTTGATGCTAAGAACAATGATAAGTGTTTCAATTTTGATGAGGTTCTTAACAACTCTGAAAAAGATATAGGTAAGAATTGGAAATCAATTACTGAAAAAGATCCTGAGGCTAATAAAACTTTCCCAATAATTGATTCTGCCAATATTGAGAAACTCAGATCTGCGATAAAGGAGGATTTGAGTTTATATATGAAAGATAATTACCCATCATTAAAAAAGGATTTATAAATATTTATCTTTTTTTTGTTTTTTTTTTGAACTTTTTTAAGTTAAATAGATAATAGGATTATTTAAAAAATTTTGAGCAACCAAAAGTTCGAGACGCTTCAGTTACATGCAGGCCAAGTGCCTGATCCAACTACAAATTCTAGAGCAGTTCCCATTTATCAAACTAGTTCCTATGTTTTTGACAATGCCGAGCATGGCGCGAATCTTTTTGGATTAAAAGAATTTGGAAATATTTATACTCGACTTATGAATCCCACCACAGATGTCTTTGAAAAAAGGATGGCAGCTTTGGAGGGAGGTATGGCAGCACTTGCAACATCCTCAGGTCAAGCTGCTCAATTCCTGGCAATCGTGAACTGCATGACAGCAGGGGATAATTTTGTCTCTACATCTTTTTTATATGGTGGGACCTACAATCAATTTAAAGTACAATTTCCAAGATTAGGAATAGAAGTTAAATTTGCTGATGGTGATAGTATCGATAGTTTTAGAAATAAAATTGATGATAAAACCAAAGCAATATATGTTGAATCAATGGGAAATCCTAGGTTCAACATTCCAGATTTTGAGGGACTCTCTGCTTTGGCGAAGGAAAATGGAATTCCTCTAATAGTGGATAATACCCTTGGTGCTGGCGGTGCTTTAATAAGACCAATTGATTTTGGAGCCGATGTTGTTGTGGAAAGTGCAACGAAATGGATCGGTGGACATGGAACAAGCATCGGTGGGGTTATTGTTGATGCCGGAACCTTTGATTGGGGAAATGGTAAATTCCCACTAATGAGTGAGCCAAGCGCTGCTTATCATGGGCTCGTTCATTGGGATGCTTTTGGATTCGGTAGTGATATCTGCAAATCTTTGGGAGTACCTGATAACAGAAATATAGCTTTTGCTTTAAGAGCAAGACTTGAATGCCTTAGAGACTGGGGGTCAGCTCAAAGTCCTTTTAATTCTTTCTTGCTATTGCAGGGTTTGGAAACTCTAAGTTTAAGAATAGAAAGACAAACTTCTAATGCTCTTGAATTAGCAAAATGGTTAGATACTAATTCTAATGTAAGTAGTGTTAATTATCCTGGCCTAGAATCTGATCCATATTACTCTAGTGCCAAAAAATATACTACTGGAAGGGGAATGGGTTGCATGCTTATGTTCTCCCTAAATGGGGGTTATGAAAATGCAGTAAAATTTATTGATTCCTTAAAATTGGCGAGCCACCTTGCTAACGTGGGTGATTCAAAAACATTAGTAATTCATCCTGCTTCAACAACTCATCAGCAATTATCTGAAGAAGAACAATTATCTGCAGGTGTGACTCCTACAATGGTAAGAGTTTCTGTAGGAATCGAACATATTGATGATATAAAAGCAGATTTCGAACAAGCACTTTCACAAATCACATAGGAAAGGAGATTTATTGGCTTTAATAATTCCTAGTAACTATCACAAGATTAGTGATGTCGAGAAAAATCATATATCTTGGATAGAACCAGAATTGGCAAAAAGACAGGATATACGTCCTCTTAGGATTGGTATTTTAAATATCATGCCTCTTGGCAAACAGTATGAATTTAACTTACTACATCCACTTGGTTTATCTCCTCTTCAAATTGAGCCAGTTTGGATAAAGCTTAAAACTCACTCTTATAAAACATGGGATCTTAATCATCTAAATAATCTATACATAACTTGGGAAGAAGCAAATAATCCAGAACCGTTAGATGGAATCATTATTACTGGAGCACCTATTGAGCACCTAGCCTTTGAGGAGGTTAAGTATTGGGATGAATTTGTGAAAATTGTAAATGAAGCCAGAAATTCTTGTGCGAGTACTCTTGGATTATGTTGGGCTGGCTTTGCTCTGGCTTATTTGGCAGGGGTTGATAAGCAAGTTTTTGATAGGAAATTATTTGGGGTATTCCCTTTAAAAAGTCTTGTTCCTGGACACCCTTTGATGGGTACACAAGATGATGAATTTATTTGTCCTCAAAGTAGATTTGCTGGATTACCAGATTTGGAAATGGAGAAGGCCCAAAAAGAAGGGAAATTGAATTTGTTGGCATATGGAGAAAACGTTGGATATACAATATTTGAATCTAATGATCAAAAACAACTTATGCATTTAGGTCATCCTGAGTATACGGTGCATAGAATTATTAGTGAAATTGAAAGAGACAAAGAAAAGGGAGATGTTCCTCCACCTGAAAATTTTGATCTAAATAGTTCAAAAACAGCTTGGAGATCTCATAGGAATTTACTTTTTCAGCAATGGCTTTGGTTTTGTTATCAACAAGTTAGTCTTAATTAACTTTTTTCAATGAGCGCTTTCAATACCACCTAGTCTTTCAAATAGGTTAAGACTTTCTTTATTTAATCCTACAATTTCAACTTTAGATCCACCATTCTGGAATTTTCTAATAATTTGCTCAAGAGCAACAACGCCACTTTGATCCCAAATATGAGCTAAAGACATATCAATTACAATATTTTCTGGATGTTCATGAATATCAAATCCTTGTAAAAAATAAATTTTACTTACAAAAAATAATTGTCCTTTTACTTTATAGGTAGTTAAATTATTTTCTTTTGCTCTTGAGACAGTTATAACTTTTGCAACTTTTCTGCTGAAAAGAATTGCAGCTAATGCAACTCCTGCAATAACTCCAAGCGCAAGATTATGAGGTTTTGTAAGCATAGTAACTGAGAAAGTCATAAGCATGACTGCAGTATCGCTTTTAGGTATCTTTCTAATATTTTTTAATCCATTTATATCTGCTGTACTTATTGCGATCGTTATCATGATTGCTACTAAAGCAGCCATTGGGATTGCTCCAATCCAAGACTTCAAGAGGATAATCATAATTAGTAGAGATATACCTGAGGAGAGGGTTGATAATCTAGATTTACCACCATTCTCAGTATTCATAACAGATTGCCCAACCAAGGCACATCCTGCCATTCCACCAAATAAGGATGCCACAATATTTGCGATTCCCTGTCCTCTTGCTTCTTTATTTTTATTAGAACTTGTATCAGTTACATCGTCTAAAATGTCTTGAGTTAAAAAGGTTTCCATTAAACCTACGAGAGATATTGCAAGTGAAGTCGGTAAAATTATCCCTAATGTTTCAAGACTAAAAGGTACTTTCCCATTTTCTATTGATCCAAAAGGAAGAGAAATACTTGGCAATCCATCAGGTAATTTACCCAAATCGCTAACTGTTGGGACATCTAGATTAAAAAATATGCTTATAAGAGTAATTACTACTATTGCGATAAGTTGAGATGGGACTACTTTTGTGATTTTTGGAAGTCCATAGATAATTACTAATCCTAGGATTACAAGAATCCAAACTACTGGAATCTGAGAGTTAATTGGATATTGACTGATAGTTTGTTCAACTAATTCTTTTGATTCTTTAATCCCTATTCCTAACTGAGGTAGTTGTGCTTGAAATATTAAAAGTGCCAATGCATTTACAAATCCACTTAATACTCCTGTTGGAACGAATCGCATTTGGTAGGCAAGCCTTAAGTATCCCCAAAGAATTTGGAAAATTCCAGTTAATATTCCAGCTGCAATGAGATATGGGACTCCTAATCCAGGAGCTTGTGATTCTCCATAAGCAACAAGTCCAGTCATTAAAAGAGCTGTTGAACCTGTGGCTGAAGTGATCATCCCCCTTCTACCTCCAACAATGGCAATCGTTATAGATAGGCAAAATGCACCAAAAAGGCCAACTTTAGGATCTACACCAGCTATACCTGAAAAAGCAATTGCTTCTGGGATCATTGCAAAAGCTACAACTAAGCCAGAGAGAATATTTGACTTTGGATCATCTAACCAATTTTTAGATAAATATCTTGAGAAATTTGACATTTTAAGTTTCTTTATAATTAAGAAGTTACCTCATAGAGGAGGCAAAATACCTTGTGGGTCAAAAATATTCTTTAAAGTTTTCAATTCGGTCATTCTATTTCCAAAGGCTAATGTAATTTCTTCGTCATGAGAATTCAAATGATTATGCAATTGGGCTAAGTGAATATTCGGATAAAACCTTTTTAGCTTGCTCCATGATTTATAAATCCATTCCAGAGCGGCTTCTTTTTCTTGAAGATCATTTTTTTTCCATGATGCATATATCCATGGTTTCCAAGTACTTTTTCTATGAACAAAAAAGCTTGCTCCATGATTTAACTTTTTAGTTTTGCCACCTAATTGTTGAGAAGCAACATAACAGGAATTATTAGGTTTATTTTCCATTATTTCACTCAAACATTTTATAAAAATTGGGATATCATTTTTTAAATCTTCTCCAAGAAGACTAATTACCTCAGAATGGTTATTTGCATTCAGATCATATAAATTCAATTCCTTTGGAAAAAAATTAATTTTGTTAAAGTTTTCATAAAATTGTTTTTCTAGAGCAGGAAATTTGTCTAGAAGCATTAAGTTTTCTTCTGTTCTTTTATCCTCTAAATTATTAAGCTCAGCAAAAATATATATATAAATTTTTTGGGCATAAATCCATTGAAGACTAATATTTTCTGGAAATTCTTCTGATAGTTTTATTATTTCTGAAAGTTCATTTAGATTTACATATCCTTCAATAACCTTTATTGGATTAGATTGGATAGTCTTAAGTTCTATTTCAGTAATAATTGAAAAGAAGGGTGCTGCGCCTTTAATTGCTTCCCAAATCAATTGTTCTTTTGGATTTATTTGATTTTTTTTTAAAGAGATAAATGTGCCATTTCCCAAGAAACCTTTTATTGATTCAATATTATCAATAGCTAATCCGTATGCTCTACTGAGCGGGCTTACTCCACCAGTGAGTATATAGCCTGCTCCAGGAAGTTTAGAAAGTCCGATTGGAAAACTTCGATTATGTTTTTGTAAATGATTTACTAGATCCCCCATTATTACTCCACCTCCAATTGTCACTAAATTGGTTTTTCTATCTAGGTGAATTTTGTTGTAATTTTTTCTTAGATCAAGAGTTGTAAAACCATTTTTTGCACAGCTAGAGGTTGTACCTCCACTACATACGCAAAGGTGCTCGAATTCTACATTAGAATAATTATCCTCATAAAATAAGGACTCATCAACGTCATAAATTAATTTCTTTAATTTTGCATCTTTTGAGTTGATATTTGGAACTTCAAGTAAACTATTATTTTTCACTACATGATATTGTTCTTTACTATTATGGTATAAGTAATAACTTGATTTTGGATAATTTAGATTCGAAGTTAAATAATCAAGTCGCGATACTTATCTGTGGACACGGCAGTAGAAATAAACTAGCCATTACTGAATTTCAAGAATTAACTCAGTTTATCCAAAAAAGATATCCAAACTATTTGGTTGAATATGGTTTCTTGGAATTCGCTAAACCTTCACTTGTTGATGCTCTAGACAAATTAAGAGATCTTTCTATAAAAAAAGTAATTGCAATACCCGCAATGCTTTTTGCTGCTGGCCATGTGAAAAATGATATACCTAGCTTGCTTATGAATTATTCAAGTAAAACAGGTATTGAAATAATTTATGGAAGAGAATTAGGTATTAATAATTTAATGATTAGTGCAGCTTGTGAAAGAGTTAAAGATGTATTTAAACAAAATAATACACTCAAACCTGAAGAATCATTATTAGTTGTTGTTGGTAGAGGCTCTTCTGACCCAGATGCGAATTCCAATGTTTCAAAAATTACGAGAATGATCGTAGAAGGTATTGGTTTAGGGTGGGGGGAAACAGTTTTTTCTGGGGTAACTTTCCCTCTAGTTGAACCTGGCTTGAAAAATGTTGCGAGACTTGGTTATAAAAATATAATTATTTTCCCTTATTTCCTTTTCTCAGGTGTCCTTGTCACAAGAATAAAAAGGCAAAGTGATTTAGTTGCTATTAATAATCCAAATATTTCATTTATACATGCAAAATATCTTTCGTCACAGTCTTATGTGGTCGACACTTTTGTTGAAAGGATTGAAGAGATTCTTAATAACGAAGGTAATAATTTTATGAATTGCTCAACCTGTAAATATAGGTCAAATTTATTTGGCTTTGAAAAAGAAGTTGGAATGGTACAAGAAAGTCATCATGACCATGTAGAGGGCTTGGGTATCAGTTGTGATTTATGTGATCCTGAATGTAATGGTGCTTGTGAAATACAAAATCAAATACCAACTCATAACCAAGAAAAATCAAACTCGGGAGGAGGAGATTACTTGGAACATGAACATGTGGAGGCTCATCAACATGAACATAATCACCATCACCATCACCATAGTATTTATCCAAACTCAAAACATCCTTTAGGACCTGTCACGCTTCGCTTGCCTAATAAAGACTAAATCTTAAGAAAATCCGTTGAAAATCAATTAATCACCTGTCTCTTTCTCGACTTAGTCTTAATAGACTCAGTATATATAAGTATTCTTAATATAAATTCTTGAAAGTATTTTGGACTAGATTTTCCACAATTTAAAGGTTGTTTTCCACGTCCAAATCCACATTGAATTAGAAATGCCAGTATTTTTCAAAAAAAACTGGACATCAACATTATTATTGACTTTTCTTTAAGATTTATTCAATTTCCTTTTTTAAAAAGTAAATTTTTTAAAAACTAACTTATAACATGAGTCTCATTTGATAAATTGAAAAGTTTAAATGCAGATTTTTTTTGATTTTTTTAGAAATAAATATCATTATAGTTATGCAGAAAAATATAAATCTATGGATCAAATCAGCCAGTCAAATTTAACTGACAAGAAACTTGTCGAGTGCTCTCCAAATAAAGTCTCTTTAGAAACAGAGCTTTCAGAAACTCTTTATGACACTATG
Source organism: Prochlorococcus sp. RS04 (assembly GCF_001989455.1). Lineage (NCBI taxonomy): Bacteria > Bacillati > Cyanobacteriota > Cyanophyceae > Synechococcales > Prochlorococcaceae > Prochlorococcus > Prochlorococcus sp. RS04. The sequence continues at coordinate 235,492 of NZ_CP018346.1, read as the reverse complement.
AAAGATTTCGTATTAAGTAACCCAACTTGGGATCAATATAAGCTTATAAATTCAGCATTAGCTACTTTTCTCGTTCAAAACGGATGTACAGATAATGCTGTCTCAGAAATTTATTTAAATCAATTATTTACACCATCTAAGTCTTTTTAATATTTAAGCAGGCTCTTCTACTCAAGGCCATCATCGTAAGTGTAGGGCTTTGCCAAGATGATGTGGGCCAACATGCTCCATCTAATACAAGTACATTCTTGCATCTCCATAATCTATTAAATTTATCAACTACGCTAGTTTCTTCATCTACCCCCATTGGTGCCCCCCCTACTTCATGAATGTAATATCCAGGAGGAGGAGGACTATCTGAAAGTGCGATCAAATTTTTTGTAAATAGACTCCCTAATGGGATATTCATTAGTTCATTAATATTTTTTATTTCTCCATTAGCAGCTGTGATTGATTTACGTATTGTGTTTTCCATATGTTTAGCCATATTTAATTCATTTTTGCTCCATTCGAATTCAATGTAGGGAATTGGGATACCCCATTCATCTGTTTTTCGTGAGAGAGAAACTGAGTTTTTCTCTCTAGGAAGGACTTCGCCATGGGCGATAAGAAAGCCAATGGATGTGTTTGTGTCTTTTTGCAAAAATTTAGGAATCCCTAATCGATCAATTGCCCCCCAGATTCCATAACCTCTATGGAAATTTATGTCGTCAATTTCTGGTAAATTTGAACCAAATGGAATAAAGAAGCTGCCTGCTCCAGAAAGATCGGGAGAATTATCTACTGGTTTATCTAAGTTTTTTGTTTTTGGGACTGAAAAAAATCTACAGATAGATATGTGATCCATGAGGTATTTGCCTAATTTTCCAGAATTATCTTTAAACCCTGAGGAATTTGTTTTATATTCTGAGTTGAGTAGTATTCTGAGTGTTGAAATTGTTGATGCGCAGAGAAAAATTAAATCACAATTCAATACTTCTTTTTGTCCATTTTCTAGGTTTACGATCGTTAGTTTTGAGGCAAGCTCTGTTGCCTTGTTAATCTCAAAAGACTCCACTAGGTAATTAGAGATTATTTGTACATTTCCAGTATCTAAAGCTTTTTTTAAAGAGCTTCCTAAGCTAGAGGACTTTGGCCATTTTTTTTCTTTTACTGATGAATTACGGTCAAATCCTCTTGATTGGATAAATGGATAGTTTAATTTTGATTTTACTTTGTTGCCAAAAACATTTTCGTTTTCTGTAAGAGGTATTTCTCCAATATATTTACCGTTTGGGACTTCTTTAATGTCATCTTTTCGTCCATAGATGCCGCAAAAATTTTCAATAAAATCATAGTGAGGGGATAGTTCATCGTATGAAATAGGCCAGTTTGGTCCGAATCCGTCTTTTTTAGCAGGATGAAAGTCTTCTGAGGAAAGTCTTAATGTTATGCCTCCCCAAGTTAATGATCTCCCCCCATATTGTTTACCTTGGGTCCAAAGAAATGGCTTTTTTGTTGGGAAGTCATAAGGATGCTTCAATTCATTTGAATATAAGTCAGGATTATTTTTCCAATAACCAGGATGTTGGCATTGATTGGCATGTTTTTTTGTTAAAACTCCTGATAATCTTTTGAATGTACTTTTTGGCTCATCATTACTAGCTTCATGCCTTTTAACTTGAGGCCCTGCTTCTATTACTAAAACTTTGATTCCTTGTTCTGCCAATGTAAGTGCTGCTATTCCTCCTGTAGCTCCAGAACCAACAACAATTGCATCATAAGGACTTATATCCAAAACCTAGTTCGTGATTTGTTATTTCAATAAATATAGCATTCAGTAAATAATTAATTTTTAGATTTCAGCTTAAGAAGTTAGAATTTATTGAAATACTACTCAAAAAATGAGATTTATAATTTTAATTGTTTTAATGATTGTTTTAACTCTCCCTTCTAGAAGCTTCGCTGCATTGGATTATGGTAAACAATCCTTAATTGGAGCTGATTTTTCTGGATCTGATCTAAAAGGAGCAACTTTCTATTTGACTGATTTACAAGATGCAAATTTATCAGATTGTGAGCTCCAAAATGCTACTCTTTATGGAGCAAAATTGAAAGATACTAATTTAAGTAACTCCAATTTAAGAGAAGTAACTTTAGACTCGGCTATTTTAGATGGAACAGATTTATCAAATACTAACTTAGAGGATTCATTTGCTTATAGTACACAGTTTGAAAATGTAAAGATACAAGGCGCAGACTTCACAAATGTTTTTTTGCCAAAAGATATTATTAGGAAATTTTGTGAGAGTGCCACTGGAACTAATCCAATTACCAATAGAGAAACTAGAGAAACTTTAGAGTGCGATTACATTTAAATTTATGCACATAAAAGTTCTTTTTTAATCTTTCTTTGTTTATAAAGTGATCTTCCAACAGGCCAACCTAAAGTAGATAAATGTTTCATTAAAGAACCTGAGTATTTGAAATAAAAATTGTTTGAATATTTTATGCCAAGTTCTTTTAGAGTGGTTAATAATAAACATAGATCTTTCTTTTTGCCTTTTTTCATATCCAGTAATATCAATGCTTCACTTGATAATTTTTTTTCTAGAACCTTATCATTTTCAGCAAAACCAACTTTAAGTGAATTAAATTCATCAGAATAAAGAGTATAAATTATTCCATCTTTGAATTTATCTTCAGAAGTATCTACATTAAATCTTGATGATATTAATGTTTTGTATCCTTTAATGATTTTTCTGTTATTCATAATTATTTGATTTCATCCTGAGCTAATTCGTATTTCTCCAATAGATTGTTTACTTCTGCTAGTGCAATCCTCTTTTGACAGGCCGAGTCATATCTATTTACTGCTACTGAAGGTATTGAACCTTTGCTTTTCATTTCCCTTATACCAGTTTCTAAACATTGAAAAGCAACACTTGATAGATCTCTTCCTTCTGCTGCGGCCCAAACTTTCAAAAGATAAGTAAGGTTTGATGGTACTGAGATCTGTACTTTGTTTGAATTTGAAGTGTTTAATGCAATATCATCGAGACTAATTTCTTTAGAGGAAATAGTTTCTTTAACCTTTTTCTTCAAAAATTTTACTTGGCTTACAGCGTCCTCTTTATTCTTTATTTTCTGCTCTATTTCAAATAACTCTTCTTCAGAATTAATTAAAGCTTCTAATGCCCATTTAGCATCATCTTTCGCAACAGCGGTTCTATCAAGCCATTCATCTCTTATTTTTGACCAATTACTAGGCATAAGCTTTATGCGATAATTTTATGATATATAAATCTGAATAGATTGTCTATACATTCTAAAGAGACTTAATATAGATTAAATAATTTTCTAATGTTATCTTTAATAATTCCTCATCTTAGAAATAATCTTTTAAAAGAATTGAAATTGCAGAATCTATTCAATATGAACTTAGAGATATTTTTTGTTAAATGAAAACGATATATTAGACTATTCAATCCTTTTAAATTTGGGTTATTTGTTTATTTAATTAAAGACTTCTGAGCTTTTAATCTCTTTCAATAAGTTCAATTTTATAACCATCAGGATCCTCAACAAAAGCCAAGACAGTAGTACTGTTTTTCATCGTTTTAGGTTTGGTTGTTATTTTACAACCATTTTTTTCCAATCCTTGGCAAATTAGATGAATATCTTTTACTCCAATAGCTATATGACCATATTTATCTCCAAGCTCATAGTCTTCAGACTTTTTGTCCCAGTTATAAGTTAATTCAATTACTGAGTTTTCTTTTTCTGAGCCATAACCAACAAATGCCAAAGTGAATTTTCCATGAGGGTAATCCTTTTTTCGCAATAAATTCATTCCTAATCTATTGACGTAGAAATCAATTGATTTATCTAAATCTCCAACCCTCAACATTGTATGTAGGATACGCATTTTGAATTATGAACCTGAATCAATTATCTAATATTTAATAACCATCTGCCAAAGTTGATTTTTTTGAAAGTAAGTCTTTTTATTAAGTTCAAAAAATTAGGTTAAAATATTAATACAAAATTTCAATAATATATTGAATCAGATATTCCAAAGACTCTCATCAGTATTTTTGTATACTTTGCCATTAAAGGCATCAATACCTTTTGGATATTATTTGTTCTATAAATATGCATTTTTAAAAATTCTTTTATTACTCACGTTCCCGATAGCAATAATTGAAAAATCTTTGCCTTTTGGTAGTTTTTTATTATTTATAATTTTGTTTGCTGGATTAGTAAGAAATCCAAATGTTCCCTATTTCGTAAGATATAACGCATGCCAAGCATTACTTATTGATATTGCTCTGATAATAATTTCATATCTCTTGAGAATATTTCCAATAGTTGAATTAGGCTCAATAATTTTTATATTTACACTATGTATTTTTATTTATTCGATTTCTCAATGTATTTTTGGAGTTGAACCTGAAATTCCCTTAATTAGTAAATCTGTAAGAATGCAAATTTAAAAATATTTATAGATTCACTGACTTTCTTCAGCACTCATTCAGAATAGATTCCCATCTTTGTTGACTAGCCTTTATTGCTTGCATTGGCGGATTAGCCCCCTCTATTTCAAAGGCTTTTATTAATGATTTATTAGCTAATAGGCCTAATCTTGCGGCCTCTCTTTGTCTAGAGCATACTTTTTTTCTTGATCCCTCTTTTAAACTATTTTCGATTTCTTTAAGAATCTGGCTAGCTTCATTCGATTTAGAATAGAAATCATTCATGTAAACATCAAGTGCGGTATCAGCAAAGATTTCAACTGGAGAGATTATTGTGACTATGCACACTATAAAACTTACAAATACAAATATTTTCATAAGAATCTTAAGTAAATTTTTTGTCCGATCTCTTCAATACTAAATAAAAGGTAATAACGCTAATTGTTCCAGATGGGCCTATTAAAACATGCCAAAATTGATCCCCACTAATTGAGAGCCTTGTGCCAAAGAAAGTCGTAAAAATAATACCAAATATTGGGTAAAGAATAAAAAGCCAGTCTTTAAAAACTCTTTGCCAATTTATAATTAAAAGTATACTTATTATTACTTGAAAAAGAAGAGTAATAGTTTTATCAAATAAAAAATATGAGATTATTGAACATAAAGAAATGCAAAAATTAGTTTTTTGAATAAATTTATTTTTTATAACTGATATTGATAAACATGTTAGACCTAAAGATAGGAAAGAATAAAATAACCAATTAAATAAAGAGGAGTGATCTATATAAATCCAAGATGTTTGGGTATGGTCTATCATTTCAGAAATCGAAGCCAATCCTAAAAAAATAAAACCGAAAGGTATCAATTTGTTCTTGCTTATATGATTGAATTTATTGATAGATCTAATACCTAATAATATCGGGATGATTGCCGCTTGAAAGTGGGCAAATAATAAAATTGAAAAAAACAAAATTAATTCTCAAACTTAATTCATCCTAATTTAAATACAAAAAAAGGTTCGGGTCACCTGAGTAAAGAAAGGTACCATTGCCCGATTACTATAATCAATATTGTAAGAACAAAAGGGAATGCAGGATACCGTGTTTGAAAATTAGCAGGTGGCCAAGGTGACCAAGATATTAATCTTCCTTGCGGTTCATTTGAAATAACCTTTTTTTTCGATTTTTTGGATATTAAAGTGTCTGTAGCAAATCCTTTACTCATAGAATAAATAAAAACTACTTTAACAAAGACGTACCAAAAAGGCGTTCATATTATTCAGTTGAACTTCAATTACTTTTTATTAGAACGGAGGGGGTGGGATTCGAACCCACGGTGCCCTTGCAGACACGCTAGTTTTCAAGACTAGAGCCTTAAACCACTCGACCACCCCTCCAGAGGCTATTTAGTTTTGTTGAACTTCAAAACTATAACATAAGAAATTTGTCATAGTCTATAAATTCAAAGATTAAAAATTTATTTCAAGAAACTTGTCTGAGAGAGGAATTTTATTTAAAAATGACGGGTTAAGTCGTTATAACAGTCAAATATTAGTCACATTTATTCCAAAAATTTAGGCCACAAAAAAAATCACCCAAAGTTGACATTTTGTTGAAATAAACCAAATAAGTTATTCCCAACTATGGCAGCGATTATCAAAACGAAGGCAACTATGGCGAAAAGAGCACTAACATCTTTTATGTCATAAGGAGCTTTAAATAAAGGTTTTTGGTCTGCCATTGTTATCTACTATATAAATGCAATTGAATCATATTATTTTAATGCTTGTGAGAAGTATTAAGTTATTGTTTAGTCTAAAAATGGATAATAAAAAAGCCACTAAAAGTGGCTTTTTCTTTTAATGGTTAAATAAACTAGCTTGTGTAAGCTTTTCCTCTGTAAGTTAGTTCATTGTGCTGCTTTTTAGCTGCTTCTTTATTCTGGACGTACTTTTGTCCTCTGTAAATTAGAGTCATTTTTTTAGCTCCGGTTTCGCTTAAGTCCCCGTTCCATGGCTTAAGTCGATTTGCAGCTTGCTATACGCAAGTTGAACGTTTTGGTAGCGGTTGCTACAAATTTATAATAACATCCATTGAAATTATTTGTCTAGGTTTTAAGAAAAAAAACTTAATATATTAATGATAGGTTAGGTTTATGATAAAAATATTTATTTTAATCATGGCTTAATTGCTTACAGGTTACATTTTGTTCGTTTTTGAGAAGTATTTTTTATTTAATGAACTTTTAAATGTAAAATTCTTAGGATTATAAAATTTGTTTTATGTTTTCTAGAAGCAAAAAACCTACAGTAAAAAAATCTGCAATAGTTGAAGAGACTCCATTATTTGCTCAATTATTACCATTCGCAAACAGAATGAATGATAAGGTCCAATTGGTAAATGCTTTGGCTTTTACTTTTATTATGGGATTCTCAATTTTTGGAATTGCTCTATGGAAACTATCAGGGCTGACCTAAATATTTAATTTTTGCAAAGCATCAATTTTTGATTCTTTGTTTTCAATTATGGTTATTAACCATCTAGAGGCTAGGCCTCTGGATATTGATCTATTTTTTAGAAATCTACATATATATACGTGTAGATTTTTTTCGTTTTTGGAGTTAAATTTTTTCTCAAATTCTAAGATATCCTCTTCAGATGTTCTTTTTCTTAGCTCATCTACCAATGCATGACTAGAGGAATCATTAAAAAAGTTCCCAATATTTAAGCTTAATGTCATAAATAATTTATGTCCTTATTTAAGAGGTAGCCATAAATTAAATTTTTAAAAACTAATTTATATTTTTTATTTACAAATTATTCAAAATTTAATCTTTTGGTTTAGCAAGAGGAAGCAAGCACTTATCTGAATCACAACCTGCTGGTCCTGCTTCAGATAGTTCTCCAACATCATATTTATTAAGAGCGTCAAAGAAATCGTTATTAACTTTCCTTTCTATTACTTTATTCTGCAATGATATATATTCCTCTTTAGTTATTGGTTCAAAGGGTAATCTCGGGAAAGTAGCGTTAGCACTAAATCTAGCTAGCAATGCTGCTGAAATATATCCCTCATTATTTTCTATTGCATTATGAATAGCTTTAGCTAAATCCTCGATTTCATTTTCTCTAAATTCTACGGTTGCAGAGGTATTATGCTCTGTGTAAAATTTCTGCACTTGCATATAAAAATCAAATTGAGCTAATGCTGAGAAATTATTGATGTCTATTTGGTCTGCGCCGTCTATATTTGCCCAACTAACTTCTGTAGGGATTTCAACTAACCATTCTGTACATCTTGGATCAAATGGATTATCGAGCAAGCAACCATTTTCATCTTTATCAGATTGAGATGGAACTACTGAGTAACCATAATCCATGCAAGCTAAAGCGATTGGGTCATTTTTCCTGAAAGTTATTCTTCTTATGAATCTTTGAGCCTTTGGAGGATGCCAACCTGGAGCTGCTCCAGTAAGAAGACTTTTAGTTCCAGCTGGCTGAACTGTTGTGCATCTATTTGGTCTCCTAAGATTATGCTTATCACAATATTCCCATACAGTTTCTTTTACTATTTTTCTCCAAGAATCTAAGAATTTAGCTTCCTTTTCTTTGAAAGCCTTCCCTTCTTCGCTATTTGGCCTTCCTGCTTCCCACCATTTCAACCATGGCGTCCCAAAGGCATGGACACAAAAATCAAATAATCCAGTGAAACTTACTCCTACGATAGGATCATATTCCCTACTTTTTCTGTAACGCTCAACTTCAAATTCATGATTAAGTAAGCATGCTACAGAAAGAGCGGCTGCTTTAAAAGCTTTTTTTTGCTCTTCAAAATTTCCTGGATCAATCTGATTTAAATGAACTTCAGCCAAATTGCAATGGAAATCATTTCCCAAGATCTCACCACAAGGGTTAAGTCCATATCGGCTCATCCTGTGGTCTAACTCTTCTTCTGAAAAAGGACCATAACTACTATTTATCCAATTTCTCGCTTCATCCTTGCCTTGTTCTGAGTAGATTTCAATAAATTCCTTTCTCAATTCATCATCTTTGAAAATATCTGCATTTGACCTTGCGATTGCTTCCGGAGCAAATTGAATGGCCCCCTCACCTGAATGGAATTGTTTTGTTACTGCATCCAAAACAGTTTGGTAAGTTGGTTTTGTATGGTAAACCCTAGTATGATTAGCCATTCTGAGAGCATCTTTTTCAGGATCTATTCTCCAATTACCATTCTCATCTTGACTCCATAAATTTTCTTTTGCTGATGCGGCTTCCTTATCATCTGAAGCAAATTGTCTCATTCCGGCACTTCTTCTTATATTCCCAGCAACTATGGTTACTGCAGCTTCATCAATTAATAAACAACACTCTACAGTACTTAATTTCCTACCAATTGCTTTTCCAAGAAGTGATGCGACTCTGGAGTAAAGATCTTTCAATTTGATAGGATTTGCCATACCTCCAAAACCTTTTAATGATTCTCCAGCAGGCCTAATATCTTTCAAATCAATGTAAACATCAATTTCTCTTTCAAGACTCTCGTTACTTGATGCCTCAAGAAGATATTTATAGCTATCTACCCATCCTCTTCTGCTGTCTCCAACTTTGATGTGAAGATCTTTTCCTTTAATTTCTAATGATGACTTTTCTTCTCTTTGATCTTTAGGAGTTATTCCAACTTCACTGACTGATTTAATATTTATTTTGTTAATTACCGTAGGTAGATTATTTATGAAATGAGGCTCAATTATTGCACCAGTTCCACATCCCATCATTGCTAAGTCCATCATTAATGCGAAGGCTTCCCAATCAATTAAGTTTGTTGAGGTGCAGTTGTATGCTCCTGAGAAATTTTGGTTCTTATTAATCCAAGGGGTTCCGCCTATCCATAACCATCTTCCTGAAGGTTGAGCTTTTTGGTTACTTTGCATCTCTCTCATTAAGATTAATTCTTCTTCAGAAAGTTTTCCTAATTCTTTTAGTCCCGATAAATTCCTTTCGCCTACTTCGCTCCAGTTCTCCCTTTTGCCAGTTGAAGTTTTTCTACTATAAGATCTGAAAAAAACTGGGTAAGCAGCTGGCGCAGTCTTCGGAAAATCATCTTTTTTAAGATTATTGGAATTGCTCTCTGAAGAAGCTTTATTTGGTGCAACAGTCACGATAAAAAAAAACGTATGTAAATAACCCGTAATGGAAGAATAACTCTACCTGTGGCGTCTGCAACTATTCTTACCACTATTTAACGGTTTGTGTAGAATTATGTTTAATATGAAATCTTTGTTTCAAGAAAGGATATGGAAAGAGTCCCCGAACCTGAATTAATGGAAGAAAAAGAGCAGGTCATTTCTTATGACGAAGCTGATTTTTCAGAAGGGGAAGTTAATCTAATTAATCAAATAAATCAATATCTTTTGAAAAAAAATATTTTTTTAGGTGAAAAAGATTTAATAGTTGATTTAGGATGTGGCCCAGGAAATATTTCTGAGAAGTTAGCAATAAAATGGCCTAATACTGCAGTTGTAGGAATAGATGGTTCTAAAGAGATGATTTTGAGAGCAGAATATAATAAAAGTATTTCTAATAATCAAAAAAAATTAAAAAATTTACGCTACATTTGTTCTGACATCAAAGATATTAGATCAAATAATTTTTTATTTAAAAAAAGAATTAGTTTACTTGTAAGCAACAGTTTGATTCATCACATTACCAATCTTGAGGATTTCTTCAACACAATAAGAAGTTTATCTAGTAATATCACTGTAAATTTTCACAAGGACTTAAAAAGGCCATTAGATGAAAAGTCTGCTTTAGAACTCAAAGCACAATGTTCAACTAAATATAATGAGATTTTAACTAATGATTATTATGCATCTTTAAGAGCTTCTTATACTTTTAAAGAGTTAAAAAATTTCACCTTAGAGAATGATCTATCTTCTTTAGATGTGTTTGAAGAAGGTGAAAATTATTTAATAGTCTATGGTAATGTTTAAGAACTAAGTGAAAGACCCTTATATTATATAAATGAGCTTAGGTACTAAAATTCTAAATAATAAAGAAATACTGGACGCGGTAAATAAAAGAAGAAATTTTGCTATTATTTCACATCCTGATGCTGGGAAAACGACTCTTACCGAGAAGCTTCTTTTGTATGGAGGTGCCATTCAACAGGCAGGAGCAGTAAAAGCTAGGGGTAATCAGAGAAAAGCCACCTCAGACTGGATGGAACTTGAGAAACAAAGAGGTATTTCTATTACATCAACTGTATTGCAATTTGAATATGAAAGATCAGTAATTAATCTATTAGATACACCGGGTCACCAAGATTTCTCCGAAGATACTTATAGAACATTAGCTGCTGCTGATAATGCAGTTATGTTGGAAGATGCTGCTAAAGGACTAGAACCTCAAACTAGAAAATTGTTTGAAGTTTGCAAGATGCGAAAAATACCAATATTTACTTTCATAAATAAAATGGATAGACCAGGAAGAGAGCCATTTTCTTTACTTGATGAAATTGAATCAGAACTTGGATTAAACACCCTACCCATAAACTGGCCAATTGGGAGTGGCGAGGAATTTAGAGGGGTTATTGATAGATTTTCAAGAGAGGTGATTTTATTTGATAAAGCAGTGAGAGGGAAACAATCGAATGAGAAAAGATTAAGTCTTGAAGATAAAGAGCTATCAAAATATGTAGAGAGAGATTTACTTGAAAACTCACTTGAAGAATTGGAGGTTCTTGATGAGGCAGGATCTAAATTTGAAAAAGAAAAAGTTTTTAATGGCTCTTTAACCCCAGTTTTTTTTGGATCTGCCATGACTAATTTTGGCGTAAGGCCATTTTTAGATAGTTTTTTAAAAATGGCACAAAAACCAACTTCAAGAAATAGTAATAAAGGGGATATTGAACCTGCAAGCGATGAATTTAGTGGGTTTGTTTTTAAGCTTCAGGCAAATATGGATCCAAAGCACAGAGATAGGGTTGCTTTTATAAGAGTTTGTAGTGGCAAATTTGAAAAGGACATGTCAGTTAAACATTCCAGAACTGGGAAGACAATTAGATTATCAAGACCTCAAAAAATATTTGGGCAGGATAGAGAAGTAGTTGATGATGCCTATCCTGGAGATGTTATTGGTTTAAATAATCCAGGGATGTTTTCTATTGGAGATACTCTTTATACGGGTGCTCATCTGGAATATGAGGGCATACCATCCTTTAGTCCTGAAATATTCAGCTGGCTAAGAAATCCAAATCCCTCAGCATTTAAAAACTTTAGAAAGGGAGTTAATGAACTTCGAGAAGAAGGTGCTGTTCAGATTCTTTATGACTTTGATGAGAGTAAAAGAGACCCTATACTCGCAGCAGTTGGTCAATTGCAGTTGGAAGTAGTAACTCACAGATTAAAAAGTGAATATGGTGTAGATGCAAATCTTGAAGCAATGCCATATCAATTGGCTAGATGGATTTCTGATGGATGGCCAGCCATTGAAAAACTAGGCAGAATATTCAACTGTAAAATAGTTAAAGATTGTTGGAATAGGCCAGTTATTCTTTTCAAAAATGAGTGGAATCTAAATCAGTTTGTTGAAGACAATAATCAATTAAATTTAAACAAAGTTGCGCCTGTTGTTAGTGGAGTCGAACCAATTGTTTTATAAAGTCTTAATGGATTATAAAATTAGTTAATCTGTTAGTATTAGTAAAAAATTTTGGATTCAAACAGTAATAAAAATAATAACGAAAAATCACCTTATGAAATTTTAGGTGTAAAAGAAGGTGCTGCTTTTGAGGATATTCAGAAGGCTAGAGATATTAAAGTTAAAGAGGCTGGTGAAGATTTAATTTTAAAAGCGAAAATAGAATCTTCCTTTGATCAATTACTCATGGGGAGTTTGAAAGCCAGGCAATCAGGAAATGTAAGCTATGAAGCTGTAAGTGCCTCAAAAAAAGAAAAACAACTTAATCAATTTACCAATAATAATTTCCCACTTCTTTCTAAGATAAAAAATTTAAATAATAACTCTAACAATTCAAGTCAGTATAGTCTGCCAAAAATAACTACCCCTTCATTTGATAATCTTTCAATAAAAATATCTGTTGGGTTATTATTTTTAATTTTGTTATTTATCAGTCCTGACTCTAATAATAGACTTTTACTCTCTATCTCAACATTAATACTTACCTATACTCAAATTAAATCGGGGAAAAGATTTATAGGTTCTCTGGGATGGAGTGTTACCTTTCTCTCGATAGGATTAATATTTGGTGGATTGCTTGAAAATAATTCTTTCATTCAGGAAGTATCAAACAACTCTTTATCAATACAAAAAATTCAAAGTATTCCGGCAATGGTTATTTTGTGGCTAGGCGTAATTTTTTTATGATTGATTTTCTATCATAGATTTAATTTCTTCATAATTTATAAGATATTTATTTTTACAAAATTCACAAACCAACTCTGCTTTGCCATCTTTCTTGAGGATGTCCTCTAACTCTTTCTTATCAAGCATTTTCATCGCATTTAAACTTCTTTGTTTGGAACACTTGCATTTAAAACTCACTTCTTGGGAACGAGCTTTTTCAGAGATTGATTTATCGTCAATATCGGGAAATATATTTCTAATTAACGAGAGAAGATTATCTTTTGACTTAAATAGGTCTTCGCTGAAAGAATTAATTTCTTTACATCTTTCTTCAAGTAGTGAGATTAGTAGTGGGTCAGTATCTTTTTTAGGTAGAACTTGAGCTAATAAGCCACCACTACAAATAACACTTTTATTCTGGATTTTTTCTCCAATAAATACAGCAGAGGGAGTTTGCTCTGAATGATATAAATATGAAGCTAAGTCTTCAGCAATATTTCCATTTACTAATTCAACAGTGCTTGTAAAGGGTTCTCCAAATCCACTATCTCTAATTACATTTAAATATCCTCTACCTAATGCTTTTGTAAAATCAAAAGAATATTTATTATTACCTTTTTTGACTAGGTCTAATTCTAAATTAGGATTCCCTACATAACCCCTAACTTTTCCGTCTCTACCTGCATCAACTAGTAATCCATTTAAAGGTCCGTCAGATCTAACTCTTAAAGTAACTCTCCCATGCATTATCTTCATCGAGCTTGCCAAAAGTAGTGAAGCACTAAATGCTCTGCCTAAGATACAGGTGGTTAAATAAGAAAGACCGTGTCTTTTTTTTGCTTCTAAAGAAGATTCTGTTGTTAAGACCGCAACTAATCTTATTCCTCCATTTGCTGCAGTAGCCCGAACTATCCTATCCTGCATGATTTTCTTTCATAAAATTTTTGATTTTCCCTTTTTTCAAGAATAATATCCTAGAGGGAATCCCCTCAAATAAGGCAGGTTCATGAGTAACAATAATAATTGTATTTTTATTTTTTAATTCAAGAATTAAACTCTTTACATCATTTCTCATTGAATAATCTAATCCAGCAGTTGGTTCATCAAGTAAAAGAATTGAGGGGTTTCTAAGTAGTTGAACTGCTACAGCTAATCGCCTTTGTTGTCCGCCACTTAGTTGTTCTGGTGGTTGGGTCAGATTAATTCTTTTCAAACCAACTTTATTTAAAACTATTTCTATATTTTTTTCTCTTAAAGATTTATGGCCTATTTTTAATTCTTTCCCAATGGTTGTACCAATAAAGTATCTTTCAGGAAATTGGAATACTACTCCACAAAACCATCTTCTTTGTCTAGAAGATAAAATTTTATTCTTCCATGTAATTTTTCCTTTTTGTGGATTTATTAATCCGCTTATTATTTCGAGTAGTGTTGTTTTCCCAGAACCACTATTGCCGCAAATTAAAATGATTTCATTTTCATGAACTTTTAAATTTAAATTGTCTATTATCTTTTTTTCACCAGTTTGGGGTTGATAAGATATTTCTTTTAAATCAAGCATTATTAATTAAGTTATAGGTATGAATTTGAATATACTAATAACTTACTTATAATAGCTTTAGATCTAAAAAGATATTAGTCAATATGAATATTATTTTTAGGGAAGTTGATCCTTTTAATTGTTGGATATGGGTCAGGTTTTCAGAATCACCAACTCAAGATGAAAAAAATTATTTAGATGGTGTTTTTGATAGTTGGTACGTTTTAGGAAGGTTAGGTGGATTTAATTCTGAAAATTTGCAAACTCATGAAGAGGGTTCCGATCTAAGTTGGATGTCCTACGATAATGAACAAAAAAATTCATCTCTTCCAGCCTTAATGCATAATTTAGGAATTATGGAATATCAAAACCTGTGGGGAAGATGTTGGGTTGATTTTGGAACTTCAGACTCCATTTCAATAGATATATTAATTAATTCTTTGAATGAGATATCAAATAATTATGTAAAAATTGAAGAGTTAATTATTGGGGGTGAAAATAATGATTGGGCAATTGAAGAACATGAAGATTTAGTTTTTAAAGATTAAGTGTTTTAGATGGAAGACTTAACAAGATTAATTATTTGCCATGAGAGAATTAAAAATATAAAGAACAAAAACTTAGAACTTTCTAAAGAAGAGGCTCATTATTTAAATAAAGTAATGAGGATAAAAAATGGTAAAGAAATATTTATAGGTAACGGGGAGGGTTCATTATGGAAAGCAATAAAAGTTAAAAATGATTGTTTGGAAATAATTCAATTAAAAAAACCTTACTTATTTCAAGAAAAAGAAATTTTCTTATTAGGCATAGCTGTTGTTATACCAAAAAGTGGGTTTGAGGATATTTTAAAAATGTGTACTGAAATAGGAATTGATTTTATACAGCCATTATTTTCAGAAAGACAGGTGAACAAAAATTTAAATTTTTCAAGAAAACTTTTGAGATGGAATTTAATTATCAAAGAAGCAGTTGAGCAAAGTGAGAGATTATGGAAACCATCTATTTTAAATGGAATGGATATTATTGAATGGCTAAAAAGTAGAGATAATCAAGAAAGAGTTTCAATTTCTATAACTAGAGAAGAAACACTATATGACTTAAATCAATGGTTAAGAAAACAACAAGAATTTGGAAGTAAAAAAGGAGGCATCTTTTGGAATGTAATTGGTCCTGAAGGAGGTTGGTCCTCTAAAGAAATTGATTTTTTTAATAGAAAAAATATTACCTTTGTTAAACTTTCTGACACTATCTTAAGAACTTCAACGGCTAGTATTAACGCATCATCAATTCTAAATCAGTGGAGAACTGATTTAGAATTAAGGGATTAGATAAATATGGATTTAATTAGAAATCAATTTTTTATAGGTTTTTGCATTAATTTTATTTTGATTTATATATTTTGCAAGATTCCTTTGATGACGAAAAGTGGTTGGATAAGTGCAGGAATTTTAGGCACAATTTTGTGGGGATGTTTGTCTTGGCAGGGATGGATGTCAGTCGTAATTTATTTATTATTTGGATCTCTCGTTACCAAAATAGGTTTTAAATTTAAAAAAGAACAAGGAATAGCTGAAAAAAGAGGTGGGAGAAGAGGCCCTGAGAATGTATGGGGCTCTGCAGCTACAGGATTATTTCTTGCCATTATGACCAAATTTAACGCTGCCAACGTAGTGTTCTTTAAAGTAGGTTTTGCTGCAAGTTTTGCTGCGAAGTTGGCGGATACTTTTGGTAGCGAAATTGGAAAAAGATTTGGTGAAGACACATATTTAATTACTTCATTTAAAAAGGTTGAGAGAGGTACTGAAGGTGGAATAAGTATAGAAGGAACATTATCTAGCGTTTTGGGATCAATAATTATGGCTTTTATAATGCTTCGTCTATCAATTATTTCTACAAGATATCATTTTATAGTTGTTATGATTTCTGGATTCTTGGCCACACTTTCTGAGAGTATTATTGGTGCTAAATTTCAAAATAAATATAAATTAAGTAATGAATTAGTAAATGCTATTCAGACAAGTATTGCTTCTGTTTTTGCTATCTTTGCTCTTTTTTTATATTCATATTTTTTAAATTAAAAATATTTGGAAAGTTCTAGGATTCCTTCCATTTTGTAAGAATCTCCCAGCTCTTCAGTCTTTGGAAAAGCCAGAAATGACCTTCGGAATTGAGATGAATTCCATCATGCGTAATCCAATTTTTACTTCTTTTATCAGAGTACATTTCTCTAAAAGTAGGCAGAAATGGGACATTCTGATTGAGGCATACTTCCTCCATTCTCCTTTCATAAGAATTACAAAAATCATTTGAGTACCATAGACATCCTGCGAACGGCATTTTGCTTTCATCAACAGGTGTCAGACCAATAACAAAGACATTTGTTTGAGAGTTCATTTCATTAATAAGTCTCTCTAATCCATATTCAAATCCATCTATATCTAATTGATGTCTTCCATTTTTCTGACCAATTGCTGCAGTGTCGTTAAGACCAACATTAAGCAGAATTGCTTTAGGTTTATTTCTTCTCGTTTCTCC
Source organism: Prochlorococcus sp. RS04 (assembly GCF_001989455.1). NCBI lineage: Bacteria > Bacillati > Cyanobacteriota > Cyanophyceae > Synechococcales > Prochlorococcaceae > Prochlorococcus > Prochlorococcus sp. RS04. The sequence continues at coordinate 218,594 of NZ_CP018346.1, read as the reverse complement.
TCTAGATGACCATTCTTTCTCCCATCTAGATGAAACTTTTTCTATCCCATCTCCCCTTACGCCAAGTTGATAAATTACTGGACCATTTTGGCTGTTGCACCAATCTTTTCTAAGCCTCTCACACCATCCGCCACCTTCATTATCTCCCCATCCATAAACTGAACTATCTCCAATTACAACTAGCTGTTTTGGTAAACTAAACACTATAACCGGAAAAAAATAATTACTTGATTCAACAAATTATTCTTACAAATCAAGTTAAACTATTTTTGATTTTACCATTTATTAATTCGCCAACTATTGCGATGGAGCTATAAGCTATTAAAACTATGGTAACTTCTTGCCATGCGAAGGAACTTAGTGATTCTTGCAATTGCCAACCTAGACCAACACTTCCGATAACTCCGACAATTGCAGTTTCTCTAATAATAATGTCAGATCTATAAGCGCAATATGCTAAGTAACTTTTTGCTTGTTGAGAAAATAAACCTAAAAGCCAACTAGTCTTTTTTGAAATTCCTAGAGATTTCATCGCAATGTAATTTTTCCTGTCTTGGCTTTCTAGATTTGTAAAAAGTAATTTGCTTGTAATGCCAGCGTTGTGTAGACCTAATGTTAAAGCGGCTAAAGATAAAGAAGGATTATTAAAAGTTAATAGAATTAGAAGTATTACAGGTGTAGGTATTAAACGTAATAAAAATGCAAAAGTTTTGATAAGAATTTTAGAAGTATTGTTGTTAAAAATTCCTATTACCAATGGAGGTAAACTAATTGCGATTGATGTTGATAAAAGACTTAAAATTATTGTTTCCAATATAAGTTTTAAGAAATCAAATAATCCTAATTCTGAGCTTGATTTAATTAGAGAATTAATGGAATTAAAATTTTTAAAATTATTATTAAAAATAAAATAAAGAAAATATGAAAAAGAAAATAAAATTGTTATGAAAAAAACTGCAATAAAAAAAATAGATAGGATTTTATTTGTAGTATTAAATTTTATTTTTTTGAATATTAATCCAGAAAGAATTATCAAAATTGCTAAGGACCATAAATAAGTCCATAACTCTCTAAAATTTAAAGTTTGGAAAGATAAAAAAATACTGGTACCTATTCCTCCAATCCCAAAAAGTCCTAGAATCACAGTACTTCTTATTGAACACTCTAATCGATATAAACCAAAGTTTTTAAATGTATTTATTATTGGATTCCATATTAAAGTTAGTAAAGAAGAAAATTTAGGTGCATTTATTTGATTTATAGATTCAAAACTTTTGTAGTCAATAGTTTCTAATTGTTCAGCAAAAACTTTTGAATTTACAGCAATATAAGGTATACATATAGCTATTATTCCTATCGAAAAATTTATTCCATATATTTGCATTAATAGTATTCCCCAAACCACTTCGTGTATAGATCTAATTATTGTTAGAAAAAACCTTATAATGCGGTAGAAAAAATTTGGAATATTAAAGATTTTATAAAAAATATTTGAGGAAATTATTCCAAAAATTGCTCCAAAAATAATACTTACTAACCAACTAAAAAAACCAATTAAAATAGTTTCATTTAATCGCTTAATTACGGTAATAATAATTTCATTATCGATCTTGGGATTAAATGCAGAAATTAAGAAATCTTGGAATAATTTAAATCCTCCAAAATGAATATTGTTTATTAATTGATACCCTAGAGGTATGCATACCAAAATTGGAAGAAAAGATAATGAGGTATAGTTTAATTTTAATTTGTTCAACTAATTAAAATATTTCCTCTAAATGAATCTTCTTTAAGTTATTTCTTTTGATATTGAAAAAAATTTTACCATCCCTTATTCCAATAACTTTATCGAAATCGTTCAGTAAATCTAATCTATGTAATGCAACTAATACTGTCTTTGGGGATTTTTTTGTATTATTTTTATCTACATTTTCTAGCAGAAGGTTTTTAATTGTTGTTATCAATTTGGGATCTAGATTATTAAAAGGCTCATCTGCAAGTAATATATTTGATTCTTGAATTAATGATCTAGCTATAGCCACCCTTTGTTTTTGCCCCCCAGATAGTTTTCTGATTTTTTTATCGTAAATAGAGGTATGAAGTCTACATAATTTCATATATTTATGCGCCTTCTTAAAAGAACTTATATTTAGTAAATTTTTAAAAGCGAAATAAAAATTGTTTTCCGCTAGTAGTCCACAATTAACATTTTGTTCTGCAGAGAGATCTTCTATTAATCTTAAATCTTGCCATATAGTTGTTATTTTACTTTTCTGCTTTCTATCTAATTCCTCGAAACTTTTATTGAATAATTTAACCTCACCTTGAGTTGGCTTGATAGTGCCATTAAGTATTGATATAAGTGTAGTTTTTCCTGAACCGCTTTTACCTAAAAGTGCAATTTTTTCCCCAGAATTTATTTTTAGATTTACTTTATTAAGAATCAGATCATTTTTGTATTTATAAGAAATATTTTCTAATTCTAAGACAGTATTATTATTCATCTAATTTTATTTAATTTCCTCCCGATTTCCTCTATATTTTTATATTGTTTTGATTCTGCCTTTATAAATCTTTTTGCATTGAACATATCTAATATCTGTTTATGTGATTTTTGCTTTGTATCTAAATTTAGAATTACTGATGTAAGTTCTTTTGTAAACCCTTCCCCGAATCTATTTTCAAGATCACCTTGAGCTACCCAATGATAGTCAACATATTCTGGTGTGATCCAGAATAATTCTGAATTACTTGTTCTTTTGGGATTATTTTTAAGATTGTTTTCCCAAACCAGTTTATTTAAAGCTCCAGCATCAAATGCCCCACTATTAACTAAAGCTAAAGTGGCATCATGACTCCCACTAAAACCTGCTTTTTTTCCTTTAAAATGTTTAATTTCTACCCCTGCTTGATTTAAAAAATATTCTGGCATTAATCTTCCAGAAGTTGAGTTTTCAGAGCCAAAAGTAAATCTTAAATTCTTAAGTTTTTTAAGTCCTTTAATGTTTGAAATTGAGTTAAGTTCTAAATTTTTATTTACTATAAAAACACTTTTAAATTCCTTATCGATATCTCTTTGAGCTATGACAATTGAATTAGGTGTTTGTAATCTTGCTTGAACTCCTGATAAACCTCCAAACCAAACTAAATCTAAATCTTTAGTTCTAAATCCAGTTACTGCTGCAACATAATTAATAACAGGAATGTATTTAACTTCTACATCAAGTTGTTTGGATAATTCTTTTGAAAATAAATTAAATCTTTTGTCCAAAACATCTTGGTTTTGATCAGGTATTGCTCCAACTTTTAAAACTTTGGGATTTGAAAATACAGGTGATGAAGAAACAGAAAATAATAGAGATGCACTTACTAGGAAACTCTTTAAATTAAACATAACTTAGTTAATTTAATAGTATTCAGAGATTGCCTTTTCAAACCTCTTTAGTCCATCTTTTATTTTAATCTCTGAAGCTGCACAAGATATTCTTATACATTGATCAGCTCCAAAAGCTTTTCCAGGTACAACAACTAATCCGTAATCTTGAAGAGCTTTATTGCAGAAATCAACAGAAGTAATTGAGGAGTTGGGTAATTTTGGAAATGTGTAAAATGCTCCGTTAGGTTCTTCAATATAAATCCCATTTATATTATTAAGGCCCTCATAGAGAAGTCTTCGTCTTTGATCATAATGGCTATTTATCATTGAAAAATACTCATTATTAATTTTTAAAGCCTCTAAAGCACCTTTTTGAACAAAAGAGCAAACATTACTTGTACTTTGACTTTGTAATGCTGAGGATGCTTTGATTACATCTTTGGGACCTACTAAATAACCTATCCTCCAGCCAGTCATAGCCCATCCTTTCGCAAACCCATTTATTATAAAAATTCTATCTTTTAAGTCATTTGCTAATGAAGATAAACTGTAGTGTTTAAATTCTTTTTTAAGGATTAGTTCGTAAATCTCATCAGAAAGAATATTGATATTTGGATTTTCTCTAGCTAAATCGGCAATTTGTAATAATTCTTCCTTTGACATAACTCTTCCAGTAGGGTTATTGGGAGAATTGATAATTATAAATTTAGTTTTTGAAGAGATTTTAGACTTCAAATCTTCTATATTTATTTTGAATCCATCTTCTGCAGAAGAATTTGTAAAAATTGGCTTCCCACCCGCCAATCTAACCATCTGGGGATAACTTAACCAATATGGAGAAGGAATAATAACTTCGTCTCCAATATTTAACAAGACTTGGAAAAGATTATATATTGCTTGCTTAGCACCATTTGTGACCATTACATTTTCAAATTCATAATTTAAATCGTTTTGAATTTGAAGTTTATTTGCAATTGCTTTTCGGAGATCTAAATTCCCCGCTGCGGGTCCGTATTTTGTAAATCCATCAAATATAGCTTTACTTGTAGCCTCTATAACTTCTTTTGGGGCATCAAAATCAGGTTCACCTGCACTTAAATTGCAAATATCTACTCCTTCTGCAGATAATTGATTTGCTTTAGCACTTATCTGCAATGTAAGAGAAGGCTCAATTGCAAGTGCCCGATCAGATAAATTAACTTGACTCATTGACTTATGACTTTTCAAATATGACTTTTAATAATGACAAATGCATAAATTAAGAATAAATAAAACTATCACACTATGGTTTAATTTAGTTCATTTTCTTAATCTATTTTATTTTCATGTTTTGAGTTCTTAAGATAAAAATATTTAAAGTTTTATCTTCGGTGAAAAGATTAGTAATTGGGAGAGGAAGTGTATTTGCAGATTTGTTAGTAATTGGTGAGGCACCTGGAGCACAGGAAGATTTAGAAGGAAAACCTTATGTAGGTAAATCTGGTAAGTTATTAAACGAATTATTAATACAAGCTGGAATTGATTATAAGAAGGATGTTTATTTTTGTAATGTAATTAAATGTCGTCCACCAAATAATAGAAAACCCACTGCTAGAGAAATTAATATTCATAAACCTTGGTTATTACAGCAAATAAAGTTAGTCGACCCAAAATTTATATTACTTACTGGTTCTACTGCTATGAAAGCTATTTTAGAAGTTAAAGATCCTATAAGTAATTTAAGAGGTCAATGGATTAAAAAAGATGGGAGAGAAATTATGGTAATTTTTCATCCATCTTATTTGTTGAGATTTCCTTCAAAAGAAATCAATAAACCTTACTATCTAACTTTGAAAGACCTAGAGAATGTAAGTGGTAAACTATATGCCGTATAATTTAGTGAAATCCTTTTTGAATATCAAGAATTTTAATGTCATTAACTCAATCAAAAGAGGTTAATAGTCTCTCCAAAAGATATTCAACTCATATTGAGAGAAGGATAACTAGAACAGTAATGGTGGGCGATGTAGCTATTGGAAGTGATTATCCAGTAAGAGTTCAGTCGATGATAAATGAAGATACAATGGATGTCGAAAATGCTTACTTAGCTATCAAAAGACTTCATGATGTGGGTTGTGAAATAGTAAGGTTAACTGTTCCTTCCTTAGCACATGCCAAAGCAGTAGGAGATATAAAGGCAAAATTATTAGAAAATAATATCAACACCCCCTTGGTGGCTGATGTTCACCATAATGGTATGAAAATTGCAATGGAAGTTGCAAAACATGTTGATAAAGTAAGAATTAATCCTGGATTGTTTGTTTTTGAAAAATCAGACCCTACAAGAACTGAATATACAGATGAGGAATTTGAAACTATTAAGCAAACAATACTTAAAAGATTTACCCCTTTAGTTGAAGTTTTAAAGGCTGAAAACAAAGCTCTAAGGATTGGAGTTAATCATGGGTCTCTATCTGAGAGGATGCTTTTTACTTATGGAGATACGCCATTAGGAATGACAGAATCTGCGATGGAGTTCGTCAAAATATGTGATGAGCTTGATTTTCATAACATTATTATTTCTATGAAAGCTTCTAGGGCTCCTGTCATGATGGCAGCTTACAGAATGATTGCAGACAGGCTTGACTCAGAAGGATATAACTATCCCTTACATTTGGGAGTGACCGAAGCTGGTGATGGTGATTATGGAAGGATTAAAAGTACTGCTGGAATTGGAACGCTTTTAGCAGAGGGATTAGGAGATACCATCAGGGTTTCCTTAACAGAAGCTCCAGAAAAGGAAATACCAGTGTGCTATTCAATTTTGCAATCTTTAGGATTAAGAAAAACAATGGTTGAATATATCAGTTGCCCTAGTTGTGGTAGAACACTTTTCAATCTAGAAGAAGTTGTAGATAAAGTTAGGAACGCCACCTCACATTTAACGGGTCTAGATATAGCAATAATGGGATGTATTGTTAATGGGCCAGGAGAAATGGCAGATGCTGATTATGGTTATGTTGGAAAAGGTAAAGGAACTATTGCCTTATATAGAAGGAAAGAAGAGATAAAAAGAGTACCTGAAGATGAGGGGGTTAATGCATTAATCCAACTTATTAAGGATGATGGGAAGTGGATTGATCCTTAAGGATTTGTCAAAATTTTGAATTATAAATAAATTCTTTTTATAATAAAAAATATCGAATTATTTGAAAATAAGAAAATTGCTTAAAAAAAAATTTATATTTCTGTTTGCGACATCCTTTTCTGGACTATTCTTAAATAATTTTGCAGAGGCAACAGTTTTAAATAATAGTTATAAAGAAGTAATTGATCATGTTTGGCAAATTGTATATAGAGATTTTCTTGATTCAAGCGGCAAATTTCAAAAGTCCAATTGGATTAATCTAAGAAAAGAAGTTTTATCAAAAACATATTCAGATAGCAATGAAGCATATGATGCGATTAGAGATATGCTTTCTAACTTAGATGATTCTTATACAAGATTTTTAGAACCTAAGGAATTTAATCAAATGAGAATCGATACCTCTGGTGAATTAACTGGAGTTGGTATCCAAATAGTTAAAGATAAAGAATCTGATGATTTAATAATTATTTCTCCCATAGAGGGCACCCCTGCCTTTGATGCTGGAATTAAAGCTAGAGATAAAATATTATCCATAGATGATATTTCTACTGAAGGTATGAATATTGAGGAGGCCGTGAAATTAATAAGAGGACAAAGAGGTACTAAAGTAAAGCTTGAAATTCTTAGAGGTTCTAATTCCTTTTTTAAGATTTTATCAAGAGAAAAAATTGAAATAAAATCTGTATCAAGTAAAGTCAATCAAACCAAAAACGGCTTATCAATTGGCTATGTAAGGATTAAACAATTTAATGCAAATGCATCAAAAGAGACTAGAGATGCTATTAAGGATTTAGAAACAAAAAAAGTCGCAGGATATGTTCTTGACTTGAGAAGTAATCCTGGAGGTTTATTAGAATCAAGCATTGATATCTCAAGGCACTTCATTAACAAAGGAGTAATAGTAAGCACTGTAAGTAAAGATGGTTTAAAAGAAACAAAAAAAGGAAACGGTCAAGCTTTAACAAAAAAGCCCTTAGTTGTGTTGGTTAATGAGGGTTCTGCTAGTGCTAGTGAAATAGTCTCTGGTGCAATAAAGGACAACAAAAGAGGAAAATTAGTTGGGAAAAAAACATTTGGTAAAGGTCTAGTTCAATCTATGAGAACATTAGTTGATGGTTCAGGTCTAACTGTTACAGTTGCTAAGTATTTAACTCCGAACGGCACTGATATAAACAAATCTGGAATTATTCCAGACATAGAAGTAAAAATGAATATAAACCCTATACTCCAAAGAGAGATAGGAACGAGAAAAGATAAACAATATAGAGCTGGTGAAAAAGAGCTAATAAATATAATTAATAGAAAGAATCAGATAAGTGAATTTAATCCTGACACTACAAATCTTAATGCATTCCTAAAAATTAATAAGGAAGATAAAGTATTTTCATTAAATTAATTACTCATATCCAGCATTCTCTTTATTGGCACATAAGCTCTTTTTATTATTTCTGGGTCTAGTTCGATAGACGGGGAATTATTTTTCAAACAATCAAGAATTTTTTCTAAAGTATTTAATTTCATATATGGACACTCGTTACATTTACAACCTTCTACATCTGGGACTTCAATAAAAATTTTATTAGGTTCTTTCTTTTTCATTTGATGGATTATTCCAGGTTCAGTTAGTACCATATAAGTTTTAGATGGATCTTTACTTACGAAATCAAGCAGCTTACTTGTTGATCCAATAAAGTCTGAGAGAATTAGTAAATTTTGACTACATTCAGGATGAGCAATTACTTTTGATCCTGGATTTTGATATTTTAATTTTAGAAGTGCTTCTTCACTAAATGATTCATGAACAATGCAGCTGCCAGGCCATAATTTAAGATCTCTTCCTGAATTTTTCTGTACCCACCTCCCAAGGTTCTGATCTGGCGCAAATATTATCTTTTTATCTTCAGGTATCTTTTTAATTAATGAGACTGCATTACTGCTTGTACATATCAGATCACTTTGAGCTTTTACTTCTGCAGTACAATTTATATAACTTACGACATAGTGATCTGGATTTTCTTCCCTGAATTTTTGAAATTTATCTGAAGGACAATCGTCTGCTAATGAGCATCCTGCGTCAATATCTGGTAATAGGACTGTTTTATTAGGGCTAAGTATTTTTGCGGTTTCGGCCATAAAGTGCACACCGCAAAAAATTATTATATCTGCGTCATTATTTGCAGCTTTCCTAGATAGATCTAATGAATCGCCAATAAAATCTGCAATTTCCTGAATCTCTGGAGCTTGATAATAGTGCGCAAGAATAATTGCATTAGCTTTTTCGCAACGCTCCTTTATTTCAGAAATCAAATCCTCTTCGTTTTGAACTGATTTCTGTTTTGCAGTAGAAGTTATACTGGTCAGGATTTAGAATATCTCTAAATAGATTATATGCCTTTAAACAGAAAAAATTCTGACAAATTTAAAAATTGCTATTGTTGGTGACTGTCATGGTCAATGGTCTGAATTAGACTTGAAAGTTTTATCGATTATCAAACCAAATATTGTTTTATTTGTTGGTGATATTTCTGATGGAAGTGTCAAAATAATTAAAAAAATCAATGAGATCAAAATTCCTACTTTTGTGATTTTAGGAAATCATGATAGAGGGAGAGATTCTACAGGTGAAACTCTCTTAAAGCAGATACGTGTTCTTGGTCAAAAATATTGTGCATGGGATTTGAAAGTTTTTAATAATCAAATAAATTTATTGTCTGCTAGACCATGTAGTTCTGGCGGCGGCTATTATCTTTCAAAAGAAGTTAAAGGCGTTTATGGACCTATAACAGAACAAGATTCAATAAATAAAATTATCAAATGTTCAGAAGAGACTGTTGAAGAAATACCTCTAATAATTATGTCTCATGCTGGTCCTTCGGGTTTAGGTTCAGAGCCTAAAAGCATTTGTGGGAAAGACTGGAAATTACCCTCTTTAGATTGGGGAGATAGAGATTTGTCTGCTGCTATTTCTCAAATACAAAAGAGAAGAAAAGTTGATGTTGTAATTTTTGGTCATATGCACAACCGGCTTAAAAGAAATCTTGGTTTAAGAGAGATGTTTAAAATTGATAGCAAAGGAACAATTTATTTCAACACTGCTGTAGTACCAAGATATAAAACTGATGAAGATGGGAAATTGCTAATTAACTTTTCATGGATTGAATTTGAAGATAAGGAATTAAGGCATGTTTCTCATCGATGGTATTCAGAGTCTGGTGAAATTTGTGAAGAAGATAAATTTTTTTAGGTTTAAATATTTCTGATCATATTTTAAGTATTTTTGGGCTTTTCATATCTTGAAAATAATGTTTGAGATAAGATATAACCCGCAATTCCTGCGGCTGTAAAAGCTAAACCATTTTTAAATAAAGGTAATAAATCATTTGTTCTGGATATTATCGGTGCCAAACCAAAAATTCCAAATAACATTCCCCATAAAGGAGAAAGAAGAGCTAAAAATCCAATTGATATGACTTGACCTTCTTTTCTTGGGGCAGATGCGAAACCTGCTACTAAACCTCCAAGAATCGATGTACATAAAGTCCATATATATTGCTCTTTGGGTAGACCAGGGACAACTTGGCATCCTCCTCTTTCGAGGCAAATCTTTACTGAATCAATTGCATCTAATACTGCACCATCCTCACCATGATCTTTAACATAGTATTGGTTGCCAAATCTTGTTTGAAGTTCAACCCAAAATAACCTTGGCATAAAATTAAAATAAGCCTCTCCTACGTTAAAGTTCAGCAAATTCCCCCCTCTAGGATCCGCAACTATCAACAAACTTGTCTCATCTAAATCCCAATAGTCCTTTATTGCACTACCAGGAGAACTTTCAAACTGAGATAAATATTTAATTTTCCACCCACTTTCAATTTCTAGATTGTTGAGCTTTTCCTCTAAAGATTTTTTCTGATTAGGGCTTAATGTTTTAGCTAAATCAATTACTGGTGTTTTTTCTTCTGGTAAGAGATTTGGATTATTTATAGCAAAAACAGGTTTATGTGAAATTAAAACTAATATAGATAGAAATATTCCTAATAAATAGTTAATCTTTGAAGGCATAAATAAGTTTTGTCTCTTTATATTTTCGCCGATGAATTGCTTACCCGCGAATAATCCAGATTGGTTAGTAAAAAAAATAATAAAAATGGGTGGGACTATAAGTTTTTATGATTTTATGAATTTTGCATTAAATGATCCTATTAATGGTTATTACGGCAGCGGCAAGGCTGAGTTAGGCGTTCGAGGAGATTTTGTCACAGCACCATCTTTATCTGATGATTTTGCTTATTTGACTGGCAAACAAATAGAAGATTGGTTGATTCAGTTCAAAAGTAGTTTTTTATCTAATGCGACATTATCTGTAACTGAATTTGGAGCTGGAGATGGAAGCTTTATGAGTGGATTAATTAAATACTTTTTAGAAAACAGCAAGAATTTTTTAGAAGGTATTTCTTTTGTAATTATTGAACCCAATGAAGGGATGGTAGAAAAACAAAAAAACAAATTGGAGGAATTTTTAAACTTAGGTATTGATATTTTATGGAAACGTTTGGAAGAAGTAGAGGAAAATAATATAAATGGAATAGTTCTCGCAAATGAGGTTTTAGATGCTTTGCCAGTAGAAAGAATAACCTTTTCAAAAGGAAAATTACTACGACAAGCAGTTTCTATAGACAAAAAATCTCATAAATTATTTTTTGATGAAATGCCAATTACAAGTCAATTGGAAAAAAGTATTGAACTTGCTAAAAGTGAGTTGGGAATTACTATTCCGCCTGAAGATGCTCTTGAAGGATGGACGACAGAATGGCATGTAGATAATTCAAAATGGTTAGAAGCTATTTATGGAAAAATCAATAATGGTATTTTATTGATAATTGATTACGCTAAAGAAGCCAAAAAATACTATAACTCTAAGAATTCTGATGGGACGATAGTTTCTTATGAAAATCAAAAAATGATGAATGATGTCTTAGATTCTCCTGGGAATTGCGATTTAACATCTCATGTGTGCATAGAAACTTTAATTAATGATGCTGAGACTCTTGGATTTAATACTCTTGGAATAACTAAACAAGGAGAGGCTTTGTTGGCACTTGGATTGGCAGAGAGACTTTATGGAATTCAGAAGGAATTTAAGGAGGATTTATCAAATGCTCTTTTAAGAAGAGAGGCATTACTTAGACTCGTTGATCCTGTATGTCTAGGTAATTTTAAGTGGTTTGTTTTTAATAAGTTTAAGGAGAAGGAAATGAATATATATTCAACCTGTTTGCGTTAAGAAAAAAACTTTAAAAATAATGAATCTTCTACGTCATCATATATGTCCACTGCACCAATTTCTTTCGGTAATATAAATCTCATTTTGCCATCACGAACTTTTTTATCGCCCATAAGTATTGTTAGAACGTCTTCTTTATTTATTTTGGGGATCTCGGTAGGAAGATCATAACTCTCTAAGAGAATTCGCTGTCTCTCTAATTCTTCTTTAGACCATAACCCTTTTTCAATTGCTATTTTCCCCGCAATATTCATACCAATTGATATTGCCTCACCATGCAGAAATTTGCCGTATCCACATAAATTTTCAATAACGTGACCAAAAGAATGACCATAATTCAATATTGCTCTAACACCATTTTCATGTTCGTCTTGAGAAACAACATGAGACTTTGTTCTAATTGAACTATTAATTATTTTAATTAGATATTCATTTTTGAGATTTATAAGTTCATTTTTGTTTTTTTCAATTTCTAAGTATTCGAAAAGTTCTTTATCTCTTATTACTCCGTATTTTATTACTTCGGCCATTCCTGCACTAAATTCTCTTTTGGGCAAACTTTTTAAAGTTTCTGGATCAATAAAAACTGCTTTAGGTTGATTGAAAGCTCCAATTAAATTCTTACCTTTTGGATGATTTACTCCTGTTTTTCCTCCTACAGATGAATCAACCATTGATAGTAATGTTGTTGGAATCTGAATATATTCGATACCTCTTAGCCAAGTAGCAGCTGCAAAACCGCTTACGTCTCCAACAATTCCTCCTCCAAGGGCAATAATTATTGAATTTCTATCTAAGCCAAATTCAAATGCAATATCATATATTTCACTTAAGGTTTTTAAGTTTTTATATGATTCTCCAGCCTTGATAAGGAACATTTTGGCCTGAAATTGATTATCTTTTAAATTATTTAAGAATTTTTCACCATACAAATTTGATATTTCTTCATTTGAAATCACAAGTATTTTTCTTTTCTTTGTTATTCCAATTTTTAAGAGTTCCTCGCTGATATTATTAAGTATCCCTGCTTCTAGAGTTACTTCGTATGACTTATCACCTAATGGGACTAATATTTTTCTCTTATTCACAATTGATTACCTAGTTAAAATTTATAAATATTTGGTATTAAATACTTTATATATTAGCAAAATCTAAGCTCTAGATCCTTAAAAATTCAGTTGTTAAGAATTAGAAATGGTAATAAAATCATGCTATGAGTTTTAAAAAAAATATAAACGATATCAAGAAAAATTATTCCCTAGGAATAATTGGAGGTGGTCAACTGGCATTGATGTTAACCGAGGCAGCAAAAAAAAGAGATTTAGAAGTATGTGTGCAAACAAAATCTTGTGATGATCCTGCTGGTTCAAAAGCAGATCATGTCATAGAAGCTGATCCTTTAAAGATAAGAGGTAATAAATCATTAATTAATGAGTGTGAAAAAATAATTTTTGAAAATGAATGGATAAAAATTGATAAATTAAATTTAATTGGCAATAAAGATATTTTTGTTCCAAGCCTTAATGCAATTAAGCCATTAGTAGATAGGTTTTCTCAAAAAAAATTAATAGATAGAATGAATATTCCCTGTCCTAAATGGATAAGTATTGAAGATTTTAAAAATCTATCGGATGAAGAAATCAATAATTGGACTTTTCCTCTAATGGCAAAATCAAATAAAGGTGGATATGACGGCAAAGGGAACAGAAAAATAAAGACAAAAGAAGATTTAGATTCTTTTCTAATAGAGAATAATTCTGATGAATGGTTAATAGAAGAATGGATAGAGTATGAAAAAGAACTGGCTCTTGTTGGTTCGAGAGATAGGACCGGTAAAATAAGATTCTTCCCAATAGTTGAGACATTCCAATCAAACCATGTTTGTGATTGGGTTCTTGCACCTGGAACAAATGAATATGATTTGAACTTATTTGCAATAAATATTTTCTCTTCAATAGTCAATGAACTTAATTACGTTGGAGTTTTAGCTATTGAATTCTTCTATGGCGATAATGGTCTTTTAATTAATGAAATAGCTCCTAGAACACATAACTCAGCTCATTTCTCTATTGAAGCTTGTACTTCAAGTCAGTTTGATCAATATGTTTGCATTTCTTCTGGGATAATGCCACCTGAAATTAAAATGAATTGTGAAGGGGCAATTATGATAAATCTACTGGGATTAAAAAAGAATTTCCCAATCTCAATGGAAACCAGAATTAAAATGTTATCTGAAATTGAGGGTTCTAATATTCATTGTTATGGCAAATCTCGAGAAATTCTGGGAAGAAAAATGGCTCACATCACATTTTTATTGAATGGTAAAACGCATTCAGAAAGATACGATGAAGCTCAAATTTTATTAACTATGGTAAGAGACATTTGGCCATCTCCAAATGCATAAAAAAATAAGTTAGAGTTAGATTACTGGATCTTTGGTTAAGTTCTTCTTTATGTGCTCTGATCTGACTCTCTTTCGACATGAGGAGACTGTCGTGATGCGGTAGTAAACCGATCTTGTAATCGGAAACGAAAGCCCACTTTGAATCCTCTTCTGGCATTTCCAGGTCGATGCAGCAGAGAACTGACGGGGATCCGGTGTTACCTATCAAAATGCTTGCTATAACAAGCTTTTGGTAGGTATTTTATTTTTTTGGAATAACTGAGCTGTTTTTATTCTCTATCAGTGTAAATAATTTATTTGCCAAAAAACTTGACGATCCATTTCAAATGTATTTATATTAGTAGTACACATGTATTACTAAGTAATGACTTTAGGAGGAGCTAATGTTTGGACTAATTTTTCTTACGGTTATCGTAATGAGTCCCCAAGTGGTTGGTTGCTTAGCCCAGACCGCAGCAGATTAATTTTATTTATAAGGAATAAAAAATCTCCAAGAAATAGTATGAGAATTTTTGCTCATACATATTATGCAAATGATCTTGGTGAGCCAATGGCAATCAAATCATCCACTCAAATGTATTTGGATAATGCTTGGGATAAATGGCATGACCTTCAATTAGAAGGCTGGACTTTTGAAGAACTTGAATTACCTGAATCTGTATGACTAACTTAAATCCAATCAAAAAGAAATTATCAAAAGTAGATAGAAAGATATCTATGCAAGACCCATCAAAATTATTAGCAGAATTTTTTAATGGTGTTGTCATTGAACTTGATGAAGAATATAAATATGACACATAGAGAATTAATAGATCAAGTTTCCGCAAATTTATTTAAACAAAGTGGAAAGTTAGAAAGCAGAAGATCTTGGTTGGCAATGAGAAATTATCTTGAACAATTAGATACCGAACAACTTAAATCAATGCTTAAGGACCACGGATGATTTTAAAACTTTATTTAGTTTTTATTTTTTTTTTAATTCTTAGATAACCGTAAGTTGCAAAGCCAACCAAAAACATATCCAAGTAAATATGCCAAGTAGGAAAAATCTGGTGCATTAATTCCATTAACGTTTTATTGCTACTTGCCAATAAGGATAATCTAAATTTGATTTTTCTCTAATCAATTGTAATTTTCTAGAATTTATTTTTACTACTATTCCATCTGTTGGATATTTACTAAAAAGCTTCCCTTCTAGCCATTGTTTTCTAAATACTTCAACTTGGCTCGTAAAGTTGCATGAAATATCCTGAGGGACTGTGAAGCCAAGCTTTGAAAGACTTTTTTTGGATTCATATTGGTTAAGTGTTGAATTAAGTATTTGAAATGCGCAGAAGCTAAGACTTTCAGAAAATCCTTCTTTAGCTCTTAGAAATCCAGAAGCGATTCTCTGGGAGATATTTGGACTTTGGTTGGGTGCATATAATTCACCCCTAACTTGAAGAACTCCTCTTAAAGGGAGATTATTGGGAATGTCTTGTAATTTAATAAGTTTACTAGTAACATCTTCCCCTTTTCTTGAAATTGCTTTCTCCAAGGTTCCATCCCTATATTGCAAAGCAACAGCACAACCATCAATTTTTGGTTCAATTAATAATCTGGTATTTACTAATAATCCTTTCAAAAATTCATCTATTGAATCCTTTTCTAATGAAGGTAAAACTAGTTTATTTTTCTTTTTAAAGTAATCACAATTAGGGTTTGTTCTTAATAAATTTTTTTCAAGTTGGTCGAACTGTTTATCAGAGATTAAAGCATTACCATTTCTATAATTATCGTCAAACCATTCAATTCGTTCTTCTAAATAAGTCTTCATTTAATAAGATGGCTTAAGTTTTTGGCTAGGTATCCAACTTGGTTTATCTATAATCCATTTTTCTCTATCTTCATATTTAACAGTCCATAAAAGAAATGAAGAAATTTCTTTTAGAGTTATGCCAACCAAATATCTTGTTTTTGGACTTATTGATATAAATCCAAATAATAATATTAATAAAATAAGTTTAAACATAGCTTTAATCATTTAAAAAACTCAGCGTAATTATTGCGACCTTTTTAATTAATGCAATTCTTATAACCTTCAATCTTTGCTAGTTCATCAATATTCAAACCTGTTTCTTCTAGTAAAGTTTCTCCTATATCGTCCTTATTAAATTTAGTTAAAGCTCCTTTAGTAGAATACTTAATACATTGGTTTTTGTATGTTGCTTCTTTGACAACAGGAGATAAATAAAAACCAAACAAGATGATAAAAGCTCCATATGTTACAACTTTTCTATGGTTTTTCCACCATTCATAAAATTTATTGGACACGATAAATAAATGACTATTCTCTATTTTAAATTGACTATCAACAAATTACTTTAGAAATTTAAGGATTGGTTAATTTATTGTTTTATTCATTAATAGATTTAACCCAAGAATAATATCTTGATTTTCTAATCCTTTGCTCTTTCGAGACTAATCTATCCGCAGATTCTAGGGGTGATTCTCCTTTCTCAACTTTTGTTGTAATAGAAATACCAAAACCTTTTGCTTCAATTTTTGCAATGCCACCCTCTAAAAAAAATAAAAAAGACCAACCTTTGTTCCATCCTAAATAGAAGGGATTTCGATACATTGCATTTTTTTGGAGATACTCTCTAAATGATATTTTCCTTTTCAAGGAGTTACTTGTATTCACTATTACCAAATAAGAAGTTTACGGCTGATTATTTTGGATACTAATTTTAGTATTTAAATAATTACCAGAGGAACACTTGACGTCTACGAGTAGTACATTTATATTAATAGTACAACTGTATTATCTTCATGACTTCAGGAGTCGCTAATGTTCGGACTTATTTTTATCGTGGCAGCCTTATTGACCCCCCAACTGGCTGGTTGTTTAACAAAAAAAGTGGTTTATTAATTTTTTTTGAGAGTTATAAGAAATCTGTATCTAATAACTTAAAAGTATATACTCATCTTTTCTATGCAAATGAATTAGGTGAACCAGCCCAAATTAAAAATTCAAGACTCCACTCTATTGAGTGTGCTTGTGAAACATGGAATGAATTGATTTCAGGAGGTTGGCAAATTGTTACTAATAAATTCCAGTAATCATGATCAAGGTTAATTCGTCAAAATGGGAATATCTAAAAGAATCGACCCTAAAACGAAAACGAACAAAGATTTGTATTACTTGCAATCACTTTCGCTACAGCACTACAGAAACTTTTGCTACTATCTTGATCTGTCCAAAATACGAAAAACGCATACCAGATGGTGATCATTTACTTAAAGGCTGTGAGTATTGGCAAAAAAATAGTACGATATTTTCTCCTGAAGCATCTTAATTATTCTTTAATTAAACTTCTCTAAGTAGAGATATTTAATTATGTAAACAAAGCATTATTTTATACAACTTAAAAAATTCTTTTTAAGTAATTTTGAAGCATGATTCAATTCTACTTTTCCATATTTTTATTAGTTGTGCTCACATTTTTTGCACTTTTATTAGATGCCCCAGAATTGGCATCTTTAATTCAAACATTTTAGAAAATAACAAATCAGCATTTTTACTGATTTACTTTCTTAATAAGTAAGGCTTAGGTTTAACTTGTTGAATAGGAGGGATCTAATGATTGACAGTCCACCAGAGGAGTTTAATTATAAAATTTAAATCTAGATAAAACTAATGCTAAATCTGGAATGAATCTTCTATTTGAGATTCATTCCTTTTTAATTTCTTTCTAAAAATTGAAAATTATAAATATTAAATTTTAAAAATTAAAAAATCTTTTCAAATTAAAATGATTTGAGGCTTAATTCTCTTCTTAGACAGTGGCTAACTTTACCTAAATCCAAAACCATTTTTTTGCTCCTCCTTTTCTGCCCATTCATTCATAATTAGTTTTAGTAAACTTTTAACTTCCAAATTCGAAGCATCAGTATCTTTTTGAAGATTTATACAAATGTTTTTAATTTCCTCATAAGCATTATCAATTAATATTGTTTTTTGATCTGGATTAGCCATAGAATTTTAAAATGCTCCATTACAGTTGAACCCGCTGCAGTTAATAACCCTAAAAATATTCATTACAAAGTTGTGGAATCTTTCATCATAAAAAAATGCCCAAGTTGTAAATATAGCAAAACCAGAGACAGCAAAAGCGGCATATTGAAGCCAATGTATTCCATAGCTGTCTAATCCATTTTTATCAAAATCAGAATTGCTCAATTGCTTTTTTACTTATAATAAAAATTATTTTTTTAAAAGGAGAGTTTGTTTTGAACGAGAGATTTATTTTCTTTAAAAATTTAATGTATTTATATTTTAAATAAAACCAGGTATTATCCACCCAAAAAAACCGTAGTTTATTATCAAAGCTAAAAAACCAATCATAGCTAATCTCCCATTTGTTATTTCGGCATTTTTCCAAAATTTACCCATGTAGTTTTTTATTTTTTTCGAATTTTTATCCATCAAATAATTTGGTTCTAAAGGTTCCTGCAACCTTTTGATGGCGTATAAAGAGAATTGAATAGTTATTGCGATGATAACAACTATAAAACTAGTAAGAGCATCCATTTTTATATTTCATGTGTGATCAATTAGTAAGCCAAAGAGTAAATGATATTTGTACATATCAAGCATTTCCTTTTACTGAGGAAACTTTAACTTGTATTATTAAAGAATGTAACATATTTTAAAAAAAATTAGTATGAATTCTTACTTTTTCTTTGGATTTAACACTTTTAAAGACTAAAGTGTTACACTAATGTGTTATTTATTTCTTATTACTTTTCTTAATTGAATTGCAGAAAGTTTTAAAATTTGTATTGTCAAATCAAATAATGTATTAAATTTTTATTGGGAATATACATTTATTATAATTTGTTTGAAATATATTTAATAAATAGAAATCGTTACTTCTGTTTGATTTCAGGAAGGTAAAATTTATTGCCTAATGTATAACCAATTGACATAAGTACAAACCCAATAAGTTGAGGTAAATGAGAATTTGCTAGAGAGATTTTTTCAATCATTTCTCAATCTATAAATTATCATCATAATAAAAATTTTTTAATACCGTAAGTCTATTTTCTTTTTGATTCTTTAATTTCCCCAGATTTTTTTAGTGAATTAACCAGCCTTTCATTTTCTGTTTTTAAATTTTCTAATGCAGATTTTGTGAATTGTTCTTTAGCCTCAAATTTTGCTGAACTTATAACTTTTTTATTAGGGAGTTTTTTCTTCGGTTCTGGCTTCATATTAAATAGCATTTTAAAAAATTTTAGAAGTTATTTTTTTTGCATTAGGTATTATTTTTTACAGTTTTCTGGTTAATAATATTTGTTTACATATACAAATTATTCTTTATCTTTTGGGAGCCTCAACCATCCAGAAGTCCATTCTGATTTTAGTTTTGTCCATAGGATCCTTTTAATATCTTTTTTATTTTTGGTAGGAAAAATATCAACCCATCTATTTTCATTTTTACCACCATAAGCTTTAACTTGAAAATGCCTATTACCATTAATAGTTTTTGGTGCTGTCCAACAAAGAGAAGGAGGCCATTTCATGAGAAATTTTAAAAGTTGAAAAACTAAAGATTGCTTTGCCCAGTTAAAACTAAACCATAATATGCAATTGTACCAAGGATAAGTACGATACCTAGTATTCTAATAATCATGATTTAATTTTTAAATTCAAATTATACTAGAGAAATTTTATAAATTTTAGTTGAAGATTTAATGTTTTCTAATTTTTCCTTTTTTTATTTCTAACTATGGAGTGACAAGACTCAGGATGCCATTCATTCTGAATTTTGCCAATAAAATCATAAATAAATGAATCGGGACATCCAGTTTCTTTTTGAAGTTCTGAAAGTTCTTCTTTAATGAATTCATATACTCTCGTTATTACCCCTAAATTTTCTTCTTGGGAGGGAGCCCAGTTTTTATTATCCATTAATATTTTTAAAATTATTTTCCACAATATCGTAATAGGTTATGTCTCCATAATCAGCATCTGAACAACATAAATCTCCATATAGTTCCTCTAGCAAATTGTACGCATCTGAATATTTATCAAAACTTTGAGCTGTTAATTCGTCATCTTTCCCATCAATTCTAATTATTTTGTAGGTCATATTTTACCTAGATGTAAAAAGTATTTTTTGAATCATTAGATCATTTTATAAATAAAAATCTTATTTAGGAGTATTAGTTGGGTAAAGCTTCTGAATTTTATTTTTCTGAATTTCTATTTTTCTTCTTTCATATTTTTTTGCCATTATATTTCTAATAAATAATTGTGGGATAAGCCAAACTAATGCAATAGCTATAGCCATGAAAGCAGGATTTCTCCACGTTAACCTAATAATCTCTTCTATAAATTCTTGATTGAAAATTTCCATACATTAAATTTTGATGATAAAAATATCTTTGCTTTCTTTTATAAATTCTTTTAAATTTCATAACCTATAATAACCTTAAAAATCTAATAAGGAACTTTATAAATTTTTTCTTTTTCTAGTTCGTTTTCTTTTATATTTGAATTTAGATTAATTTTTTATTTTTAGTTTAGAGATGTCGACTTTTCTAATTACAGGATCAAATAGGGGTATTGGTTTAGAACTATGTAGGCAAATTCATAAGAGGGGAGATAATGTAATTGCAACTTGTAGGAAAGCTTCAAAAGAACTTAGAGATTTAGGAGTGAGAATTGAAGAGAATATAGAAATTTCTTCTGATGAGTCGATAACAAATTTGTGTGAAAAACTATCTGGAGTTAATTTAGATTGCTTAATACATAATGCAGGAATTTATGAATTTAATTCTTTCGAAAACTTAGATAAAAAAAGTATTTTGCGGCAATTTGAAGTCAATGCATTGAGCCCAATATGTATGACTCAATCACTTAAACATTTTTTAAAAAGATATTCTAAAGTTGCTTTTATCACAAGTAGAATGGGATCTATTGAAGATAATACATCTGGAAGCTCTTATGGTTACAGGATGTCTAAAGTAGCTTTGTCCATGGCAGCAAAATCACTTTCTATAGATTTATCAAGAGAAGATATTTATGTAGCTATTTTGCATCCTGGGTTAGTGAGTACAAGAATGACTGGCTTTACAAGAAATGGCATTAGTCCTGAAGAATCAGCAAAGGGCCTTTTAAAACGTATAGATTCTTTAAATAAAAATAACTCGGGTACGTTTTGGCATGCCAACGGAGAAGTTTTGCCTTGGTAAATTCTATATTTTTATTTTTAAGAGATTTATATCGTTAATTTGTTAAAAAACTTTTAAATTTTTAACGAATTTCTTTCCTTGTTTAAGTCTTTTAGTTATCTTTAGAAAAACATTAGTAAAGGAGGTGATTCATTGTCGTATCTACCGAAAAATGCGGTTATTAAAGGGGCCGTGAATTCAGTATCTTCATCACATTCATCGGTCTCTTTTTCTTTGATTAAGAAAAAAGGTTTTATAATCAACAGATTTATATAAATCAGTTACTTAATAATTAAAAGCTCTGCATCTCGTGAAGTTGCAGAGCTTTTTTTATGAATTTAAATAATCTTTCAAAATTTACTCTATCTTTTTTGGCCAAAGTAAATTAAGGCTAAAAAAGATAAAGTGCTTACTAAAGCGATTAAGTACCATCCAGTTGAGGAGTTGCTAACTACTTCAGTCATTTATTTTTATTTATCGGAGGAATTGATTATTTGAGTGAAAATCACAATTGATATCATTAAAAAAACTAAAAGGATGTAAGTTACGTTCATTTATAGAAAAATGCTAATTATCAAAAAGATTATTCCTAGAACTACCGTAACAATTGCTCCATCTACTAATAAGTCTTTCCATGTATAACTTTTAAGCATCCTTATTTTATCTTCTTCACTTATAAGGTTCTTTAACCACTTCCAATCTAAAAGTTTGGTCAATGCAACACCAAAAATTAAATGCCCAATCAAAATACCAATTAGATCAATTTTAGATATATCTTTAGTAAGACCTGTAATAATAAAAAAGTCCACTAGCTTTTTTCTTTATTAGATAAGGCACCACCTTCTTCTTTGTACTTTTCCCAAGCTTCGCTTATTTTTGCTTTAGAAAAGTTTTGTTTCCCCTCAGAGAATTTATTTTTGAGGTTATTAAAACTATTAGTCAGCTCTTTTTTTGTTGGTTCATCAAGAAAGTTTGATGTTAATTTCCATAAGTACCAGCTACTTGCTAGAAGAAGAATTAATCCCAGTAGTTGCATATTGTTTTTTTTACTATGCTACAACTTTTTAAATGGTTTCGATAAATTAATTTATTTAATACCCGTAAAATTTTTTTGACATAAATAAAAATTAAAACTTTAACCAGTGGAAAAATATTCTATCCAAGAACCATATAGTTAAACCCCCTTCCAAGAAAGCCAACCAGTACATCCCATAATCAGAAAATCCCATTTGTTCTTTTACTGTTTTAATTAATTTTTTATGAGCTTGAATGAGATCTTTCATGAACAATCAAATTTTTTAAACCTGCTGAATTTCTTTAATCAAAAAACCCTTCCCATAGCAAGATAGACATGTCTTAGTCTCATCTAAAGAAATTCTTAGAAAACCTGCTCCATTACATCTAAAACAATTTACTTTAGTGTTTGAATAGATCTTTGATTTAATTTTAGCAGCACGATTTAAGTAAGAAACAGTTTCTTTACGACCGTTTGCTTTGGCAGCTTTGTTTAAAAGCTTTTTGTAGTTGACTTTAAGTTCTTGGATATTCATCTTTTGTAAAAACTATGATGCAAATACAGGAAAAACTTAATGTTTAAATAATTTAAATGATTTTTCCCGTTTATATTTCTGTTCAGATCTCTTAAGGAGATTTGGATAATATAACTAAGATTTGTTCTTTATGATTGGTATAAAGAGTATTAATTTGTATATTTAATAGAAATTTTATATTTGGTAGATTAAATATTTTGGATGATCATTCCAAAAATCATTATTTCGACCTAGAAAGGAATTTTGTAAATTTTGCAGTTTAAAAAATTTTTTAGCTCTAATAAATCATCCGGCCTTTTTGAGGTTTTTTACTAAAAAATCATTTTCATTAGTAAGAACTTTGAGCTTAGATTTTTCCAACTCTTTTTTGATTTCGGGATTTACATCCCTTTTTGTCTCATTTAGATTCATAAGATTTGTTCTTAAAATTATTTAAAAGACAGTAGAAATCATAGTGATCCCAAAAAAAATTTGTGGATAGTTTTTTCTTAAAAGAAGATAATATTTTATTTTGCTCATAGAAATTCAAATTTAATCAACATATTGTGGAAAACCCTGTTGAAAAACGCTTAAAAAGTGGATAACTCTTCGGGAGCATTATCAAAACAAGCTTTTCTGGAAAAATTTTTAAGTATTAATACTTCATCAAAAAAAATAAAATATAGTTTAAAAAGTAACATAATCTCTTGTTATAACTGTGGGATCATTACTTTTTAAAAAAGATAAATTTTCTATACCAGAAGCTCATGTTGATAAAAAATTCAAGAAGTTTTTTCTTCATGATGTATCAAATTGAAAATTAAAGTGAAGAAAAATCAATCAAAACTTGAAATTTTTAATTTTTGCCATAGCTGAGTATAAATTGTTTAATTCGGTTTTCTCTATGCAAATATTTCTCAAACCTAAAACTAATCAAATAGGGTTGACTAAGTTAATAAATTTTAAATGACAGAAGAAAAAAAGGATTCAAAAAAATGTTCTGGAAAGAAAAACATTATGTTTGCCTATGGTTTTATACAACTTGGTTCTAGTTTCGTATCTGCAATAGCTTTAGCTGCAATCGCTTTTGGATTCTGTTCAGTAAAAAAAGAGTCTAAACTTTTCAATAAATGTGTTGCAGAAATTATTGAAGATGGTGGTACCAATTCTGAGGCCGTAAGGTATTGCAACGGGGGTAATTAAAATTACTCTCAGAATAATTAAGTGGACTCAACCTGTGATTTGATTATTGACTCTTTAAAAGAGGAGCCAATTGGAGAAACTGATCATTTTATTTGGTTTATAACAGATATTGGCATCGTTGCTCTATTTAAAAGAGAGGAAAACTTTGAAACTTATAGTTCGAATGTCGAAATTGAGGCAAATAAAATTGCTTTAGATATAACTAAAGAAGAGAAAGAGTACCTCAAAATAAAAGAGAGAAAGGTTTTCTTGTTTTATTCATAATCTAGGATTTAGTTCTTGATTTAATAAGATGGCTCAAGGTTAAAGGCCGGCTCCATAATATTGCTTTCGCTAACTAATTCGTAGGTTAGCTCTTTATTTAGGGCATTTATATAAGATGTATAAAGTTTTCCCCAAACAAATTCAAATTCATCTTTACTTAAATTCTTGAAAAGAATTTCTCCTTTGAAGTAAATGTGATAAGAATCATTCATCATGGAAAATTAATCTTATCCTTTTTAACGCAGTGAAATATGTATGTAGTATTAGGTGCTACTAAAAAGAAATTTATATTTAGAAGTTAGAAATACTTTTAGACTATCCGTGTATTCATTTTTTGTTTTTTGAATAATCCGACTGTCTCATCAAGATCCATACAAGGCTGAATGCTTATATCCATTAACCTTCTCCATGGATGCCATTGCTTCCAAATTGTCTCAAGAGAATCTGCACTCACTACAGAATGTCCAATCCCATTTTGAACCATAAAAATCCAAGAATGAACCTCATAGTTTTCAGGTCTATTTTGGGGACCACCTGATTCATACCAATTAATTAGCATTTCTGCCCCTTCTTCTTGATCCTCGCCATCAGTAAATTCGTAGGAAATCAAATACCTTTGCATATAGATTATTATTAAAATCTCTAAACTATTTTAACTCTAGATTTAGATATTGCCTCCGAATTTAATTAATGCTATGAAGTTTATAGAGGTGATTGTTTTAAATGACAGAAAGATTTGGGAAAATTAAAAAGAATATTTTGACTAATTTATCTTTTATAAATAAGACAATCTTGAAGTATTTTCAAAACCATGATCTGTTCGTATAGCTACATTTAATAGATAAAATTTGATACTTTTTAAAATACCTTAAATTAGTTAACATATTTGTACTGTATTGATACCGATGATAAATAAAAAGGATCAAAGCGATCCAATTGATAATTTAGAGTATGAAAAAGTTCTAGAAGAAGAAATAATTAATTCGTACGAAAGTAAATTTCAGAAAGATACTGAAGAAGATATTAAAAAGATTAAATTCTACAGACTTAAAAGAACTCCATTAGAAATATTAAATAGGTCATTTTTCTTCTTCTTTATTGGAAGTTTTCTTTTCTCTTTGTTTTTAGCTTATTCAGAGAGTAAGTTATGGTTCATACTTTATGTAATAAGTGCATTGTCATGTGTTTTCTATACTCCTAATAGAAAGGCACTAAAAGAATTAATAGCAGCTTGGCCAAATATAGAGGATCTCATCAAAGGGAGGAGTATGTGGAGAAAAGGCAAGTAAATAGATTATGAAACCTTTAAGTGCATTTAAAAAATGGTTATTAAATATCCTTGTGCCATATATCGAAGGCACCAACAAGAAAAAAGAGGATAAAAAATGAGTTTAATAAAGGTTGGAATTATTGTTGAAATATTTTTGTTTGTTGGAGTTTTTTTATGGGTTAGGAAACTAAATAGAAAACAATCAAGGCAACCATCTCTATCAAAAAAAACAATTAAAAATCTCAAATTTTAGAATTTTGATCAAAAAATAAGGAATCTTTATAAAGAGATTAAATTTATGGGGAATTTATTTACTTTTTTTCTCTCACTTTGTGTATGAAATCGGTTAGAACATCTATATCTTTCTTAAAAATATGGTTTCCTCCATTCAAGGTCTTGCTCCAATAACTAATCCATTAAATAGTGTCTTAGTAGAAAAGAAACTAATAAATGTTGATCAAAAGTTTATTCAACTTGTTTCTCTGGCGGAAGGGTTACCTCGTACAGAAGTTATTGAAAGTGGTAGAAATTATTGGAGAGGTGTTTGTAGAAGCTTAATTTTTAGATTTCCAGATGACCTCGAAATTTTAAAGCTTGATGTAAGAAGTTATGTAGATAGATCAAAAGGAATTATTCAGATAAGATCTGCAGCAAGATTAGGACAATCTGATTTAGGAGTAAATCTTAGAAGAGTGGAATACTTGTTTAATCAATTAGAGAAATTTTAATTAATCTATTTTTTATACATTTAAGGTTCTTTTTACTAAATAGTTGTGCTTTAATTCATAAGAATATTTGAATTGCCATGGTAAAGATAATCTTAGTTGGAATTATTGTCGCACTTGTATATTCTCAACCTGACCTTCGTCTTACTGTCGCTGATTGGTTAAAAGCAGCTTCTGATTTTCTTATTGAATCAGTACAAGTAAAACCTTGAATTAATTTTTAATGAATTATTAAATAATACCTGAGACAGTAATCATCTGTTTAACGCATAGAGCTACGAAAATAAATATTATTATCCTGCTTAATATATATTTCACTTAAACAAATAAATAGTTTTAGGAACATAATAGAAAAATTTTTTGAAATTTTTGAATAGTTAACGATAATAAGGGATATGAAGCTTAGATTATTTGAGTTCTATTTTATTAAAGACTATTTAAGGCCTTGGTTTGGTCTTATTTATTCTTTATTCTTTCTGTTTTTTTTAGGAGCAATTGGCTATCGAATAACAGAGGGATGGGAATGGAGTGATTGCTTATGGATGGTTCTAATCACAATAACCACTATTGGTTTTGGAGAAGTTCAACCTTTAAGTCCTGAAGGCAGAATCGTAACTGTTTTGGTAATCGTAGGCGGATTGATCTTTATTCAATTTACCTTTCAAAAAGCTGTTAGATTATTCGAATCCGGCTATTTTCAAAGAGTAAACGAATTACGTTTTAAAAGACTTCTTAGAAAAATGGAAAATCATGTAATTTTGTGTGGATATGGGAGGGTAGGTCAGGAAATATCTAACCAAATAAAAACGCA
Organism: Prochlorococcus sp. RS04; assembly: GCF_001989455.1. Classification (NCBI taxonomy): domain Bacteria; kingdom Bacillati; phylum Cyanobacteriota; class Cyanophyceae; order Synechococcales; family Prochlorococcaceae; genus Prochlorococcus; species Prochlorococcus sp. RS04. The sequence continues at coordinate 191,377 of NZ_CP018346.1, read as the reverse complement.
AAATATTCCAATTATTGTTGTTGAGAGTGACGAAGATAGAAAAAAAATTGCTGAAGAAAATGGTTTAGAAGTACTTTGCGCTGATGCAACTCTTGACGAGACTTTAAAACTAGCAGGATTAGAAAAATGCAAAAGCTTGGTTGTTACCTTACCTAATGACGCTGCAAATTTATATGTGGTTTTAAGCGCTAAAGGAATAAGAAGTTCTATAAGAGTAATTGCAAGAGCTGGAACTGAAGAAGCCGCAAGTAAATTGAGATTAGCTGGAGCAAGTATTGTAGTAAGTCCTTATATCGCAGCAGGGCGAGCTATGGCATCAATGGCTTTAAGACCAATAGCTATCGACTTCCTTGATCTGCTTGCAGGAAGTGAATGTGAAATTGAAGAATTTGAATTAAGTAATGATATTAGTCTTTTTGAAACTTCAGAGAAAAGATCACTTTCTGAACTTGGAATAGGTAAAAAGAGTGGAGCTAAAATATTAGCCATTAAAGAAAATGAAAAGTTGTTCACTAATCCTGGAGGGAATTTCATACTTCAACCAGGTCAGGTATTAATAGCCTTTGGTAGTAAAGAGCAGCTTAATATTCTGAACGGATTATTAGGCAATCTTGTTGTAGCAGTTGAGTTATTAAAGTAGACAGTTCAAAATTAAGAATTAATTGCTAAATTAATTTTGGGTGTAATATATCAAATGAAAATATTTAAATTTCTATTTGTAATTCCTGTAATAACTTTAATAATTATTTTTCAAACCTCTTTGCATAATAGATATCTAATGGCTTCAGATATAAGAGATGGAGAAACAATTTTTAGAAATGTTTGTGCAGGCTGCCATGTAAGAGGTGGATCAGTAGTTCTAAAAGGATCCAAATCATTAAAACTTTCCGACCTTGAAAAAAGAGGAATAGCAGATGTAGATTCAATAACAATTATTGCCAATGAAGGGATTGGTTTTATGAAAGGTTATAAAAATAAATTGAAGGATGGAGAGGATAAGGTTCTTGCACAATGGATTATTCAAAATGCAGAAAAGGGTTGGAATTAAATGAAAAGCATACTTCTTGCATCGTTTTTATTTCTATTAGCTGAATATTCTTTTGCTGAGGAATTTACTAATTACACACTTACATCTGATTCTCAAGTAAATACTTTAGAAGGTGATTTAGAGGCTATGGGAAATGTAGTCATTAAGAGTAATAGTGGTAATTTTGAGGCTTATTCTGACAAGCTTTCTTTTGACAAGGGTGATAAATCTCTAAAACTTATTGGGAATGTTTTTGTTAAAAATTTAGAGTCTGATGGAATTGCAATTGAAGAAACATCTGGAGATGAGTTGACCATATTTACTGAAACAGGAATTTTTGAATTCAAATCTCAAAATAAAAACAGAGTAACAACAAAAATTAAATTTTAAATAAAGGCTTGCTTTTAAAAAAAATTTGTATTAAAAGGAAATTTTAAATGAGATTTAAAGCTGCTTTAATCTAGATAATCTATAAGGAAAGAGTACAAATAATTATTATTATGCATCCAAGCAAAGTAATAACTGATCCAAGAGTTAATGACACTTATTATGATCCAGATTTAGATAAGCTTTATCAATACGTTAAATTTGGGGATTATCCTCCAGAATGGATTGATACAACTCCATATAAAGAGGATGATTTTATTGTCGTCTCAGATCAAAAAACTTTAGACCAATTGATCAGAAAGAATGAAAAACCCAATGATTGATTAAATTAAATTGAAAGAGCGGTAACTATATTCTTAACGATATTATGTAGATAATTTAACCAGAATTTAAAGTGAGGGACTCGCATTTTGAAGAAAAGAAAGAGAATATAAAGAAAAAAGGTAATTTCAATGGAATCAACCAAAATACCAAAAATGATTATTAAAAAAAAACTTAAAAAGGGAGTTATCAAGAAACAGCTTAAAAAGGTTGATAAAGCAATTGTTGAAATTGCAGAAATGAAATTTGAAAATTATGAAGAAAAAGAAGAAAAACTAGACGCGCTTATTTTTTTAAAGAATCGAATATTGACAGAAGCTAGGGAATTACTATGAACGGAAGACTAGACAAGGTTGCTATGACCAATAAACTAATGCAACTCAAGAGAGAACTGCACTACAAATGTGCGATTGGTGAAAAGGGGAAATGGGAATGTATAGGAGCAAACGATTATCTCAACAGAGTGTTTGATGCATTAGATGAATTTTGGCAGTAAATACTAAACAAAAAAAAGAATTGATATAGCGACTTGTTGGGCTACTAAAAGAATTTCTGTTATGGATAATCTAGAAAGATATGAAGACAGTTATGCAATAGCAGAAGAATTTAGAGAGTGGATACTGCATATAGGAGAAAAGAATGAAAATTTAAGAGATTCTTTTTTAAACTTACCAAAGGAATTAAAAGAATTATTAGACCAAAAAGTCAACGATTAAATGAAACGCTTAGCTTTATTTATTGTTTTCCCACTTATATTTGGTTTCGGAAATGATAAAGCAAGATTATGCGAAGATCTTAAATTTGCAATAAATAAATCAAAAAATGATTATCAGCAAAAAATATCATTTGCAAAACAAAGCAAAGAATTTGCTAATGATAAAATTATCAAAATTTATGCAATAGAGACAAAATGGGAGGATCTTTTTGATAGTCCTTATGAAATAGAAAGCTTATGTAATGAATATTTCTTAATAAAAGAATTTGATATTGATTTATCTAGTGAATGTTATTTGTTTGAAACTATCTTAAAAAGTGGAAATTACAGTGATGAAGATTTTGATTTTATGCCCAAAGAAAGAAGACAAAATGCTCAAGCTCTTATAGAAGAATTTAAAGCCAAATATGATCAAATTAATAAACAAGCAAAAGAAGATTATTTATCAGAACAAAAAGAAATGCAGAAAATATATCGAAAGAAAAAATGCGATTAAGTCACTTATGGTTTTTAAATGAAACGCTTGATATTACCTCGACCCAAAGACTAAATTAATGGAATTTTTAAATGAGCTTTAGCAAAATCATTATGACCCATACCATGCAATTCTTGGTATAGGTGGAATAATATTATTGTTGGTAATTTACAATAGATTACTCAATAAATATCATTAATCACAAACCATCGTAGATTAAGCAGCATCAGATATATTGTTATTCGTATCTTCAATCTTTTCAATCTCTTTAATCATTTCCTCTAGCCATAAAGTATTATCTTCTGATCTCTTTTTAAAATAAGAAATCTTAGGTTGATTGATTTCTAATGTCTCATAATCTCCACTCATAAAATTTTCCTAAATTTATAATCACTTAAATTTTAGTTAGTTTATTTATTAGTTTTACTAAGGGGAAAATAAGAAAAAATTAATTTATGGTTAATATGAACTAAGACAAATTAAATATTATTTATAAAAATATCGGAAACACTTAATTTACCTAATGCTAACCACCAGTACAGAAACGAACCGCATCAGCTGTTTGCGAACCAGTCGCTTTCATTTCTTCAACACATTCATTAAAGAACTTTGATTCTTTTTTTAATGAGCAAAAGCTTAGTGCAATAGCTACTAAGGCAAAAGCTGATACAACTGCTGATCCTAGTTGTATCACTCCGTAAGCAAGCATAGCTTTATTCTTTTTAAAATCTTTTTTTGTATCTTTCTTTTTATCAGACATTTTTTTTAAATTCTTAGCTCATTATATTCAACTAAATAACTAGACTCCACATATAGAAAAGGTAAGTTATAAAGTTAAATGTTAAATGTATATTGTTATTCCCATAACCAAATTCTGAAGAGTAAAAGCTCAAACTAAAAATAAGAAAAAGTGATGAGAAAATTAATTAAAAATTTATTTGAAATTAATTATTTTATGATTGGTTTTTGAAAATAATTTAATTTCTTAAAGATAACGTTTTCTTAAATTATTTTTAAATTTCATATGACATAAATATAGTTAATTGAATAATCTTAATGCATATTGATGATGCAGTGTTTTTAGAGGATTTATGCCCTAAGCTCAAATTAAGATTTTGGCGAAAGTCTATTCATACATTTACGAGCAAAAGATGCATATATTGCGGAAAACCTTCAGAATCTATTGATCATATATTGCCACGAAGTAAAGGAGGTTTAAACTTGACAGGAAATTGTGTTCCAGCTTGTCTTTCATGCAATGGAGACAAATCAGATGAGAATGTTTTTGATTGGTATAGAAAGAAAAAATTTTATGATCCTAGAAGAGCTATGGCTATTAGAGCATGGTTAGATGGAGACTTAATATTATCTATAAGATTATTACAATGGGCTAATCAAGAAATTAAGGAAAATAAAGCAAATTTTGAACAAGAAGAATCAAATCTAGAAGCTGCTTAACTATCAAAGATAATTAAGTTAATGGAATATATTTAATATAAATAAGAGAAAAACAGAAAAAACTTTTTCAGGAAAGCTTTTTAGTTTTTGACTAGAATAATCCATTACTTCTGCTATTTCCAAATCAGAGAGATAAAACAATAAAGGAATGCATTAACTCTGCAAGGAAATTAGAAAAAAGAAAAAATCATCATTTGTTTATATTTTGAGGAACCAATAACTAAATTTAAACTTGATATCTTATGGAATTTTTTATGCGTAAAATTACAAAATTCATTTTCATCTGAATAGTTAATTAAATCAACTGCATTAATATTTGAATCAAACCATAGCTCATATTCTATGTAATTTGGCTCTGCAAAATAAGTCATACCAAATTTATTTCAAAAAGAAAAAGCTTCTCTATTTCGTGTGAGGAGAATGTAGAAGCTACCAACAGCTTAAAAGATTTAATGAACTCTTCTTTAAGAATTAAATAAGATACGAATAAGAAAAAATAAAATATTATTTTAATTTTTAAAAATTATTAGTTTACTTGCTGAATACTATAAAAAACTGCATCCAAGACCACTGCTTTGATTTAGAAGAATTGAATGCATTATTAGAGTCACATTTTAAAGTTATAAGCAAGTTATGAATTGTTTAAAAGAAAAAAAAAGAAACAAAAAGAAAGGCATTTTTGCAAGTTATATTTTTAATAAAAAGTAATTATCCATTGGATTGCAGATGATTAGGAAAAATAGATTCGGAGCTGTGCTTTCTTACAAAAATGAACAGGGAGATTCAAAAAATTCAGATTCCTATCAATTACAGATAAATTGGAATTTCTAAAGACTAAAAAGTGGATTAAAGAATAATTAAAACACTCCCTAGAAATAATTTGACAGCAACAGATGGGCCATTTAAATTTATCTTGCACACTTCGTTTTGTATGGTCAGAGGTTTTTAAAAATGATGATGCATTTCTTGCTCATTTAGTTAACCCTCCTGTCGGTGCTTATCTTGAAGTTCACGCTGGACTGTGTGACGGAGATTCGTCTATTGAATTTTATGGAACTGTTGGAGATTAAGTAATTGAAACAATTAACGAAAGTGGTCTTACTTTTAAAGTCTTCAAAACTAAACTGGGTAAAGCAGATTTTAATTAAAGATTGAAAGTCGATCTAAAAATCTAAATTTAAAGATAAATTAAATACTTTTTAAATTATCGTTTTTAGATTGAAACTACACTATTGAATTCTAATTATGGCTTACTATCACGTTCATGGAGTTATCCCAGATACTCTTTCGCAATCTGAAGGGTACAAACTCTTTGAACAATATATTGCTTCCGGCGCACCTAAGGATAATTTTGACGGCTTTGAATTGATAAGTAGAGTCCATGCTCCTCAAACCGGAGAAGTTTTCGTAACATGCAAAGCTGAAAGTCATCTTAAAATGGCTGAACATTTTGGTATTTGGAGAGCAAAATTTGGAGTTGAATGGAATGTACTTCCTGTTTTTAATGATGAAGAAGTTATTCTAAGAAATAAACAACTTGCTGAAGAAGTAGCAGCGATGGGATAATTTAATTGATTGACAGTCGATCTAAAATAAGGGGCAATTAGCTCCTTTTTTTTTAATATGTTTATATAAATTCCTTAAGTTTATGCGTTCACTTTTATTATTGCCTTTGCTTTTAGGTTTTTCATTTCCAGCGAATGCAAAGTCAGAGACTTACTTTATTGATGTTTCAGCAGAAAGTATAGAAAACTATATTCTTAGTGGTAAAGATAAAAATGGATCTGTAAGTGGGAATGATCCTACAGTTACTGTTAATAAAGGAGATACTATTGTTTTTAATGTTGATGCGTTTAGTCATCCGTTTTATATAAAGACTGAATTTTCTCGTGGAGGCGGTGATCAAGTAACCAAAGGGACATTATCAGGTAACCCTGGAACTCAAGATGGAAAACTATCATGGAACACAACGGGTGTATCAGCTGGGAAATACTATTATGTTTGTTCTCCTCATGCTCCTTTTGGGATGGGAGGCTCAATTATTGTTGAATAAATAAATGAAACGCTTACTACTCCCATTACTAGCTGCCCTCGCTTTACCAACTGCTGTTAATGCTGAAATATCTGATGAATTACATAAAAAATGTTTAGAAGCACGAGATTATGCAGGATGTGTGAAAACTAATAAAAAACTATCTCATAAAAAAGATAAGGAAATATCAGGGATTGGAATAAGGCTTTTTCTCAATAGTGACACTGCTGAATTAACTATTCAATCTGTAATAAATGATTCACCTGCTGCTTCAGCTGACATTAAACCAAATGATGTAATCATAAAAATAGATGGCAAATCAACTAAAGGAATGGGTATAAATGAAGCTGTTTCTCTCATAAAAGGACCAAAAGATAAGCCAATTAAATTAGTTTTATCAAGAATTAATGAGGCAGGTAAAAAGGAAAAAATAAATGTTCGATTAGTAAGAGATACTTTTAAAGTCTCAACAAAAGACTATTTATATGAAGGTGATTTAAGGAGGCAATTAGAGTTTTTCTTTCCAGAAAATATAAAACAGATTTTTCCAGAAAATGATTCCTCGTCAAAGCTCAAAAAAGGAACTTCAATTTAAATTTCTGAATGAAACGCATACTCCTAGTTGAACTTTTATTAGTTTTAATTACCATAATTTATGTTTCTCTAAACCCAATTTCAAGAATTTATATTGCTGATTATTTAGAAAAGATATCCTTATTTTTATTTAAAACAGTAAGTGAAGAAGATTTAAATAAGTGGTATGAGAAAAGAGATAAGTATGAATTACTTGAGAAATTAGGAGGAACTGCTTATTGATTGACAGTCGATCTAAAATTGGAGGGTATAAAAACCCTCTTTTTTTATGACTGCTCAAAATTTCATGAATGTTGTTCGATTTAAATTAAAGTCTGATTGTGTAGATAAGTATTTCGAAGTAATAGATAAAACAAGTTTTGAGGGGATGACTCAAAGATATATCGCTAAAACTGGAAATTATGATTACTGTTTTGTTGGGATCTGGAAAAGTGCAGAAGCTATTTCAGCTCAAAGACCAGCTATGATTGCTCACCTTGATGAGGTTAGAGGATTTATGGAAGAGTTGTCTCCAGAACTTGGTGTTACTGACCCTGTTTCAGGAAATATTGTTTCTAAAGTTGGATATCACGATTGACAGTCGATCTACCATAATTAGCATTTAGCTCCTTCTCAACCTCTTTGAGTTCCTCTCAATAATTCTCGTAATTTTAACCTAAGACTAAAAATGAAATCAGGTTCAGAAAACCAACTATCTTTATCTGTTATTTCTACAGTTTCGTTTAAAAATTTAGCGGAAGAAGTCAAAGAATTTGCAATAATTACTTTTGATTTTGGACTTGAGTAAATAAATCCAATAATTAACACAATTAAAAATATGGACCCTTTAACTTTAAGTGATTTAATAAATTCTTTTTTTAAGTAACCCAAAATAATTTAAAAATTAAATTTATTTTAGGAGTTGATATTTAAAGACAGATTAAATTGACAGTCAATCTAAAATAAAAAAAGTGATAAGTTTTTAAAAATGAGTAAATTTTCCTCTCAGGAAATTGAAAGTCAATATAACTTAATAAAAACGCTTTTATCTGATCCTGAAAAGTATAAAGATGCTTTAGATGCAATTAAAAAAGATATTGCTTATATGCCACTAGAACTAAAGAAAAAACTTGAAGAAGAGAATATTACTTTATAAATAATATTTTGGAAGACTTAGAAATATTTACTAAATAAAGCATCAAAGGAACTTCTACTAGTACCCCAACTATAGTGGCTAAAGCAGCTCCTGAATTAATCCCAAAAAGAGTTATCGATACAGCTACTGCAAGTTCAAAAAAGTTTGAAGCTGCTATGATCGATCCTGGACAGGAAATAGAATACTTTTGCCTAAAAAACTTCATTGAAAAAGCAGTTAAATAAAAAATAAAAAGAGTCTGTATTATTAATGGAATTGAAATTAAGATTATATGAATAGGATTTTGTAATATAGATTTTGATTGAACAAAAAATAATAAAAAGACTGTAAGAATTAAAAAAAACAACGAATAACTTTTACTTTTATTCAAAATACTTTTTATTCTTTTTTCGTTATGGATTCTATTTTTTAAAAATATCGCTAGAAAAAGTGGTACCAAAATAAAGATTATTACAGAACCGAAAACAGTATCTAACGGGATATCTATACTATTAAATCCTAAAAGAATTTTTGACAATAATGGAAAGGCTAAAATTAATATTAGATCATTAATAGCTACTTGTATTAAAGTAAATAAAGGATCGCCTTTAGCTAGATTACTCCAGACAAAAACCATTGCTGTACATGGTGCTATTCCTAATAGAATCATTCCAGAAATATATTCTTTAGCAAGTACAGGATCTATCAACTTACCATATAAAAAATATAAAAAACAAGCTGCGATGATTGCCATTGAAACTGGTTTTATTAACCAATTAATAAAAAGGATAATAGAAAATCCTTTAATCTTATATTTCAAATTTATTATTGACTTGAAATCTATTGATAACATCATTGGGAAAATCATTCCCCAGATAAGAATTGCTATTGGAAGATTTATTCTTGAGAGTTCTAATCCCCCTATAAATTGAGATAAATTAGGAAATAAATAACCGGATAAAGATCCAATACACATTGCTATGAAAACCCAAATACTTAGATATCTATCAGAAAATTGCATTTAAAATTTTTTAATCAATTATTAAATTTAGCAAAATTTTTTGGCCTTAATCTTAAGTTAATTTATCCATAATAAGCTCTTAATAATAACTATTTTTATATGTCAATTAAGGCGAAATATGTAGGTGAATTTGAGAGTGAAATTATCCTTGAAAATCATTTAAAAATAAAAACAAATTCGAATAGAAATTTACATGATTCTTGCGAACAGACTAAACCCTCAAATCTATTGTCTGCATCTTTAGCTTCTTGTATTTCAACAACTCTTGGAATAATTCTAGAAAAGAATAATATTGAATCAAAAAGTTTTTATGTTGATATTATCTCTAAAAGTGATGTTCAAAATAATAAAATTTCAACCTTGCATTGTAAAATATGCCTTCCACTTATTAAGAAATTAAAAATAAAGAACTTTATAAAAGAAAAAATTGAATCATCATTCATAAGCAATTCTCTTAAAGAATCTATAAATATAAGCTATGAATATATTTTTAATAGATAGCTAATCTTTCGGCAACAATCATTTCTTTATAAGTATCTAATTCTTCAACTTCTTTTAGAGAAACTTTTCCTCTATCATCCCATTTTCTTAATCGAACTGCATCTTTGAAGTATTTATTATTTTCTAGTTCATTAATCTCTTCTTTATTTAAAGCACCACCTTGCACCTGAAAACTATTTTTAGATGCTTTAGATAAACTTTCATAATAAGAATTATCGATTGAGCATAAATATCTTTTTGCTACAACGTGTAAGCGAATACTTTCTGTAATTTCTTCAGAGAAAAAATCTTTTAAAAAATTTGAAGCAATATTTTCATGGTTAAGATCTTTTTTTAAGAAATCATTTTTTGAGTCATTTTCATCGATTAGAAGATGACCTATATCGTGTAACAAAGAAGCAATTACTATATGCCTTCTGCCATCTTCAATGCGAGCGAGTGAAGCTGTTTGGAGACTATGTTGTAATTGAGTGACTGATTCATCATAATTAGTTTTTCCTTCCTCCTTAATAAAGTCAAATAATAAATCTACAAATTCATTGTTATCAGAATTTTGTAATTTGTTTTTGAAGTTTTTAATAGTTTTGTATTTCATTTAATTGCTTCTCCTTCAAAGTGACCTATTAAACTTACATATCCATCTTTAAGAGAGTTCTTTTTAAAGTCATAATAATCTTTTCTTAAATCGCCTTCAGTTTTAGCATTATAAGTAACATATAGCGCTCTTCTTGGACGACTAGATTTATTTGTTGAACTTCTGTGAGGAACAAAAGAATCAAAAAATACTGCGCCTCCTTTTTTAAGAGGTATCTTCTCCCAAACAAATTTTTCTGCGGTTAGTGAATCTATACACCCCTTTTCATCAATATTTATTATGCCCTCATTATTTCTACCTCTTGCAAATTCCAAACATCCATTATTTATATCAGAGTCATCTATAGCTAATAGCATTGTTATGTGTTTTTTCCCAAAAGGATAAGCAGGAGCATCTTGATGAGGTGCATATCCAGCTCCCCCTGGGTATTTATAATTTATTTTTTCCTTGAATAATATTGGTTCATCATCAAATAGCATAGTTAAATAATCTTTTATTGATGAACTTAAAAGAAATTCCCTAAAAGATGTATGCGAGCTTACAAAGTTTTCTGTTCTTGAAAGCACTTTACCATTAACTGTTTTTTCATAATGATGGTTAACCTCTTTAGAGTCGTTAAGTTCACTAATCCATTTTTCAATTGCCTCTAAATCACTTTGATTTATTAGGTTCTCATTAACTATAAATCCGTCATTATCGAATTTTAATTTTATATTGTTCAAAACTGATTCCACCTCAATACAAGTCTTAACAAGATATTAAACATTTATGATTAAGGTAAATTTAAGAAGAAAAGATAATTAAGAATGCCAATTTCAATTAGAAAAATATATTCTAATCAAACTATTGATATAAGGCATGAAGCTATTTGGCCAGATAAAAAAAGAGAATTTTGTCTTCTTGAAGATGATAAAAATGGGACACATTTTGGTTTATATAAACAAGAGGAATTAATATCAATAATTTCACTTTTCATGAGAGAAAATAAAGCAAGAATAAGAAAAATGGCCACAAAACCTGCTTATCAAAAAAAAGGATTTGGGTCTAAATTAATTTGTCATTCAATTTCTTTCTTAGAATTAAAAAACATAAATTATATTTATTTATTTTCTAGAAAAAAAGCCCAAATGTTTTATGAAAAATTCGGTTTTTTATCTGAAGGTGATTATTTCAAAAAAGAAAATATCTCTTATATAAAAATGTATAAAACTATTAATGATATAAAAAGTTGATAATATTTTGAGCAGCTTCTAATTCAATAAAAAGTCTAACTTCATCAACTGCGGAGCCAAGATGAGGAGTAAAAAAAGTCTTATCTCTTAAATTTAATAATTCCTGATTAATTTTTTTTGGTCGATCTTTTATCGATAAATCTTCAAATTCAAAGACATCTGAAGCATATCCTCCTATGTGCCCAGAATTAATTGCTTGTGCAATTGCACTCTCATCTACTACAGAACCTCTTGAAGTATTAATAATTAAACAATTTTTTTTTATTTTTAAAATATTTTCAAAGTTAATAAAATGGTAAGTATCGTTTTTCAAAGGTAAAAGAATAACCAAATAATCAGCCTTCTCAAAAAGATCATTTAATTCCAGATATTTGGTGTTTAGTTGTTGTTCATCTATTGAATCTAATTTTTGTAAATCATGATAAAAAAGTTTTACATTAAAACCTTTAATCTTCCTAGCTACTTCAACCCCTAATTTACCCATACCCAGAAGACAAACATTTTTCCCTTCAATCCCATTTGAGAAGAATTTTGGTTCCCAACCTTTAAACTTTTCAGATCTAACATATTCATCACCTATTAGTAGATTTCTTGATAAACCAATAAGAAGTCCCAACGTTAACTCTGCTGTTGGCGAAGCAAGTAAATCTGGGATCATTGTAAATTTAATATTTCTTTTTATGCACTCTTCCAAATCAATATTGTCAAATCCTCTTAGTGCTCCAGAGATGATCTCTAAATTTTTTGAATTATCTAAAAAGTTTTTATCAATCCTATCGGGCATGAATACCATCACACCATGTGCATCTTTACATAAGAACTTTAATTTTTTATAAGTTAGAGGTTTATCATTTTGGTTACTAATTACTTCAAAATTTTTTTCTAATAACTCAATAACTTCAGTATGAACTTTATTGGAAATAACAACCTTCTTCATTTAATGAGAATTATTCAGATACTGATTTCCTGAGATAGTTACTCATGCTATCTAATACAGTTACTACGACTAAAACTACTATTAATAAAGCTGATACTTGAGCATAATCCATTATCCTCAAAGCACTTATGATCTCTAAACCTATACCACCAGCCCCTACAGCGCCCACAACCATTGAAGCTCTAAAGTTGTATTCCCATCTATAAAAAGTTACATCAGCCATAGCAGGAAAAACTTGAGGAAGAATGCTATGCACAATAACTTGTAGATCACTTGCGCCAGAAGCTCTAGCTGCTTCTATAGGTTCCTTGTCACAAAGCTCAATAGCTTCAGAATAAAATTTACCTAACATTCCAACAGAATGAAGACCTAATGCCAATGTCCCCGGTAGAGCACCAAAGCCAATCATTGCAACTAGAATAATACCTAAAATTAATTCAGGAACAGCTCTTGTGACGTTTAAAATTAGTGTCGCTAAGTTGTAAACAATTGGATTTATAGTTGTATTTCTTGCAGCAAAAAAACAAAGAAGTAAAGATAAAAAAACAGAAATCGAAGTTCCTGCGATACTCATTGCCAAAGAGTCTATTAAAGGTTTAAACCAAGTTCCAGCTCTTGAGAAATCAGGAGGAAACATTTCCGGCAGTAATTTTAAAACTGCCGGAATACCTGTACTTATCCTTTCAAAATCGAAAAGACCTACAACTGCTAAAGAAGAAAATACAAATATCAAAATTATGAGAACCCTGAAAAATTGTTTTTTCCAAGTCCTCCTTTCGACCTCTAAAATTCTCTTAAATTTATCCATTTAATAATTTTTTTATTTGCATTTTTAAAGTGATTTTTTACTTAACAAACTTAGAAAGATCAAGACCTAGAAGTTTGCCTGCTTTTCTAATACCGTCATAATCACTATCAGTTATAGATGCGAAACCATCAGCGTTAAAAGGTTTCAGGACTTTGTCACTATCTAGATCTAAGAAAGTAACTCTTATTTTTTCTTTTAATTCAGGAGATAAAGTTGAACGCATTGTCCATGGATATTGAGGAATGGGAGAAGATTGAGCAATAGTTGTTACTTTAGAAGGGTCAATAACTCCTTTCTTCTTTAGGGATTTAAGAATCGGACATGCCATTCCTCCTGCTTGAGCATTTCCATTTTGAACTGCTAAGGCAACAGCATCATGTGATCCTAGAAAAACTCCTTGAAAATCCTTGCCTTTAGTAAGTCCATTTTCAGCAAGAGTTAACTCAGGGAATAATCTACTAGAGGTTGAAGCTGGATCTCCAAGAGCAAAAGTAGTACCCTTGATATCATCAAAACTAGTAACACCTTTTTTAGTGTTTCCAATTATGCAGGAATTATAAGTCTTAGTTCCTCCTTTGATCCTTGCTGCAAAAGGTTCAATATCACTTACTGCTTTAGCTAAAACATAAGATAAAGGTCCAAAGTAAGCTAAATCCAACCTATCGTTTCTAGCTGCTTCAATCATTGAAGAATAATCAGTAGTAACAACTAACTCTATTTCCTTATCAAAGGCTTCAGTTAAGTAATCTTTTAGACCTTGATTATCTTGGATAACGGTTGCAGCATTTTCATCAGGAATTAATGCAACAATTAACTTATCAGGATCAGCACTTGGTCCAGCATTTTTCGTAGAGCATGCCGAAGTAAGCGCCACAATAGAAATAGTAAAAACGCTTAAAAGAGATTTAAGTTTCATTTTTTTGTTTAAGTTTTTTTAATGAAGTGGTTTTAAACCATTACCACTTCATTTGAGGTAAAATTTGCTTCTTCTGTTATTGGTGAAGATGAATAAATATTTTTTAAAATCTCGTCTGAAAGTTGATCTGATTTACCATTAAAAACTATTTTCCCATGACTTAAGCCAATAATTCTATCTCCATATTCTTTAGCAAAATCAACTTGGTGAAGACTAGTTAATGCGGATATATTATCTTTCTTACAAATATCTTTCAGCATCGATAAAACTTGATGGGAAGTTTTTGGGTCAAGACTAGCTATTGGTTCATCTGCCAAAATCAACGAAGGATTTTGAGCTAAAGCTCTAGCAATTCCTACTCTTTGTTGTTGTCCTCCGCTTAATTCTTTTACTTTTACAAGCGCTTTGTCTAAGAGGCTAACTCTATCTATGCAATCGAGAGCAAGTTCTTGATCAAATTTTGGAAGAGGTAAAATGCTTCTAAATAGTGAATGAAATCCAAGTCGACCAGTTAAAACATTTTGGAAAACAGTATTTCTCTCAATCAACTGATGTTGTTGAAATATCATCCCAGTTTTTTTTCTTAAATTCTGAAGATCTTTTTTATTTCTTATTTTTCCTAAATCAAAAAAATCTAACTCTCCTGAAGTTAATGGATTCAATTGATTGATTGTTCTTAGCAAAGTTGATTTACCTGCCCCAGAAGACCCAAGAAGGACTACAAATTCACCTTTATAAATATCTAAGTTTATGGATTTTAAAGCTAGGCTCTCTCCATATTTGACATTAATATTTTTTAAGGAGAGCTTATTATTCACTAAGATTTAATCAATTAAATCTATTTAATACTGATTTGATTATCTTTTTTTTAACTTTAAATTAATAAAAGGTTAAGCGAAATAAAGGTTGATTTAAATTGTAAAAACTATTACTTTTTCTTTTTTTGAAATGAGTCAGATATAAATTTGTAAAATTTGCTATGACTAATAAGATAAGTAAGAAAGTATTTAGCTCCATTAAACAAAATAGTATTGAATCTATTCTATAGAATAAATCTCCTTATTTTTGCTGTAATCCATTCACTAAAAACAACCGCTACTACTATTGCTAATAAAATAACTGATACCTTAGCCCAAGCTAAGTCTCCTATTTGAGCATCTAATTCTATCCCTATACCTCCTGCTCCAACTAAGCCAACAACAGTTGCTTCTCTAATATTTATATCCCACCTATAAATAGAAATACTCGTAAATGCTGGGAGAATTTGAGGCACTATGCCAAAGGTCATAATTTGTGCTTTATTTGCCCCTGTTGCCTCAATAGCTTCAATTTGGTTTTCATCAATTTCCTCTATAGCTTCATAAAGTAATTTTCCACAAAATCCAATCGATCTTAATCCGATAGCAATTATGCCAGCCAAGACTCCGGGACCGACAACTGCAACAAGAAGTAATGCCCAGATTACTGAATTAATTGATCTGCTTGAAACTATGCAAAATAAGGCTAAAGGTCTTAAAAACTTTTTACTTGGGGTAGTATTGTTTGCAGATAAAAAAGCTAATGGTATTGCAATTAAAGTTCCAATCGTTGTACCAATAGTCGCGATATTTAAAGTATCCCAAATAGGTTTTATTAAATTTAAGAAATAATTAGTTTCTGGAGGAAACATCCTACCTAAAAGATCTAAAGCCTCATTATGTGAATCAAATACATAAAACCAGATTGTTTTACTACTAATCAGACCGAAACAAAAGCTAAAAATTAAAGTACCTAAGAACCAACAAAGCCAGTTTTGTAAATCTCTTTTTCGATCAAATTTTTTCCAGGTTTTGTAATCCTTTTGTTTTATTATTGGCATTACTTTATTAATTTCCTGAGATGACTAGATGTATATTCAACAATCATCACGATAGAAATAATTACGATAAGAACAGCCGCTGCAGTCTCAAATTCATATCTATCAAAAGCTGTATTTAAGGTAGAACCAATACCTCCTCCCCCAACAATTCCAATTACCGCAGACTCTCTAAAATTAATATCCAATCTGTATAAAGATAATCCAATAAATCTTGGCATAACTTGAGGCTGGACACCATAATTAACCCATTGAAACCAACTGCTGCCGGTAGATTTGATTGCTTCAGCTTGGGATTTATTTATGTCTTCAATATCTTCAGATAATAATTTAGCGAAAAACCCTATTGTCGATAAACTCAAAGTTACCATCCCAGCAAAAGGTCCAAAACCCATTAACTTAACAAAAAATATTGCTAGGATAACTTCCTGAAAACTCCTCGACAATGTGATAACTCCTCTTGATAAGAAATAAACAAATTTAGGAGCTATGTTTTTAGCCGCCCCTAAGGATACAGGTATAGAAATAAGTATCCCCACAATAGTTGCAACAATAGTCATCCATAGACTTTCAAAAATACCTGCCAAAATCTCATCAGATCTAGTTATAAAATCTGGAGGGAAAAAAGCAAATATAAAATTTTTACCCCTTGGGATCCCTTCAAGAATTCTTTGCCAATCAATTTCGGTAGTTAGGAAAACAGATAATAAGTAAGTACTAATTAGCAAAATTAATCCAATTCTTAATAACCTATTTTTTATTAACGGTTTTCTTTTCCAAATTACTTTCTTATCATTCATTTAATATATTCCTAATTTGCTACAGTTTTAGACCAGTCTTCTTCTCCATATATTTTTGTAAGTATTGTCTCTGATAAGCCACTTGGCTTGCCATCGTAAACAATTTCTCCAGCTTTTAAACCTATTATTCTTTCTGCAAAATTCTTAGCAAGAAAAACATCATGAATATTTATAATCGCAGCAAGATTTCTTTCCTTACATAACTCGCATATTAATCGCATAATTTGCCTGGAATTTTTGGGATCTAAACTAGCTGTAGGTTCATCTACTAAAAGTAACATTGGATTTTGTATCAAAGCTCTAGCAATTCCTACTCTTTGCCTCTGCCCTCCTGACAATTCATCGGCTCTTTTATCAAGCATATGCTCTAGTCCAATTCTTTGAAGCAGACGGAATGCTTCTTCAATATCTTTTTGAGGAAATTTCCTGAAAAAACTATTCCAAAATCCTACGTAACCTAATCTGCCGGAAAGGACATTTTCCATTACACTTAATCTTTCTACCAAAGCAAATTCCTGGAAAATCATTCCAATTTGTCTTCTTATTTTTCTTAATTTAGATTTATTTAAAGAAGTAATGTCATTTTTTTCATTAGCGAAATAAACTTTCCCTGAAGTGGGCTCAACTAATCTATTTATTGTTCTAATAAAAGTACTTTTACCAGCACCTGAAGGACCGATAAGAGCAACTACTTGCCCATTAGGAATTTCTAGGTTTATTCCTTTAAGAGCCTCTTCTCCATTTGGATAAACCTTTTTGAGGTTTATTGTTTTAAGCATTAAGTCTGATTTTATTTATGATTAAAAATTTTTATTTGCAATCATAAACAACACCATTAGCCTTATCTATTTTTCTAATAACGTCCCAATCGTGCTTGTGACTTATTGAAATGAATCTATCAGCCTTTTTAAATTCTTTATCTAATGTTGAATTATCCCAGTTATAGGTGTAAAAAGCTTGCTTTACTTTTGCAACTACAGCTGGATGTAGATTATGAGCATGAGCATAACCTGTCGTTGGGAAGGTTTGGGATTTATAAATAGTTCTTATTTTAGAAGAATCAACAACACCTCTTGCATCCATTCTTGTAAGAACTGAGTTAGCAATTGGTGCTACTTCATAATCTTTGTTTGCAACACCCATTATTGAATTTTGATGCTTGCCAGAAAAGACTGGGGTGAAATCTTTATTTGCCTCAAGACCAAATTCTCCTTTAAGGATGGCCGATGGTGCTTTAAATCCTGAATTAGATGTCTTAGATGTAAATGTAACTTTTTTACCTTTTAAATCTGCAGGAGAATTAATTGGACTATCAGAAGGAACAATAATTTCCATTTCATAACCGTAAGATAAATCTTTTTTAGCCATCATTCCAAATGGAACTGCTCCTGCACATGCTGCTGCCACTGTATTGCTTCCAGTATTAATTCCTGCTACATGAAGACGTCCAGATCTCATTGCCTCAACTTGAGCAGCATAAGATTGAACTGGTAAGAAAGTGACTTTTTTACCAGTCACCTTAGACATATGTATTACAAAATCTTCCCAAACTTTTGCATAAACGGAGGGGTCTTCAACAGGTGTATATGAGAACACAATGGTTTCAGGATCTATCCATTCATCTTCGGAAAGGGGTAGGTCTGCGAGAAAATCTCCATCTCGATCACAATATTTGCTGTCAACAGTATTATTTGGATTGCAATCAGATAAATCTAAATCTCCAATTAAATCATTTGATTTGTTCCCACAACTTGAAATACTTGCACTGATTATTGATAGCCCTAAGACTATCTTTAAAAAATTTCTCATTAGTGTTGAATTTATTCTCCATGTTTAACTTGCTCTAAAGAGATTAACTTTTTCCCAAAAAGAGTTTAAATTCTGATTAATTTTTTTATTTTGAGTTAGTCAATTTTTAATCAGATTTGACCAGGGAATTAAATAATTTTTAATTTATTTTTAACTTTATAAATTTAGGGTGAAAGCACTTTAAGAAATAAACATGATAATTCCTGAAAAGCAAAATATAGACTTTAACAACAATACAATCCTAGAAGTCAAATCAGGAATATTAATAATGGAATCAAAAATTAAGAATAAGAAAAATATTGTTGGGATAATAAATGAAAATGATGTAATAAATTTGACATTATGTAACTACGAAAATATTAAATTAATTGCGTTGACAAATTGCGAAATTAAAACAATTAAAAGAGGGCTATTTTTTTCATCTACAGACTTATTAACAAAAAGTCTAAAAAGAATTGATCAATTGGAAAAACTTTTATTAATAAGGGATATAAAAAAATCAGAAGAAAAACTAAAAGAATTTCTTTTATACTTATCCTCAATAATTGGCTTAAAAAAAGATAAACATATTTATCTAAATTTAAAAGAATTTAATTTTACCCATAAAATTATCGGTAATTCTATTTCTTCAACAAGAGTAACCGTAACGAGAAATTTAAAAATACTAGAAAAAAAAGGTTGGCTCAAATTTAAAAAAAAAGGTATTTTAATTCCGTTTAAAGATAATTTACCAAACCTTAATTAAACAGACTTATTTTATGGCTACAAATAATATTTTTATTATGTCTTGTTCCATAACCTCAGTTTTTACTTTTAAAATTGAAAGCACTTTCGATGAATGGGTAGCAATATTTGATAGTGCGGAAGCTGATAAAAGACATTCTGAATTTCTTATTCAGCCACTTTTTAGAGGAGTAAGTAAGGAAGATCCTCAAAAAGTTATTGTTATTCATCAAGCTCCAGAAGGTAATGTTCAAAAGTTTGTGGAAGCTAATGGTGACTTGATGGCAACTCATAGAGTTGACCTTTCAACAATGGAAGAATCATCTTGGACTTCTTCAGCAACAACGGAAAGTTGTTGTGATTAAAAAATGAAAAGACTACTATTCCCACTACTAGCTCTCTCAACTATTTTCCTTGCGAGTTGTACTAGTAACTCAAACAAAATAGGTACTCAAAAGGTTTCTGAAACCCAAAAGCAGAGAGAAGTTTGTCTAGATTGGTATGGCTACAGAATTGATACCAAGAAAGCAATTAATGATTTAAATCTAAAAATTAAAACCGAATCAGAATTAATGGCTTACTGTGATTTCTTCAAGAATGTAGCTGATACAAAATAGATTTTTACAAAAGAATTTATTTTTTGGTGTCTTGCGATCTCATTTCTTTTTGTGCTTCCCTAATTCTTTCTTCAAAGACTGATCTTCTATATGGAGTAACTTCTCCATTTTTAGTTGCCAAGATTTGGGCTTCATAAAGCCTCTTGGCTTTTGTAATTTTTTCTCTTATTTGAGAGAGCTCATTCATGATCTTATGCAGTTAATGAGAATCCCGTTCCCTATTCTCATATCATGCGTCCAAATAAATTGGATGAACGTAGAAGTAAACTAACATTAAAAAAAGAAGTTCGGATTTAAGATATATTTAAAAAATCTTTAAAAGTAGTTTTTAATAAAATTTTAAATAGAAATTTTATCTAGAGGTAAAATATTATGGGCCTCAATTGAGTCCAAATGAATTTCATTCTCTGCATCTTTATACAATCTTCTTGATTGTGGTGATTTAAGGGCGTTATTGTAATTTTCAATAAATTCCGAATCATCCAAAATAGATTTATTTTCTCTTTTAAAACTTTCTTTATAAGAATATTTGATATGCCCTATTTCTTGGGCTTGATTTGAGTTTTTGGGAGAAGGTGAATTTTTTATAATCATTTATTATTTTTTTTATATGATTGTCTTCAATATTTAAGGCGTAAAAATATAAAAGACTTATATAAATTAAGATTATTGGATTAAGAAGTTATTAAGTAAAAAATAAATTTGTTTAAAAAATTTCTAAATTAAATATTTTTTCTAATAGTCAAAAGTTTATTTAATAAGAATTTAATTCAAAGTTAACAATAGACACTTAAAAAATAAATATGAATAAGATTCAACTTGTTAATTTCATTACTTTTTCAATTCTTGAAAGTAAAAGAGTTGAAGACAGATTATGTAGAAAAGAAATTTATAGCTATCTTACCCAACTAAATAAAAAACAATTAAAAGCAATTACAAGTGAATTTATCATCTAAAAAATCATGAAAAAGCTACTGGTTTTATTTATCCTTATTATTACTTCTTGCAGTACAAAAGATGAATTATCCATTACCCAAGATGATTTATCTATTACAAAAGATGAAATTTCGATCACGAAAGGTGAATCATCCATTACTGATGAAAAAAAATTATTTTATGTAACTAAAGAAACTGCTGTTCGTCTTTGTGGAGGTAAATCCAGAATAATTGAAAGTGAAAATGAAGAAATCATCAAAATAGAAGTCAAAGATTTTTCAAATGTTGAAAAAGAAAAATTTGTTCAATTTACTCTCGTTGAGACAGATAGAAAAGGTGGTAAATATAGAATTGTTAATTGTTATCCAAATAAAGATCCGAAAAAATCGGTAATTAAAACAATCAAGATTAATTACAAGTTAAATTAGTGCTATGTTAACTAGATCAAATGAAAATATTTAAATGAGATTTAAAGCTGCTTTAAACTAAATAATCTAGAAAAAAGAGTAGAAATAATTTTTTTTATGCATCCGAGCAAAGTAGTCAAAGATCCAAAAATCAATGATACTTATTACGATCCAGATGTTGATAAGCTTTATCAATATGTAAAAATTGGTGATTTTCCGCCAGAATGGGTAGTAACAAATATAGATGAAGATGACGATTATTATTACACTTCGATGGGATATTAGTTTTAATATCTATTATTAAATTCAATAAATTTGTCTCTTTAATATTTTGTGTGAGGAAGATTAAAGAGACAATCTAAATATAGATAAAAGGGTTTAAGGGAAAATTAACAAGGAAATAAGATTAAATGAAAAAGATAATAATTCAATGTAAATTAATTATGAAATAATTAGATCAAATAATTTTGATTATATAAAATAAAATTGTTGGAACTTTAAATGGCTATTAAAGATCATAAAAGTTTGCAAGACTCAAGAATTCTTCTTGTAGAGGATGATAAGAGTATTAGGCTTACTGTCAGTGAAACCTTGATCAGCGAAGGTTTCAAAGTATCAAGTTTCAAAGACGGTTTAAGTGCCTTAGATTTTATTAATAATGATATTAAAAAAGATGTTGACCTAATAATTCTAGATTTAATGTTGCCAGGACTAAATGGATTAGAGTTATGTAGAAAAATAAGAAATGATGAAGACTATACACCCATACTAATTTTGAGTGCTAAAGATAATGAATCAGACAGGGTTCTTGGATTAGAGGTTGGTGCAGATGATTATTTAACAAAACCTTTTGGTTTAAATGAATTAATTGCTAGATCTAGAGCATTAATAAGAAGATCTAAACGTAATAAAAAATATATAGAAAACTCAAAAACTGTTCTCGAGTTTGATCATATAAAAATGTTCTTGGAAGAATGTAGGGTAACTTCTTTTGATAGAGAAATAACATTATCTCCAAAAGAATTTAAATTATTAGAGTTATTTATGAAAAATCCAAAAAGAGTATGGTCAAGGGATTTAATACTTGAAAAAATATGGGAAATTGACTTTATTGGTGATACTAAAACTGTAGATGTTCATGTTAGGTGGCTCAGAGAGAAATTAGAGGAAGATCCCTCAGCTCCAAAGTTTCTTAAAACTGTTAGAGGTTTTGGCTATAAGTTTGGATGAAAATGAAAACACTACAAGAAGTATTATTTTTTTTACATCAGAAATGGAAAATAAAAGTCAAGCATTTTTCTCAATCAAAAGAAAAAAAATTTGAAGTTGATAAAAATAAGTATAAAAAAACTATTGATTTCCCATTTGATAAAATTAGACCTCAAGAAGTGTTGTCTTGGTTAGATTATTCATCGCAAGGGTGGATTATCTTATCATCTGATCTGACAATAAAATTTATCAATCAGAAAGCATTATCTCTTATTAGGATTATCAAATATAAAGATGTTATTGGAAAAGCAATTAATGATATTAATGAGCTTGAAGTACTTAGTAATAAAATTTTATATTTAAGAAAAAAAGATTTCCCATTCAACCTTGATTTCACAATTGCGGGAGTACCCATTTCGGTAAATATTGTTAGAGGAAGAAAAAAGAATTATTTAATATTATTGGAAAGTAAATTATCAATTGAATCGATAAAAAAACGACAAAATCAATTAATTAATGATGTGTCTCATGAACTGAAAACCCCTCTTACATCACTTATCTTAATTGGGGAAAGACTTGAATCAGTAGTATCAAAAAAGGATAGGTATCTTGTTAAGAGACTTAAGAAAGAGTCAAAAAGATTAAGAAAAATGGCCGAAGAGACTTTAGAGCTTTCTAAGCTAGAAAGTAGTGAAGATTTTAATAAAAACAAAAAAATATCTATTTCAGATTTGATTATGGAATCTTGGCAAACAATAAAACCGCTCGCAGAAAAAAAGGATATAAAAATAAATTTATTTTCTCCAACAAAATATTATATATCTGGGGATATTGAAAATTTAAAAAGAGCATTTATAAATATTTTAGATAACGCTATTCGTTATTCCCCAACAAAAGAGAGCATACAAATTGAAATTTTTAAGAGAGATAGCTCTGTTGTTATAAGAGTTAGAGATAAAGGTATTGGATTAGAAGAAAATGAATCAAATGACATTTTTTCTCGTTTTTATCGTGGGGATCCATCAAGGACTAAATTTAAGAAAAGTGGAAGTGGTTTAGGTCTTTCAATTACAAAAAAAATAATTAATAACAATAAAGGTTTTATAAAGGCATTTAATCATAAAGATGGTGGAGCGATTATTGAAACTATCTTTCCGTGTCTTAATACAGATTTATAGGGAAAATTTAAAAAATATTAGGACATGATTTTTCTGCAATAAATTTTTTTAAATTCAAAACCCCTTCTCTTGTAAAAAGAATGCTTCCTTCTTTGGAGTCATCTGCCCAATAAGAATCTCTTTTGCCAATAGCTAACCAAAGCCTATCAGGTAATGTTGGCATGTACATACTCTCGAAAGCAGATGTTCCAATGTCATTTTCTTCTCTCATATCTTTGCATGCCTCTATCATTAGTTTGGGTCGATTTAAATAATGCCTGACACCCTGCCAATAATATTTTGTTTCAGCTTTTACTGGAGCGATGAATAAAACAATAAATAGTAGGTATTTCATGACTTGATTTTATTTAATTATAAGAATTGCAAAAAAAAAGCCACCTTATATAAAAGGTGACTTGAATTAGTAGTTTTAACTAGATTTTTCCAATATTTAGGAAAAGAGTTTCACCAGTTGATTTCTTTCCAGTACCGTCGTTGTCAGTTGAAATCCATGCTTGTCCGTCGTTTGTGATTGCTAAACCTTCAACCTTTTCAAGGATAAAACCACCAGTAGATTTCATTACTGGTTTTAGATCAGTAACTAACTCTTTTTCAACTAAGGGATAAAGTCTTGGAGGAATATTAGTCTGAAGACCTTCGAAAATGACATCATTTAAATCTACTTTATATATAGCTTTTAATTTTGCTTTCTTACCATAGAAACTATCTCTTTCGATTACATAAAGTGCCCCTTCATGGTAAGTTAATTCTGAAATTCCAACACCGCCTTTTTTGATCCTATCTAATTGATAATTTACGGCCCCCCACTGTTTAGTTTTTAAATTATAGGAAAGGATCTTAGTAGTATTGAAAGTATCATCACCCCAAGGTTTCTGTTGAGCAACATAAAGAATGTCGCCGTTTCTTGTTATGCCTTCAAAACCAGGATTTTTAGCATAATTAAGATATGAAGGTGGTGGAGTTATCTTCTCTAAAATTTCACCATCTGAGCTTACATGGTAGATAGCAGGAGGATGTTCATTTAGCTTTTTCTTGATTCCTTCAGTAGAAATGTAAAATCCACCATTACCATCAGTAGTAATACCTTCTTGATCCATAAATAATGCAGTCTTACCATCTAGCTTTATATCTATAGCTCTTTCTAGTAGTGCTGGTGAAGATGAAGGGTCAATAACATAAATTCTTGGTTGGGTTTTAAAAGTCCCATCATTTACAGCATAAATTTTACCATCATCACCTGCAACCATTCCGCTTATCGCACCCCAAGACACAAATTCAAGGCCATTTTCATTTGTTAAATGTGGGTATGAAGCAGGTGCGTCTTGTAGTTGATAAATAGTCACATGAGAAGATAAACCAGGTTCTTTTTTGTTGTAGTCTTTTTCATTTGCTGAGGCAATTAATCCCCTCTCTGGAATTGCGACAAATCCCTCTGGTCCAATGCCTGATGGAAGTAATTGAGTAAGCAAAGGTTGATTTAGTTCTGTGATATCGTAAACAGCTACTATCCCAGCTCGTTCAGCACCAACAAATAAATAGGGCGTCCCATTAATTTTTGAATATGTAACTGACTCAGGTTCTACTCCCTTTTTACCTGCTCTCCCATCTTGGAAATGACCTATTTGTGCAATTGCTCTTTCTAGTCTATTTGCATCTTCATAAACTACTGTTCCATCTTTTTTAAAAATAGTCCAGGATCTTGAACCACCTCTTTTTGCCTGATTTGGATCAATATGCTTGTAATCGCCTTCATTTGCTGTTGCAAAATGGTCATTATCAATCCAAGTAAGACCATCGGGTTCTCTTCTTACATTCTTTAGTTTGCTTTTAAATTTATGTGCTCCATCTTTCTTTGTATCCATTCCTGCCATTTGTTTTACAACTCCTGCCGAGAAATGTGATATTACATTTCCATCTTTATCAATTACTGCAAGATGGTTGTTTTCTTGAAGAGAGACAACTGTTTCACCAAGATCATTAATAGCAACGAATTCTGGTTCGGGATCGAAAGGAGCTATTTCGGATAAGCCTGTTAAATCAACTTTTTTTATTGAATTGCATTGTATTTTTCCTCTTTTGTTTAACTTCACAAGAGAAACATAACCTGCAGGATTAATTTGAATGCCATTGTCATCTAATTGAGGGATAAATCCATTTTTATATTCTTCATCCCTCTCATTTTCTATAGCGACAGCTAGAAATGTTCCGTCTGGTGAAACAAAGACGCTATCAGGCTGCCCACCTAAATCACATTCTTTTACTGCTTTTCTTTTTTCTAAATTGTATTGAACTAATGCTCCGGAAGGATTTGTATAACTTTCAGATGTATTTGAACCTATATAGGCATTGTTTCCAAGTGCTGCAATTCCAGTTGGTTCTGCTTCCAGTTCAATAATTCCCAATGCTTTTGGCCTCGCAGGATCTGAGATATCAACTAAACCTACTACTCCTAAATCACTATCTGTATACATCAAAGTCTTACCATCTTCTGAAGCTGTAACAACTTCAGAGGATGTTTTGGTTGTAGATTTTGAGCCCTTTGGTAAATTATCGCTTACATTGAAAGAAGAAATTCTGTTGAAGTTTTTTTCATTTGCCCAATATTTGGTATTCCAATTTGCAAATCCGCTACTTGTAGAGGAGGCGAGGATTGCAAGTAATGCTGAAAAACTTGCAGCAGCTAGGGCTTTTTTCATTTAGTGCATAAGAAAAAATACTTCTTCATGTTCCCTTTAAAAAGTTAAGACAAAAAAATAGATTTATTAAGAACAATTTAAGCTTTAAAAGATATATAAATAAAAAAGACCTACCAAAGGCAGGTCTTCATGTGTGTGTAAGATTTTCTAATTTATTTAATTAGAAAGAGAATGATACGAACGCACCAGCTCCAGTAGTATCAGCAGTTGTACCTCTTGTTTCAGAAACGTAAACGAAAGGTGTAATACTCATGCTGTCGTTGATTGGATATTCGTAAGAAATATCATAGGCATAAATGTCCTCGGTACTGTCTTTCACTTGTCCATTAGTTCCAACGTTTAGACTTAATGAGCCTTCGCCTAAATCAGTACTTATACCGACAGCCCACTGAGTGGTGTCTTCCCCAGTAGTTGGATTACCAGTTTCAAAACCACCACTTAAAGTAGTTGGCATTGAATCAGGGCTATAAAAGGCAGTTAAACCGTAGTAGCTTGCAGTATCTTTATCAGAGTAAGCTGCTGTGAAACCATATACATCTGTCTCATAACCAATAGCTAGTCCATATTCGTCAGAACTTTGCTTAGTGAAAAGACCATTTGTGCCACTATCGCTAGATGCACCAATTCCAAATTCCCAACCATCGCCAAATCCAGTTGCGGCACTGAATGAGACATCACCACTTAAGTCAACAGAGTTTGCAGCACCACAATCTCCTAAATTATCAACCATGTTATTCATGGCACATGCATTAGGCCAAGTCTTGGATGCATCCATAGAATCACCAACAGCCACCGTCCAAGAACCTAATGGGAAAGTGTAGTTAATGTCGTCAATCTTTAATTCATCAGCATTAGATGAACCCCAGTCTAAACCAGTCTTGTCAGCACCAACATTTGTTAAACCATTTCCAGTCTCAATCTCAATGTTTAATTTATCTTCACCTGTGAAACTAGTATTTAAGTCAACTTCAACGATGTATTCAAACTGAACTTTATCCTTGGTAGCAGTTGCTGAATCAGTTGCACCTATTAGGAACCCTGCTGAACCACTCATACTAGTAGTTTCTGAGAAACTGCCAGCCTCCATTGTATTTACACGAGACTCTAGGCCGTCCACTCTTCCTTTCATAATTGCCAACTCAGAACCAAGCTCATCGCTTAGTCTATCTATTGCAGCTCCATTCATTAAGCCTTCACCGCCTGCAATTAGATTACTTAATTCAGCAGCAGCTTCTAAACGAGAGACTGAGTTTCCATTGAATTTTGAGCTATTTGTCAGATCCTTTAATGAATCGTAAGCCCAATCTCCTGGGTATAAGGTATCTGATTTGAAATCACCTAAAGATACTAAATTGTTAGAGTTTGTATAATCACTAAGATCTGTTGAATTGATCTCAGCTGCATTTACTGCAAAACCTGATGCCAAAGAAATGATGGCAGGAGCAGCAATTAATTTTTGAAAAAGTTTCATGAACCTCAACACGTAAAAATGGATATTAATCCAAATAAATAAAAACGAATTTAGGTTAAGAAATGGGTAAGAAATAAAGTCAAAAAGAAAGATTTAAATAGACTTTAAACTTCTCTTAAACTAAAAAAAGAATTGTCCACAAATTTTGAAATTTTATAAAGAAAAGTTAAAAACTATACTTTATTTAATCTAAAAATATTTTTAAAACCAAACGAAAAAAGGTCCATTTGATAGTTAGTTTAAGAAGAGTTTAAGGAATAATTAATTAAAAGATAAACTTTTAATTAAAGAGTATTTGTGCATGTATCCAATGCTATAAATATGAAGTCTTTACATTTAATCATGACAACCATGAACATAGCTAAGAAAGCTTTGGTTTTCACTTCTGTAGTAGCCATTGCTGCTGGTACAAGTGTAGCTGGCACAAGTGTTTCTGCTAGAACAAGATTAAGTGGTGCTGGAGCATCATTTCCTGCCAAAATTTATACTCGTTGGTTCAAAGATTTAGCCACTTCAGGTGGACCAAGAGTTAATTATCAAGCTGTTGGTTCTGGCTCTGGAAGAAAAGCATTTATTGATCAAACTGTTAACTTCGGTGCATCAGATGATCCAATGAAAGATAAAGATATAGCAAAGGTTACCAGAGGTTTAGTTCAAATCCCAATGGTTGGTGGAACTATTGCTTTCGGTTATAACTATGATTGTGATTTGAAACTTACTCAAGAGCAAGCAGTAAGGGTTGCTATGGGTATGGTTAAAAATTGGAAAGAATTAGGCTGTAAATCAGGTAAGTTAACTTGGGCACATCGTTCTGATGGATCAGGTACAACTAAAGCATTTACAAACTCTATGGCAGCATTTTCACCAACATGGACTTTAGGAACTGGTAAATCAGTTAAGTGGCCAGCAGGTGTTGGAGCAAAAGGTAATTCTGGTGTTGCAGGTGTTATTCAAAACACTCCAGGCGCAATTGGTTATGTTAACCAGTCTTACATAAAAGGTAATGTCAAAGCTGCTGCACTTCAGAATCTTTCAGGTGAGTTTCTAAAACCATCTGTAGAAGCAGGAGCTAAGGCTCTTAATGGGATTACTCTAGATGAGAATCTTGCTGGTAAAAATCCTAATCCAACTGCAAAAGGAGCATACCCTATAGCTTCATTAACATGGATACTTGCTTATGAAGAGGGTAATGGTAGAAACACTAAAGCTATCAAACAAGCCTTTAATACATTATTAAGTGATGAGTATCAAGATAAAGCTCCATCACTTGGATTTGTCCCCTTAAAAGGAGATATTCTTGAGAAGTCAAGAGCTGCTGTAAAAAGAATCGGTAAATAAACCGTAAGATAATATTTAAAAGGAGGAATTTATTTCCTCCTTTTTTTTATGCAAACATATATTTTGACAAGCCTAATATTAAAGAAAAAAGAATGAGTATGTATGTTGGAACTATTTTTAAAAAAGATAATAGTGTGGAGATTAAAACTATAAAAATAGAGCTAATTAAAAAGAATTTTGATGAAAAACTATCTTCAATTAAATTAAATCCAGAGAAAATAACTGCTCCAGGAATTGTATTGATAACTCCTTCGATAAAGTAATTAATTGATTTAATTCTGTTTTTTATAAAGCCTTTTCCAAAAACAAAAATCAATATAAAACTTGGTAAAAAAATTGCAAAAGTTGATATAAATGAATATTTTAAAGCCTCATTAATACCTCCAATTGAAAAACCTGCTTTATAACCAATAAAACTTGTAGTTAATAAGACAGGCCCAGGTGTTATCTGGCCAATCATTATTCCATCTATAAATTCATTATTTGTTAACCATCCTTGCGAGACAACATAATCACTCATAAGAGGAATGATTACTAATCCACCTCCAAAAATAAAAAGTCCCGATTTAAAGAAGAAAAAAAACAGATTAAGGTAATCTACTAAAAACTTTGAGTTTATAGACTCTCTTAAAAAATTATAAAACTTTGATACATCTAAAAAGACCGAGCTAATCAAAAATGAGGTTGTTGAAAATATAGATAAAGGGACTAAGCTATAAAAAATATTTTTGAATTTCTTTAAAAATATATTTATCAATCCTGCAATACTGAGAATTGTTATTAGTGGAAATTGAATACTATTATATTTAGCAAATATAAGTAGAAATAATATTGAGCTGGAGAATAATATTCTATCAAACTTTAATCTTTTTTTTAGTAGAACTAATGAGAATGAGAAAATTATTCCTGCAATAATAGGCGGATTAAAATAAATTAAATCTGTTAAGAATTTTGATCCAGAACCAATTTGCCAAAAAAAACTAAGAGCTAATACCGAAATGAATCCTGGGATAATGAAACTTATACCTGATATCAATCCACCAAGATAACCATTTATTTTAAGACCTATATATATTGCCAATTGAGTAGATATTGGTCCCGGAAGTATTTGGCATAATCCAATACCTTTTTCAAAAGATTGAGTTGATATCAATTTTTTATTATTTATAAGTTCATCTTCGAATAAGGAAATATGAGCATAGGGTCCTCCAAAACTTAAAATACCAATTTTTAGGAAAGTTTTTGCAAGTTGAATTAAGGATATTTTTGCCATTAAAATATTCTAATTCCTAAAAATTAGTCTTTATGGAGCTGATAAGCTTTGTTTGATTGTTGGTAATTTAAGACTCGAAATCCAAGATAAGAATATTAGAAGTGATGAAAAATAAAGACAATATTGAAGACCAATACTCGGATTTCTCCCAATCATAAATAGTAAGCCAGATAGTAATGTTCCAACTAGTCTTCCAGCAGCATTTGCCATGTAATAGAAGCCAACATTTAAACTGACTTTTTCATTATCAGAGTAGGCCAAAATCATATAAGAATGTGTAGAGGAATTCATTGCAAAAACAAATCCAAAAATAGTAAGGCCTAAAATTATTGCTATTGATGGGGAACTTTCTCTCCATAATGCGACTCCTATCAAAGATGGTATGACCATTAATACGGCACTCCAAAATTGGATAGCTTTACGATCTGGACTTTCTTTCTGGCCCCATATCTTTCTAATTGCTGGAGCAGAAGCCTGAACAATTCCATAACCTATTACCCAGGCCCCAAGAAATAAGCCTATTTCCATGTAGTCCCAACCAAAGGCCATATCTAGGAATACTGGAAGAGCTACAACAAACCAAACATCTCTTGCTCCAAAAAGAAAGAATCTTGCTGCAGAAAGAATATTTATTGCATTTGATTTTGAAAAAAGATCATTAAAAGCTGGTTTGGTTTTCATCTTGCCAATTTCTCCAGGTAAAATTAATGTCAATAAAAAGGCTAAGCAGAGTCCAAAACCCATAATTCCTACAGCATTATTGAATCCAAATAACTTATATAAAAGTCCACCTAAGAAAAAACCAACTCCCTTAAGAGCATTTTTAGATCCAGTTAAAATAGCAACCCATTTAAAAAGTTGTTTTTGGCCAGTATCATTGCCATTATTTGTCTCTGGAACAACTGTCTTAACAGCGCTTTTAGCACTCATTTTGTTTAAATCTTTTGCTATCCCACTGACTGCTTGAGCAACCATAACGTATACGACACTAAATATTACTGGCCAATCCTCCTTAACTGGAATAAGCATGAAAAGAGCAATGATTTGCAGGATCGTCCCAATCCATAAAGTAAGCCTTAAACCATATCTTGCTCCTATCCAACCACCATATAAATTAGTAATTATTCCAAAAAACTCATAAAAAAGGAAAAGTAAAGCAATTTGTAGAGTTGTGTAACCTAGCTCATGAAAGTGACCAACAACTAATAATCTTAATGCGCCGTCAGTAAGCGTGAATGCCCAATAGTTTGCTGTTACAACACTATATTGTTGAATATTAGATAACTTCATAAAGACATAAATTAAATCTCTTTTTTGATTACATATTCAGTAAGATCTGCAAGTCTGCAGCTGTAACCCCACTCGTTGTCATACCAAGCGTATATCTTTAATAAATTTGAATTAACAACCATAGTTGATAAACTATCAACTATTGAACTTCTAGAGTCATTTACATAATCTGCAGAAACTAAAGGTCTTTCTTCGTAGCCAAGAATTCCTTTTAAATAAGTTTCTGAAGCTAACTTAAGTGCCAAATTTACTTGTTCAGTTGACACTTCATTATTTAATTCAAAAACTGCATCAGTTAAAGAACCATTAAGTAGAGGAACTCTTACTGCATGCCCATTTAATTTTCCTTTTAATTCTGGGAAGATCTCAGCGATAGCTTTAGCAGATCCAGTAGTAGTAGGTATTAAACTTTGCATACATCCTCTTGCTCTCCTCAAATCACTTTTATAAAAATCTACAGGAACTTGAGTGTTGGTAACATCGTGAATAGTTGTAATAGCGCCGTGCTTAATTGAAAAATTTTCATTGATTACCTTTACTATCGGAGCTAAACAATTTGTAGTGCAAGATGCTGCAGTTACTAATTTATGTTTAGAAGGGTCATAAAGACTTTGATTTATACCGTAAACAATATTAAGTGATTCCTCTCCAGCTACAATACCCTTTACTGGACAAGCTACTATTACTCTTTTCATCCCAAGAGAATCAAAATATGGATTAAGTTTGTCTGGCTTTTTATTCTTTCCTGTACATTCCAAAATAATATCTACAGAAGATTTTTCCCAAGGAACATCAAGATAATTTTTAAAAGATGTGTAGGCTAATTTCTTTTCCCCAATTATTATTTCTTCTTCTTTGACCTCTATATTTTTCCCCCATCTACCATGGACCGAATCGAATTCGAGTAAATGCGCAGCGGCATTCGAATCTCCTGCTATCTCATTAATGTGAGTTATTTCTATATCAGCTCTATCCCATAATGCTCTGAAAACTAATCTGCCAATTCTTCCAAAACCATTAATTCCAATTTTCATAATTTTGAAATTTTCTATATTTATTATACATCAAAATATTTTGATGTATCAATTTGTTTTGATTAATAAAATCTTTTTTATTTAAGCTATATTAAAGAAAATTTTATTTCCTCATAAGTGTTAAAAGAGATTAGCAAAGTAAAAAAAGAAAATATATCTAAGTTGATGGTTTCATTTTCTGATCCTTTTAGGCTAGAAATAATTGACCTAATGATGGATGGAGAAGTTTGTGTATGCGATATTATGAAATTAACTAAGTTATCTCAATCAAGAATTTCATACCACATAAAAATTTTAAAGGAGGCTGGTCTTATCTCAGACAGACAAGAAGGTAGATGGGTGTATTACAGCCTAAATAAAGAATCTCTCTTTTTGATCAAGGAATGGATAACTTCTTTGACAGATTATTCCTCAAATAGAAAACGTTGTTGCGAATAAATTATATTTTAGATTTTATTAATTAACTTCTGATTCCCTGTCATAAGTCATTCCTGATTGTTCCATCCACTCAGCTTTAGTTTTGCAGTTTTGTTTGTGGTTAAAGATGTGAAAACCTTCAATAATAATCATTATGGATATAAGTAAAACAGGAATAAAATATACAGGGGAAGATACTACTTCTTTATGTTTGATTTGAGCTATGAATTCCTTGTATTTAAACATCTCCTTATTTTTTATTTAGTAAATAATATTCACCTATGGTTAAGTAAAGTTAAAGAAAAAATTTTTGAAGAAATTAAGCTGAGGATGTTTACTTTTCATGACTTTCTTATACCTTTAACCCCTCTTAAAGTCTTTTACAACATTTAGTAGTAGATTTATAGAGATATTCTTTTTTTAATGGAAGAGAAATTAACTCTTTTCAAGAATCGTAAAAGATTCGGTATCGAAAAAAATATAGATATTATCTTCAAGAATACTGCCCTAGTCTTGTCTAGTTTCGTAGCAATAATACTTTTAGGAATTATTTTAGTAGTCTTTTTTCAGTCATTTGAATCCTTTTCAAGGTATGGCTTGAAGTTTCTCGTAACCTCTGAATGGAATCCAGTAAAAGATGAATACGGAGCTTTTACTGCAATATATGGCACATTGGTAACTTCATTTCTTTCGTTATTAATAACTATCCCTTTGGGCGTTGGAACTGCAATATTTATTACCGAGGATTTTGTACCGAAAGTTGTCAGAGAAATAATAGGTTCATTTGTTGAATTATTAGCAGCTATTCCATCAGTTGTATTGGGACTTTGGGCAATATTTGTAATGGAACCTTTTTTTAGAGCCTTTTTTGTCTTTTTACATAATTTCTTTGGTTGGATACCTTTATTCAGTACAGAACCTACAGGCAGGAATTCCTTGTTAGCAATATTGATTTTAGTAGTTATGCTTTTGCCTATAGTGACATCCATTGCAAGAGATTCACTTAATCAGGTTCCTAAAAAGTTAAGAAATGCAGCATATGGAATTGGAGCAAGCAGATGGAAAACAATATTTTCAGTGATTTTGCCGGCAGCATTATCAGGAATTATGGCAGGTGTTCTATTGGCTTTAGGTAGGGCAATGGGTGAAACCATGGCTGTAACAATGATTATTGGTAATTCCAATGCATTTAGTTGGTCTCTATTATCTCCGGGATATACCATTTCCTCCATGCTCGCAAACCAGTTCGGTGAAGCTGATGGAAGTCAGGTTTCATCACTGTTTTATGCGGCTTTTGTACTTATGATCCTTTCTTTGGTAGTAAATATCTTTGCGCAGTGGCTAGTTAAGAAATTTAGTCTCAAATATTAGATAATTATGAATTCACTCTATTACCAGAAAAGATTATCAAGAAATATAGGAAATAAATTCTTTACTTCTTTATCAGTAATTTGTGCATTGATCGCAATACTTCCTTTGATTTTTCTAGTGACTTATATTCTCATCAAAGGTGGATCTCAAATCACACCCGAACTATTTACTTTAGAACCAAATCCCCCTGGAGATGATTTAGATGCAGGTGGTATTAATCCTGCATTGATCGGAACATTAATAATAACTACTATTGCTTCAATTATTGCGATACCAGTAGGTGTTGGTGGTGGAATATATCTAGCTGAATACTCTAAAGGTGGAGCTTTTTCAAGATTTATTAGATTTGGAGTTAATGTTCTGGCGGGAGTCCCCTCAATAATTGCCGGTGTATTTATTTATGCCTTAATTGTTTCTACAAAGATCTTGTTTGGGAGTATGTACAGCGGTTTAGCTGGAGGGATGGCGCTTTCAATATTGATGTTGCCTACTGTGATTAAGACCACTGATGAAGGTTTAAAGTTAGTTCCTAACGAATTAAGATATGCGTCTCTTGGTGTTGGAGCAAGTATGTATACAACCATATTGAAAGTTACTTTGCCCTCTGCCTTTAGGTCTATTGCTACTGGCGTTGTACTTGGTATCGCAAGAGCTGCAGGTGAAACAGCACCTTTGATATTTACGGCTTTATTTTCTTACTACTACATAACAGGCTTTGGGGACTTGTTTTATGAGATGGGTTCCTTGGCTGTATTGATATATAACTTTGCCCTTGAACCTTATGATGCTCAAAATAAATTAGCCTGGGCAGCTTCCTTTATTCTTGTTTTGTCGATACTATCAGTAAATATATTTTCAAGGATATTGGCCGCTTTTACAGAGAAAACTAAGAGAGTATAAATGATTAGAACTAATAAAAAAATACCAAAAAATATCATTTTGTCTCTTGAGAATGTTTCTATTAGCTATGGATCTTTCGAAGCAGTAAGAAATGTTTTTTGTAACTTTAAAAAAGGAAATATAACTTCCCTTATTGGCCCCTCGGGTTGTGGCAAATCAACTGTTCTTAGATCATTAAATAGGATGAACGATTTAATTCCTAATTGCTCACTGAAGGGTACTGTCCTTTTTGATGGAACTAATATTTACGATAAAAGAGTAGATCCAGTAGAAGTAAGAAGAAGAATCGGAATGGTTTTTCAACAGCCTAATCCTTTTCCTAAATCTATCTACGAAAATATCGCATTTGGAGCAAGAATTAATGGCTTTACGGGAGATATGGATAAATTAGTAGAAAGTTCACTAAAAAAGGCTGCTTTATGGGATGAATGTAAGGATAAATTAAATGATAGTGGTTACTCTCTCTCTGGTGGACAACAACAAAGATTATGTATTGCTCGAACCATCGCAATTGAGCCTGAAATAATTCTAATGGATGAGCCATGTTCAGCATTAGATCCAATCTCTACTTTAAAAATTGAGGAGACGATGCATGAACTTAAGAAGAATTACACAATAATAATCGTTACTCATAATATGCAACAGGCATTAAGAGTTAGCGATATGACTGCATTTTTTAATGCTATTGAATATGAAGATGGTGATGGAGGAAAGGTTGGTTATCTTGCAGAATTTAATTCCACAAAGAAAATTTTTAATTCTCCAAAAGAAAAAACCACTCAGGAATACATATCAGGTAAATTTGGTTGATGTTAAATTTTTACTTTTAAAAGAAAAATTTTTACCTTTAAGAAAGGCAAGGGGTAGACAAACAGTATAAATACCTATATAGTTATTTCGAATTAGTAAGTTTATCGTTGAAAAACTACCCTTTTCTACCTTTTTTGATTTTTGCAGGGGCTCTCATAACAACTGCAACAATAGGATTACCTGTATTTACTTCATAATTTAAGAGTATTTCTATTTCAGGTAATCTTATGGTTTCAATAATAAATAAAGAATTAATTGGAAGTCCTCATAAAACCTTAATAAAGGGAAATTTATTTGACTTTATAAAAAAAAGAGAGAATATGAATCTGTGTGGGAGTGAAAAATCTGTATTAAAACCATTTTTAAAAGTGGTTAATTTCTAATTTATTTATCATGGATAAAACTAAAGAACAGTTAGAAAAATTAAGAGAAGTAGCAGAAGCATCTCTTACAAAAACGGATGAACTTCAAAAAGTTCTTGCTCAAATTGAAGCTTTAATGTCTAGAGAAGAATCACAAACATTATCAAAGAAGAAATAATTATTTAAAAAATAATTTAAGGTTTTGTACTTTTAATTACACCTATACAATTTCATTGTAGTTATTAATTGGGTAGCAGAACCCGTTCCAAAGTTTTCTGTTAGGTCTCGAGGTCTTACCTTCTTTAAGTAAAAGACCTCTTTAATTTGTTTGTTTTTATTATATTTTTATAACCTGCTTATTTAGTTGATTACTTTATAAATTTCTTTCAGGCAGACATTTACATCAAAAGATTCAGTATTTACAACCTCTAATCCTGTTTTTTCTGTAACTTCAACAGTTGCATTACATTCGTCTTGTCTAAGAGCCATATAACTTGGCTTTATATCTTCAATATCTAATTCAACACTTGATTCAGTATCTTCCTTATATTGTTCCATTACTAATGTAAGTGCCTCTATCTCAACCGAAAAATTATCATTTGCTTTTGCTCCAAATGAAATTAGAAGAAATGGAAATAAAATCAAGGCTATTAATTTTTTCATTTCTATAAAATGTGTTTATTTTTTTTATAACGTGGATTGTCTGCTAAGGAAAGGGTCATTAGCTGTAAAAATTTTTTTTCTATTTCTACTAGTAGAGAATGATTTATAGCAATAAAATAATTGATTAAAAAAATAATCGAGACTTTTAAGTATAAATTGGCATATCTAAATGAAAAATTTAAGTCACTTCAATAGGATTTTTCTTAAGATTTTATTTCGATAATTTCTTCCTCAGAAACTATTGCCCATTTTTTAAATGACTTTTTGCAGGGATATCCTCCAGTTAAGTCTCCAAATGCAGGTAAAAATAAAGTATTTTTAGTCTTATCCATTGCAAAGCACCTAAAAGATAATTTATCTCCATTGTTTTTTAAATAGATTTTTGGATGATAATGTCCACAAATATTCAATGTTTTATTATTTTCTAAATTAACTGGTTCATGGCTAAAAGTAATATTTTTAGTTTTTCTAATATCAACAATTTTTATATTTTTAATATCACAACCTACATCATGATTTCCGAGGACGAGTTCAACGTTAGTTTTTAGTAGTTCTGGAAGATCCTCAACATTTTTTTGAAGAGTTTTATCTATTGAATATTTGCTGTGGAATAAATCTCCCAATATTATTAACTTTTCAGGACTATATTTTTTTACTATTTTTTTTATTCTTAAGAAATTGTTTTTATCTGAATTATTAGTAAGAGGTATACCATTCTGCTGAAAATACTCAGCTTTCCCAAGATGAATATCGCATATTAACAATTCTTTTGTTTCCGGTAGAAATAATGCTCTTGAAGGAAGCATCTCTAACAATGTATCTTCCCAACTAAATTTAAAAGAACTTTTATTCATTTAATCACTATATTTTTTTATAAGTTTTTCTACTCTTTTTTCTATTGGTTCATTGCTTAAAGTATTTTTAAGTCTTTCAACTAATAAAGGGAATGCAAAAGGAGTTGGAGTTTTTATCTCGTTTAGTAGCATTTTTAAATTTTTTAATCTTTCTAATGATCTAGATATTCTTTTATTTTCTAATTGATATTCTTTAACTTCTTGATGCGATTGTTTTATCAAAAGATGGTCTTCTTCATATTTAGTAAAGACATCGTAGAAAAGACTTGAACTTATTTGAAGTTGGGAAGAGGTTTTTGTTTTGGTTGGATTATTTTGATTTACTAATCCACTTATTTGGGCAATATTTTTAAATCTACGTTTTGTTAATTCTGAAAAATTAATTGCATTTTCTAGATCTTCTTCTAATTTTTTGTTATTCAAAAAGTAATCAGCTTCTTTTTTTATTATAGAAAAATCATAATCTTCTGCAGTAGTTAAGCTAAATCCAAAATCATTAGCAGTAATACTAAATGTAGATTGTTTTAATTTTGCCAATCTCAAAGCCCATAAAAATGCAATTCCTTCATTTACAAATTTGCCATCAAGTGTAAAAACAAAAAGATTTGATAAATCCTTGGTTTTATATATTTCTATAAGGAATTCATCTTTCTTTGGAATATTTGAAAGAACTTTTTGTTTCTTCAATATTGGGCGTAATGAATTGAGTTCAGGATTTAAGTAATCAAAATTTTCTAGTTCATTGCATATATCTATTTCTTTTCTCAAACTCTCACAAAGTAGATCAGAAATTGCCATTTGACCTCCAACCCATGCAGGAATAAGAGAACTTTTTTTTGTTGATTTTTTAACGTATAAAATCATATCTCTGATTCTTATAAATTGAAGCATTTTACCAGCAAAGTAAAAGGTATCTCCAGGATTTAATTTTGAGGCAAAATTCTCTTCTAAATTTCCCAAGGATTTCCCTTTCATATATTTAACATTCACAAATTTGTCACTAGTAATTGTCCCAATATTGAACTTATGCATTCTTATTAAAGATTTGTCTTTTACAAAATATTTAAAGTTTTCATTATTATTTTGTGATTCTTCTTTAACTATCTTTTTATATTTTGGGTATGCTTTAAGACATTTTCCTCCATACTCTAAAAAGTCAAGACACCAATTCCAATCATGATCATTTAAGTTTCTAAAACTCCAACAACTTTTAATTCTTTCTTTCTCAATTCTTGGATCAAAGCCATTTCCGCATGCCAAACTCATTAGATGTTGAAGAAGCACATCATAAGATAATTCAGGAAGTCTAATTTCCTCAGATATGCCACTTTTTATTATTCTTCTCATTGCACTGATCTCAAATAACTCTAAAGAATTAGTAGGCATAAAAATTATTTTTGATTTTCCACCAGGTCTATGAGCACTTCTTCCCGCTCTTTGGATCAGTCTAGCTAAATTCTTTGCACTACCAATTTGAACTATTTGATCTACAGGTTGGAAGTCAACTCCCAAATCTAATGAGCTGGTGCAGACTACCCATTTTATTAATCCGTCTTTAACCCCTTCTTCAACTCTTTTTCTATCTTCTTTATCCAGGGAACCGTGATGAAGTGCAATTTTGTCTTCCATCTCTGGGAGAAAAAATTTTAAACATTGATACCATCTTTCAGATTGATTTCTCGTATTGGTGAATAATAAGGTGCTTTTTTTTTTATCTAGGATTTTTAATAGTGAAGAATGACTTCTAATCCCAAGATGCCCACTCCATGGAAAGGTAGTTTCCTCCTCTGGTAAAACACTTATAATTTCGATCTCTTTTTGAATATTTGTACTTATAATTTTGGGTTTAATAGCGCTCATCCCAACTATTGCTCTTGCTGCTTCTTCAATATTTCCAATAGTTGCAGACATTGCCCAAATTTGTAAATTTTTTATATTACCTCTTAGCCAACTTAAAGATAACTCGCACTGGTTTCCTCTTTTACTACCCATCAATTCATGCCATTCGTCAATAATTATTGATGACAACTCCTTGAACAGATTATTAGATTCTTTATTAGAAAGTAAAAGAGATAAAGACTCTGGAGTGGTAATAAGAATATTAGGTGGTTTAGCTAGTTGCTTTTTCTTTTCATATGGTGTTGTATCGCCGTTCCTAATTTCAACAGTGATTTCTTTATTAAAATGCAAAGCTGCTAATTGTATGGAATTTTTTAGATCTCTACTTAGTGCTTTTAAAGGGGTTATTAATAATATATTCACACTTTTATTATTTTTGGGATCTTCTATCTTTGATAGAGGGCCCATTAATGCAGCATAAGTTTTGCCGCATCCAGTAGGAACTTGTATTATTCCACTCTCTCCATTTAAAAATGCTTCCCAAGATTCGATCTGATAGGGTATTGGCTCCCATCCATTTGTGGAGAAAAACTGTTTAATTTTAGAAATTAAATTATTTTGCTTATTATTTTTCGTAATATTTTTCATGATATTTTTTTCATCAGTTCATAAGCATTCTCTAGACTATCTGCATCATTAACTTTTTTATCTTTTCTCCATTTTGTTATTCTTGGAAATCGTACTGCTATTCCTGACTTATGACGTTTAGAAAATTGTATTTTCTCAAAAGATATTTCGAATACCATTTCAGGTTTTAACGATCGCACAGGACCAAATTTTTCTATTGTATTTTTTCTTATCCATTTATCTAGCTCTTTAATCTCAATATTCGTTAAACCAGAATATGCACTTGCAAATTTAATTAATTCTTGGTCTTTCCATAATGCAAAACTGTAATCTGTATACAGACCAGCTCTTTTACCGCTACCGCCCTTAGCGTAAATTAGAACAGCATCCAGTTGCATAGGATCAACTTTATATTTCCACCAAATACCTTTCTTTCTACCAGATGCGTATATAGAAGTCTTTTTTTTAATTATTAATCCTTCAGTATTATTTTCTCGAGATTTTTCTTTATAAGTTAAAGCATCAGGCCAATCTTTAGGAAAGATTAAATCACATATTTTGAAAATATCAGAGATATTATTCTCAGTTTTAATTTGCCATTTTGAAAAATATTTTTCTAACTCAATTCTTCTATTTTCTAATTTAATTTCTCTTATATCTCGCCCATTAATCTCTAGAAGATCATAAGCAATAAAAATAATTGGATATTTTATTTGGATTGATCTAGTAGGAGACTTTCTATTTATTCTTTTTTGAAGTAACGAAAAATCAAAGGCAATTTGTTCTTTAAAATTCCAAACTAATAATTCACCATCAAGAACAAAATCATCTTTTATATGTGACATTTTCTCTACTAATTCTGGGAAAGATTCATTTACTAATTCTTGCCCTCTTGTCCATAACGAAACATTGCCTGATCTTTTAATTAATTGCATCCTTATACCGTCGTATTTCCATTCAAATTGAAAATCATTTATTGAATTTTTGAAGATTTTATCTTCAATAGTATTTGCTAGAAGAAATGGAAATGGTTTGGAATTTAACTCTTGAAGATTGATATTCTTGTTAATTAAGAATTCATATGAATCAATTGAAGGTTTAAAATCACCCATCAACCTATGAGAAATAATCTCTTCATCAATATTAATTAGTTTTGATATTGATTTTGTTATTAATCCGATAGAGACTCCTACTCTAAAAGTTCCTGTAAGAATTTTATTAAAAATTAGATGGTTATCTTCAGGTAATGTTTCCCAAAGATTTTTAATTTCTAAATTTTTCTCCTCCTCATTAAGTTTTGATAATGCAGGTATTGTTTCGCTTAGTAATTGATTGAGACTTATATTTGATAATTTCTTTTTTCTAGAAATTGTTTTATTTTTAAGTAATAACGTTATTACCTCTGCAGAATCACCAACTTTTAAATAACATGTATCAATTAGCCATTGAGGATATTCATATATTTGAGAAAAAAGGTTTTTTAAATATCTTCCACTAATAAATCTCTTATTACTTTTTCCAGTTAGTAAATATATTGCCCATGAATTATCTATTGGATCATTAGATAAAAAATAATTTTTTAAAACTTCAATTTTATTATTTTTACTATTAATTGAATCTAGATCTCCAAATAGTTCTGAAAACTTTTTTAAGCTCATATTTATTTACCGAATAAAAGGACATTTATTGATTCCTTTTCAACTAAATATTTACTTAAGGCTTCACTATCTCCATGATGAAAAAATACATTTTTTGCTTCAGATTTTTTTACTACTTCCAGAATTCCATCCCAATCCGCATGATCAGAGATTGCGAATCCTTTATCATAACCTGATCTTTTTCTTAGAGCTCTTATTGACATCCATCCACTTGCGAAAGCTGTTTGAATGTTTTTGAAATTTTTTAAATAAGAACCCTTACTTAAAGATGGCGGTAATAATATTAGACTTCCTTTAAGTTCATCTATCTTTTTTTTATTTTCAATTTTTATAGTATCTTTAATATCAATTCCAAGTTCCCTATAACTATTGTTCATTTTGTGAATACTGCCATGGGAATAAATATTGCCTTTAAAATTTGTTTGACTAATTTCGTTTAACAATCTCTGAGCTTTTCCAAGTGAATAGCAGAAAAGTAAAGAGGTTTTTTCTGGTGAATTAGTTATCCATTTTGAAATATCGTTTGCTATTTTATTTGATTCATCCCACTTAAATATTGGCAAACCAAAAGTACATTCGCTTATTAAATAATCAGTTTTTACTATTTCATATGGTTTGCAAGTCTGATCTTTTTGAAGCTTAAAGTCTCCTGAAATCAGCCATTTTTCTTCAGCAAAAATAAACCTTATTTGACTAGATCCAAGGATGTGCCCGGATGGATGAAAAGAAATATTAATGCCATTTATCTTAAATTCTTCTCCATATTCAAAAGTCTTAATTTTGATATTATCTCCAACTCTTTCTTTAAGAAGAAACGCAGTTTCCTTAGTAGAAATGTATTCTTCACAGCCAAATGTAAAGTGATCAAAATGAGCATGAGTTATTAATGCCTTTTTTACTGGCTTGCTTGGATCAATCCAAATATCAGCAAGTTCACAATAAAGATTTCCATCTTCATATCTAATTAAATATTCTTGTTTAGTTCTCAAAACTACATCTCTTACAATGAAGTTAATTTAGCTAATTATGCCCATGCTTGTTTTGATAAAGCTATGGCTGAAATTGTTAGTAAAGCAATAACTACAAATTTATTACTCCAATTAATCATGAATGAACTAATTTTGTTAAAAGAAATTCTATTAGATGACACAATCTTGTTTTTATTCATAATGTGATGATTTTCATTATTTTCTAAGTAATTTAAATTTTTAATCTCATTTATTAATTTAGATTCGCAAGTTGAGAGTTTTTCTACTTGATTTAATAATTCAATATCTTCTGGTCTTAATAAAAAATTTAATTCTTTAATTTGACTTTCGTTTTTCATAAGAAATTCATTAACTATCTCATCTGTCCCTAACCCCTTCTTGATATTTAAAAGAATATCATCTCTCTCCCATGATTTTTCTAGAGAATTTAAAATTTTACTTATGCTCATTTTAAGTATTTTTACTTATGATAAATTATTATTATTTTCTTCTGTGGCTTATTCCTTTAAGTAATTAAAAAAAATTATTTTTATTTAAGATTTACGAATAAGTCTGTTAGCAAAATATTTTATCTTTACCTTTTCTACAATTTTTTTAGAACTACTTTTACTTTTAACCTTATTTAAATTGATCACTTCATCTGACACATTTTTTCCCGTTTCAAAATAACTTTTAATTTTTTCTAATTCTTCTTTATTTAATCTTTTTGTTGCACCTTTTGCATTGATTCCAAGTTTCTTGCAGGCTAATAATATTCTATTACTTTCGACATTAAGATCTTTGGCAATACTGAAAATGGGAGTGTTGATAGACATTATTTTCTTTACTATGAAATTTATTATTTATAGTATATTTATAAGTTAAAAATTAAATATATTTTTAATTATTATTAATTTTAAAAACTTTTTTAATTAGGCTACTTCATCTTCAAAATTATTTAAATCATTAAACTTCTTCTTCATGGTTGGATTATTTCTAGTTAATTTCTTTACTGTCAGATCTTGAGATTTGCTGTCAGCAGATAAAAGATGTTTTTTTGAGAGAACTAAAGCCTCTTTAGTTTTTTGTAAATGGATTATTGATTTATCAATTTCCGAAATTGCATCATTAAATCTATCCCGGGCAAGTGAAACATTTTTACCAACTGCATTTTTGAATTGCTCTAAAGTACTTTCAAAATTAGTTATGTCAAAATTCTCACGTTTCATTAAATCAATTTGTGATTTGTATTTTAATGTTTCCATAGATGCATTTCTTAGCAGAGAAATAATGGGCAAGAAAAATTGAGGTCTTATGACATACATTTTTGGGAATCTATGAGAAACATCTACTATGCCAGCATTATATAGTTCACTATCTGGTTCTAGAAGAGATACGAGAACTGCATATTCACAAGATTTTTGTTTTCTATCTT
The DNA here is from genome assembly GCF_001989455.1 of Prochlorococcus sp. RS04. Lineage (NCBI taxonomy): Bacteria > Bacillati > Cyanobacteriota > Cyanophyceae > Synechococcales > Prochlorococcaceae > Prochlorococcus > Prochlorococcus sp. RS04. The sequence goes on along the minus strand of NZ_CP018346.1, from coordinate 146,704 downwards.
TATCTAATTCTTTTAAAAAATCTTCGTTTTTTCTTTTATTAGTTCCATTTAAACTTTCATTCTTCATTTCAAACATTATAGATACGACTTCGGTTTTATTTTCATCAAACTCTCTAAATATATAGTCACCTTTACTTCCTGAAGTGGCATCATTATCCTTTTCGAAATATGAGTTTTTAAATGCAGAGGCACGATTCAGATTAAATTGAGTTTCGCAATGAATTTCTAATGTTTCTCCTATCATCTTTGTAGATAATCTAGATTTCATTTCTCTTAACTCCTGAATAGTAAGGTCCCTTTCACTAATTTTGCTTTTAAACTTTTCTTCAATTAATTTTTCATTAATTGAATGTTCAAGCTTCATCTTTTCAATGGAATTTGTTAAAGATGAGTTTTCTTTTTCTAAATTAGTAACAGCTTCACTAACTTTGTTTTTTAAAGATAATTCTGAAATTAAAGACTGGTTTTTAATTTCGTCTTTCAACTTGATTAATTCATTATTCAATGAATTAATTTTATTTGTTGCTTGATTTTTTAAATCATTAAGGGCATTTGTTTTCTTTTCTTCAGCTATTTTTAATTTAGATTCAAGATTTTGGATCTCAGACTCTTTAATCCGATTCTGCTCTATTAACTGTATTTTTAACTCACGTTTTAAAATTTCCAAAGCTTTTTTATTACCTTCTTCAGCCAAGATAAGTCTTTCTTTTATTTGTTTATTAAATTCTTCGTCTTTTATCTGAAGAAGTATTTCTTCAAAGCTGCTGGGATCAATTCGGAAAGTTTTGCCGCATGAAGGACATTTAATATCTTTCATTTTTTAATTTCAAAATTAATATTAGAAAGGATTTAATATTCGAATTATGTAAAAAGAATATTATTCTTGACTAAGAATAAACAATGAACCAATATTATGCATTAAAAAATTAAGTGATTAATTAATAAAAGTTATATTAATCCTGATTCCTTAAGAATGTTTATTTTATTTGCTAATTCTATATCTGCAGAAGATATTGAGCGGTCTAAAGTTTTGTGAGATGAAACTGTGTAACCACTGTCATCAACAAATTCGTCTTCCCCATCTTTTAAGTGGGCATTTTCATTTTGGAGATCTTTAAAATTATCCGACTTGAATATATTTGACTTGCTGATATTACTATATCCAAAATTCGCAATTCCTCTCGCATCTAATGCTTCCTCAACTAATATTCCAACTACTTTAGATCTACTTATAGATTCACTCTTGGATATTTCATCAATAATTTCAAGTACTCTTTTTCTAGGAAGATACCCTATCCTTTTAACTTTATTTTCCATAAGTCTTTACATATGTCAATATTGTAACACTTCTGTCAAATCAACTCAGATTTTGATTAATAGCACTTATGTATAAATTTAAAATTTAGGATTAAAGTATAATATCAAAGAACACTCATTCAAAGTTATTTCTCAAATACTTATGGGGATAGTTTTAAATGCTTCTTCTAATTACTTTTTCAGTTCGGTTTTGATTTTTGAAATTTTCTAAATTTAAATTCCAAATATTATGAAAAATAAACTATACGATAATGCTGATAGCTTTGCAATGTCATTTGATGAAGAATGGGAAAATGTTGATTGTGATGATATCCGATTAAAGATAGATAAGGTATTAGAACTTTTATCAGATCATCCTTTTTTGATATCTAATACTGAAAATGCTCGAAAAATGGCAGAATTTAGGATATTTTCATTAAAAAAATTTCAATAATTTTTTTAAAATTAATTTCTTAAGATTTAAATAGTTGGTGAATTAAAAAATCCCTTACTGTATAAAAATATTATTATGCCAATAATTGGACCTATCCCAAAAACAAAAAGTACTAATTTCGCAGAATTTTTTGTTTGACCTAATTTTTGATCTTTTAAATTTGAATTAGTTTGTTTTTTTTTAGATTTTTTCTTTTTCATGAAGGATATATTACTACAAATCGACTTTAAAAGATTTTGATATGTTATTGGGTTTGAAAAAATTTTTCAAATTGACAAAACTTATATGGGAGTCAAAAAAGATCGTATTGTATAATGTTAAGAATATAAAGGAAATATGAGTGCAACTAAGAGAGAGGAAGTTTGTTCTCACCTTAGATATATAAGGTTAGAGCTTAGAGAGATGCATCAAATGCTCATCAAAGAAGATTTGTTGCCAGATCTTAATGAAGCAAAGGAAGTACTCGCTCAGCTTGATGCTTTATTGGATTTATTATCAGAAAAAAAAGTAACCAAGATAAAAGCAAATTTTGAGAGCTTTTAGTTAAATTGATTGTATTAAAGATAATTTGTAGCTGATTCTATTTTTTTTCTATTGTCATGCATCTGTTCCAATTTATTGTAAATTTCCTTAATTTGGATTTGTATGAGATCGGTTGAATGTATATTACTTAACGCATCTAATGTTGATAGAAGGCTTTCTTTGGCTTCAATTAAATGTCTACATTCTTTACTGCCTGCTTCGTAGGACATAAGATTATTATAGGGATTGTTATTATCCTAAATATATTAAAAATTCTTCCGTATTGCTTGATACTCTTATCAAATCAAGGCTTATTATTGTAATTTTCAATACAGAATAAGAACTTATTTTTACTAAGATTCAATAAAAACAAATGCAAGAAAAATCCAAAGACTATAAATTCTGTATTAACCTGGCACTAGATAATGCAAAAAAAAGAATTAATTTATTAGATAATTCTGACAAAAAGTGTGTTCTAGAAGAATATAAAGAATGGATTAATGATGGTTTAAATAAGCATACGGTTTTACTACTAAGAGATGATCCAATCATCTAGCAAAGATGTGAAAATATTTTTTTTAATTCTTTGTACTAGAAGTAACCCTAAATAAAAAATAAAGACTTACGATAAAAATTACTGACAGAATAAAAGTTAATGATGAAAAATTATCCATATCTATATTAATTACAAATTAATCTAACTATAGCAGTTAAGTTAAATAAGTCTTGGATTTAGCTCTCTTTGAAAAGTGAAAGAATAAATTTATTCAAACTTTCTTTTTCTAAAAATATTTTTTTCTTTTTATAAGTCTTTAATTTCTTCAAAATTAAATCAACTAAATGTTCTGATTTTGGAGTCATATATTAAATTTATTTTTCCAATAAATAAATTTTCTCTTCACCTATTTTATCTGGCTTTGTTATTTTACATCCTTTATCTTTTTCCATATTGCAATTTTTTGTGGCAGGAACAGACTTCCAGGTACAAATTTTTTCTTGAGATTCTTCTTTTAAAATATTCCAACCATCATCTAAGTATTCTGAAATACCATCCTCTCCACAAGAAAACTTTATTTCCATTCGTTTCTTTTCTGAATTAGGATTATCCTCAATATTTTTTTCTAAATTCTTTTTGGGATACTCTTTATTAGTGGATGTCCTACAAGAAATTAAGAAAATTGCGATTAGAATTAACATAGGAATTTGTTTTATAATTTTCATTTTTTTAACTTTTGATGATTCTAAATTATTTAAATTATAGTTTATTTTGATTCTATTAATTTTAATAGTTTATCCATTTTATCCATCAAGTCTTTTACATCACCTGGCTTAGGTAATATTAATTCTTCCGTAACTTGTAAATGCATTTTCTTTAAGTTTTGCCTCAAATCTTTTAAACGCATTTTTACGTTTTCTTTCTTTTGATTTATATCAGTCATAGAAAAAATTTTAACTTTATTAAACTTAAAGTTACTATCATAATATTGATATGCTTATTTATAGATAATAATTCAAAATTTAATTTTTTAAATTTTCTATTTCATAGATTTCTTCGCCACCATAACAAAAATTTGTAGATAACATTTTTATTTCTCTATTTTTAATTCCTATTGTATTTTTATTTTTAATAATATAATTTTTAGCAATCTCTTCACAATCTAATTTATTTTTGGCATGTTTAATAACTGGATAAAAATATGCCAATGTAGTAATTACAAACAAAAATATAATTATTATTTTTTTTTCATTAATGATAAATTCTTTAGATGTTTTTTTGGCTTTTAAAATTTTTATTAGTAATTTATCTGGTAATCCTATTTGAACAAATAATAACTCCACCCACCATGGAAGGTCCTTATCTTTCTTTTTCTTTAAGTTTGAGGAAGTATTCATTTTCTTGGCTTCATAGTTTTGGTTTTTCAGTTCTTTAGGATTAGTTGTTTCTTTTTTATTCATATCATCCAATGATTTATTTGGAATGTAGAGGTTTTATTTTGATTTGGAAACTATATCTTTATTTTATAAGTTTTAATTTAATTTATCTATGAATTTGAGTATTGTTAATTTGTATTTAGAAATTTTAAATGGCAAAAAAAAGAAGGAAGTTAAATAAAGATTTTGAGAAAAAAATATATTCATCAAAAAAAAATGTTGAATTAGTACTGGCAAAAATCTATGATATCGATGATGAAGACATACAAAAAGAATATATGAGCGCCTTTAACAAAGTGGTTTACTTATATGATGAATTAAAAGAAGATTACGAACGACAGGGATTTTCTGATAATTCTGAAGAACTTCTCACAAACTATAAAAATGCATTTAATCTTTTCGAATCAGAATTTGAAATTTAAATGCAATTTCTTATTACCGTTTGTAAGGGGTTACAGGTATTTCAATTAGCTTTCCTTTTTGGAGATCAGATCTTTTCTCTTGTAAATTTTTGATACATAAAGATACTCTTTTCTCCTTTGCGCAAAATCTTTTTATTTGGAAATCAGTAAGTGATAATGATTTATTACTAAATGAAAAAAAGGCCAATAAAAAAATAGAAAAATTTAATACCAATTTCATTTGTTCTCTCCTATCTATTTTCTAATACCCTTTAATTTAATTACTTTTTATTATAAAGATCTATGATTTCTTTTAATTCATCTTTACTTAACTCTGTTGAAATAAAAACTTCTTGAGCTGTATTGCCTTTTCTTGCGATTGCTTTATATCCGTTTATAGTTTTCACTGACAATCTAATTATCAATTTAGAAGATCTCCCCCTGGCTCTTGAAATAACAGCTGGAGTTATTGTCTTGATATTATTTTCCAGTGCTAATTTTTGAAGTATTGGAATTAGACCTTCTATATTTGTACTATGATTTAAAACTAACCTTCCCAATTTAACTTTATTATAATTCTATTGGGAAAATTTTGTTTCTGAGAAATTAACTTTATCTTTAAAATGATTAAAAATTTTGAAGTTCTGTTATATTTATAAAAACGATTAAATTCTAATGATCTTTCAAATAGGCTGGGCAGCATTGGCTGCTATTTTTACTTTTTCAATTGCCATGGTTGTTTGGGGAAGAAATGGGGACGGATCCATTGACATATGATTTCATTTTTAACTTATGAAGTCTTTTTAAGTAAATTTCTTATTTTAACATCGTTTGTTTTACTCATATTCATAACATTTGCTGTAATTTATATATCCTATGTCTCTTGGAAAGATAAAAAAAGATTAAAAAAATAGTTATTAATTTTTTTTGGTTTTTTTCTTGTCCTTAATTCTGAGCTCTTCAATTAATTCTTTTGCTTGTTCCATTTTTGATATGCTGCTTTTGTAGATTCCAATATCTTTTTCTGCTTTATTAGCAGATAAGCTTAACTTCTCAAAAATATCAGAAGTCATCTTATTTTTATCTGATTCATTTTTCTCTTTGAAATCTTGGGAGTTTGAAATTAATATATATATCCCTAAGTTCAAAATCCTTGAAGGATAAAGTTTAGAATTACTTTTTTCTACTAATAATTTTAAAATATCTTTAGAAGTTTTATCCTTGAATTCTTTTTGGGACTTTTTAGAGATTTCATTAATTTCCTTCGCCTCAAAATTTGTAGAAAAGCATAAAGATTCAAAAAGTAGATCCAAGTGTTTTTCAGGTTGATACCCTTTCATTAATTCTTTGAATGTTTCGGTGAGGCCGACACAAAAAAGATAATCTTGCGTAAATTCATTTTGATGGTTCAAAAGATTAAGTTCGACAAGCATTTCATCAACTATTCTTTTATATAAACCTGGAATGACGTAAGGAAATTTTTCATGAAATAACTTTTTGCTATCTGAAACAGTCAATTTTTCTTTCAATTTTTTATATGTAAACCTTAATAAGGTTAGCGTATGTTGACTCAATATCGTTAATATCTAATAAACAGATAAATATTATTATGATCCCTTTAGTTTTAGAAGAATCGGGCGGTAGTGAAAGAGTCTTTGATATTTATTCGAGACTATTAAGAGAGAGAATAATCTTTTTGGGAGAACAAGTTACTAGTGAAACTGCTAATAGAATTGTTGCTCAATTATTGTTCCTCGAGGCAGAGGATCCAGATAAGGACATTTATATGTATATAAATTCACCAGGCGGATCAGTATATGACGGATTGGGTATCTTTGACACAATGCAACATGTAAAGCCTGACATTCATACAGTTTGTGTTGGCTTAGCAGCTAGTATGGGTGCATTTTTGCTTGCGGCAGGTACTAAAGGTAAAAGAAGCAGCCTTAGACATTCAAGAATAATGATTCATCAACCACTTGGAGGTGCTAGAGGGCAAGCCAGTGATATAAGAATTCAGGCAGATGAAATTTTGTTCTTAAAAGAAAGATTAAATAGTGAATTATCAGAAAGAACTGGAAAGGATTATGACACTGTCAAAGAAGATACCGATAGAGATTTTTATATGTCCCCAAACGAAGCTGTTGAGTACGGTTTAATTGATTTGGTGTTAGATAAGAAACCAATAAAGGTTTAGCTTAATAATTGAGGTGTTCTCTCTTTCTCTGGAATTTTGGTGAATTTGGAGAGAATACTTACAAATTCATCACCATCTAGTGTTTCTTTTTCAATTAATAGGTCTACTATCTTATCCATAGCTTCTCTATTTTTGTTAACTATATCGTAGGTTTCTTTATAACATTCTTTGACCATTATTCTTACACTTTCATCTATTTGTTTAGAGATTGAATCAGAAACTTCACTTCTAGTCATTAAATCTCTACCAACAAATACTTCTTGGTTACCACTTTCTAAAGCTATCGGACCTAAATTACTCATTCCAAATCTAGTGACCATTTGGCGGGCCATTGAAGCAACTTGTTGGAAATCACCTCCAGCTCCTGTTGTAATCTCACCTTCTCCAAAAACTACATCTTCAGCAGCTCTTCCTCCTAAAGCACCCATTATTCTTGCTTTTAATTGCGCCCTGCTAACAAGGGTTTGTTCGTCATCCGGGGTAAACCAAGTTAATCCTTTAGCTTGACCTCTTGGAATGACTGTCACTTTTTGAACAGGATCATGGGCTTTGACAAGTGAACCTATTAGAGCATGGCCAACTTCATGGTAAGCAATTAATCTCTTGCTTCTACCATCTGTTAATGGAGAACCTTCCATTCCTGCGACAATTCTATCTACAGAGTCATCAATTTCTGAGATACTTATAGAGTCTTTTCTCCTCCTAGCAGTTAAAATAGCAGCCTCATTTAATAAATTTGCTAAATCTGCTCCAGTAAAACCTGGGGTTCTTCTCGCAATGCTTTCAAGCGTTAAATCCTCTTGAAGTTTCTTATTCCTTGCATGAACTTCCAATATTGATAGTCTACCCTTGATATCAGGCGCATCCACAGTTACCTGTCTATCGAATCTTCCTGGTCTCATTAGCGCTGAATCTAGAACATCGGGCCTGTTTGTGGCTGCAATAATTATTATGCCGCTATTACCTTCGAAACCATCCATTTCAGTAAGTAATTGATTGAGAGTTTGTTCTCTCTCATCATTACCTCCACCAATACCTGCACCTCTTTGCCTTCCGACTGCATCTATTTCATCAATAAAAATTAAACAAGGACTATTCTCTTTAGCTCTTTTGAAAAGGTCTCTAACCCTACTAGCGCCAACACCAACAAACATTTCGACAAATTCAGAACCTGATAATGAGAAGAATGGTACACCAGCTTCACCTGCAATTGCTTTAGCTAAAAGGGTTTTACCAGTACCAGGAGGTCCTACTAATAGAACCCCTTTGGGAATTCTTGCACCTACAGAAGTAAATTTTTCTGGTTTTTTTAGAAAAGTGACAACTTCTTGCAAATCTTGTTTAGCTTCATTAACCCCTGCAACATCATTGAATACAACTCCTGTTTCGGCCTCCATTGCAAATCTTGCTTTAGTTTTCCCAAACTGCATTGCTTGGCCTGGACCTCCAGGCATACCATTTGACCTCCTCGCTAACAAAATTAAACCTCCAATTAAGATTGCTGGGAAGAGTAAATTACCTAAAATTCCTAATGCAGGAGGAGCTGTTTTTATTGGATGAACATCAAAACTAATTCCCTCATTTTTCAAAATATTTATTAGTTCTGGTGTTAAGCCAGGAAGATCTACACGCAACCTTTGAACTTTATTATCTAAATCCGAGTCTATTGTCTCTATAACTGCATTTCTGCCTCCCTCAAAAATATCAACAGATGTAACCCTTCCCGAATTAATGTAATCTAAAAATCTGCCGTAACTTACTCTTGCAACCGCTGAATTTCTTGGTGCAACAGTAGTGCCATTAGATTTAAGCGAGTCAACGTTGCTTGAAGATAAAAATTGGTAGGAAAGTGCTATTACTAAAAGTATAGGTAAAGCCCATAAAATTAATGTTTTAAATTTTTGATTCATTAATTTGCAGAAAGTCAATTCTGTGATTCTAGAATGAATCAGTGCATTTCGTTGATATTTTCATTAACTTTATGCTTATACTACTCCATAATGTATCTAATTTATAAATGAAATTTGAGATCAACGATAAGGTTAAGTTGATTGCACCAGTCTCTTACTTGAAGACTTCAGATAATATGCCGATGTTAAGACCACCTGATCTAGTGGCAATTGATGAAATTGGGGAAATCCTTTCAATTAAATCTCCAAATACTGTTGAAGTAAAGTTTAGGAGAGGTTCGTTTTTAATAGATATTGATAAGATTGAGAAAAACTAATCTAAAAGTTTTTCTTCCACCTATTAGAAATCTCTAAACATATTTTTTTATTTCCTGAAATACTCAGAAAAGGTTTTGAAAAATACTTATTAGTTAATTTCAAAATATCTAACGAAGAAATTTCTTCTATTTTTGAATTTAAATCCTTCTCAGAAATTGGTGAAATACCATAACTAACTAACTGTATCTTTCTATGTAAAATTTCATCTAGTGATTGATTTCCTAATAAAAAAGAACCTTTTAGTTTTTCTTTTGCTAAGAATATTTCAGCATTAGTCAACGGATTTAAAAGTAAATTTTTCCATAGTTTTAATAAGAGTTCAAAAGCAAAAAGTGCTTGATCATTAGATACGGATAAATAAATTAAAAATGGGGCATTTCCACTCCTGATAGGATAATAAACACCTAAATCGTAAGTGATACCATGTTTTTCTCTAAAAAGTTTAAATAAAGCAGCGCTCATTCCATAAGATAAATAGGACTCCAAAACCTTAAGATGAAAATATTCACTACTTCTTCGCGAGCAAGTTTGGTCCCCCATCATTATTATTGTTTGATTTGAATCATTATCAATATAATCAAATCTTCTCGTAGTATTTAAATAATGATTTAAAGGGTCTGATTTTTCATTTAAGATTTTTTTTTCAAGTGTTCCAAAATTTTCTCCATTTATTTCGGGATTATTTGAAATTAAATACTTTTCTCTATTTTTTAAATTTTTAAACTCAAGTAAAACATCTTCATAGGTAATTTTTGAGACATCATTAGCATTTCCTATTGTGTTAAATGCATAAGGATGATTTAAGTAAACAATTCTTCTCCAGTTTTCAAAACAGATATTGAATGGATTCTCTTTATCTTTTTTAATGTGATCAATAGAAGATTTTTTTACTTTTTTAAATTCAGTTTCTGACAGGATTGGCTTATTAATAAATAAATCTAATAAAGGGAATAATTTGCTGAAATGTTCATTTAGGGATTTAATACTTATTGAAATACCATCTTCAAATATTTCTTGATTTAATTCTGCTCCATAGGACTCAATATATTCAGAGAGAGTGAAATTGTTAAAACCTTCACATCCTCTGGTAAGTAATGAACAAAGGATCTTGTTTATCCCTTTTTTGCCAATACTATCCATATCACTCCCCCCTTTAATCCAAATTAAAGCAGTTGAAAAATTTCTTTTTTTATTATTTAAAAAATATCTTTTTAACATTTACTAGGGGATGCAACTAATGTAAATTTCTCTCCACGGATATATTCTGTGATCTCTTTGAAGTTATCCAAGTCATTCCAATATTTTAAATGACTCTCTAAATTATTTATTGAAGATTTTCTCCCCCAAAGAAGTTCATTTCCAAAGAATGAAGAGAGTTGTGTAGATGTCTCTAAATTAAAGATATAATTACTTTTAACAATATTTATTGCTTTTTTTATTTCATCCAAAGCCAAGACTTTACAATTTGAGATTTCATCTATTGTTTTATTAATTTGCTTTTCTACTAATTCAATATCTTTGGTCTCGCAACTTGCTTCCATTACAAATAATCCTCCTAATTCTCCAGCATTTACATCTACATATACCGATTCAACAAGATTACTATCTTCTTTTAAAATTTTTACTAATCTGCTGTTTCTTCCCACAGAGAGTATTGATGCTAATATCTCAAGTCCAATAATATTTTTTTGATCATTTAGGTTTGGGATAAACCAAGCCATAAATATTCTTGAGAACTCTAAATTATCAAACTTAACTGACTCTCTACCATGCCTTATTTTTAGAGAAGGTTTATTTTGTAGATTTATTAAATTTGGACTTTCTTTTATACCAGATAGATCACTTTTTTCAAAAAATTTATAAATTTCTTCAGAGAGATTCCCAGCAATTGCAATACAAATTTTTTCGGTAGTGTAATGTTTGCTATGAAATTTTACAAGGTCATTTATCTCTAAGTTTTTAATACTATGTTCAGTTCCTAGAATCGAATTGGAATAATTCGGACTTAACCAAACCCTTTTTAAAAAATAATTAAATAATCTTTCTTCAGGCTGATCATTTTGTTGTTTTATTTCATCAATAACTACCCCTTTTTCTTTTATAAATTCATCAGGATTAAAATCTGGAGCAACGACAATATTTGTCAAAAGAGCAAGTGATTCTCTAAAGTTACAGGGTGGAACTAAGACATGGTAATGTACATCATCATAACCAGTTGAAGCGTTACTTAATCCGCCTAGAGATTCAATTTTATGGTCAAACTCACCTGGCATTATTTTGTTAGACCCTTTAAAAATCATATGTTCTAGAAAATGAGCAGTGCCATTTTTATCAACATCCTCAAATGAAGAACCTGCTTTGCACCAAATATCAATGCTTATAAGCGGCAATTCTTTATTATCCACAAACACACATCTAGTTTTGCTTGAATGGGTGTAGTAGTTTACATCTCCTACGTTCATTTAGGTTCTCTCTTTAAATTCTATTTTGGTACTTTTTAACCTTGTTGTCTGAATCTTTAACTAAAACAAATTTAACTGACCCTCTTATTTTGGATTTGTTACAAAATATTAGAGAGCATAGATCCATGCTTGAGGACCTTAAGAGTATAAAAATTGATCCAAAACTAACTAACATAATATCTAAAGAAATTGGCAGAGAACTTTATATTGAAAATGAATTTCATAAAGCAAAAGGTTTTAGAAAGTTACATATTGAAGTGGCAGAATTTTCAATGAATCTTAGAATATTGCACTGCGTTTTTTTTCCTGATCCAAAGTTTGATATCCCAATTTTTGGGATGGATTTGGTAAAAATAAATGATATTGTTTCTGCTGCAATTGTTGATTTATCCCCGGCATCACAAAATCAAGGTTTGAAATACGAAAAATTACTTTCTGAAGTCGATAAAAGTTCTTTTACCTCTTTGAGAGAGATTCCTAAATGGGGGGGGATTTTTTCTAATAATGTATTTTTTGCTTCCTTAAAAAGTAAATCTGAAAAAAATGCTTTTTGTAAAGTTGTGAATCAATACCTCTCTGTTTTGATCAAATTAAGTAAGAAAGCTAAACCGGATGTTAGTGAGGAAATTATCCAAGAGAGAATTGATTTTCAAAAAAATTATTGTGTTCAACAAATGAAAAACGAGAAGACTAGCATGGTTCTTTTAAAATATTTCGATGAAAAATGGGTCAATAACTACATAAAAACAGTACTCTTCGATTTTTAATGAAATTAAAAATATTAAAAAATTTATTTATTTATTTTTTATTATTTACTCCATTATCTCTTGGTGTTATTTCCTGTTCTGGAAATAATAAATCTAGTTCAAAATTTAAAGAGGAAATAACTTCAGATTTCATACCTCCTATTACAGCTGTTGCTGCACTTGGTCAACTTTCTCCTTCGGGAGAGATTAGACAATTGGCAGCTCCAATAAGTCAGTTTGGCTCTTCCCCCCGAATTGTCGAAATTTTAGTAAATGAAGGTGATTTCGTGAAAAAAGGTGATATTCTCGCAATCTTTGAAAATGGAGAAAAATTAATCGCTGATCTTGAAAGAAACGAAAATCTAATTAATACTATTAACCAAGAAATTACCCTAAAGAATGATCAAATTCAAAGGTATGAGTTGGCTTTGAACAAAGATGTATATTCTTTTGTAGAGTTTTCACAGAGAAAAGATGAATTATTAAAATTGCAAAAACAGAAAATAAACCTTATCGGGGATCAAAAAAATATCAAGATAGATCTTTTTAATTCAAAACTGAGGAGTCCAATTGATGGTTTTATCCTTGGAATAAACGCCAGAGTTGGTGAAAGGCCACAAAATGAAGGGATTTTGGATATTGGTTCTAGTCAAAAAATGGAAGCTTTGATAGAGGTTTATGAATCTGACATCGATAGAGTCTTTATCTCTCAAAATGTTGAATTGAGCAGTGAAAATGGAGGCTTCCAAAATAATCTTAAGGGAAAGGTGATTAGGATTAGTCCTCAGGTAAAACAAAGAAAAGTTCTATCGACTGATCCAACAGGGGATGCTGATTCACGAATTATAGAAGTACTAGTAAAACTAGATCAAGATTCTATAGATATCGTTCAAAACTATGCAGGAATGAAAGTGATTGCAAAATTTATTCCCTAATGAGTTTTTCTTTTTTAAAATTTAGAAAAATACCATTAGCTTGGTTGTTATTAACTAGGCAACCATTAAGGTTAGCAGTTGCCATAGCTGGAATCAGTTTTGCAGGGATTTTGATGTTTATGCAATTAGGTTTTAGAGATGGTTTATTTGACACGAGCGTAACTATTCATAAACTTCTAGATGCCGATCTTGTTTTAATAAGTCCGAGATCAAAAAGTTCTATAAGCATGAGTGGATTCCCAAAAAGAAGATTAATTCAAACTCTCGCAGTAGAGGATGTTGAAAAAACTGCTCCCGTTAATTTAAATTATTTACTTTGGAGAAATCCCGAAAATCTTAAAACTAGATCAATACTTGCATTAGGTTTTAATCCCTCCGATTCACTTCTTTTAGATGAAGGATTCTCAAAGAAAGCTTATAAATTAAGAAATCCATCAAGAGTTCTTTTTGACAAACTATCTAGACCTGAATTTGGACCGATTGAAGAATGGTTCTTATCTGCAAAAAAAGTTGAGACTGAGGTTGCTGGAAAAAGAGTAATTGTTGAAGGCCTTGTGGAGTTGGGACCATCTTTTGGCGCAGATGGTAATTTGATAACTAGTCGAGAAACCTTCTTAAGACTTTTTCCGGCTAATCCTCCTGGCAGTATAGAAATTGGTTTAGTAAAGCTAAAAAAAGGATCTGATCCTGAATTGATTGCAAGGATATTAAATAACTCACTCCCAAGTGATGTTAGGGTTCTTACAAAAAATCAATTTGTAGAATTTGAGAAGAATTATTGGAAAAATAGTACTGCGATTGGTTTTATATTTAGTTTGGGAGCATTGATGGGTTTCGTTGTAGGGTGTGTGGTTGTTTATCAAATTCTTTATAGTGACGTTACAGATCACCTCCCAGAGTATGCCACCTTATTGGCAATGGGGTATAGACTTAAGTCCCTTTTCTTTGTTGTAGCTAGAGAGGGGTTTTTGTTGGCATTGTTTGGTTATTTACCTGCTTATTTCTCTGGTCAAATACTTTACTCAGTTATAAGAAGTTCTACTAAACTCCCAATAATAATGGACGCAGACAAAACTATTTTAATTTTCGTATTAGTTTTAGTTATGTGTATGGGGTCCGCCGCTATTGCGATGCGTAAATTAGTTGATGCTGATCCTGCCGAAATTTTTTAACAATTGAAGATAAATGGTTAAAGCTAATAAATCAAAAAATAATGTTGAAAACCTAAAAACAGTCTCAATAAATAATTTGAGTCACTTTTATGGTAAAAATGAGAATAAAAAACAAGTTCTTAATGACGTTAATTTAAGTATTGATAAAGGAGAGTTAGTCCTTTTAAAAGGACCTTCTGGATGTGGTAAAACGACTCTTTTAACATTAATTGGTGCCTTGAGAACCTGTCAAAGTGGAGAATTAGTGGTATTAAATAATCAGTTAAATGGAGCATCAAGGAAAACGCGTCAGATTCTTAGAAGAAGTATTGGAATGATTTTTCAAGGTCATAATCTTCTGAGATGTTTAACAGCAGAACAAAATGTCCAAATGGGAGCCGATTTAATAAAAGGTTTAACATATTTGCAAAGACGTGAAATAGCGAGAAACTGGTTGTCAGCAGTAGGATTAGAGGAGCATCATAAAAAGTTGCCAAATGACTTATCTGGCGGGCAGAAACAGAGAGTAGCAATTGCTCGAGCTTTATCTGCTAACCCAAAACTTTTATTAGCTGATGAGCCCACTTCTGCTTTAGATAGCGTTACTGGAAGAGAAATAGTAACCCTTTTAAGGAAACTAGCAAAAGAGCAAAATTGTTCTGTACTTATGGTGACGCATGATCCAAGAATTTCTGATATGGCTGATAGGATATTAAATATGGAAGATGGTAAAATATATAGTGCTCATAGTGAGCTAATATAATTAAAAGTTAAAAGTTTTTATGTCTAAGAGAAGGAATCTAAAAAAAGAAAAGCAGGAACGTAATAGAGCCTATGCTAGAAAATTCAAAAAAAGGAAATTAAGAAATGATGGAAGACCTGATGGTGGAAACGTTACAGGCACAGCAAATAATGGTGGTGCAGCTGATTAGGGAACATCTTTTATTTTTATCTTTTGGAATTCAAAATATTATGCATATTTAAAAAATAATCATGAATGTAAGTATTGTTATACCGACTTACAATAGATTACCTATATTAGAGAAATGTCTATTTGCGCTTGAGAATCAAAAATTAAATACAAAAATCAGCAATTATGAAGTAATAGTAGTTGATGATGGATCAACTGACGGGACAACTTCATGGATAAATAAAAATAAAGCTAATCTCCCACACGTTATTCTATTTCAGCAAGAACATGGAGGGCCTGCACTTGGAAGAAATCTGGGAGTAATTAAATCAAAATATGAAATTATCATATTCATTGATAGTGATCTAATTGTTTTAGACAATTTTATAAATTGTCACGTAGAAAAATTACTTGCCTATTGGAGAAAAAATAATAAAAAATGTTTTACCTATGGCTCGGTAGTCAATACATCTAATTTTCTAAATCCTCAGAGTGAAAAACATAAAATAATGGATACTTCTTTTGCATACTTTGCTACTGGGAATGTAGCGATAGCAAAAGAATTGATTTTAAGTGTAGGATTATTTGATACTTCTTTTAGTCTTTACGGTTGGGAGGATTTAGAACTTGGAGAGAGATTAAAAAAAATTGGGACAAAATTAATTAAATGCCCAAATGCAGTAGGTTTTCATTGGCATCCGCCATTTAATTGCGAACAAATAGATTCATTAATAGCTCAAGAAAAAGAGAGAGCAAAAATGGCTTTAGTGTTTTATAAGAAACACCCAAATTTAAGGGTTAGATTTATGATTCAATTAACTCCTCTACATAATTTACTTTGGCAAATTCTTTGCTTGGGAGGACTAATCAGTGTTGATAGAATTTTTCCTTTATTAAGATTCCTAGTAAATATAAGAAGAAATAGACTTGCACTTGAGATACTTAGGATCCCTCTAAATATGATTTACATTAAACAGTTAACCAAATTAAGATAAAAAACTTTTAGAAATACACATTACTTGCTAGGATGTTTTAATTAAATTTCACACATCTGACAGTTTCGGGTGAATTATTAATATTAATTCCCCGTCAGATGGAGGCTAACCCGAAACCCTTTTTAAATTATGGCTGTTGTATCACTATCAGAAATGATGGAAGCTGGTGCTCATTTTGGGCATCAAACTAGACGTTGGAACCCCAAGATGTCTAAGTATATATATTGCGCGAGAAATGGAGTTCATATTATTGATCTTGTTAAAACGGCATTGTGTATGAATAATGCATATAAATGGACGAGAAACGCTGCAAAAAGCGGTAAACGTTTCCTATTTGTTGGTACTAAAAAACAAGCATCAGATGTAGTAGCTCAGGAAGCTACACGCTGTGGAGCTGCATATGTAAATCAAAGATGGCTTGGGGGGATGTTGACTAATTGGACAACAATGAAAGCTAGGATTGAAAGATTAAAGGATCTAGAAAGAATGGAAAGTAGTGGTTCAATAGCAATGAGGCCTAAAAAAGAAGCTGCAGTATTAAGGAGAGAACTTGAAAGATTACAAAAATACTTAGGTGGACTTAAGGGTATGAGAAGATTACCAGATGTAGTTGTATTGGTTGATCAGAGAAGAGAATCTAATGCAGTATTAGAAGCTAGAAAATTAGATATCTCATTAGTATCAATGTTGGATACAAATTGCGATCCAGATTTGTGTGAAGTTCCAATTCCTTGTAACGATGATGCCGTTAGATCTGTACAACTTATTTTAGGAAGACTTGCAGATGCCATAAATGAAGGTAGAAAGGGCTCTAATGCCGAACGAAAAAATTAAATTCTAATTTAAAACTTACTATTCACTATTTTTTATTATTTCAAATGGGAAACATTACAGCAAAACTTGTAAAAGATCTTAGAGACAAAACTGGCGCAGGAATGATGGACTGCAAAAAAGCACTTAACGAAACTGAAGGGAATCTAGATAAAGCTTTGGAATGGTTAAGAAAGAAAGGCATAGCTAGTGCCGAAAAGAAATCGGGAAGAGTAGCGGCCGAAGGGTCAATTGGAAGTTATATTCATACTGGATCAAGAGTCGGAGTTTTACTAGAGTTAAATTGTGAAACAGATTTCGTTGCTAGAGGTGATATATTCCAATCTCTGCTGAAGGATGTCTCAATGCAAGTAGCAGCATGCCCAAATGTTGAGTATGTATCAATTGAAGAAATCCCAGAAGATGTTGTGGAAAAAGAAAAGCAGATTGAAATGGGTAGGGATGATTTATCTGGAAAACCAGAACAAATTAAAGAAAAAATAGTTGAGGGGAGAATTGCAAAAAGACTTAATGAGCTTGTGTTGCTTTCACAACCCTACATTAAAGATAGTTCTCTAACAGTTGAGGATCTTGTTAAACAAGCAGCTGCAAAAATTGGGGAAAATATCAAAGTGAGACGCTTTACAAGATATACCTTAGGAGAAGGTATCGAAAAAAATCAAATGGACTTTGCTGAAGAGGTCGCATCAATGCAAACAAACTAGTCACTTGAATAATTTCAATAATTACATAGATATTGATAAAATTAATTCTCAATTAGATAGAGCAGAAATACAAAAAAGAATATTAACTAGAAATATCTCTAGGGAATACGAACTTTATCTTAATCTAGTAAGGGATCTACTTTTCATCTCTGTAGAAAAAGGCCTTAATCAAATATATAGTTATCCAACAATTAATGATAATTTCTTAAATGAAAATGAATTCTATAGTCTTTTTGAAAAAAAAATAAGTAAATTAATATTTACGAATTTGCCCTTTTTAACAGTAGAACAATTAAAGATAAATGAAATTGAAAAAAATATAAATAAGGAAATTAATTTTACCTTTATTGATAGTTCCACAAAAATAAAGGATAATCAAAAAGAAAAATTTCAAATTGAAGATGGTTTTCAATTAAATGAACCCACTCAGTTCAAGATTAATGAAGACTTTTCAAATACTTCTGAATATTACCAAGCTCATAATTATGAGAGATTTGTATCACTTGATTTAGATAATAACCAACATAATTATTATTTATCTAAAAATAATATTCTTGAAAATTTAGGAGTTGAAAAACAATTTATTTCCTCCTTACTTGAATTAATAGGAGAAGAAAAGGTGGAAAAACCCATAAATCAAGAAAAAGAAAATATCAATCAAATTGATAATTTACCAAATAATCAGATTCTTAATAATTTTGATTTAATAGACAGGTCATTGGAAAATTTACTATTGAATCTTTCATATAGTATTAACCAAGAATTATTCAAAGCAAATCTAATAAAAAAGATGATATCTAAAGATTCCTTTAATTACTTAGTAGGCAAAAATTTTATGATTAAACATCCATATCCTTTTGTTATTAATCTTGAATTAAACTTAAATCGATCATCATCAAACGGCAATAATTTTCCAAGTATTATTTTCTTTAACATATCTACTGTTGAGTTAGAGTTTAAAAACTTAAATCTTTCTATTCAAAGGAACAAAATAAATGAGCTAAAAAATCAATTTCAGCGTTTGATTAAAAAAGAGACATATTGGAGGCAAAAAGAAATAACTTTGAATAAAATACGTTGAAAAAATAACTCTTTTTTCAAATGTGACTATTAGTGGGAACAATAATAAATTAATTAAAGATTGGATAAGACCTCTTCAAAAATCTCTTACTATTGAAACTGAAAACAAATTTATTAATACTTTAGGAAGAGAAAAATACTTTAATGATTATTTGCATGAATCTTTAAAAAAACTAGATAATCTAAATCTCTCAGACGAATATTTAAGGATATTTTATGAATTTTCTAAAAGATATAATGAATACAATAAATTAGATGAAAATCAAAGAAAAAGGTTAATTATAGATACGAGAAAAAATCTTTATAAACTAGGCAAAACTCTACAAATAGAAAGTTCTAGTAATATTTCTAATAATGTTTTTCTGAATAAAGCTGATGCAAGTTTGTCTTTTGATTCAGATATTTCATTAATAAAAAATGTAGGAAAAGTTTATAAAAATAAGCTTAATGAATTAGGGATATTTCATATAAAAGATCTAATTAATTATTTCCCACGAACATATCTAGACTATACAAATAGAGTCAAGATAATAAATTTAAAACCAGATAATTTATACACGTGCATTGCAAACGTTAAAAGATTTTATATTCATAAGAGTAAAAAAAATAGTAATTTATCAATAATGAATATTGTCGTTTTTGATGAGACGTCTTCAATAAAGGTTACAAAATTTTTTTTAGGAAGAAGATTTAGATCTTACTCTTTCTTCACATCTCAAAAATCTTTGTACACTCCTGGAACTAAATTAGCAATTTCCGGTAAGGTTAAATTTACAGAGTATGGCAAAACTTTTGTAGATCCGCAGATTGAAATTCTTAATGATAAAAATGATAATTTTAATTTCTCAGGCAAAATATTACCCTTGTATTCATTAGGTGAAGCATTATCAAATATGAGTTTTATAAAACTTATGAAAAAGGTATTAATTTATGCAAAGCAATATCCAGAAATTTTAAATAAAAAGCAACTTGATTCATTATCTTTATTGTCAAAAGGAGAGTCTTTGATTAATATTCATTTTCCACAAACTCAACAGGCACTTATTGAGTCAAAAAAACGTTTGGTTTTTGATGAGTTATTCTTACTTCAAATAAAGTTTCTACTTAGAAAAAGAAAGACTAATAAAAATGTAACTTCCCAACAATTACCTAAAAAGAAATCTTTATTAAAAGAATTTTTTAATACTTTTCCTTTTGAATTAACAAAATCTCAGGAAAATGTTTTAAATGAAATTAAGAAAGATTTATCTAGTCCCGTACCAATGTCTAGATTGCTTCAGGGAGATGTAGGAAGCGGTAAAACCATAATTGCAATAGCGTCTCTTCTACTGGTCATAGAAAAAAACTTGCAAGGTGCATTTATGGTCCCAACTGAGGTATTGGCAGAACAGCATTATAAAAATTTATTAAAATATTTGAACCCCCTTTTAGTCTCTGTTGAGCTACTTACTGGGAATACTCCTCAAAAAAAGAGAAAAGAAATTTTCTCTAATTTGAACAATGGATTAGTTGATATCCTCGTAGGTACTCATGCATTATTTGAGGATAAAGTCATCTTTAATGCATTAGGGATGGTCGTAATTGATGAACAGCATAGATTTGGAGTTACTCAAAGAAATAGATTACTAAACAAAGGAGAAAATACTAACTTGTTATCAATGACAGCAACACCAATTCCAAGAACTCTTGCGCTTTCGATTTATGGTGACTTAGATGTGAGTCAAATTACAGAACTCCCTCCTGGGAGAGTTCCTATAACAACAAAAATAATTTCAGAAGATGATTTAACTAACTTGTTCAAGATTGTTGAAGATGAGATCAATAAGGGAAAGCAAGCTTATGTGATTTTGCCACTTATAGAAGATTCAGAAAAAATGAATTTAAGCTCCGCAAAGAAAACATTCAAACATTTATCAGAAGAGGTCTTTTTTAACAAAAAAGTTGGATTATTACATGGCAAATTAAGTTCACAAGAAAAGAATGAAGTGATTAATTCTTTTTTAAAGAATGAAATTAATATATTGGTTTCAACCACTGTAATTGAGGTTGGTATTGATGTGCCTAACGCCACAATTATGATTATTTATAATTCGGATAGATTTGGATTGTCCCAGCTACATCAATTAAGGGGAAGAGTTGGTAGAGGTTCAACAAAATCTTTTTGTTATCTGGTAACCTCCAATAAAAATGGAATGGAAAATAAACGACTTTGTGTTTTGCAAAAATCTAATGATGGCTTTTATATTGCTGAAAAAGACTTGGAGCTTAGAGGACCAGGCCAGATTTTAGGATATAGACAATCCGGATTGCCTGATTTTGTACTGGACAATTTACCTAACAATAAATTTCTTATTGATAAGGCTCGTGAAGAGGCTATTAAGATTGTTAGTGATGATCCTGATTTTAAAGAAAATATTGTTTTAAGGAATATACTTATTGATAAATCTGATAATAAATTCATTCATGATTTCTTAAATTGAAAACTATCATTGTTATTTTTGATATATATGCCACTATAAATCAATTGCAAATTTCAATTGAAAATTTGGAATAAAATACCAATTAAAGATAATGGAGATAAATTAATAGCTATACCAAGCTGTCTAAAGTTTTTAGATCCTCACCCTTACTCTGATTTAGGGGCACCTTACGAAGATAAAACTTCTATTTGGAAATTAAGAGAAGAAGCCGTAAATAGATTAGTAAAAGTTAATGATTATTTAATATCAAAGAGTAGTTTTAACCTTTTAATTTATGACAGTTGGCGACCTTTAGAAGTCCAGGAATTTATGTTTAAAAGAGCATTTTTATTAGAGTGCGAAAAATCCGATATTGATATTTCTTTTGAGAATATAAAGTCTTATCCATCTATCTTAAAAAAAGTTGAAAAATTTTGGGCATATCCTTCTCATGACACTAAGTGTCCTCCCCCTCATTCAACTGGGGGTGCATTGGATGTTTGTTTATCAGATAAAGACGGAAATCTTGTTGAAATGGGAAGCATGGTTGATCAAATGGATGAGACATCAAATCCTTATTTTTTTGCAAATATAAAGAAAGAAGAAGCAATTATTTGGAATAGTAGAAGAAATTTATTAAGGAAAATTATGACTAAATTCGGATTTGCTCAACATCCAAATGAATGGTGGCATTTTAGTTATGGTGATCAATTATGGGCTTGGAAAAATAAAAAAGCAAATGCCCTCTATGGAAAAATTTAAATTCTATTGATTTTCATTTAGTAAATTTAATATATAATTTTCTTCTTGAGTATTTATAAAATCTCCGAAATCCAAATCCAAATTACTCTTCCAATTATCAAATAATGGTTGAAGAGTTTTTTCTAAATCGTTAAGTTCCATTCTTTGTAAAAAAGGTTTAGCAAGCCTTTGTAGATTTTTACTTCCCCCCAACCATAATTGGTATTTGTTTTGCCCACTTCCAACAAGTGCTAATTCAGCCATATAAGGCCTGGTACATCCATTCGGACATCCTGTCATTCTGAATAATACTGTCTTTTGTATTTTTAGATCTAATAGTAAATTTTCAATCCTTTTTAATACATCAGGTAATATTCTTTCAGCTTCAGTCATTGCAAGACCACAAAGTGGTAAAGCAGGACAAGCTAAAGCATGTCTTTGTATTTCATTAATGTTTTCTAAATTTTCGTATCCAATTTTTGATAAAGATTTTTGAATTTCACCTTTGTTTTTATTGGGAATATTACAAAGTAAAATATCTTGATTAGGTGTGAGTCTTAAATCTAAATTATATTTTTTAACAATACTTGTGATGGTATTCTTCTTCTCTCCAGATAATCTTCCTGATAATAATGGTAAACCAACGAAATGGGTGGTTTTATTTTGTTTATGCCAACCTAGATAATCAATAAGAACCTTATCAGGTTCTTTTCTAATTTTTTTTATTTCTTTTTTGAAATACTTATCAGAGAGTATCTTTTTGAACCATTTAATACCTTTTCTATGAAGAAGATATTTCATTCTCGAATTTTTTCTTGATTTTCTATCACCATAATCTCTTTGAATAGCCACAATGCTTTGTATTAATTCATAAACATAAGGTTCTTCAACATATCCAAGTGGATCTGCAATTCTGGCAAAGGTCTCTTCATTATTATGTGTGCGACCCATACCACCTCCAACATAGAAGTTGCATCCTTCTAAGTTTCCATCTTTAGAAGTAAAGGCAACTATTCCTATGTCATTGGTAAGAAGATCAACAGAATTGTCCCCAGGAACTGTCACGGCACATTTGAATTTTCTCGGTAAATAAGTTGAACCATAAAGAGGCTCAT
Organism: Prochlorococcus sp. RS04; assembly: GCF_001989455.1. NCBI lineage: Bacteria > Bacillati > Cyanobacteriota > Cyanophyceae > Synechococcales > Prochlorococcaceae > Prochlorococcus > Prochlorococcus sp. RS04. The sequence goes on along the minus strand of NZ_CP018346.1, from coordinate 123,545 downwards.
CTTTTATTCCACTAAAAACATTATCTTTGAATTGGAGCTTCCTAATTACTTCAATATCTTTATCAGGCTTTATGGTGTACTCTAAATCTCCATCAGCCCAAAGCTCTAGAAAAGTGCCTTGACCAGCCATTGGGGTGAGAAGATCTGCAACTTTTTTTGCCAATGCTCTTGCAATAATATAGTTCGGCGAATCAAATGGAGCCGCAGGGGCCATAACATTTCTATTAATGTCTCCACATGCAGCTAATGTGGAGCCCATTGAATTTACTATTGTTTGAATTACTTCCTTTAGGTTCTCCTTTCTGATTCCATGCATTTGAAAGGCTTGTCTTGTAGTGGCCCTAAGTGTTCCATTACCTAGTTTGTCAGATAATTCATCTAATGCTAAAAATAATTTCCCAGGGACTTCACCGCCCGGATTTCTTAACCTAAGCATCATTTGCCAATCTTTACTTTTGCCCGGCTTTCTATTTTCCCTGTTATCTTGTTGATAACTACCATGAAATTTTAATAACTGAACTGCATCATTAGTAAAATGATCACTTTCATTGACTAATTCTGAAGCAAGTGGTTCCTTAAGAAATTGGCTACTTTTTTTAAAATTTTCAAATTTAGAGACTTCTAGTCCATTTGCTAAACAAACAGTCTCTTCCTTTGCAGAAACTTTTTTCTTTTTTACTTTCTCAACCTTGATCAACGGACCAAAACATATCTCTTTTTATACATTAGCGAAAAGCTTATTTAACTGGTAGTAAATTATAGTAAGTTAAGTCATATTTTTTTTTCTTGTCTAAATATTTACTTGAGATAGGAACTGAAGAGTTGCCCGCAAAATTTTCTCATTCTGTTCTAGAGCAATTTAGATCTCTAATAGAATTTGAATTGGATAAAAAGTTAATCAAATTCGAACAAATAGTTGTTACCTCCACACCAAGGAGGATAGTTCTACTTCTCAAAGGTTTAGTTGATTATGCAGAAGATAAGATAATAGAAAGAAAAGGGCCTAAAGCAAATTTAGCTTATTTAAATGGATGTCCTACTAATGCTGCTTTAGGATTTGCTAATAGCTTAGATATAGATGTAGGTGAGCTAGAAATAAAAAACACGGAAAAGGGTGATTTTGTATTTGGAAAGAAAATTGAGAAAGGACTATCAACAAAAACATCTTTGTCTTCGATTATCCCAAAATTAGTAAGTAGTCTTCAAGGTCCTAGATTTATGAAATGGGGGGGTGGGAACATAAAATTTTCAAGACCTATCAGGTGGATAGCCTCTATTTATAATGATGAAATTCTTGATTTTGAATTTGATCCAAAAATCAAAATAAGTAATAAAACTAAAAGTCATAGGCTAATCAATGAAGTTTTAGAAGTTCAGAATCCTGATGAATTTTTTGAATTATTGAAACGAAATAGAGTAATAGCTATTCGAAAAGAAAGAAAAGAAAAAATTGAAAGTTTAATAAATCAGGCATCTAAATCTTTAAATCTGAAACCTGACCTTTCAGAAGGATTACTAAATGAACTAACTGATTTAGTTGAATGGCCAGACTTAATTATTGGTAAATTTAGTAATGAATTTCTTGATCTTCCGGTTGAAGTTCTCTCAACAGTCATGAAAATTCATCAGAGATACGTTCCTCTTTTATTTAAAAACGAAAGTTTTTCTAAACTAGATTTAAGCTCTGAAAAAAATATTAGTACAACTTTCTGCGTTATTTCAAATGGTCTTGAAGAATCAAATAATAATATTGCCAAAGGTAATGAGAAAGTATTAAGGGCAAGGTTTTCAGATGCAAAGTTTTTCGTAGAAAGTGACAAAAAAGTTACTTCAATCGAAAGAAATGAAAAGCTTAAATCTGTTTCATATTTAAAAGGACTTGGAAATATATTTCAGAGGGTAGAAAGGATAGAGGAAGTTACTAAAAAAATTCTAAAATTTTTAAATGATAAGTCTTTAGAAGAAAAAAAAATAATAGAAGCTGCTAAATACTGTAAAAACGACTTATGTAGCGAAATTGTTTACGAATTCCCTGAGCTGCAAGGAATAATGGGTGGTAAATATCTTAAATATGAGGGATTTAGTGAGGATGTTTGCTTGGCTGTCGCTGAGCATTATTTACCTTCTTTTTATAAAGATGCTTTGCCCTCCACAAAATGTGGTGCAATAGTTTCCATAGCAGATAAGGTCGAAACTTTAATAAGTATATTTATTTCTGGTAAACGTCCTAGTGGATCATCTGATCCTTATGCTTTAAGAAGAAATTTGAATGGAGTGATTAAAATAATTTGGGATTATGAACTTGATTTACCTTTAGATAAATTATTCAATGAACTTATTGATTTTTGGAAAATCGTATTTCCGAATTTAAACTTCTCAAGAGAAACAGTATTTAATGATTTAAATGAATTTTTAGTTCAAAGAATTGTTAGTCATCTAGAAGAAATGTCACTAAGTAAAGAATTAATAAAGGCCGTTTGCTCTTCTGATGAATTATCTCAAAAAAGAGTATTGGATATTGTTGATCTTAAAAATAGGATTAACTCTATTATTAATTTTAACGAAAAGGATAATTTTTTGGAAATCCAGAATGTAATTACTAGGGTAAGCAAATTAGCAAATAAAAGTGATTTTTCAAAAGAGGTTCTCTCAACAAGAGATTATGTAAACACAAAACTTTTTGAAAAAGATTGTGAATTCAAAGTTTTTGAATTTATTGGAGAATTAGAAAAACTTTTTTCAGAAGGTTATTGCAATTATTTGGAACTTCTAAATTTGTTTGAGATTAATGTAAAAACTATTGAGGATTTATTTGATAATGAAAAGGGAGTCCTAATAATGTCAGAGGACTTAAAAATAAGAAATAATAGACTCAATTTGTTGAGCTTAATTAGAAATTATTCTCTAAAAATTGCCGATTTTACACTTTTGAACTCTTAACTTTAATTCCTCCCTTTATTGAATAATTTTCTAGCATTTTTTCTACTTCATTATTTTCCCTAACAGCACTATCAACGGGTTTATACTTTAGAGGCGCTAGGGCTTTCCCTCTTAAAATCGAACCAAGTGTAAGCATGGTAATTTTAAGTTGCTGTAATGGTTTCATAGATACAACTCTTTTGTATAAGTAACTATCAAAAGTAAGTCTTTGAACATCCATGTCATCACACATCTCAACAAAGGCTTCTCTAGCAGAATCATTTCTGTAGAAAATATTTTGAAGGATTTCTAGCACCTTATAAGTTGTGCCATATTTTTTATCCCATTTTTTAAGATAGTTTTTTAAATCTTTTTCTGATGGAATTACTTGACCATTTTTTGATGCTTCAACAATTTCTTCAGCACACATTCTTCCGCTTTTTGCAGCAAAATAAATACCCTCTCCAGAACTTTTTGTAACATAACCAGCTGCATCACCAACCAATGCCATTCTCCCAACTACCCTTCTTGGCCTTGGATGCTCTGGAATAGGGTGAGCTTCTACCTTTATTACTTCACCATTAACAAGTCTTTTCTTTGCCCTATTTCTTACACCCTCTTGAAGTCCTTTAATTAATGACTGATTCTTTTGCATGGTTCCTGTGCCCACAGCAACATGATCATATTTAGGAAATACCCACCCATAAAAATCAGGAGAAACATCAGTCCCAACATACATTTCAGCAAGATCTTCGTAGTAACTCATTTCTTCTTTAGGCAATTTAATTCTTTCCTGAAATGCTATAGCAACTTTGTAGTCACCTGCATCCATTGCTTTTGCGACTCTGCTATTGGCTCCATCAGCTCCGATCAAAAGGTCAACAGTAAGCTCTTTTAGTTCCCCCTTTTTATCTCCATTCGTAAAATCTGAGTAGGAAAGCTTATATGGCCCTTGATTATTATCTCCAGTATCAATAGAAGTAACTAATCCATTTATTAATGTAGCACCAAGATCTGATGCTCTGTTACGCATAAAGGCATCCATTACTTCTCTTCTACACATCCCAATAAACTCATTATCACTTTTCCCATAAACTCTATCTAAACTTATATCTACTTCTCTATTTGAGGGAGATATCATTCTCATATGCCTTACTTTTCTATCAATAATTGACTCAGGTAAATCAAATTCTTCGACCATGCAAAGTGGAATTGCTCCTCCACATGGTTTCGCATTATCTAATTTTCTCTCGAAGAGCCAAGTTTTTATTCCAGCTTTAGCAAGTATTTCTGCCGCACATGAACCACTTGGACCTCCACCAATAACAGCTACTCTCAACATATGAAAAAAAAATAATACTGTATATAAAAACTACATCTTTTTTGCTTATAAAAGTGCATTTCTTAAAATAATAGTTAATATCGAAATATCTTTTCCAAATTCACTTCTAAATATTGGAACTAAACAAAGATATCGATCAATTTGATATACCACTTGCAAAAAGAACTTACCTAAATAATCCAAATTCAACATTATTAAAAAATCTATTAATATTTTCTCCATTTCTTTTTCTTATCTTTTCTGTCGCTGCATTGCGATTAACTAAAAATATAGAAATAGGATCTCTTGATAATCTCAATTTCCAGGCTCAGACAAATCACGACCATAGAATACTAGGTCATTTACCCTATGCAGAAATTTCTAAGGAGAAACTAGTTTTAATTGAGCCTAATATTGAAGTTCATATGGATATGCGCGATTCTCTACTAAAGATGAGAGAAGAAGCCAAAAAGGATGGGATATATTTAGTCTTCTTGAGTGGTTATAGATCAATAAATTTGCAAAACGATATCTTTTATTCTTTAAAATCTATTAGAAATCAAGTAGCTGCAGAAAGAGCTAGAGTTTCAGCACCTCCAGGGTATTCTGAACATAGTACAGGTTTCGCAATCGATATTGGTGATGCTACTCAAAGAGAGAAAGACTTTGAAACCGATTTCGAAAATACTGACGCCTTTAGATGGCTAATAAAAAATGCAGCTAAATTTCACTTTAAGTTATCGTTCAACAAAGATAATAAATACATAGATTACGAACCCTGGCATTGGAGATATGAGGGGTCAATTGAAGCATTAAAAGTTTTTGAAAGCTCAAATAGAAAATTATAAATCTAATCGATTATTTAATTATTCCATTAGATTATATTTTTAAAGTCATAAAGAGAAAATTCTCATAATTTGCATACTTTGAGTTAGCCTTAATAGAGTCAATCTATTATTTATATAAATTCTATAAATGTCATCTTCGATAAAAGAAATTAGAAATGTTGCAATTATTGCTCACGTAGATCATGGGAAGACAACTCTTGTAGATGCATTGTTATCTCAATCAGGAATATTTAGAGACAATGAAGTTATCCCTACATGTGTAATGGATTCAAATGATCTTGAAAGAGAAAGGGGGATAACAATTCTCTCAAAAAATACTGCAGTTAATTATAAAGATACCAGAATTAATATTATAGATACACCTGGACACGCTGATTTTGGAGGAGAAGTTGAAAGGGTTTTGGGAATGGTTGATGGTTGTCTGCTTATTGTTGATGCAAATGAGGGTCCTATGCCTCAAACAAGATTTGTTTTAAAAAAAGCATTAGAAAAAGGACTTAGGCCCATAGTCTTTGTAAATAAAATAGATAGACCACGAGTAGTACCAGAAATAGCAATTGATAAGGTCCTTGATTTGTTTTTGGAATTAGGTGCTGATGATGATCAATGTGATTTTCCTTATCTTTTTGGGAGTGGTTTATCTGGTTTCGCAAAAGAAGAGATGGAATCTAATAGTGACAATATGATGCCTCTTTTTGAAGCTATTATCAGACACGTTCCTCCTCCAGTAGGTGACTCTAATAAGCCTTTACAACTACAAATTACTACTTTGGATTATTCTGATTTCTTAGGCAGAATAGTAATTGGAAAGATCCACAATGGAAGTATAAAAAATGGCCAACAGGCTAGTTTAATTAAAGAAAACGGAAAAACTATTAAAGGTAAGGTTAGTAAGCTCTTAGGATTTGAAGGATTACAAAGAATTGATATAAATGAAGCATTTGCAGGTGATATTGTTGCCGTTTCTGGTTTCGATGACGTCAATATTGGTGAGACCATAGCATGTCCCGACTCTCCTCATCCTCTTCCATTAATCAAAGTTGATGAACCTACCTTAAATATGACTTTTGTTGTCAATGATTCACCATTCGCGGGAAAGGAGGGAAAATTTGTTACTAGTAGACAATTAAAAAATAGACTGGAGAGGGAACTTTTAACAAATGTTGCCCTGAGAGTAGAAGAAACTGATTCACCTGACAGGTTTTCAGTTTCAGGGAGAGGAGAATTACATCTAGGGATATTGATTGAAACTATGAGAAGAGAGGGTTTTGAGTTTCAAATCTCACAACCTCAAGTAATTTTCAGGGAAATTGATAATGTTGAATGTGAGCCTATAGAGACTTTAGTTTTAGATGTACCTGAAGTATCTGTTGGTTCTTGTATCGAAAAACTTGGATCTAGAAAGGCAGAGATGAAAAACATGCAGACAAGTTCAGATGGGAGAACTCAATTAGAGTTTCTTGTCCCATCGAGAGGACTTATTGGATTTCGTGGTGAATTTGTTCGAATAACAAGAGGTGAGGGTATTATGAGTCATTCGTTTTATGAATATAAACCTAAAACAGGAGATTTTGAAACCAGAAGAAATGGAGTCCTTATAGCTTTTGAGGAAGGTGTGGCCACATTTTATGCATTAAAGAATGCTGAAGATAGGGGAGTCTATTTCATTAAACCTGGAGTTAAAGTTTATAAGGGAATGATAATCGGAGAGAATAATCGACCTCAAGATCTTGAGTTAAATATATGTAAAACTAAGCAGTTGACTAATATGAGGTCTGCAGGGGCAGAAGAACTTGATACTTTGCAGTCACCTGTTGATATTACTCTTGAAAGAGCACTCGAATATATTGGTCCAGATGAAATGCTAGAGGTGACACCAGATTCAATAAGAATGAGGAAAATAAATAAAAAGAAAAGAAATTAATAATTAGTTTCATGAACGAAGAAAATACAAAAAGTTTTAAAGATTCTCTTTTTACTGCTTTAAATCTTTTTAACAATCATGAATGGTATGAGGCTCATGATGCTTTTGAAGAAATATGGAATACCGTTGATGGTGAAGAAAGACAAGTTATCCAAGGAATTTTACAAGTATCTGTTTCTCAGTTTCACTTAAGTAAGGGTAACTTAAATGGAGCTACTATCCTGCTTGGGGAGGGTTTAGGTAGAATAAAAACTAGAACTAAGATTAATTTAGGAATTGATCTTGAATCATTCTGCCAGTGTTTAGAAGATTTATTGAGGAAATTACAATATAAAGAGCTATTAAGTGAGAACGATAAGCCTTTTTTGAAACCTCTTTGATAAATATGAATATATCCTTATTTTAAATGAAATTATTATTTTCCATCCCATTTTTTTTTCAAGAAAACAAGAAAACTAATCGATCTCAATAAAAATGAACCTAACAATTCATAATGTATCCCTTTCAATTAAGGGAAGATTAATCGTAAATGATGTTTCCATAACTGTTAATCCAGGGGAAGTTGTAGGTTTGATGGGGCCTAATGGTGCTGGGAAAACTACAACTTTTAATCTTGCAGTTGGGAACATAAAACCAGATAAAGGTGTAATTTTAATGAATGGGAAAAATATAACCAATCTTCCTCTACCAATCAGATCAAGACTTGGGTTAGGGTACTTAACTCAGGAAGCGAGTATATTTAGAGATCTCACTGTTAAAGATAATATAGATTTGGCTTTACAAAATTCATCTTATAGTAGAGCAGCGATAAGAAATAGAAGAGAACAATTAATTAATGAATTTAATTTGAATAACTTTGTAGATAATTATGGTTATCAACTTTCAGGAGGAGAGAGGAGGAGGTGTGAGATAGCTAGAGCTCTCACTGTAGGCAGAAAAGGACCTAAATATTTGTTATTAGATGAACCTTTTGCTGGAATCGATCCTCTAGCTGTTAATGATCTAAAGAAACTAATTCTTAAATTAAGTAGTGATGGGGTTGGGATTCTCATTACAGACCATAATGTGAGGGAAACCCTTCTAATTACTAACAAATCATATGTATTAAGTGAAGGAAAAATTTTAGCTAACGGTTCTTCAAGTGAGTTGGCTGATAATCCAATAGTCAAGAAGTATTATCTAGGAAATAATTTCAAACTTTGAAATACTTTTTAAAAATAAATTAAAACTTTATTATTAAAGATTTACTCATATAAGAACGATTTAAATTATTATTTGTTTGTCATTGAATATTAAAACTCGAGATATTTCTAGATATGATACTAAATAATTTTTTTAAAAATTTAATATATGAACCGGTTTCAGTTTTAGGTCTTTTAGTTTTTTATTTTTTATTAATTAACTTACCAATTTCTTTGGGTGCAGTTTTTAAAAACAAGTCTTCTTCTGCTGTAAAACTGATTACCATTTTTGTTAACTTATTAATAACATTACAATTACTTTTTAGGTGGTCAATTTCTGGGCATTTTCCTATTAGTAATTTGTATGAATCCCTTTATTTTCTTACTTGGGGTATCACATTAGGTCAACTATTGATTGAAAGAGAATACCAAGCTCCAATAATTCCTTCAATTGCTATACCTATTGAGTTACTGACTGTGGCTTTTGCTTGTTTTGTTTTACCCGAGGATTTGAAATTATCATCGAACTTAGTTCCAGCTTTAAGGTCTAGTTGGTTAGTAATGCATGTTAGCGTAGTAATGCTTAGTTATGCAGCATTAATAATAGGTTCTTTGCTTTCAATGTCCGTTTTGTTTATTAATAAAAATAAGCCGCTTCAAATCAGAAGTAGTTCTACCGGTATAGGAGGATTTAACCTTTCAAATAGTTATCCTGTAAATGATTTAGTTGAACCTATTGAATTTTCTCATTCAGAAGAATTAGATACATTAAGTTATCGTTCTATATTAGTAGGTTTTGTTCTTTTGACTCTCGGTTTAATTTCAGGTGCAGTTTGGGCTAATGAGGCCTGGGGCACATGGTGGAGTTGGGACCCAAAAGAAACATGGGCATTTATCTCATGGTTGTTTTATGCCGCTTATCTGCATATGAGAATAAGCAAGGGTTGGCAAGGACGTAAACCAGCATTATTAGCATCTACAGGCTTTTTAGTTGTTTTAGTTTGCTATTTAGGAGTAAATTTTTTAGGCATAGGGTTACATAGTTATGGATGGATATTTGAGTGATTAAGCAATCACCTATCTTATTGATTAAGGCTCTGAAAGAACATTCCCCTTTTGTGCTTCTTGTGCAACTTTTCTCAAGTCATCACATCCCTCTTTTAATGTTGGGTAAGCAAACATTCCACTACCTGCGATAAAACAATTGGCACCAGCATCGGCACATTGTGAAATAGTCCAATTCGCTTTTATCCCTCCATCAACTTCAATGTCGACATCTAAGTTTTTTTCGATTATAAAGTTTCTTATTTCTCTGATTTTATTAAGCATTGTTGGTATATAAGCTTGTCCTCCAAATCCTGGATTAACTGTCATAACCAAAACATGATCAACCATATCCATTATGTTTTTAATCATTTCAAAAGGAGTATGAGGGTTTAATGCAACAGAAGGAGATCCTCCTAAATCTCTTATCCTTCCAAGAACTCTATGCAAATGAATATTTGCTTCAGCATGAGCTATTACTACTCCTGGTTCACCATTTGCCCCTTTTGTAGCTTTTACATAAGATTCAAGCATGGTTTCACAGTTATATTGGCTCACCATTAATTGAGTTTCAAAAGGGACATTGCAATATTTCCTGCATGCAGCAATCATTTCAGGCCCAAATGTAAGATTTGGCACGAAATTTCCATCCATTACATCAAATTGAATCCTATCTACTCCAGCCTCCTCGAGCTCTTTCACACATGCCCCCATATTTGCCCAATCTGCTGGTAAAACTGAAGGAATTATTTGAATTGGTCTATTAGCACCAGTTGAAATTGCTTGATTTGACTCAGTCATTTAATTTTTAAAATATTTAATAAAGATACTATATTTAGTTGTTTATTCCTAATTTCAAGTCACGGCCTGATAAAGTAACAGCTGTAAAGAGTTAAAAAAAGCTTAATAGCATAATAATTCTCATAAAAAATGCCATTTTTTATGAGATCATACTCAAAACATTTAGAAAATCCTCAAAATTTAATTGTGAATCAAACTTTAATTCAAGAAATTCTCGAAGTTGTCGAGCAAGCTGCTATTGCCTCAGCAAAACTAACAGGACTTGGTCAAAAAGATGAAGCTGATGCTGCAGCAGTCGAGGCAATGAGGCTACGAATGGGCAAAATTGAAATGAAAGGGAAAATTGTTATTGGAGAAGGTGAAAGAGATGAAGCACCTATGCTTTATATAGGTGAAGAGGTTGGTAGTGGAAGTGGTCCAGGGGTCGACTTTGCAGTAGATCCTTGTGAAGGAACTAATCTTTGTGCGAATAATCAAAGAGGATCTATGGCTGTTTTAGCTGCCTCTGATACGGGTGGTCTATTCAATGCTCCTGATTTTTACATGAACAAATTAGCAGCACCTCCTGCGGCTAAAGGTAAAGTAGATATTAGAAATTCAGCTACTGAAAACTTGAAGATACTAAGTGATTGCTTAGGTCTTTCTATTGATGAGCTTACTGTTGTTGTAATGGATAGAACTAGGCATAAAGATTTAATTAAAGAGATTCGAGGATGTGGTGCAAAAGTTCAACCGATATCTGATGGTGATGTTCAAGCTGCGATTGCATGTGGTTTTGCAGGTACTGGAACACATTGCTTGATGGGTATAGGTGCGGCTCCAGAAGGTGTTATTTCAGCCGCTGCAATGAGAGCTCTAGGCGGACACTTTCAAGGACAGCTAGTTTATGATCCAGCAATCGCTCAAACTTCTGAATGGGCTGATTATACAAAAGAAGGAAATATACAACGTCTTAATGAAATGGGCATAACCGATATAGATAAAATCTATGAAGCGAATGAATTGGCATCAGGAGAAAATGTTGTTTTCGCTGGAAGTGGAATAACTGATGGATTACTATTTGACGGAGTTAAATTTGAAAGGGATTGCGTTAGAACAAGTAGTCTAGTTATTAGTACATTAGATAGTACTGCAAGATTCACGAATACTGTCCATATAAAAGATGGTGCTAAGAGTATCAGCCTTTAAAAATTCGCTTTTGATTTTATGCATATTGTTGTCGTCGGACTGAGTCATCGCACGGCACCTGTCGAAGTGCGTGAGAAGTTAAGTATTCCTGACCAATCCATAACAGAATCATTGAAAGCTTTAAAAGCTTTCTCTGAGGTGTTAGAGGTGTCAATCTTAAGTACTTGTAATAGGCTCGAAATATATGCGCTTGTAAAGGATAAAAATACTGGAATTTCATCTATTAAAGAATTCTTATCAGAATATTCTGGAATTATTTTTGAAGATTTAAATCCACATCTTTTTTGCTTTAGACAGGAAGAAGCAGTTTTGCATTTGATGAAAGTTTCGGCAGGACTCGATAGCCTCGTTTTAGGGGAAGGACAAATCCTTTCACAGGTAAAAAAAATGATGAGATTAGGTCAAGAGAATCAATCTACTGGACCAATTCTTAATAGATTATTAACTCAATCAGTTAGTACAGGTAAAAAAGTAAGATCCGAAACAAATTTAGGAACTGGAGCTGTATCAATCAGTTCAGCAGCGGTAGAATTAGCTCAATTAAAAATTGGACAAGAAAAGGGTTTTGATACTCTAGTAAGTTTGGAATCAGAGAACGTTCTTGTAGTTGGCGCCGGACGAATGAGTAGGCTTTTAATAACTCATTTAAAATCAAAAGGATGTCATAAACTAATTCTTGTCAATAGAAATATTGATAGAGCATTGAATCTTGCTCTAGATTTCCCTGACTTAGAGATTGCTTGTAAAGGATTAAACGAATTAGATGAAAACATATCGATATCTTCACTTGTTTTCACTAGTACAGCTTCTGAAGAGCCAATAATTGATCTCGCTAAAATTGAAAAATTAAATTTGAGTAATAAACTTAAATTTATTGATATTGGTGTACCGAGAAATATATCTAATGATGTGAAACATCATGAATTTGTGAAATCATTTGATGTGGATGACTTACAAGAGGTCGTTTCAAGAAATCAAGAATTTAGACAGAAAATAGCAAAGGAAGCGGAATCTCTAGTAGAAGAAGAAAGGATCATTTTTCTAGAATGGTGGGCAAGTTTAGAGGCGGTTCCAGTAATTAATAAACTTAGATCCGATTTGGAGTTAATTAGAAAAGAGGAATTGCAAAAAGCACTTAGTAGGATGGGACCAGATTTTTCGGCTCGAGAAAGAAAAGTTGTGGAAGCGCTGACTAAAGGAATTATCAATAAAATACTTCATACGCCTGTCACCAAGTTGAGAAGTCCACAATCAAGAGAAGAAAGACAAGTTTCTTTGAAAATCGTTGAAAAATTGTTTTCTTTGGTAGAAGAAGATAAAAATAACTAATTTTCTCTATTTATATTAAGTTTTTCCAGTGATTTATCGAAATACCTTTGTAAACTGACCATTTGTATTTCTAAATATGCCCATAATCAGTTACTTTAAGTAGTTGTATATCTACCTCCATTAGATTTAATGAAGCGTGTGTTGGCCATAATCCTCGGAGGAGGAAAAGGTTCCAGACTTTACCCTCTAACAAAAATGAGGGCTAAACCTGCTGTGCCATTGGCAGGTAAGTATCGTTTGATAGATATTCCGATTAGTAATTGTATAAATTCAGGCATTGAAAAAATGTACGTATTGACCCAGTTCAATAGTGCATCTCTAAATAGACATATAGGAAGAACCTATAATTTAAATGGTCCTTTCGGTCAAGGATTTGTGGAGGTGTTAGCCGCGCAACAGACTCCTGATAGTCCGAAGTGGTTTGAAGGTACTGCTGATGCTGTAAGAAAATACCAATGGTTATTTCAAGAATGGGATGTTGATGAATATTTAATATTGTCAGGTGATCAACTGTACAGAATGGACTACAGTTTATTTGTTCAACATCATAGAGATAATGGCGCTGATTTAACTGTTGCAGCTTTACCTGTTGATGAAGCTCAAGCAGAAGGTTTTGGCCTCATGAGAACTGATGATTTAGGAAATATAAAAGAATTCAGTGAAAAACCTACTGGAGAGAAGCTGAAGGCAATGGCAGTAGATACTTCAAAATTTGGATTAAGTAAGGAGTCAGCTGCCGAGAAACCATATCTAGCCTCTATGGGGATTTACGTTTTTAGCAGAAATACTCTTTTCGATCTTCTTAATAAATTTCCTAATTATACAGATTTTGGTAAGGACATAATTCCAGAAGCCCTGAATAGAGGCGATACTCTTAAAAGTTATGTATTTGATGATTATTGGGAAGATATTGGTACCATTGGGGCATTCTTTGAGTCAAACCTTGCATTAACTGAGCAACCAAAACCCCCATTTAGCTTTTATGATGAGAAATTTCCAATTTATACAAGACCTAGATTTCTCCCCCCTTCTAAACTTGTAGATGCTCAAATTACTGATTCAATAGTTTGTGAAGGTACAATCTTGAAGTCGTGCAGTATTTTGCATTGTGTTTTAGGTGTTAGAAGTAGGATTGAAAGTGATTCTGTTCTTGAGGATACTCTCGTTATGGGAGCCGATTTCTTTGAATCACCTGAAGAGAGGATTGAATTAAGAAAAGGAGGCGGAACTCCTCTTGGTGTAGGCGAAGGAACTACTGTAAAAAGAGCAATTCTTGATAAAAATACAAGGATTGGTGATAATGTCGTAATTATCAATAAAGATCGAGTAGAAGAAGCAGATAAGCCAGAATTAGGCTTCTACATAAGAAATGGAATTGTTGTTGTAGTTAAAAATGCAACGATTGCAAACGGAACTGTTATTTAAATCTTTTCGATCATTTTTCGCTGACATTAGTATTTTTTTTGAGCAATTTTGTTGAGTTGCAGGCACACTATATTTATTGAGTTTTTTAATTTTTTATGTCCAAGGCACATTTTGGTTTAATAGGTCTTGGTGTTATGGGCGAAAATTTAGTTCTTAACGCAGAGAGAAATGGATTTTCTAGTGTAGTTTTTAATAGGACTTACTCAAAAACTGAAGAATTTTTACAAGGTCGCGGTTTTGGGAAGAATATAGAGGGAGCTGAAACTCTCCAAGAATTTGTTAACAAGCTAGAGAGACCTAGAAGAATTCTAATGATGGTAAAAGCTGGACCCGCGACAGATGCTGTAATAGATAATATTTCTGGATATCTCGAGGAAGGAGATTTATTAATAGATGGCGGTAATTCTCAATTTAAAGATACAGAAAGAAGGGTAAATACTCTTGAAAGTAAAAGTTTTGGATACATTGGAATGGGAGTATCAGGTGGTGCCAAAGGAGCTCTAGAAGGCCCAAGTATGATGCCTGGCGGTACTAAGGCTTCATATGATGCAATAGAAAGCTTATTAACAAAAATGGCTGCTAAAGTTGATGACGGACCATGTGTTGCATATGTTGGACCAGGAGGTTCAGGTCATTTTGTGAAAACTGTTCATAACGGAATTGAATACGGAATTGAACAAATACTCGCAGAAGCTTATGACCTTATGAAGAGAGTCAAAGGTATGAATGGACCGCAGATGTCAGAGGTATTTGGTATTTGGAATAATACTGATGAATTAGCTTCTTATCTTGTTGAGATAACAGAGATTTGTCTAAATACAAAAGATGAGATAACTGGAGATGATGTCGTGGAAAAAATATTAGATAAAGCTGGCCAGAAAGGTACAGGGTTATGGACTGTTGTAAGTGCTCTAGAGCTGGGGGTATCAGTCCCAACTATTTATGCATCTTTAAATGCAAGAGTAATGAGTTCTTTAAAAGAGCAACGTAGTGAGATTGAAAAAACTATTCCATCTAAAGAGATAGAGGATTTTGACTTAGGAAATATATCAGATGGAATGAAACCTTTATTTGATGCTGTAGTCCTTGCCACAATTGCTAGCTATGCCCAAGGTATGGATATTTTAAGAGAAGCATCTGCAGTATATAATTATGGATTGAATATGCCGTCAATTGCTCAAATATGGAAAGGTGGTTGCATAATTAGATCAAAATTATTAAGTAAAATTCAAGATGCTTATAATAAAGATCCTAATCTAAAAAATTTAATTTTTGATGATTGGTTTAATAATGAAATTGCGACAAGATTAGATAACTTAGCTAAAGTAGTCTCTCTATCTACAAAGGCAGGTATACCAGTCCCATGTTTATCAAGTACTCTAGATTATTTGAATAGTTATAGAACAAATAGACTTCCTCAGAATCTTGTTCAGGCAATGAGAGACTGTTTTGGCTCTCATACATATGAAAGAATTGATAGGGAAGGTAGTTTTCATACTGAATGGATGAAATGATTGAAAAGGTCAAAAATGGATACACCTTAAATATATATAAAGACAAGTTAGAACTATCAACTGCGGTTTTTAAGTTTATTCAAAGCCACATTATTCATACTTTAAAAAAGAAAGACAGGTTCAAATTTTGTGTAAGTGGAGGTTCAACTCCAAAATCTGTCTATAAGCTTTTATCAAAAAGTGATCTTAGATGGGATATGGTTGATGTCTTTTTAGGGGATGAAAGATGTGTTGATCCAAATTCAGAATTGAGTAACTCGTTAATGTTGAAGAATTCATTGTTAACTAATTTTGGATCTAAAGCTTTTTTTTATGAAATTTTCAA
This sequence comes from Prochlorococcus sp. RS04, assembly GCF_001989455.1. Taxonomy (NCBI): domain Bacteria; kingdom Bacillati; phylum Cyanobacteriota; class Cyanophyceae; order Synechococcales; family Prochlorococcaceae; genus Prochlorococcus; species Prochlorococcus sp. RS04. Next base: position 107,726 of record NZ_CP018346.1, on the reverse strand, counting down.
TGATTTAAATGCTGATGATGAAGCTACAAAAAATCAATTTATTTCTAAATTATTTGAAAAATGCGGATCAAGCCCTCCAACTTTTGATTTAACATTATTAGGTCTTGGAGACGATGGTCATACAGCCTCACTGTTCCCTTATCAAAAAAATAATAATGTGGATGATTTTGTTATTTTTAATGAAGGTAAAGGTTTAAAAAGAATTTCATTAACTCCAAAGGTTCTTTCAGCTTCTTCAAAAATAGTATTTTTAGTTAGTGGAACTTCTAAAAGAATTGCTCTTGAGAGGTTATTAGATGAAAAAGAGCCACCAGATAGGACACCATCAAAATTAATAAAATCTATTAATCAAATTTCAATATTTTGCGATCAGGATTCAGCAAAAGAATTAAAAATTTAGTTAAAGTCTATTAATAATTTAAATTATTTAATGAGTAAGAAAAAATTTTTATTCCAGAAAAAGGAGTTCGATGGTTGGAAAACATTAAACGATACTGTTATGGGCGGATCAAGTTCAGCTTCTTGTGAAATTTCAAATTCGGGTTTGATATTAAAGGGTAATATTGTCGAGAAAGCAGGAGGATTTGTTAGTTGTAGATCGTCTGTATATAAACCTACTTTAAATGTATCTGAATATTCATCCTTTGAATTAAATATTGATGGACAAGGAAGAACTTTTAAATTTGCTGTCGCTTGTGAAGATGATCTACTAGGACTAACCGAATTTATTCCGGGTGGACTAAGATGGATTAAATCATTCTCAACAAAAAAATTCGGGACAACAAATATTCAAATTCCTTTTAGTGAGTTAAAACCTTCAGTAAGAGCTAATAAAGTACGTTTTCCATTTAAATTCAAGCCATCTAAAATTAAAAGATTGCAACTACTACACTCTAAGTTTGGTGATGATGGATTACTTAATAATGAGTTTAAACAGGGTTCAATAAAAGTTTTAATTAAATCAATAAGTGTTATTTGAAAACCCAACTAAAAATATAGAGAGCTTAATCGCTAAGTCAGCAGATTTAACAAATAAACCTTTTGTTCATTCTGTAGTAAAAATAAGTGGTGAATACGAATTCGAAGATGAAGATATTGATTTAACAGTTAATATCTTATGTCGAGATAAAGAAGGTAAGAGATTAGAAATTTATGATCTTGAATTAGAACTTTTTAAATCAAATAAAGAGTTGGTTTTAGTAATCTCTAAGCTTAACTTCCCTGATGAACCAATATTATGGTGTGGAGTTAAAACATTATGGATGGATAGCAATAATGGGAAAAAATGCAACTCACCAAAATACAGCGCTAGATTGGAAAATTTAGCAAATAGGATAAAAAGTTTTATTGATTAAGAAAATAAAATTTGAGCTGATTTATAAATCAGTAACAGCCCCTAAACTTGATGTGCTTACGATTCTCGAATATTTCGAAAGAATTCCTCTTTTGTATTTTTGAATAGGTTTTACCCAATCTTTTTTTCTTTTTTCTAATTCTTCGTCAGATAAATCAACCTCAATTAGTTGTTTTACAGCATCTACTGTAATTAAGTCACCTTGTTTTATTAAAGCTATATTTCCTCCTACAGCAGCCTCTGGAGCTATGTGACCCACAACAAGACCATAGGTACCCCCGCTAAATCTGCCATCGGTAATTAAAGCCACCTTCTCCCCTAGCCCTTGACCAACAATCGCAGATGTTGGAGCTAACATTTCTCTCATGCCTGGACCTCCAACAGGACCTTCATTTCTAATAACAACAACATCACCAGCTTTGATGTCGTTATTTAATATCGATTTTAAACAATCCTCTTCACTTTCAAAAATCTTTGCTGGACCTGTTAATACAGGGTTTTTTACGCCGCTAATTTTGGCTACAGAACCTTCGCTCGCTAAGTTACCTTTTAATATCGCTAGATGTCCTTTTTTATAAAGAGGGTCATCTATGTCTCTTATGACATTTTGATTTGTTGGAGGCTTATCTGGAATATTCTGTAAGTATTCTGAGATGGTTTTGCCTTCAATGTTTTTGCAATCACCATGAATTAATCCTGCATTCAAAAGTATTTTCATTACTTGTGGAATCCCACCTGCCTTATGAAGATCTACCGTCACATATTTACCACTCGGTTTAAGGTCACAAATAACGGGTACTTTTTGTCTGATTCTCTCAAAATCATTAATGTTGATATCTATTCCTGCAGTATTTGCAATAGCTAGGATGTGCAATACCGCATTTGTTGACCCGCCAATTGCCATAATTACTGATATTGCGTTTTCAAATGCTTTCTTTGTCATTAGGTCTAGAGGTCTTATATCTTTTTCTATTGCAGAGACTAATATCTCAGCACTTTTATCAGCACTTAGTTCTTTTTCAAGATCTTCAGCAGCCATAGTGGAACTGTGAGGAAGACTTAACCCTAATACTTCAATAACCGCAGACATTGTATTAGCGGTAAACATTCCTCCACAGCTACCAGCACCAGGAATACAATTTTTCTCAACTTGGATTAGCCTTTCTTCATTAATTTTGCCTGATGTTAATTGTCCAACAGCTTCAAATGCACTAACAACAGTAAGATCTTCTCCATGCAATTTCCCAGGCTTTATTGTCCCTCCATAAATGAAAATTGAGGGAATATTCATTCTTGCAATCGCAATCATGGCACCCGGCATATTTTTATCACATCCACCTATAGCAAGTACTCCATCCATACTCTGAGCATTGCATGCTGTTTCAATTGAATCAGCAATAACTTCTCTTGAAACTAGGGAATATTTCATGCCCTCTGTTCCCATAGAAATCCCATCACTTACTGTTATAGTCCCAAACATCTGAGGCATCCCACCTGATCTTTTTATAGACTCTTCAGCTTTTAGAGCTAACTTATTTAAACCCATATTGCATGGTGTTATGGTGCTGTATCCATTTGCAACTCCAATAATAGGTTTATTAAAATCTTCATCATTAAATCCAACGGCTCTTAACATGGATCTGTTAGGTGATCTTTGCACACCTTGGGTTATTGCAGATGATCTGAGTTTATTCATATTATTTGAGAACCTTTTTTATTCTATTGCCCCAACTCTTCAAGTTGCTTCCTCACATCAGCAATTGCAGAATTAAGTTGCTCAACTTTCTTCTCCAGATTCTCTCCTTCAACTTCATTTATATTTTCATTTGAATCAATCGCTTCTGAGCCATCTTGAATTCTGGAGGAATACATCATTGCTTTTTGTTTTTTTTCCTCCTTTCTTTTGTCTGCCTCGGATATTAACCACCAAGCTAGACCTGCTGCTCCAATAAAAGCACCGCTTATTAATGATAAAAGATTATTTGAAGACGAATCTCTGTATTCAGACATTGGTAAAATATTTACTCCTATATTCTATATTAGTTCTTATCTTGAAATATAGTACTTAAACGCGATAGAGGATTCCCAATACCCGGTACTAATAATTGTGTTTTTTCGTCTTCCTCATCTATGCAAGAAGTGTAAATTACCTGATTAGGGAGTAATTTCGCAATTTCATTTAATCCTTTATTTGAGCAAATAGCAGTTATTAAAAGAATCCTATTTGAATCAACACCTAATTCCTTTAATTTAATTAAAGTTTCTAATGTTGCTGATTTTGTTGTTATTTGTTCTGAATAAAATATAACTCCTTCATTTGATTCAATAGTTTTAGGAAGTTCTCCTAATGAGAGAGTTGAATTAGGAATTACTTCTTTAGATCCAAACCAAAGAGATAACCCTTCGGGTAACATTGCGAGCACTTTTATTGGATAATCATTATTAATAAAGAATCCATCTGTGTCTCCATTATCAGTATTTACTATTTCTTTTTTATATGGCAGCCAATTACGTAATGCTTCATATGTAAGCCATTTTCCTAATTGCTCATATCCAGTTGAGTACAAAATGTTTGGAGTATTTTTTTCTCGCAATATTGAAAGCCAATGTTTTATTAATGGATGAGGAGGAACAATAACCTTTAGTGACATTGCCATATATTTTCCTTTAAGATACTCTTACAAACTTTAAATACTTAAGTTCTAAAATACAGTCTTATTATGATTAAATCAATTGTTTCTCACTCACTAAAGAATGCACTAATTACTTTATTATTCGTTGGGATTTTATTTTTTAATTCTGTAAATTCTGCATGGGCTAAAAGACCTCCTGAGATTAGAAACCAGCAAGACCTTAATTTAGAGCCAGATATGCATGGTCAAGACTTAAGCGGTAACGAATACGTTAAGTTTGATTTGAATGGGTTTAATTTCAGTGAAAGTAATTTAGAGGGCGCGGTTTTCAATAATAGTAAATTGCAAGACTCAAAGTTTACTGGAGCCAATTTAAGAGATGCATTAGCTTACGCAACAGACTTTACAAATGCGGATCTTTCGGATGTTAACTTTACAAATGCTTTATTAATGGAGAGCAATTTTGAAGGAGCAAAAATAGATGGTGCAGATTTTACTGATGCTGTTCTTAGTCGTACACAACAAAAACAACTATGTGCGATTGCTAATGGCACAAATAGTTCTACAGGAGAGAGTACAGAATATAGCTTGGGTTGTTAATCATCAAAGATGAAAAAAAAAATACCAGTTATAGTTGTTTCGGGATTTCTTGGCTCAGGTAAAACAACTTTTCTAAGATATCTATTAAAAGAAAGTAATAAAAAATTTGGTTTAATAATTAATGAATTTGGTGATGTTGGAATTGACGGTGATTTGATTAAAAGTTGTGATAAATGTGATCAATCTGAAGAAGACTGCGTTATCGAATTAAACAATGGATGTTTATGTTGTACTGTTCAAGATGATTTTGTTCCATCAATAAAAGCTCTCCTAGAATTTAATCCTCCTATCGAATCAATAATTATCGAAACAAGTGGCTTGGCACTACCAATTCCCTTAATTCAAGCACTTAATTGGCCTGAGATTAGGTCTTCCATCTACCTTGATGTTGTTGTTGGCATCGTTAATGGAGAATCAATGCTTAATGGTTCACCAATTAATGATTTAAATAAAATAACAAAACAATATAATGAAACAGATAAAATTGATCACAACGCCACTATAGATGAACTTTTTGAGGAGCAACTAGAAGTTTCTGATATCGTTTTAGTCTCAAGATCAGATATCTTAAATGATGATCAGTTTAACGTTGTAAAAAATAAAATTCAAGGAAGTCTAAACTCATCTACACCAGTCCTTAAATCTAAGAACGGCAAAATTGATTTAAACTATCTATTCGACTTTAATTTAAAAAAAGAGACTTATAAAGAATTTTTAACTGAAGAACATGACCATAATCATGTTGAGCTTGTATCAGATTCATTTAAATTAAATTATTTCCTTGAAAAAAATGACTTTGAAAAGGAGATGACAAAAATCTTGGATGAACTAAACATTCTTCGAATAAAAGGACGTATTTGGATACCAAACAAATCATTACCTTTACAAATACAAATTGTCGGAAAGAAAATTAATACTTGGTTTGAAGAAGCTCCAGACAATTGTTGGAGACCAAATGATAATGCTGGGCTTGAATTAGTAATAATTTCTTTTGATGAAAAATCTATAAAAACTTTCAATAGAAAAATTAAAGAGAAATTTAAGATTTTAAGTGATCCAAAAATTGCAATTTGACTTTATAGTTAGCTGTCGGGATACTTACTACAGTAGACAGCCCAATATGGAAAATCCAAAAATTGCTTTAAAACAAATAATCTCTGACGGCGTTACATCAATTGATAAAATAAAATGTTCAAAATGTGGAGGCGCAGGAAATTTCAAAACTCATGAAAATTCAAGAAGAACTTGCTTAGTTTGTTTTGGTAGAGGCTTCATAAACATTTAATTACTCAGAAAACCTTGAGGTAAAAATATTTGTTTATTAATCAATAGTACTTTTTATAAAAATTTAAACTAATCTTCTAGTAGAAATTAATTTTTAATTGGACCAATTTGCTGTAAAAGTTTTTGTAAGACTAAGACCCTCAGTTTTAGATCCAGCAGGGGAAGCTACCAAATCTGCTTCTATAAAACTTGGAGCCGAGGGAATTAAATCATTACGTATAGGAAAAATGATTGAGGTAAAAATAGAAGGTAATGGTGAAAAAGAAGTAAGAGAAAAAATTGATTTATTGTGTGATAGGTTATTCGCAAATACTGTTATTGAAGATTATGAGTATTCACTAGAAAAATTATAAGATGGATAATTTTACTGTAGGAGTTGTTGTCTTCCCTGGTTCTAATTGTGATCGTGATGTTTCATGGGCGTTGGAAGGTTGTTTAGACATAAGAACAAAATATTTGTGGCATGAGTCTTCAGATTTAAGTGATGTAGATGCAATAGTTTTACCCGGAGGATTTAGCTATGGTGATTATTTAAGATGCGGAGCAATTGCGAGATTCTCTCCATTAATAAATGCCTTGGATGAGTTTGTTAAAAGCGGGAAAAGAGTTTTAGGAATTTGTAATGGGTTTCAAATTTTGACAGAATCAGGGTTTTTGCCTGGTGCCCTTACTGCAAATAAAAATCTTAATTTCATCTGTGATGATGTTGAACTTGATATAGTTTCTTCAAAAGGAGGTTGGTTCAACAATGTAGATGAAAAACAAACAATTAAGTTGCCAATAGCGCATGGGGAAGGAAGATATCATTGTGATTCTGATACTTTAAAGAAACTTGTAGATAATGAGTTGATCGCTTTAAGATATAAGAATAATCCCAATGGATCCTCATTCGATATCGCAGGCATAACTAATGAGAAGGGAAATGTTCTTGGTTTAATGCCTCATCCAGAGCGAGCATGCGACGAGACAATTGGTGGGACTGATGGTCTCTTTACATTAAAATCATTAATATTGAAATAAAAAAAAGACTCCCAATTATGGAGGTCTTTTTTTTAATTTGGGAAGAAATTAAACAGTAGCTTTTACTTTTGGATCCAAATCACCTTTTGCATAAAGATCAGCAAAATAATTAGTGCTGTTTTGTTTGATCTTACTTGCTTGACCTTCGCACCAGAACTGCTTGTATCTATCAAGACAAACTTGCTTCATGTATTTTCTGGCAGGCTTGTTGAAATGTCTTGGGTCGAAGTTTGCCTTATCAGCAAATGCTGCCTCTCTAACCGCGGCAGTGAAAGCAAGTCTGTTATCAGTATCAATGTTGACTTTCCTAACTCCATTTCTTATTCCCTCTTGAATTTCTTCAACAGGAACACCATATGTTTGAGGGATTTCACCGCCATATTTGTTAATGATATCCAACCATTCTTGAGGAACCGAACTAGATCCATGCATTACAAGATGGGTATTTGGAAGTGCTTTATGAATTTCAGCAATTCTGCTTATTGCAAGAACTTCTCCTGTAGGTTTTCTTGTAAATTTATAAGCACCATGACTTGTTCCTATAGCAATAGCTAAAGCATCGACTTTTGTTTTGGCTACAAAATCTGCAGCTTCTTCAGGATCAGTCAAAAGCATATCTGTAGAAAGTTCACCTTCAAATCCATGACCATCTTCCGCTTCACCTTTTCCTGTCTCTAATGAACCTAAGCAACCCAACTCTCCTTCAACACTAACTCCAACTGAATGAGCAAAATCTACTACTTTTTTAGTAACTGCAACATTATATTCGTAACTAGCAGGTGTTTTTGCATCTGCCTCTAGAGAACCGTCCATCATTACTGATGTGAAACCATTTATTGCTGCTGAATAACATGTTGATGGCTCATTACCGTGGTCTTGGTGCATTACCACTGGAATATTAGGATATGTTTCTGTAGCAGCAAGGATTAGATGACGTAGGAAAATTTCTCCTGCATAATTTCTTGCCCCTCTTGAAGCTTGGAGGATTACAGGACTATCAGTTTCATATGCTGCTTCCATGATTGCTTGAACTTGCTCAAGATTATTAACATTGAAAGCTGGAATACCGTAACCATTCTCAGCAGCGTGATCTAAAAGTAGTCTTAGTGGAACGAGGGCCATAATTAAAATAAGTTAGATGCTATACAAAGCACTTGTTTCCGCGAGTTTAGTACAAAGAGGGATCAAATGTCACGTAATTAGATATACAAAATCTATATTTTTATATTTAACCCGCTCTTCGACGATTCTCTTATAGCTTCGCAAACTTTATGACTTGCAAGTCCCTCGCATAAGCCTGGGATTACAGGTGTTCCATTAATTATACTCTGAGCCCATAAATTTTGAATTCTCAAAACTGGAGCTATTCTTCCATCAGTCCATGTTTTTTCAAAATTAAAACTTAAATCTGCAGTTAGATTTTGTATTTTATTTTCGTTGTTTGAAAATTTCAAATTAAAACCATGTACATAATCTTTTTGGTTTTCGCTTTTAAGAATTAGTGAACCTTCGCTTCCATATATTTCTAAACTAAATCCTCTACCATTTTTAGAAATTGATGATAAAGATACCTGACATGGAACAAGATTTGAGCTGTAGTTTGATATTTCTATATTGGCTAAACATACATCTTCACTCGTAACATCATTTAAATCAGATGAATTAGGTAAAGGTCTTTTTTTTATTGATGTTGCTAACTTGCCAGACACGTTTATTGCTTCTCCAAAAAACCAATTCAACATATCGAATGCATGAGTACCTAAAGCGCCAATAACTCCTCCACCTTTTTCTTCCAATGAATACCAATTCCAGGATCTTTTGGGGTCGGATCTACTGCCCATTAACCAATCTAATTTGACTAGATATATATCTCCTAAGATATTTTCATCAATAAGTTTTTTTGTCTGAAGGAAAAGAGGTACTGCCCTATATTCAAAATCAACACATACGCTTAAATTATTAATCAAAGATATTCTCTGAAGCTCTTCAATTTCAAGGGAAGATATTGAAACAGGTTTTTCTAGTAGCAAATTTTTATTGTTCTCAAGTGCGCTTTTTGCTAATTTAAATCTTGATTCAGGAGGGGTAGCAATAATGATCCCATCAATTTCTGGAGATTTAATTAAGTCATTCCAATCATGAAAAAAATCTAAGCCCGTTTCTTTTTCTAATATCGATTTTTGTTTTTTCTCGTAATGATAAATTGCTACAGGAGTTAAGTAATCAGACTCTTTTAATGCCTCTAAATGAACATTTTTACCAAACCCTAGTCCAGCAATTGCTATTTTTAATTTTTTATTTTTAGAATTCATTCTTATCCATTAATAAACTCTGAACAACTATTTTCAATAACAACATCTATGAGTTCATCATTATTTGAAGTTTGCCATTTTGAATTGAATTGAGGTATTCCATTTATGGAAGTATCTTTAAACTTTTTTTCATCGCAATTAATTCTCATTACATAAAGTGATAACTCTCCATCATCATCAGAATTAGTTGGATTTTTGAAGAACTTTGTTAAGACACTGATTTCACCATTTGGAAAAGGCTTAATACTGCCTTTATCAAGCCATTCTTTCCCTTCACTATTCTCTTTTAGTAGCACCCAGTCAACATTTCCTATCCCATAAGAATATGGCGCAAAATTTAAAATAAAAAATAAAAGGCTTAAAGAAAAATAAAAGAAATTTGAAATTATACTCATTTTATATATTTGCTTCTGCAAGTTCTTTTACACCATGAATTTTTAAAATTTTAGTCAGAGTATCCTTGAGATCTTTTCGTTTCACAATTACATCAACAAAACCATGCTCAAGCAGATATTCAGCTGTTTGAAAATTATCGGGTAATTTTTCTCTTAATGTTTGCTCTATAACCCTTCTTCCAGCAAATCCAATAAGTGCTTTAGGTTCCGCCAAAATTAAATCACCTAACATCGCAAAGCTGGCTGTTACCCCTCCAGTAGTTGGATGAGTTAATAAGGGCATATATAGGAGATTTTTCTCTTTATGTTTTTTTAGTGCTCCAGATATTTTTGCCATTTGCATGAGACTTAACATACCTTCTTGCATCCTTGCTCCGCCTGATGCGCAAACAATAAGAATTGGAAAATTTTCCAAAGTTGCTCTCTCAATTATCCTTGTAATTTTTTCACCAACTACTGAACCCATGGATCCTCCCATAAATCTAAAATCCATAACAGCTAATGCTAAAGGCATTGAATTCACAGAACAGATACCTGTTACGACTCCATCTCTTAAACCTGTACCTGCTTGACTTTCTTTAATTCGATCAGCATACGCTCTTCTATCTTTAAAACCTAAAGGATCTGTAGGACTTAGTGAACTATCAAATTCTTTAAATGAATTTTTATCAGCAATTATATTTATCCTTTCATCGCTATTAATCCTATTGTGGTGTCCACAATTACTACAAACATTGAAATTTGATATTAGGTCTTTTCTATAGGCTACTTGCGAACACTCAGAACATTTAACCCACAATCCATCTCCTTCGTCAGTATCTTGGGAAACTTTCCCAACAAATTGATCTTTGCGCCTTGCGGCAAACCAGTCGATTAATGACACAACGTTACCTGTTTTTTCTATTTAAATCTAAGTAAGGTACTTTTATCAAGAAAGATATATAAAAATTTGAGATCCTCTAGATTAAAAACTTCTCAAAATTAAAAAATAATGATTTAAGTTGATAATCGAAAATTAATTATTATTTATTTTTCTCCTCAATCATTTTATGAATTATTGGAGTGAGAATTAGTTCCATTGCGAATCCCATTTTTCCTCCATTTACAACGATACTTGTTGGACTTGACATAAATGAATCATTAATCATTCCAAGCAAGTATTGAAAATCAATCCCCCATTTCTCTCTTGCCCCTTTTCTGAAATGTATGATCACAAAGCTCTCATCAGGAGTTGGGATATTCCTGCATATGAAAGGATTAGAAGTGTCAATTGTGGGAATTCTTTGGAAATTAATATCGGTTTTGCTGAATTGTGGGCATATATGATTTATATAATCAGGCATTCTTCTCAATATAGTATCTACAATAGTTTCCGCTGAGTAACCTCTTTCTGCGTTATCTCTATGGATTTTTTGAATCCACTCTAAATTTGTTATCGGAACAACTCCAACAAGTAGATCAGCATAAGAGGCAACATTGTATCCATCACCTTCTACCCCGCCATGCAAACCTTCATAAAAAAGTACATCTGTTCCCTCAGGAATATCTTCCCATGGAGTAAATTGTCCAGGTTCTAGGGATGTCCCAAGTCTTGTATTATGTTCTTCTGCTTCTTCAAGACTATGTAGATAATATCTTTTCTTTCCTCCTCCAGTTTCACCATAGATTTTAAAAAGTTCTTCTAGCTTGTCAAAAAGATTAGCCTCTGGACCAAAATGTGAGAAATTTTCACCTTTTGAAAGAGCGTCTGCCATAGCTTTTTTCATAGGCATTCTTTCAAATCTGTGGTAACTATCACCTTCAACAACTGCGGGAACAATATCTTCTCTGGCAAAAATATGCTCAAAGGCTCTTTTTACTGTACTTGTTCCTGCTCCTGAAGATCCTGTTACAGCAACTACTGGATGACGTTTTGACATTTTTAAAAAACAATATCTAATGATTCTGACAGGTCATATGCCAACTTTATGTTTTACTTAAAAATATTTTTTTATTTATTAATTTTTTTTTAAATTTCATCCATTATTTTATCTCCGATTTCACTGCAAGATAAAACTTCAGTAGACCCATCAGCTAAATCTGCTGTTCTAAATCCTTTTGATAAAACTTTATCAATGGCAGTTTCTAAATTTTCTGCAGCTTCTTCTTCATTTAATCCAATTTTTAACATCATGGAAGCAGATAAAAGCATTGCAATAGGATTAGCTATGTTTTTACCAGCTATATCAGGAGCCGAACCATGAACAGGTTCAAAAACGCCTGGGCCATTATTGTTTAAAGAAGCAGATGGAAGCATACCAATAGAACCAGTTAACATTGCGGCTAAATCGCTTAATATATCTCCAAATAAATTACTAGTTAAAATCACATCAAATTGACTAGGATCTCTAACTAATTGCATTGCTGCATTATCAACATACATATTGCTTAGGGATATATTTTTATCTTTTGAGGTGATATTTAAAACTGTATCTCTCCACAATTGACTAACCTCAAGAACGTTTGATTTATCAACAGAACATATTTTTTTATTTCTTTGGTTAGCAATTTTTATTGCTATTTCGGTTATTCTTTCTATTTCAGTTGAATCATAGATCATCGTATTGAAAGCTTTTGGGATTTTTGTATTTGTTATGTGTCCTCTTGGTTTCCCAAAATAAATTCCTCCTATTAATTCTCTTACAACAATAAGATCTACATGCTCAACGATTTCTTTTTTTAATGTACTTGCATCTAATAGAGATTTTCTTATTTTGACAGGCCTGATATTTGCGAAAAGGTTTAGGGCAGATCTTAACTTTAGTAACCCACTTTCTGGCCTTAATTCTCTTGCAAGAGAATCATATTTAATATCTCCAACACATGCTAAAAGTACTGCGTCACTTTTTTTACATTGTTCTAGTGTCTCATCTGGAGCAGGAGTACCATATTTTTCATACGCTATCCCTCCAAATAATTTTTCAATAATCTCAATATCGAAATTATGATTTTTTGAAAGCTTTTTTAAAACTTTTTTTGAAACTTCTGAAATCTCTGGTCCAATTCCATCTCCTGACAATAAAACAATCTTATATTTCTTCATTTAAATTTTTGTTTAATAGAACAATAAATTATTGCTTGTCTAATTGTCTAAGTTTTTTTGCTAATTCTGGTAATTTTTTAAATATACTTGAACTCCTTAGCCATGATTTATTTTCCATCGCGGGGAAACCACTTATTACCTTGCCATCTTCAATGTCACAATGGATTCCGCATTTTGAACTCGCAATGACATTATTACCAACTTTTACTCTATTATTGACTCCTACTTGCCCTGCCAAAATAACACCATCTCCAATATTTGCGCCTCCAGCGATACCAACTTGAGCTGCAAATGCACAATTCTTTCCAATTTTTACGCCATGACCTATTTGTATTAAATTATCCAACTTTGTTCCCTCATCAATAAAAGTAAATCCAACTGCGGGTCTATCAATACAACAATTAGTTCCAATTTCTACAAAACTCATTATTTTTACACCACCTTTTTGCGGCATCTTTACCCATTTGCCATTTTCAGGAATAAAACCAAATCCCTCTGATCCAATAACAGAATTTGAATTAATTACACAATTATTTTTTAGAGTGGTATTTTCGTAAATAACACAATTTGGATGAATTATATTATTATTTCCTATTTGAACATTGCCTAAAATTGATGATCCAGGAAGAATATGATTATTGTCTCCAATTACTGTATTTTCCCCAATATAGACATTAGGTCCAATATGGCAATCTGCTCCAATTATTGCTGTTTTATCTATAACTGCTGAGTCATGAATTCCTGGTTTGAAATTGATAGTTTTATATAAATAATCCAATACTTCTGCAAATGCAATTCTTGGATTTTTAACGATTATGTTAGATATATTGAGTTTTTTTAGGGCACTAACGATTTCATCGTTGTTAGTAGTTATTATTGCTGATGCTTTAGTTTGATCTAATTTTTCTTTAAGTATATTATTTTCTTCTAAAAAAGATATTTGATGTTTAACTGCAGCCTCTAATGAGGCAGCATCATCTATATTTAAATCTTCGAAAATATTGGCACTAATAAAATTTGAATTTCCTTTTTTTATTAGATCAACTAAATCACTTAAAAGCATTTTTCAGTTTTAATTTTTTCTAAGAGAGAGCAAGAACATCTCTATGAACGACAATTATCGAGGAGTTGTTATTTTCTTTATTATTTAAGATACTTCTTAATTTGTCGCTACTTATTGATACTAAACCTTTTGCAACTTCTTTATCATTTGTATTTACGATTTTAACTGCCTGATTAATCGTAAAGTTTCCTTCTACATTCTTAACACCAACCGCTAAAAGTGAGGCACCTTTTTTTTTAATTGCAAAAGAAGCGCCTTCATCTAAAGTAATTTTCCCTACTGTTTGAATTGCGTGTGAAAGCCAACTTTTTTTGTTTCCAATAGGTTTTTCTACTGGATAAAATAAAGTTCCAATTTTATTATCATTAAATATTTCAATTAAGTTTTTTTTATTAGTTCCATCAACTAGTTGGACTTCGACTCCTCCTTTTGTTGCAATTTCTGCAGAAATTAATTTTGTAGAAATTCCTCCTGTTCCCCACTCATTATTTGAGTTTAGAATATTTTTATCTTTAATTTCCTTTAATTCACTATTATGAACTTCTTTAATAGGTTGCGCATCTTTATTATTACGTGGATCTTTTGAGTATAGATTTTCAATATCGGTTAATAAAATAAGCTTGTTAGCATTTATAGCCAAGGCAACTAAAGCAGAGAGGGTATCATTATCTCCATATTTAAGCTCTTCATTTGCTACGGTATCATTTTCATTTACTATTGGAATAACATTCAAATCGATTAATCTTTTTAAAGTTTTAGAAGCGTTATTAAAGGATTCTCGTGAATTGAAATCAGCTTTAGTTATTAAAATTTGAGCAATATTAAGACCTAATTTATTAAATACTTTATCGTATAAGGACATTAAATTAACTTGACCTACTGCAGCAGTAGCTTGAAGTGTACTTAAATCATTTGGTCTTGTTTTAATATTTAACTTTTGGCAGCCTAATCCAACGGCTCCACTAGTTACTAAAATTAACTTGTTTCCTTTTGAAAGAAAACTTGTAAAGGATCTAGAAAGGTTTTCAATAACTTCTTCTGTAGATGTTTCCTCTGTTCCTCTTAAAATACTAGTACCAATTTTTATAACCCAAGTTTTCATTTTATAAAATGAGAAATTAATTTTTCTATTGTCAAAGTTAAATTAAATTTTATAGGCAGGCCATCTCTATTTAATCTCTTAACTAATATTGTTTTTATATTACATCTATTACCAACAATAATATCTGTAAAAATTCTGTCGCCAATAATGGCTATATTTTTTGGCTCTCTGCCAATTTCTTTGATAGCAGACAAAGTTACTTTTTTTCTAGGTTTTGATGCATTGTATTTATACCTTAAATTTAATTCTTTCGCTATTTTTTCGATTCTTTTTTTTGATGGATTATTACTTATTAGATATAAGGAGAAAAGTTTTTTAGATTCTATGATCCAATTTTTTACAGCTTTTGGGATCATATTTGATTTTCTATTTACTAGAGTCCCATCCACGTCTAGCAATAAAGAATTAATTCCTTTTTTTTGCAACTCAGATTGAGAAATATTATATATTGGTAAGTTTGAATCCCAATTGACATTTAGGATAGATCTCATTTAATTTAAGAACTACTTTTTTCAAGCTCAGTTTCAATCAAAGGTTGAATTTTATCGAACTCATCATCCTCAACTAATAAGGCACCATTGTCTTTTAATTTACCAACAATAAAAAAAGGATCTAGTGGTATATATAAGCCATATTCTTGGTCAAAAAGATTAAAGTTAACGAGCAATTCATAACTCTCACTATCATCATCGACGTAATCTTCTTCTAATTCATCGTAAATTGGTTCTTCAAGTTCTCCTGATACTGTTAATGTAACTGCTGACCTGATAAGTCTTAAATCATGTTCTTGAAGGACTGCTTCAGCATTTTTTAGTATTTGTTCATTTTTATCTATTTTCTCAATCAGTTCAGGTTCATCTTTTTCATTTATCTTAAAAAGACTTACTGGAGTATCAACTGGGGTTAATAAAGCATATTCTTGGCCTTCAACACTTACTAATTGTTCAAGATAACAAAATAGCTCGTTTCCATTTGAGTCATTTAATAAAAGAGTCTGTGCATCATAATTATCATTTGAATTGGCTTCTTTCATTTAAAAATTATCTATCCTTTTTAATACTAATATTTTATCTGACGTTTACCAGCTATTTCTTCTAATTCAGGACCTTCTTCGATCCATTGTTCAAGTATTATTTTTGCTGAAAAACTATCAATCAATCCGGATTTATCTTTTTTTATACCAAATCTTTCTGAAGATTCCCAAGTTGAACTATGTTCGTTGACATAAGAAAATGGAAGCTTTAATTCATTTGAAAGTAATTTACCGTAATTTTTACAGTCAATAGCTTGAGTGGTCATTTGACCTTTCTCATCTAGCGGTATACCCACGATAAAACCAGTCAAATTAAATTCATTTATATAATTTCTAATGATTTTAATCTCTTGATTATTTTCAAATCGTTTCACTGCTGGAAGTATATTTGATGTTATGCAGAGGGGATCACAATAAGCTAATCCTATTCTTTTGGTACCTATATCCAAACTCAAAATTGACTTGGGTTGGGGTTTGCAAAATTTCACTTTGTTTTTAATGGAAAAGGAGATGGATATGGATTACCTTGAGGACTTAATTTTTCAAAGATTGATTCCAAAGATTGATTTATTATATTTACTTGTTTGGACTCATTCTTAATTATTGTGTTCCTAATAAGAATTATTTCTTGATTTTTTTCTTTGATATTACACTCTTCGAGAAAAACATTTAATTGAGAATTTTCTTTATAGGTTTTTAAATATGAAACAGGTGATTTTTCAAAAAATCTTTTTATAAATTCTTTTAAAATTGAATTGAATCTCTCATCCCAATATCTACTTATAGTTAAAGTATAAATTTCTTCTTTTTGATAATTAATATCTTTTAAAATTGTACATAAAACTGAATTTTCATATATTAAGGCACCACTCTTAGAGTTATTTCTTTTAAGAATATCCTCTTGATCAAAATCTAAAATATTTCTTATTAAGGGAGATTGATTTGATCTTATGAAATTAACTATTTTTAATATATTTTGTTTATTTATGTTTTGGAATTCATTAATTAATGTATAGGCATTTGTATTTTGATTGTTAGGTTTATTTAGATCAGATCCATCCCAAAGGATTATCTCTCCTAAAGGTTGAAAGCCTAATTCTCTTGAGTTTGATATGAGGTCAACATTATTTATATCTGAATTAATTATCCAACTTGAAGTTTTGGTTTCTTTTATTGAGATAGATTTTTTTATCAATCCTAAAGTTAATTGTTTATCGGTTAAAGAAGACTTGCTATTTATCAACTTGGGCTTAGATATTTTTAAGCAAGTCTCTTTTTTGTTTAATGGGAAAATGTTCAAATAACCGATAATTTCGTTTCCATATATAGCAATTATGCATTTATTTTTATTTTTCTTAAGATTATTCAAGAAGATTTTTAAGTCATCAAAGGTATTGATAATTGCCATCTTTAAAAACCAATTATTCAATTCCTTATTTTTAATATCTATTAAAAGATTAATGTGCCGTATATGGAGTTCTTCAAAAGTTACTTCCATTCCTTTTTTAGATTGAAAAGAATAAGAGGTATCTTTTTTCATTTACTTTTTTTCTCTTATTAATACTATAGGGGTTTTTTCATCTCCATTGCCTGCTGGATTAGATAATAAGTTTCTTTTAAGTATTTTATTTACTTTTTTACTTGAACTTGCTAAGACTTTCACACCTCCAAGATCATTAACATCGACAACAGCAACATCTATATTTAGATAGTTCGAGACCTCCTTACAAAATAAATCCGAATTGAGAGGACCCATAACTATACTCTTGTCGTAAGGTGTAACTGTGCCGCTTATATCATCAATGAGGGATGATTCTGAACCAGTTAACCTATAAAACATACCTTTAATACCAAATAATTTGAAGAGAAATCCAATTAATAGTGCAAAGGTTATTCTTGTGACTCCGATTCTATTTATTAATAATTGCATTCCGCAAGCTGTTGCGAGACTGCTTGTAGGGTGAAAAAAATAACATAAAGCTTTCGAAAATAAACTATATTCTAAATTTTTAGGGGAAATATATCTATTTTGCATAATCGCTAGCGGACTCTCGCCGATTGTTAAAATATCATTTTTTTCTACAATTCCTTTGCAGTATTCAATCACAGTACTTACTGGATTATCAAAGCAACCAAGTATATCAGTTTTAATAGCAAAAGCTTTATATTTATTATTTAAAGTAATTTCAGAAACTTCTTTCGGCCTTTGTTTTTGACTATCTAAATTAATTAAAAAACAATCCTCATTATTTGAAATACCAAAATGTCCATAGTTCTCCCAAAATACTTTTAACCATAAATATTTTATTTTTTTTCTAAAATTATTATTGCTAAATTTATATATGATTCTTACAAATAATTCTGAATTTGACTTGATAATTGTTGTTGGCCAGTAATTATTTAAATTCTTAATTTTATTATTTTCATATATATAAATATCTTCTTGATAATTAAAATTTTGGGAATATTCGTTACCTTTATTTTTAAAAAAATCTAATTCAAAATTTATATTAGATACCATCGTCTCTTTGGTTTTACTTTTATTAGTTATTTTTAAATCAATAATTAATTCGTTTAAACCATCTTTTTTTTTGATTTTATAATTTATAGGTACCAGATTTAATTTTGATTTGGGTGAGTTTTTAATATATAAATCTGAAAGAATTAAAAAAAATAAAAGAAATAAGAGGATATTTATTAATATCATTTTTTAATTAATTTTTGTTTTTATCTTTTTTTTCAGAAATGATACTGTTGTATTCATTAAAACTCTCTACAGAAAATGTCGTATCTTCTATATTAATTCCTTTTAGTTCTCCTATAACTTTGTTTAATTCATCGATATTAATCATTCCATTTTCATCAAATTTAACTTCACCATCGCTATTTAAAATCACGGTTTGTGGAATTAATCCGTTCCAATAATAATTAGGTTCATTTCTAAGATCAGACTTTTCTTTATCCTGTAATTCATCAGTAGTTAGAGCAATTATATCTATATTATTTCTCCATATCAAATCTAAACCAGATATTATCGGAGCCATAGCTTTACTATCTGAGCTATCGTCAAGATAAAAAAATAAAACTGCTACTCTTTTATTTTTTAATGATTCCTGAAGAGTTGTCTGGGGAGGAACTATTGCCCCATTTCCCGCGTATATAGGAAAGATGTTGCCATCGTAACTATCAGAATCTCTAGATGCATTTGCTTTATATGGACTTAAGAAAATTAATGCTATTAGGATCCATTGAATTATTTTCATTAAAGTTTAAAAACTTACTTTGAACTTGATCTTCCTAATCCTTGAAGGATTCCTTTCCCCACTAAACCAATAGCTTTGCCAACGACCTTTGTAAGGAAAGTTACAAAAAGATTACCGATATATTTTACAGCAACTTCTAACTGCGGTGCTACTGCATCTCTTATCTCAACTAACAATGTAACTTGTTTTTGTAGCCATTCTAGATTCTCTAATTCTTTCTCCCTATTTTCATTTTTAAAGTAACGGGTAAATTTTTTATCAATAATATCAATATATTCTCGTTTACTCTCATACAAATAGATAGGCATATAAATATAGTCATGCCAGCGATTGTAGTTATTAATATTATTTCTAAATCTTTCAAAATTTCTTGTCGATTGTAATTCGGGATTTATAAGTACAGTTCTTAATTCAGGCCAAGAAGAACAAATATTAAAGATTTCAGAGGCTAATAAATTACAGTTCCTTATTGTCCAATTTGAAATTATATTTTCGAGGATCAAAAACGATTCTGTTTCATATAGAGGGAGTAATTTCCCATCATAGTCAAGAGCTTCATTTTTAATAATTGGCTCAATAAACATTATTGATTCATGTGATTCTCTATCTATCTCTTCGCAACTTACCTCACTATAGATAAAATCATTTATTGAAATAGATTCGCCTCCTTTTTTTAATCGAAAATAACTGTCTGTGATATTTGAAATTGTATTAACTTTAAGTTCTTTTATAAGAGAATCTAAATCATCTTTAAAATCTTTCTCCTTATAGTTTTCCTTAATATTTTTTACTAAATTATCTAACTCATCTAACATTTTGCAAATTAGTCGCGAAATGAATTCTTTTTTTATTCCAGAGAGAATTAATGATGAATTATTAAATTCAACTTGTAAGTTAGTTGAGCTATACCTTTCTTTTAGTCTATCTAAAATCAAATTCCATATTTCTGCGGTGTTTTTATCTTTTATGAAAACAGTGTTCTTATTTTCAAGATTAATTTTATTTTCAGTGTAAACCGCCTCTGTATAAAGTTCTAGTGAATTACCCCATAAGAAAATTAGAAAAGATTTTGCAGTAATAAGTTCTCTTAATCTTCCTTTTAAAATGAATTTATAAAATTCTGGTGTTGAATCAGAGTTGACATATTTGAATATATGATTAATTTCAGAATCGATTTGTTTAAGACCTGAAGTTAGAATTTTTTGACTAAAAGAGAGAGGCTTATTTTTGTTTAATTGAACTCGGGAATTATTTTCAATATCAAATACCCTTCCTCCATTTAAAATGGTATCAATAGATTCAAGAACTTTTTCTGCACTGGGATTTAAAAGAAAACCTTCAGCATTTAACGATGGAGGGTTATTTGCTTCATAAACAAGTTCGCCAGAGAGAATTATAAGAAACTTTGACTCATCATATCTTTCTCTTAATTTTAAAAACTCTAACCTTACAAGATCTTCTGATTGGAAATTAAGAACATTCCATATAACTAAATCTGGAGTTTTATCACCTGTTCCATTATTAAAATTAATTTCTAAATTTTGGTCTAGTGATGTTAACTTAAGCGATAAAGATTCTGCTATTAAGCTTGGAGCAATAATCAATATTGATTTTTTTGAAATTAATTCCAAGACTAGATTTCTTATCTCTTATTCAAAATTAACTAACAATTCCTGCAAACACCAGCCTTAATAGAATTTTTATACTCTTTTAAGCGTAGTAATTTGTGTTTAAATCAAAGTCATTTAATCTCTCTGCTGACAATACATTATTCGCTTCGTTTATTGTGAATTTATTTTCATATAGAGCTTTACCTACTATTACTCCAAAGAGTCCAGAGTTTTCAAATTTTACTAACGATAATAAATCAGAAATTGAACCAACACCGCCTGAGGCTATTACTGGAATATCTGTAATTTCAAGTATGCTTTTTATGAATTCTTCATTTGTCCCTTCTAAAGTCCCATCTGTATTTATATCTGTAACAATAAAACTAGCAATTTTAAATGAAGAAAACTCCTTTACTAGATCTGTGGCCAAAATATTAGATTGCTCAAGCCAACCCCTTGTACTCACTTTTCCATCTTTTGCATCTATCCCAACAATTATCCTTCCAGGAAATTTATTTGATAAGTCTTTAACTAGTTCTTTATTTTCTATTGCAGAGGTTCCCATGATAACTTTCTCAATACCATAAGAAAATAATTGTTCTATCCTTTCTTGAGACCTTATCCCCCCACCTATTTGAATAGGTATGTTAACTGTTTTTGCAATCTTTTTTATTGATTTATCGTTTGTTGGGGATCCAGTTTTTGCAGCATCCAAATCAACTATATGTATATATTTTGCTCCTTCGCTTTCCCAAAATTTAGCTTGCTCATGAGGCTCTTTTGTGAAGTCTTTTCTTTTATTAAAGTCGCCTTTAAAAAGCCTTACACACTTACCATTCATTAAATCAATTGCTGGTATTAGGTCCATAGAATCATCCTTTTCATTAATTACTTATTAGTAGTACTATTCAATATGTAATTCTATTTAAGATTACTACTTCAGTTAAATATTTTTCGAATATGAAAATTCTTGTAATGGGTGGCACTAGATTTGTTGGTAAGTCTTTGGTTGGAAAGTTATTAAGTAAAAATTATGATATTCATATTTTTACAAGAGGTAATAAAAGTAATCCTGAAAAAACAAATTTAATTAAGGGTGATAGAAATAATTCAGAAGATATCTTCAAGCTAAGAAATGAAAAGTATGATGTTGTTTTTGATATTTCTGGACGAGAGTTAGAACAAACCAAACTTCTTATAGAGAATTTAGATAACTCTTTCCAGAGATATATATACGTAAGCTCTGCAGGTGTTTATAAAGATAATTGTGAATTACCCTTATCCGAAGTTGATCCAATTGATCCGGAAAGTAGGCATAAAGGTAAGTTTGAGACAGAAAATTGGTTAAAAAACCAAAAAATTCCTTTTACGAGTTTTAGACCTACTTACATTTATGGACCAGGAAATTATAATAAAATTGAAAATTGGTTTTTTGAAAGGTTATTTAATAAAAAATCTATACCAATTCCTGGGGACGGTTCTTTAATTACTCAGCTAGGCCATGTTTCGGATCTAACTGATGTAATGATTAGGTGCATAAATTTTGAAAATTCCAAAAATAATATTTACAATTGTTCAGGTGAAAAAGGAGTGACAATCAAGGGTTTAATTTATTTCTGTGCGAATGTTCTTGGATTAAACCAAAATGAGATTTCTTTAAGAACATTTGATTATCAAAAATTAGATCCTAAGTCTCGAAAGGGATTTCCAATTAGATTAAATCATTATCAGACTGATATCTCTAAGATAAAACGTGATTTAGAGTGGGCGCCAACTTTTGATTTACTTAATGGTCTGAAGGATAGTTTTGTGAATGATTTTAATAATAAAAAGAGTCAGGAGTTTGATGAAAATTCAGACAATATTCTTTTTAATTCTTAAATAGCCTAATAAAGTAACAAAAGTCAGGATGAATCCTAGCCAATAAAAAATTAAAGCCAAATTATCCAATAAGCTATTTTTTAATGGTGTAAAAAAGGTAATTACTGAAATAAAAAAGAAAAATGTTTTATATTTTCCTAACATTGATGCTGGTAAGCCGTCTTTTGTAGAGTTCCTTAAGCTAGAGATAATTAATTCTCTAAATAAAATTAATGACAATGACCAGAAGGGTATAAAATTATTTTTACAAAGGAAGGTCAGAGGAATTAAATAGAATACTTTATCGCTTAAAGGATCTAGGATAGCTCCTAATCTGGTTTTAAGATTAAATTTCCTTGCAATTAACCCGTCAAAATAATCAGTTAAACCGCCAATAATAATCAATATAAATACATAAATTGGTCTATTAATTTCTAAAAAAAGTATTAATGGAAATACAAGGAAAAGGCGAGATATTGATAATAAATTGGGAATATTCAATGCCAAATTTTTAAAATTTTTTTTTAATAACAAATTAATTTTTGTATATAAAAATATATTACACTCTCAACAAACTTAAATTTTTAGTAAAAATTTTAAATAGTTTTTGATGCTAGATTTTAAAATTTAATTTAAATCTGATTCCTAAAGATTATAAACTCAACTTCTCTTTATGGATGATGATGTTTTATATTACAAAACTATTCCTAATATCTAATATCTAATGCAGCCTCATAGCCTAAAGCTATCTCCAGAATCTGATTTGATAAATTCAATTAAAGAATATTCTTTATCGAATAATTTATATGGGTATGTTTCTGGAGTGGTTGGTAATCTTAGAACAGTTTGTATTCAATGCCCAGGTAATCAAGAGATAAATAAATTTGAGGGAAATCTAGAGATAGTTTCTTTAAACGGACATTTTAATAAAGGAGATGTTCATTTACATTTGAGTTTTGCAGATGAGGGATGTAATGTCTTTGGCGGTCATCTTGAGGAGGGTTGCATTGTAAAAAAAGGTACTGATATATTATTACTTTCTTTTGAACAGAAAATTATTAATATCTCAAGTAATGATTTATTAAAAAATGAATCACGTGTAAAAGCATATATTTTAAAGGATTGTCCTTGGTCTAAAAGAGCAATTAGGTTGCTTAATTCTTTATCTATCCCTCATGAAGTTACTTTAATAGAAAATGATGAGAGCTTTAAAAAAGTAATGGCTCAAAGTAGCCATAATACTTTCCCTCAAATATTTTTGGATAATAAATTTTTTGG
Organism: Prochlorococcus sp. RS04; assembly: GCF_001989455.1. Lineage (NCBI taxonomy): Bacteria > Bacillati > Cyanobacteriota > Cyanophyceae > Synechococcales > Prochlorococcaceae > Prochlorococcus > Prochlorococcus sp. RS04. The sequence goes on along the minus strand of NZ_CP018346.1, from coordinate 83,837 downwards.
AGGATATGATGAACTTTCAGAACAAGCAAAATTAGATAACTTAAGTTCATTTAAGTAATCTAATTTTTTTAACTATCTCGGTTAGTAAGTTTTTCAGCAACTAATTCTTCCTCTAACTGCTTTATTAATCTTGATACAAGACTTTGAAATTCTGGTTGACAGCCTTTAAATGCAGCTTTATGTCTTATTGGCTCATTTCTAGTTCTTAAATCAGTAAGCATTAATTGTAATGCGTCAATTTTGGGATTTATTTTCATAGTTTTAATTTATATATTTACATCTTTTAAATCATTTGCATAGCTTTTTTAAAAGATATCTTTTTATTATCATTCGAACTTGTAATTTCTATTAATTTATTTATGGATTCTTTGTTTTTTAAAGAATCTATACAACATTGCGCAACTAATCTTCTTGGGATTGATCCATTAATTTGAGTATCTTCTTTTGAATAATTTATATTTTCTGATTTAATATCTTCATTTTCCTTTAATCCTCCAGGTCTAATAATGGTCCAATCAAAATTTGAATTACGTAGAAAGTTTTCACCTAATTTCTTCCAAATAAGAATTAATCCAAATAAGTTTAATGGGTGAAATAATTTACCAGTACAAAGGGAACTAACTAAAATAACCCTTTTAATACCAACTCTTTTGCAACTCTCTAATTGCCTGTATACACCTAATGCATCAACCTTTGCAGGACCAGTTAAATCTAATGATGCTCTCGCTCCAGTAGCAATTATCAAGGCATCAATATCTTTAAATGCTTCATCAAGTCCCCCTTTATTGTCTAATGAAACCCTAATTGTTTCTAAACGCTCTAGTCCTGCTGAGACTTTTGAATTCTTTCTAATGATTTGCCTTACTTTATATCCTTTCTTAACTGCTTCTTCGGAAATTCTATAACCTGTTTTCCCCGATGCACCAGTAATTGCTATTTTCATGATTAAAAACTAATTTAAATATTATATAAATTTCTTAAGGCTTTTTACATATAAATTTCTTTTTTCTTTTGGGATAAAGAGTGCGACATAAATAACATTTTGTTCCATCACAGCCTCTTGCAGTACAGTATTCTCTGCCATAAAAGATTATTTGCAAATGTAAAGTATTCCAATCATTAATAGGAAATATTTTTTTTAGGTCTTTTTCTGTTTGAACTACGCTATCGCCATTTGATAGGCCCCATCTTTGCGCCAACCTGTGTATGTGAGTATCTACTGGGAATGAAGGTATTTTAAACACTTGAGACATTACAACTGATGCTGTTTTATGACCTACCCCTGGAAGAGATTCAAGCTTCTCAAAAGAATCTGGGACCGTAGCATTATGCTTCTCAATCAATAATTTAGATAAGTTATAGATGTTTTTTGATTTTTGATTAGATAGACCTAAAAATTTTATGTATTCGTAAATGCCATTAATACCTAGCTGCATCATCTTTTCTGGATTGTCTGCAACTTTAAATAAGTTTTTTGTTAATTCATTAACTTTCTTATCTGTTGATTGAGCACTTAAAACTACGGCGACTAGAAGAGTATATGCATTTGTATGATCAAGGGGTATTGGAGGCGATGGATATAGCTTTTTGAGTTCCTTGCGTATTATTTCTGCTCTTTCAGACTTTCTCATTAAATTTGAAAATTAAATGGTGTATAAAATTATACATGGAATATTTTAGGTGAATATTTTCTGCTAACTTAATATATTTGAATAAGAAGAACTTAGTGAAAAATGATGCGTTAATAATTGATGATTTGCATCATAAATACGATAAGCGAGAATGTTCAAATTGGATATTAAACGAAATTAATCTAAAAATTGAAAACGGCGAATTGTTAGGGTTGCTTGGACCTTCTGGTTGCGGAAAAACTACTCTTTTAAGATTAATCGCGGGGTTCGAATATCCTTCTAAAGGGAGGATTTCTCTAAATGATACTGAAATTTCAAATAGGAAAAAAATTCTTAGTCCTGAGAAAAGAAATATTGGTATGGTTTTTCAAGACTATGCACTTTTCCCTCACTTAACTGTTTTGGAAAATGTAATTTTTGGTTTGAAAAACAAAAAAGATAGATCTAGAGTTGATTATTTATTAAATGTTGTCGGTCTCGATAATTTTGTTGGAAGGTACCCACATGAATTGTCTGGAGGCCAAAAACAAAGACTCGCAATTGCGAGGGCTCTTGCTCCAGGTACAAACTTTATTTTATTAGATGAACCTTTTTGTAGTCTTGATATGCATGTCAAACTAAAATTGAGAAGTGAACTCCCTAATATTCTAAAAGGTTGTAATGCAAGCGGATTGATGGTTACACATGATCCGGAAGAAGCGATGTCAATTTGCGATAAAGTCGCTGTTATGAAGGATGGAAAAATTCATCAAATTGATACTCCAATTAACCTTCTAAATAATCCCAAGACCATATTTGTTAGTAGTTTTATTTTGGGCAATAATATTATTAATCTCAAAAAAAATGGTAATGCATATATGTCTTGTTTAGGTGAAATAAATAGTTCAGGAGTTTTACAATCTGCAAATATTAAAAGTATGTCAATTTCGCCTAAATTTATTTCAATTAAAAAATCAGAATCTGGAAATGCGAATGTGATATCTAAAGAATTTCTTGGAGAATTTCTTATATATAAAGTAACTATTAATGGAAACATATTGCGGGTTAGAACTGATATTAATAATCTCTTAAATAATGGTGATAAATGTTCTCTTTTTATAAATAAAAATAGTTATTATTTTTTATATCCTGGAGCACATAAGGTATATATATAGAATTTATTTATAGGCAATTACATTTCCCTCCCTTCCAATTAGAGCATTTTTTCTTTTTACATTTCTTTTTTTTATTTTTATATATTTTATTACTTAAAAGCAGTTCAGAAAAACTGTACTCTAAATTCATTTACAGTATTGCGAGTGATTTTCATTATCATATTATTTAATTTAATTTAAAGAATTTATTAATTACTAATTTATACAAAATGTTGTATTATTTTTTTAGATACTCATACGAAAATGAATGAAAATAACTTAAAAACAAAAAAATTAGTTAATTTTGGTCCATCTGGAAGAGCTGTTGCTCAACCGATAGACAAAAGTTTGTTGGATAACATTTTTGAACATCTAACAATGGAAAGATATGCCAATGTTCAATATTTTTCTATTTATCTATGGTTTCAAGAACGTGATTTAAATGGATTTGCCTCTCATTTTCTAAGTGAATCACAAGGGGAAATGGAACATGCTCAGAAATTTGCAGATTATTTAATCGCAAGAGGACAAAGCGTAAAATTAGATGAAATTCCTGCACCTGTTCAAACGTGGGATTCTATAGAGGAGCTTATTTCTTATTCTTTTAATATGGAGGCTGATTTAACTTCATCTCTACAACAACTTTATTCCATATCAGAAAGAATTTCAGATACAAGAACTAACGTATTCTTAGATCCAATTATAGAGGCTCAAACACAATCAGAAGATGAATTTGCCAACATCCTAGGAAAGGTAAAGTTTGCTTCAAATCAACCTTCGGCAATCTTATTAATAGATAGTGATTTAAAGAAAAAATAAATTACTTTCAAATTTATTTTCATTCAATGTCCTTTTAGTTATTTCAAAAAGTAAATTTGAAAAGTTGATTTTCTCTTTATTTTTATTTAAGAGTACAGCTATTTTATAAATCTCATTAACTCTTTTAAAAATATTTTTGTTTTCAGTAAATAACCTTTCCTTCAATGCTTTATTTTCTGTGGTTTTGTAGGATTGCTTGATATTTCTGAGTCTATTCGATAAAAAATAGACTTCCATTAATAAATTGTTTGTGAGTGATTGTGATTCCTTCATGTTTTTATAGCGGCGATGTTTCAATAAAAGAAGGGGCAACACTTACTGTTTGCGTCCCGATAGGAGCTATTAATAACTCAGATGATCTTAATTTCGAAATTAATCTTGTTGATGTTACTCGTGTAGAACCGATTAATTCGCCAATCCTTTCATGAGTTAACCTAAAAGGTAACTCACACCATTGACCACATCTTCTACCTAGACGATTTACTAGTATTGAAAATAACGCTTGTAATCTCTGTTCTGCATTTCCTAAGTGCCTAATCCTAAGGAGTTGCAAAGTCCATTCATTTACTGCATCGAAACCAATATTCTCATCAATATTTACATTGCTATGAAAAGACAAATCTGTTAGTGCTTCAACGCAAACACCTTCGCTACATAAAAGGTCTGTTCTTAATTGATCACCTGATTGTAAAAATGCAAGTGTCATCCCTTCAGTTTCTTCACAAGGACAATAAACTCTTGCAATTCCACTTTCAACTTCCAGGCATGTACCTTTTGGTCTTGATGAAGGATCTATTAATACGGATTGCCCAGTTATTATCCTTACTGATTTTGAAGGGAATTCTCCATAACTATGGAAATTCATTTATTTAAATATGATAATGAGAATTATTATCAATTATGCACTAAAAAAATGCTTATTGCAATAGATTCTCATTATCATCACATAAATGAAGTTTTTCTTTACATAGTATTTAGGAATATAATTTATATAGAATTGCTAAGTATTTTATTTTAGATGAGCGCAAATAAAGTTTGTTTTAATTGTGGGAGTTCTTCATTCGTCTCAGATCGATCATTAGGAGGTAGGATTGTGTGTTCTAAATGTGGTTCTTCCTCATTTAAAAAAAAATCCTCTTCATTTTTAAAAAGTAAAAAATTTTTATTTCTTTCTATTGCCATAGCGATTTTCATAATTGTTATTTAGATAATCTTTTTATATTCCAAATTCCATTATTATTAGTTACCTCTACTTGAATATCATATAACTTATTAAGATTTTCACTATTTATAACCTTATTTTGTTCTCCATCAGCGATTATCTCACCATTTTTTAACATAATGACTCGGTCATAAATTTTTGTAATCGTTGAAATATCATGCGTGACACATAAAATTTTAGTGTTTAATTTTGATAATTCATTCACCTTATCAATTACAAAATACTTTGATTTATAATCTAAATTTGCAATTGGTTCATCTAGGATTAAGATTTTCGGTTTTTTGATTAATGCCCTTGCAATGAGAGAAATTTGTTTTTCTCCATCTGATAAGTAGGAAAAATTCTTTTTAGATAAATTAGTAATATTCATTTTCTTGATGATTTTTTCCACCTTATAAGAATCTCTTTCAGATTTATTTTGTACGTAACAATATCTTCCATATAGTCCACTCAAGATTAAATCAAAAACTTGTAAATTTGGATTTATTCTTTTTTTTATATCATTATTTACGGTACTTATTTTATTTCTTAGTTCCCACAAATTTATAAGTTCTTTGTCAAATATCTTCAGTTTTGATTCATTAGCTACTACTGGGTATATGTTTCTATTAATTATTTCAATTAAGGATGATTTACCTGAACCATTTGGTCCAATTAATATTACATTTTCTGAATACCCTATCTTTAAATTTAAATCTTTAATTACTCTAAAGTCATTTTTAAAACAATTTATATTTTTTGCGTCAAACCAAAATTTATTTAACACTAAAACTTATTACTCCAAAATATAATCAATTGAATAGAGCTCAAAATAAAAATAAAGAGATAAAGCCAATTCAACCATGAAGGTCTATTTACTTTCTTCATAAATTATATTACTAACATAAAAAATATTAGCGGAGCAGCAAATCTTACAAATGTTTTTCTAATAATATCAAGATTATTTTCAATTTCTAATTTCTTTATCTCAGGTGGATATTTCAATATCACTTTTTCATATACATCAAGATTTTGGGATTTGTTAGTATTTTTCCACGGTTCATCTTTATCTTCAGACTTCTTGTACCACTTCCAAAAATAATTTATTATCCTATCTTCTCCTAATAATTTTATTTCATCCTTACTTATAAATCCCATATCGTGATTATATGTTTGTGTTTTTAAAATCATATAATCCTCATCGAATATCTTATAAAAAATCTTTCTTTGAGTCTCTTTAAATAACAAGAGGTTATTAAGTAGTTTATTTTGTAGAAATTTCCTATAGTGTCTAACTATTACTCTTGCTTTGTTGTTTCCTAGAGGAATATGATCTAAAACTTGTAAATATCTTGATGCGGAAGGATCGCCTTTGTAGATTAATATCCTTCCTGGAGGTATGTATTTTATCCGAATAAATTCTTTTGTAGGGTCATTCTTGTAATAATAAATACTTTCTATGTATTTGGGATTAATATTAATTTTCTGGTTAAAACTAACAAGTACGTTTTTATTAACATCTTTATCGGGGATTGTATCGCCATGAACCCAAAAGATATGAAGGATATCTAGATGATTTTCAATAATCCTTGACCAATCACATTTGAAGTCAACTAGTACCTCCTCAAAGACATAATCCTTATGTGAAAACCCATTTTCATATAATTCGTAGTTACTTATAGGTGTATCTTCACTTATATTATTTAAATCAGTCTCAGATTTTTTAGAAAAATGTACAAAAATATATCCATTTTTTTCTGAAGTTTTGTATTGAGATAAATGAATTCTTTTGGCATAGTTATCGTAGTTATTATCGACTATATGGCGACATGTAATTCTGTTGAGATTTTGGCAACTTCCTCCAGATGAAAACTTAGCTCCATGATATGGGCAGGTTATTACCCCATCTGATACTGTCCCTCCAAAAAAGGAGGCCCCTCTGTGTGGACAAATATTTTTAATACACCTAACTTTTTTATTTTCATCTCTATAAAGAACAAGAGGCTCATCATAGAGTGAAAAATAATATAGCTTATTTTTTTTTAGCTCTTTAGAGGGACAAATTGCATACCAACCAAATAAACCTATATTTAATTCTTTTTGATTTTCTCTAATATCAAACGAGTCAATTTTTACTACCGTTCCTTTTTTAAATGGCTTAAGAACGGTATTAAAGTCTTTTGATTTAAAAAAATTAATTTGTCTGTTTTCCATAAATTAATTTCTTTTTTTTTATGACTGTTTATCTTTCGGAACTATAACCCAAGTAAATAATCAATTTCTTATAAAAAGAAAATTCTCTATTATTTGTAGCAATAATTATTTTGTTATCGAAAAATATTGAGTCTCTGTCGCATTTATGTATCTTTATTTCATGTTTTTTGTATCTTTTGTGATTCCTTCAAATTTTTTATGTAAGCAATAGCATCATCAATATTTTTGTGGAAATTGCATTGACCCAAATAACAGCCTATAAATCTTAAAAATTTTCTCTTGCCACCACTAATTTCATATCTATGGATTGTTCCGCCATCTATAGGAGCATAAATCAGTTCTGGTAGCGCCATATTAATTTTGTATTTAATACTTAATTAAACAGTAATTCATGTTCAAAAACATTTCCATAGCTCAATCCATATATTTAATAATTAATTTATTTATTGATTACCAATGTATTATTTGTTATCTATTAATTATTGAAATGGATTTTTTATCATGCCAAAAGCATTTAGGCGTTTTTTTAAAAAACTACCAAAAAAAATTCAAACCATAAAATACTCATTTAGAGAGTTTTTATCTTCAAAAATATGAATTAGCGATTGTGGTTAATTAATTTTTAATTTCTATATTTTTAATAAAACATAGTCGGCAGAGTTAAATTCTAAACTATATTAAATCTGCAATTTATGAAATATTATGATTAAAAGAGTTTTTGCGATATTAACTTTAACTTTGCTTTTTCTTTTTAGTACTCCAGTTTACTCATTAGATACTTCTTCAAAAAGTCTTGAAAAGTATACTAAAAAGATTTCTAACAAGTTCACTAGAACTTACTGCAACACTACCAAATTCGGCATCTCTTATGAAGGAGCTTTGGCATTTGCTATTGGAGAAACTAATAAGGAATTTAAAAATAATAAACTCAATAAGTTGATAGATTATTCTCTACTAAAAAATTCAATAATTAATGATTTAGAAAATAATTGCCAGGTTTATGATTTCGATATTAGTAATTTAGAAAATTTGAAGTTTAACTAGAAAATGTATATTTTATGAGTCTTATTTTTTACCTATCCAATCATTTGGTTTTTCCATCATCCATTCGAAAACTCCCTTCGCATCAAGGTTTTTAGAAGCATAAACAAATAAAATTGGAAATATTAAAATTACTACGCCAATAACTGCTAACTCTATTTTACCGATCCCCATCTCAGTTACTGTTAAAGCAAAATAATTAATCATTATATTTATTGAATTAAAATTTATTTCTACATAATTTATGAAAAAAATTGTATCTATTCACTTTTTTATAAAATATCTTAATTATTTATAGCGAAGGATATTTGTATAAAGTACCTATTTTATTGATTCGGAAATTCTAATAATTTAAATAATAGGTTTCTCTTTGATGATTATGAATCATGAAATTATAATTTTTACACCTATTTTTGCATTATTGATTGGATTTATAGTACTGAGAATATTAAAAAAAAGAAAGAGATCAGCTGAAAGTATCTATAAATTAATAGATGATTTGGAAAAAAAATACATATATTGATTTCTTTTGTAAGAAAAAAAGATTAATCAAATTCTATTCCAACTTCTTCTTTTAAATCTCTCTCCAAATCTGGAAGATGAGGTTCAACCCAATGATCTTTGTTATCAATTCCTGCTGCATTTACATAATTCATAATATGTTGATCCACTTGCTTATAAAGATCATGCAAATTTAAATCCATACGAATATCATGTGCAATTTCAGAGACTTGTTTTTCTGTTAGACAATGATCTGGATGAAGTAAATCACAACATGGAATTCTCTTCTCGATCAATTCATTTAGATTGATTTTTATTTCGTAATCTTGATGGACAGTCATTTAATTAATAGCTTTTTAATCTAATTCTAATTATGTTTAAGATTTTGTATATCTTTAGTCAAGAAACAAAGTTCTTTAATGTATACGCGGTAATTTTAAATAAATAGATCTTCCAAATCTTTATACAAATCATCATTCTCTTTTTGGTTTTCTATAAGTTCATGGTGATCTAATGAAAGTTCTTTTTTTGAAGTATAGAAAAGATATCCAAGGGCTCCTAAGAGTAATGTTGTTGGTAAAATCATTAGCATTAAATTGACTTATAATGAATATAGTGCAACACTTATTACAGTCAAGTGCTGAACTTTAATTAATTTTTAAATGCCTACCAAGAAAAAAAGAGTTGGTTTTATTCCTAGAGAAGATGTTATGAGAATAATTGAAAAGTTAAGCACAGAAAACAATTTAAGCAATTCAAAAATAATAAGTATTTTGGTAGAAGAAGCACTTTCTATAAGAGGTATATTTAATAAAAAAAATGGTAAAGAAACTCAATCATATCAATCAAATCACGATAATTCAAAAAACTTATTTGATAATTCTGGTGACTTTACAGATAATGCAAAACCCTCAATTGATACTAATTTAGGAAATCATTTTATTCCTGGAAAATCAACCGATTTAAATGCAGAGAATCAGGAGACTTTTGACTTGCAAACTTATAAAAAGTTTTTATCATTCCTAAAATTTCAGGAAATGATGGATAAATATAACACTTAATTAGGTGTTGCTAAGTGATGCACTGTGCGTTAAATTAAATTTGTATTTAATAGGAGATTTTCATATTAAAAATTTTTCATCAGTTCAAAAATCTAAATTCAATAATCTATAAAATATTTATTCTTATGAATTCATCTCTCCCAATTTTTTCTGTAAATCTCCTCCCTCCAGAAAAGTTATATTGTAATTTTAGTTATTGGAGTTCTTTGTTCTCTCAGGATATGCAAATTTTATGGGATAGAGCGCATGGAATACCTTTAGATAAACTGCCAAAAGGGGTTTCTGATATGATTTTTCCGTATTTATTGCTTGCACTCTCAGACTATAAGACTTCGCAAATAAATAAAATGAATGGAATAGGATTAGATAATCTATTAAGCCTTTGGTTTGATAAGTATTTATTAAATAAAAATGGTTACTTCGAGCTAATTAAAAAATAATATTTAAAATTTACTATTAATATCAAATTTGAAATCTATAAAAATTTATTACGTTTAAAAATTTTTTTTAGTGATTCTTTCCTAATTGGCACATCAATAGTCTTGCTATAAATATATTAAAAGGTTTGATGATGCATTCTTTAAATTTCTTTTTAGCAAATATGTGTATTATCGTTTTGAAAATGCAAATCAGTAGTGATGTTAAATTAAGGAAGCGAGATAAATGAAATTTAATTCAAAAACATTAAGCTTAATGTTAAACCTGTTATTTTGCTTGTTTATATTTATCATTTAATTTTTTAGACTTTATTAATTAATTTACAAAAAATTCAAAAATTAATATTCAAATTTGGTTGACTTTTATTCTTAATGCGATGATAATGACAAAAATAAATTTTTAGTTGTGAATCCCCTTTCAGAAACTTTTGATGATTTTGTTGATGATCTCCTTTCATCCGATATTAATTTGTTAAAAGGGGAACTTGATTTTCTCCTCATTCAACATTTATTTAATTCTGTAGATTTGCAGCGAATTAATAAAACTGAAATTGAAGATAACGAATCATTAGCTGCTTAATTTTTTATGAAATTTTTTTATGAAAAGTTTTGGATTCCAGTTTTTGGATATATTTTATCAAAATTTGTTTTTTTGATAGAAGGTAAAAAGCAAGATTCCAAAAATAAAAAAAAAATAAATTAATTTCTTTTTTTTCTTTATAAGTATTTTTAAATACATAATTTAAGTCAATATATTTTGATAACAACAAAATTTGTGCTTTAAACTTATTAATTTATGCATGGTTGAAATATAAGTAATTGCTTTTTAGCAAATTAAATGAACAAAAATAATATGTTAAAGCCATACACAGTGCATTATCGCGATTTTCAAAATATAAGATTAGAAAGTTGTTTTTATGCTTTTGACGCTTACGAGGCTAGAACACTAGCAATGGAATTTAATAAGTATATTAATGAGCATCCAAACAGTATAGACCTTATAAGATGCGAAAAATGATTAAAGATTTTTATTAATTTAAAATAATAATCTATTAAACACTCAAGAATTTATCAATAACCGCTTGACTCAACTCATTAGTATTTCCGCTTGCAACAATACCTCCGCGTTGCATCGCATAATATCTATTGGCTTGTCTTACAAAATGCAAATGTTGTTCAACTAATAAAACACCAATTCCTGTATTTCTAATTATTTGGTTAATTGCATTTTCAATGTCTAAAACTATATTCGGCTGAATACCTTCCGTTGGTTCGTCAAGTAATAAAAGTTGAGGTTTGCCTAGCAATGCTCTTGCAATGGCTAATTGCTGTTGTTGTCCTCCACTAAGATCTCCTCCTTTCCTTTGAAGAAAATCTTTTAGGATCGGGAAAAGATCATAGATAAATGGATCTATTTTCTTGTTCTTAGATAATCCACCTGGTAGAGACTCCATTCCTAACATAAGATTCTCTTCAACTGATAGGTACGGAATAATTTCTCTGCCTTGAGGAACGTAAGCCATTCCTTTTCTAGCCCTCTGATGAGGTGCTTTTCTGTTGATATTTTCTCCAATCAAATAGATATCGCCTTTTTTTTGTTTTAACAAACCAATTAGTGATTTCAATAAAGTTGTTTTGCCAACTCCATTTCTTCCAATCAAACAAACCATTTCTCCTGATTTAACATTTAAATCTACATCTCTAAGAATATGACTCTCGCCATAGTAAGTATTTAAGGATTTTATTTCGAGTAAATTTTCCATAACTAGTCCTCAGGTCTTCCTAAATAAACATCAATAACTTTTTTGTCTTTTTGTATGGTTTCCATCGTTCCCTCACATAATACTGTGCCCTGATTTAATACTGAAACATTGCTATCAAGTCTTCTTATAAATTCCATATCGTGATCAATTACCACTACTGTATTTTCTCCCGATAAAGATTTTAATAAATCAGCTGTAAGATCAGTTTCTTCATCAGTCAAACCGGCAACAGGTTCATCAACTAACATTAAATCTGGCTTCTGACCTACTAACATGGCTATCTCGAGCCATTGTTTTTGGCCATGTGATAAAGATCCAGCTTTAGAATTAACTTTTTGAGCTAAATTAACAATCTTCATTAGACGATCAATCTCATTAAGCTGTTCATCCTTAATACTTTTATTTATAAGGTTTAAGGGACTTTTGGGAGTTGTCACCGATATTTCAAGATTTTCTTTAACTGTTAGATTTTCAAAGATTCTTGGACTTTGGAACTTTCTTCCAACACCAAGTCTAGCTATTTTATGCTCCTTTCTACCTACTAATGATTTCCCTTTAAATATCACCTCACCATTTGTTGGCTTAACCTTTCCAGTAATTACATCAAGAAATGTTGTTTTACCTGCGCCATTTGGTCCTATTACAGCTCTTAATTCTCCTTTCTTCAAATTTAAATTAAGTTTGTTGAGAGCTAAAAAACCCTCGAAACTAACAGTAATATCTATTAAATTCAAAAGATCTTTATTATTCATTATTCCCCTCCTTATTATTAACTTCTAAGCTTGGATAGGTTTCAATCTTCCTTTTCAAACCAAATCTTTGAAGAAGGTTCCTAGGACCATCTCCTTGAATCCATCCTAAAACTCCTTCTGGCAGAGCTGTTACAACCAATATAAATAACCCTCCTTGAATAAACATCCAACTAGCAGGTAAAGCTTCACTTACAAGACTTTTTGCATAGTTGATGAAAACTGCTCCTAGTATCGCTCCCAATAAAGTTCCTCTTCCTCCAACAGCAACCCATATAACCATTTCTATAGAAAATGGAACCGTCATAAATTGAGGGGATACTATTCCAGACTGAACGGTATATAAAGCTCCTGAAATTCCTGCGAGTCCTCCTGCAATAGAAAATATTATCGTCTTGAATATAACTGGGTTGTATCCTGTAAACCTAACTCTTGGTTCATCATCTCGTATTCCTATAAGGATATTTCCAAATCTTCCTTTAACTACCCACTTTGCAAAAAACCATGCTCCTATTACTAGTATGGCGGTTATCCAAAAGAATATTCTTTGCATAGACTCAGAGCCTACCATCTGACCAAATAGTATTGTTACATCTGTTTTTAATCCATTTGTTCCATTTATAAGTTTTTGTTGTCCATTAAAGAAGTTAAAGAATACAAGAAGAGAAGCTTGAGTAAGTATAGAAAAATAAACCCCTTTGATTCTATTTCTGAAAACAAGAAATCCAATTAAACCAGCAACCAATGCTGGAATTATCCAGATAGAGAAGAAGGTAAAAACAGGCGATCTAAACGGTTCCCAGAAAAAAGGTAATTTTTCAACACCATATAAAGCAAAAAATTCAGGAATATTATTTGGAAATTCAGAGGAGCTGGTTATTTGCAAATACATTGCTGCACAATATCCACCTAGTGCAAAAAATATACCTTGTCCAAGACTTAGTAAACCTGTATATCCCCAGATGAGATCTACACCAAGTGCGACAATGGATAAGGATAAGTATCTACCTAGAAGGTTTAGTCTAAATACAGGGAGTATAGCTGGTGCTGCAATAATTAAGGCTATTAAAATTATCCAGAATGATAATACTATTTTTTTATCAAATTTAATTTTACTTAAAGACATTAGTTCTCAACCATCCTTCCTTTTTGAGGAAATAAACCTGTAGGTTTAAATTGTAGGAATATAACAATTAGTGCAAATATCATTACTCTTGCCATACTTGTGGTTGCAAAAAAGTTAATCGTGTTTGATAAAGGTAAAGGCATATCTGGCCATATTGATAAGAGCCTTCCAGCTCCAATTAAATCAGTCATTATCCCTATTCCAAATGAAGCAAGTACTGTTCCTAATAAATTTCCTACTCCTCCCAGCACTACAACCATAAAACAACCAACAATATAGTTTCCCCCAACATTCGGTCCTACAGAACCTAAAAGAGATACTGCTACCCCAGCAACTCCTGCTAAGCCAGATCCAATTCCAAAAGTAATAATATCCACTTTTTCAGTAGATATACCCAGACAATCACTCATTTGTCGGTTCTGAGTAACTGCTCTTATACGCATCCCCCAAGCACTTTGATTAAGAAATAATGTTATTGCTATTACAGAGATTAGAGTAATGACAATTATCATTAATCTTGTTTTAGGAAATGCAGTGCCTATAATTTCTACTTGACCTCTCATCCATGAGGGTGCTGTCACATCAACATTTCGAGCGCTTGCTCTACTAAGTTTGCTGACAGAAGATGAGATTACGCTACCTGTCAGGACCCCAATTAAAGCAGCAAATAGCCAAGAACTAAATTTAAAATATTTGAAATTTATTGATTCTTTAATTTTTGAAGGGAATGATGTTGGTAAGAATAAACCAATTAAGAGACTTATAACCAGGCCGGTCCCATAAGCTAAAGGTACACTTCTGACAAATTGTTGAAGAATTAAGCTTACCCCCCAAGTTGCGAGAAGTGTTTCTAGTGGACTTCCATAAAGCTTTCTAATTATAGTTTTTTCGAGGAGAATACCTACTACTCCACTAACAATAAAAGCAAGGAAAATAGAAACTATTATGTATGAATTGTAGAAAGGTTTTAATATAGGTAATTTGAAAATTAATTGTGTTACGTATGTTGTGTAAGCCCCAAGCATCATAAGTTCTCCATGGGCAAGATTTATTACACCCATAAGACCAAAAACAATTGCTAGACCTAATGCAGCAACAAGTAGTACAGATCCGATTGCAACACCATTAAAAAGACTATCGAGAAGTAACTCCAATTTAGAAAAAGAAAATATTTGATTATATAAAATAAAAGGAGGCCTTAACCTCCTTTTATTTTGAAGTATAGGTTTTAATTAGATTAAAGCTTATACTTTTCTCCTTTGGAAGGATCTGTCCAATCGCATGCAAATCCTTTTGAACTTGGATGCTTTTGGTTCCATGCTTGAGGAAGAACAACTCCTGTCTCTTCAAGGATTGTAAATCCACCCTCTGCATTAATCTCCCCAATTCTTACTGTTTGAGATAAGTGGTGATTAGGCATAACTTCAACAGGACCTTGTGGAGCATCAAACTTTTGTCCAACAAGGGCTTCCCTTACTGCGTTGTCGTCAAATGTGCCAGCATCTTCTACTGCCTGTTTCCATAAGTAAACCATGTTATATGCAGATTCTTGAGGGTCAGCTACAACACGATCTGCTCCCCATCTTTTCTTGAAACTTGCAGCAAATTTCTTAGATGCAGGAGTATCAATTGACATCATGTAGTTCCAAGCACCGTAGTGACCTTCAAGAAACTCAGGACCAATTGTACTAATCTCTTCTTCAGCAATTGAATAGTTCATTACGTAGTAACCACTTGAAGGTGTAATACCTGCGTCTTGAATCTGTTTGAAGAATGCAACGTTTTGGTCACCATTAAGAGTATTAATGATTATTCCACCATCTGGTAAAGCTTTTTTGATTTTTGAAATAATTGGAGCAACTTCAGTATTTCCTAATGGAAGGTAGTCTTCTCCAACTACTTTACCGCCTAACTGTTTTACTTGAGCTTTTGTGATTGTGTTTGAAGTTCTTGGGAAAACATAATCAGAACCTACAAGGAAGAAATCTCCACCAGCTGCAGGGGAACGCTTATACATGAAATCTGTAGCGGGTTCCGATTGTTGGTTTGGTGTGGCTCCTGTATAGAAAATGTTGTTAGAACATTCTTGAGCTTCATATTGGATTGGGTAGTAGAGGAACGCATCTTTTGATTCGTAGACAGGTAACATTGCCTTTCTACTTGCAGATGTCCATCCACCAAATACGACAGGAACTCCGTCTTGGTCGATAAGTTTTTTTGATTTTTCAGCAAAAGTTGGCCAGTCAGATGCACCATCTTCAACTATGTATTCTATTTTGTAGCTTTTGCCGCCAACTTTAACCCCACCAGCAGCATTTATCTCTTCAATAGCCATTTTTTCTGTATCAACAAGAGTTGATTCTGAAATAGCCATTGTTCCGGATAACGAATGCAAAATACCAACGGTTACAGTGTCATCGAAACTTCCGGAGGTTCCGCCTCCACCACAGGAAGTTGCGGTGACCGCAAGTGAGGCAGTAGCTAAACCTGCCAAAATACGCCTTGAAATTCTCATGAATTAGGATAAATTAGGTAATTGACCCTCATTAGGGGGATAAAGTAAAAGTTATTAACGAGTGAGGATTCGTTTTGTATCAGTCGTAACTTTTTGTTGAATCCAATATATTAGGAATGGACATTTTTCTAGTTTCGATTGTTGGGTATATGTGATTCTAAAAATTGAGTTATTTCTTCAACTCCTATGCCGCTACTTAGGTTAGTAAAAAACCAAGGTTTCCCTTTTCTCATGAATTCAGTATCACTTTTCATAATATTTAGATCTGCACCAACTTTATCTGCTAAGTCAATTTTGTTTATTAATAATAAATCAGACCTTGTTATCCCTGGTCCCCCTTTTCTAGGAATTTTGTCTCCGGCAGATACATCAATTACATATATTGATAAATCTACAAGTTCTGGACTAAAACTAGATGCTAAATTGTCACCTCCACTTTCTACAAAAACAAAATCTAAAGGATTATATTTATTTTCTAAATCTAAAACTGCATTTTTATTTAATGAACAATCCTCTCTTATCGCTGTATGAGGACAACCTCCAGTTTCTACACCAATAATCCTTCCTTCCTCTAAAACTTTTTTATTTATAAGAAAGTTAGCATCTTCTTTAGTGTAGATATCATTGGTGACAACAGCTATCTCATGAGTTTTTTTCATTCTTAAGCATAGAGTCTCTACTAATGCAGTTTTTCCTGAACCTACAGGCCCAGCAACGCCTACTCTCAATTTGCTGCTCATAAATTAATTTCTAAAAAGTTTTGTATAAAGATCATTATGATTTTGTTGTGCCATAGCTAAACCTACATTGCCAAAATAGATGTCATCAATTTCTTTGTCCATAATTTCTTTAGAAACTTTTGAAATTGTTTCTAATAAGTCTCTCTGAATTAATTGTGCTTTTGTTGACCCAATAGGAATAATTCTCAATGCAGCATTAAGTTGATTCGCACTCCACGCATAGAAAAAATTCTCAACCATTTCTAACTTGGTAATTTCAAAACAATAACAAGCCCAACTCCATGCTAATGACCAGGAGTTTTTTTTATCATTTTCATATGGATATTCAAATCCAAATTCTTTGGTTAACTCAAAGAGTGATTTTGCCATTTGAATTTGTTGTTCTCTCATTTCGAGAGAGTCCTTTGATGAGAGGATCCATTTATCCAAACTTATTAGCTTTTGCAAATTACCATTTAAATCTTTGCGGCAGTTTATCTCATTGAAAATATCAAAAAAATCTAGTAAAAGTCTTGCATCGAGTCTTATCTGACCAATTTTTAGTTCACTTAAGATTAAGTCTTTTACAGAATTTGAATCTGTTAAATTTTTATTTTGAAGATAACTCTCCATTCCCTCCGAATAACAAAATCCTCCGACTGGTAAGTTAGGACTTATTAATAAATATTTTAATAAGTGACTTTTACTCATGACTATGGGCACCTCTTTCTGGGAAAAACTTTTTTTTCGTATTTTTAACATCAACCTTAAAGTTTAGAACCATATTTTTAATAACATAATCACTTTTTGTTAGAAGAATGCCTTCGCTGATTTCTACTTCCACGTGCCTATTTCCGAGATGATAGGCAGTTTTAATTAGCTCAATTTTAGAATTTGAACTTATTTCAATTAAATCTTCTGTTTTGGCAATTATCTCTACATAGAAATTGGACTCATTAGTTGAAAGAATATCTCCATCATTTAATTTGCCCTTTCTAGGTAATTGTAAAATTATTTCTTGATCACAATCAGTTATTCTTTTACCTCTTAAGATTCTTCTTTCATCTGAACTTAGAGTAAGTTTTAAAAATGAACCTAATTTCGGTTTCTCCTTAATCCAATCAGTTACAACAATTTGTTTATTCATTCTCATAATCAAAATTTTTGGTTACTTTAATTTAGTAATTAAAGAAAACAATTTATGATTAAAACTTCATGGGAAGGTAATTGTTTCTTAAATTTTTTCAATAATAAAGCAAGTTTAGGAAATGCTGATAAAACAATCTTTAAATCTAAATCAACTTCTCCTTATAAGTTGTTAAAGTCTACTCATGATCAAGAGGGAAGATGCATTTTGCCTGTTCTCCATACTGCAGGGGGATTGGTTGGAGGTGATTTACTCGATTTTGAGGTAAATCTTGAAAAAAACTCTAAGGTTTTATTGACTACTTCTTCAGCTCAAAAAGTATATGGAACAGTTGGAAGATCTAAAATCAATCCAAAAGGAAGTTTTTCAAAGCAAAAGAATCTCATAAACATTCTTGACAATTCTCATTTAGAGTTTCTTCCCCAAGAAACAATCATCTTTGCAAATGGTTTGTATGAGCAAATTTTTAAAGTATCTATTTCAGAAACTTCAAGTTTTTTATTTACTGATTTAATAAGACTTGGAAGATCTTCATCCGGAGAATCTATTGAGAGTGGAGTTTTCAGGTCTAAATTAGAAATTATGAGAAATAATGATTTACTTGATGATTGGGAATATGTTGATCAGATTGAATTATCTAAGGCAAGTTTTGTGGCCAAGTCAGGCATGGATTATATGCCCGTTTTTGGATCATTAATTTGGATTTGCGAAAAAGATTTCTCCAAGTCAAAAATAAATAATCTGGTAGGAAACATAAAAAAGATTTTCAATGAAACTAATAATAATTTATCTATTGGAATCCTTGAAAATGGAATCTCTGTACGATTCCTAGGAAGTTCTTCTCAAGATGCTAGAAAATGTTTTTTTTGTATTTGGAAACAAATCAGGTCTGTTTGTGGATTTTGTGAGCCAAAATATCAAGGTGTATGGCCTTTACAAGATTCTATGAATTATTAATTATGTTCAGAAAGAACCTTTTTTAATAATTTATAGATTAATTTTTTATTATGCATCTTTCACCTCAAGAAAAGGATAAATTATTGATTTTTTCTGCTGCGCTCTTAGCTGAAAGAAGACTCAGTCGAGGTCTTAAGCTTAATTATCCTGAAACAATTGCTTTTTTAAGTTTTCAAGTTCTTGAAGGAGCACGAGATGGTAAAAGTGTAAGTCAATTAATGTCAGAGGGAACTACCTGGCTTTCAAAATCACAAGTTATGGAGGGCATTCCTGAAATGGTTGATGAAGTTCAAATAGAAGCGGTTTTCACCGATGGGACTAAATTAGTTACTATTCACAATCCGATTAATTAGTTATGAGTAATTTAATTCCTGGCGAAATAATTCCTGAAGAAGGTGAAATCGTACTAAATCTTAGTAAGCATGTTAAAACAGTAACGGTTTCTAATTCTGGAGATAGACCTGTGCAAGTTGGATCTCATTTCCATTTTTATGAAGCAAACAAGGCTTTAATTTTTGATCGAGAAATAACAAAAGGTATGCGTCTTGACATTCCTGCAGGAACAGCAATTAGATTCGAACCGGGTGATATAACAGATGTCAAATTAGTGCCATTTTCAGGTTTAAGAAATGTATATGGTTTTAATTCATTAGTTAATGGTTCTTTAAATAGTTAAAATTATGTCTTATAAAATTGATAGAAAAACTTATGCTCAAACTTACGGACCTACCACAGGAGATAGAGTAAGGCTCGCTGATACTGAACTTTTTATTGAAGTAGAAAAGGATTTAACTACATACGGAGATGAAGTTAAATTTGGTGGAGGTAAAGTTATTCGAGATGGGATGGGACAGTCTCAAGTAAAAAGGGCTGATGGGGCTGTAGATACCGTAATAACAAATGCTTTGATCGTAGATTGGTGGGGAATAATTAAGGCTGATGTGGGTATAAAAGATGGAATGATTTTTGAAATTGGTAAGGCTGGCAATCCTGATATCCAGGATAATATTGATATTGTTATTGGTGCATCAACAGAAGTAATAGCTGGAGAGGGGCATATTCTTACTGCAGGTTCAATAGATACCCATATTCACTTTATCTGTCCCCAACAAATTGAGACAGCACTAGCCTCTGGAATTACAACCATGTTGGGAGGAGGAACTGGACCTGCAACTGGCACAAATGCTACTACTTGTACTCCGGGTTCTTTTCACATTGCAAGAATGCTTCAATCTGCAGAAGCATTTCCTATGAATTTAGGTTTTTTTGGAAAAGGAAACTCAACAAACGAGAGCAATCTTATTGATCAGGTTGAAGCTGGTGCATGTGGATTGAAGCTTCATGAGGATTGGGGAACCACTCCTTCTACAATAAATTCCTGTCTAAATGTTGCAGATAAGTTTGACGTACAAGTATGTATTCATACTGATACTTTGAATGAGGCAGGCTTTGTTGAAGATACCATCAACGCTATTGCAGGAAGAACTATTCATACTTTTCATACCGAAGGAGCAGGTGGAGGTCATGCTCCAGATATTATTAAAATCTGTGGAGAAAAAAATGTTCTTCCAAGTAGCACAAATCCAACAAGACCTTATACAAGGAACACATTAGAAGAACATCTTGACATGTTAATGGTTTGTCATCATTTAGATTCTAAAATCCCAGAAGACATTGCATTTGCTGAATCAAGGATCAGAAGAGAGACTATTGCAGCTGAGGATATCTTGCATGATGTAGGTGCCTTTTCAATTATTGCTAGTGATTCTCAAGCTATGGGAAGAGTTGGTGAAGTGATTACAAGAACTTTTCAAACCGCACATAAAATGAAAGTCCAAAGGGGCCCGCTATCGCAGGATTCAGATAGAAACGATAATTATCGAGTAAAGAGATATATTTCTAAAGTCACAATTAATCCTGCAATAGCTCATGGTATTGATAAACATGTTGGGTCTATAGAAAAGGGTAAAATTGCGGATTTGGCGTTGTGGAAACCTTCCTTTTTTGCAGTAAAGCCTGAATTAGTTGTTAAAGGAGGATCTATAGTTTGGTCCCAAATGGGTGATGCAAATGCTTCAATTCCTACTCCAGGTCCTGTACATGGTCGACCTATGTTTGCAAGTTTCGGCCAATCTCTAATTAAGAGTTCTTTTACCTTTTTAAGTAAAAATTCAATTGAACAAAATATTCCGCATAAATTAGGCTTACAAAAGAAATGTATTGCAGTAGAAAATACCAGAAATATCAATAAATCAAATTTAAAACTTAATAGTAAACTACCAAATATTTCGGTTGATCCTCAAACTTATGAAGTTTTTTCTGATGGAGAACTTCTTACTTGTGAACCCCTTGATGAAGTCCCAATGGCTCAGAGGTATTTTTTGCTTTAGAAGTTTTTAATTAATTCTTTTTCACTTATCTGTATGTCTTTTGACCCTGCAATAGCTAAATCTTCTTGCAGTTTATTCTCACAAGATAGAACTCTTGACCAACTTGGTAATTGAAGTGTAGTAGGACAAGCCAGATAATCTTCTGTAGCAGGTCTTAATAGTTTCGCAAACTTTTGTACGGATAATTCTTCTTCGTGCCTATCATATGGAAGTTGGTTAACTGCTGAATCTAATCCAAATTGTTTTACCCGATCTTCTCCAACTCTTTTGTAGAGAACTTCTAAAGTTGCTAGTTGAGTGCTAGTTAATGTTTCGGCTTGATGTTCCATGAGACCTCTTAAAACACTTGAAAGTATTTCTGTACACATTTTTTGCAATCCTTCTTTAGAAGAATCACCAATATTCTTATGTTTATGATCAAATAAACCTAGGTCAACCTGGGCTATTTTGGAGGTCCTTACATTTCTATAAACCTCTGATAATAAACCTATCTCTAAACCCCAGTCACAAGGAATTCTTAAATTCATAGCAAGGTCTTTAGTAAAAGCAAACTCACCTGCTAATGGATATCTAAAAGATTGAAGATATTGTAAAAACGGACCCTTACCAACTAACTGCTCAAGACTTGCCAATAAAGGACCCACGAATAATCTTGTTGCTCTACCTTGCAATTGATGTGTTTCCAGAGATAATCTACTGTAAAAAGCTTTTACATATGATATTCCATATGATTCATCCAGAAGTGGAAGTATCATTCTTGAAGGATATAAAGGACTAAAAGTTCTTATATCAGCATCAAAAAGAGCAACAACTTCTGATTTTCTAGTCGCAACTCCAATGCCTTGCCATACAGCCCATCCTTTACCTGGAGTTCCTAAAAGTTCTAATCCATTTTTTTCTTGGCTTTTTAATAGCTCAATTACAGAGGGAGAATTAGTCCATTGAACATGAACTGGGAATGGCATTGAGTCAAAAAATGATTTTGCTGACTTAACTTGCTCAACAGTTTTTGCGGAGAGAGCAATTACTAATTCATTTAAGCCTGTAAGGTTTTTTAAAACACCTCTAATATCTTTTAATGCTGGACGCTCAAACTCTTCATATAAGCAAGGTATTAAAATGCTAGTTGATCTTCTTTTAAGACTTTTGTTTAATTCTTTAAGTAAATTTCCTGTAACTCCATATTCATGTATTGTTGTGATTAAACCTTGTTGAAAGTCCATTTTCTAATTGATGTGCAGAATGGTATTAATACTTCGATGATTTTTTCAAAGTGAAGCAAATTGATTCAGAGAAAAAATTAGATAGATTAAAAATTGATAAATTGTTAAAAACAATTTATTCAAATCATACTACAGAAGAAATTAATTTTATCTCAAACCAATTATTACAGATTTTAGATGATTTCTCAGAGAAATCTGCTTATGAAGAAATAAGAGATAAGGAAAGGTGGAATGAATCTCATTCAGTTTTGATAACTTATGCAGATAGTATTTATAAAAATGGTGAGGCAACGTTAATAACTCTTAGGAATTTATTAAGTAAACATTTTGGAAGTCTTTCTAAAGTTGTACATATTCTTCCTTTTTTGAAATCTACAAGTGATGGAGGTTTCGCAGTGTCAAGTTATGATTCTCTAGAAGAAAAATTCGGTGGTTGGGATGACCTCAAAAGTATTTCTAAAAATCATGATTTGATGGCTGATTTGGTACTAAACCATGTCTCATCATCTCACCCATGGGTACAACAATTTATTAAATCCCAAGAACCAGGTATATCAAATGTTTTTTCACCGGAACAAAATCTTGACTGGTCAAATGTAGTGAGACCTAGAAGTTCCTCTTTGTTTTCTCAAATAAATACTGATGATGGTCCTAAACAAGTTTGGACAACTTTTGGGCCAGATCAAATTGATTTGAATTGGCATAATCCTAAAATGACTCTTGAGTTCTTAAATTTAATTACTACTTATTTATCTAATGGAATTAAATGGTTAAGGCTTGATGCTGTAGGTTTTATATGGAAGGAATCAGGGACCACATGCTTACATTTACCTAGAGCACATTCAATTGTGAAACTCTTAAGAGTTCTTTTAAATAATCTTCTTGATGATGGAGTTTTAATAACAGAAACCAATGTTCCTCAGAAAGAGAATCTATCTTATCTCATTCCTGATGATGAAGCCCACATGGCATATAATTTCCCATTGCCTCCTCTTCTCCTAGAGGCAATTATTACTTCAAGAGCTGATATTCTAAACTCATGGATTTTTGATTGGCCCAATTTACCTGAAGATACCACTTTATTTAATTTCACTGCATCGCACGATGGCGTTGGGCTAAGAGCTCTTGAGGGTTTAATGAATGAGCAGAGAATTAAGGATTTATTAATTAATTGTGAGAAAAGAGGAGGATTAGTAAGTCATAGACGTTTATCAAATGGTGATGATAAACCTTATGAATTGAATATTAGTTGGTGGAGTGCAATGGAAGACTCCAGTAGAGATGCTAAAAGATTTCAATATGAGAGATTTATTTTGAGTCAACTATTAGTAATGGCTCTTAAAGGGGTCCCTGCATTTTATTTGCCAGCATTACTAGCTTCAGAAAATGATATTAAAAGTTTTTCTATGACAGGTCAAAGAAGAGATCTAAATAGAGAAAAGTTTAAATCAGAAAATCTTTCAGCTGTTTTAAATAATCCTGAATCTAATGCTAATAAAAACTTAAAATATCTTCGTAATGCTATGGACGTCCGATCAGAATTAAAGCAATTTCACCCTTGTTCACAAATGAATTGTTTGTCTAAAGGTAGAAGTGATATTGTTGTAATCAAAAGAGGTATAGGACCTGGGTCTGTTTTTGCAATCCATAATATGACTGAAAATAAAATTAATTATCAATTGAATGATAATGATCTACCAAAAATAATTGATAATGATTTCAATACCCATGATTTTTTAACAACAAATAAATACAATTGCAAAAATATTAGTCTTGATCCTTTTCAAGTGATTTGGCTTAGTGCTTTATAAAAATGATAGAAAATTCTTCTATTTGGGTAGTAAGTGATGTAGATGGTACTTTAATGGATCACTCATATGATTTATCACCTGCTAAAGAAACTATAAAAAAACTACAAAAATTGTCTATACCCGTAATTCTTTGTACAAGCAAAACCGCTTCTGAAGTAAAAGTTATTAGAAAAGAACTTAACTTGACGGATCCTTATATTGTTGAGAATGGTGCGGCAATATATGGTGAATCTCTTAAAAGAGTAAATGGAGAAATTATTCTTGGAATAAAGTACGAATCTCTTGAAGAAATCCTAAATTTTATTTCTAAAGAAATTGATTACAAACTTACTCCTCTTAATAATCTCACTGATCAAGAAGCCACTCAGCTTACAGGTTTAGTAGGCAAATCATTGAATTTAATGCGTGATAGACACTGGAGCATGCCTTTTTTAAATCCGCCAAGTTTTTTAGAAGAGAAAATTAATATCTGTTGTAAAAAATTTAATGTTGATATTTTTAAGGGCAATAGAATGAGTCACTTATTATCTACAAAATCGAATAAAGGAAAAGCAATAAAGGCTCTTAAAGAATATTCAAATGTTCATAATATTGAAATTATAGGTTTAGGCGATTCTCCAAATGATTTGCCTCTACTTTTAAACTCAGATATTAAAATAGTTATTCCTGGAATAAATGGACCTAACTCAAATTTACTAGATCAATTAAAAGATTTGGAATTTACTTTGGCTTCTGAACCAAATGGATATGGTTGGAAAAATGAAATCAATAAATTAATAAATGATAGAGAACTAAGTTAGAAAGATGAAAGATTTAGATATTAATTTTCCTCTTGAAAAATTTGAAAAATTAATTGTTGATATTGGTTGGGAATCCTTGGATGATTGGTTCAATTTTTGGAATAATAAAAGAAACATTCTTTCAATTGATCAATATTGGAACAATAAGGTAAATGATGATTGGATTTGGGGTTTGGCTTTACCTCTTTTATCTCAGGCTTATAAATTGCATAATAATTTTTCTGATAGAAAAATTATTGGAATCTCAGCTCTTCCTGGCACAGGTAAAACAACACTAGGTAAATGGCTCGAAGCTATATCGTTAAAATTTAACTTCAAAATTGCGGTTATTTCAATTGACGACTTTTATCTCCCTTCAAATGAAATGAAATTAGCAATTCAGAATAATCCTTGGAATGTTTCAAGAGGTTTTCCTGGAAGTCACTCAGTAAAATTAATGCATGAAAAATTATTAAATTGGAAGATAAATGGAGAATTAAATGTACCAGTTTTCGATAAATCTTTAAGAAATGGTTTAGGAGATAGATCTCATTGGAGATTAGATAATCCTGATTTATTAATTCTTGAGGGATGGTTTTTGGGAATAAAACCTTATTCTATTGACATAAATGATAGATCCATAAATACAACAGATTTGAGTCTTCATGAATCATCTTATGTATTAAAAATTCAAAACAACCTAAAAGAATATTTAGATATTTGGAGTTTAATAGACAATATTTGGCACTTAAAGCCATTGAAGATTGAATATATGAATATATGGAAAACAAATCAGGAAAAAGAAATGTTTTTACAAAAAGGTAACGCCCTTAAAGATGAAAATTTATCTAATTTCTTGAGAATGCTCAATGTCTCAATTCCTCATAAAAGTTTTGATGTTATAAAATCCTATGCGCTTTTATTAATTGATCAAGAAAGAAAGTTAGTTGAGGCTGGATTGAATTTGTAGCATTTTCTAAATTTCTTTTTTTTCAGTAATTTTTTATACATTTTTTTTAGTGCTTAATAGTGTTTAATTATTTATATTTTGCTGTTTAGAGATGGTTGAGTTTTCTTACAAAAATGAAGGCTGTAGGATGGTTGTCTTGAGATGTATTGGTCCATCAAATTTTTTCTTAGAAAGAGTTTTATTCCCAACTGACATTCTTACTTTTATGGCCCCAAATGATTCAAGAGTTGAAATCTGGGGAAATGAATTATATGGTCCTAAGTTGGAAGAAAGAATAAGAATTTCTGCTGATAACGAAGATTCGACTTTAGTGGCATAAAACAGATATTATTTAATTGTCTTCGAGTCAAAATTTTTTACAAATACCTATTTTTTATTGATATTATCAAACTAGTTTTAGTTTTATAGATGTATTATTTTTCTTCCTTTGCAATAGGCGGTTTCGTTCCTTCTGCAGCCATAGCTGGAGTTTTACTTTTAGTTGGATTAGGAGCGTTCTTTTATCTTGGTATTAAAGGACCCACAGATTATTAAAAAATGAGTTAGCAGAAAAATTTTAAATTTTTCATAACCTTTTTGAACAAGTTACCATTATGGATTTAACAACTATTTTATTTATATTAAGCTTACCGTTCGTTTTGTTGACAGTTTATTTTGGGACAAAAAATGATTTTTACGAGAGTGAAAACTATAAAGGAGATGGCTGCGCTCACGATGTTAAAAGGTAACTTTAATTCTAATTACCTCCAAACACACAGGTCCATCTACTATCAAATTGCCAAACAAGTTTGTATATTTCATTAGTAATTTTTTCGCCTGCCTTATTACAAGTATCTAAATCTCTCATCGGAATAGAATGTAAAGAAGGACTTGTTATTCCGCTAACCTCTGGCCTTCCTCCCGGTCCTTGTCTGTAGGTTCCAATTATTAACCAATAGTTAGCTTTCGCAGAACCAGAAAAGATTAAGGAAAAAAGAAAAAATAATATTAAAATAGATTTTTTTTTCATTTATTTATACTAGCTTTTAATTTTTGAATGTAAATTGCTATTAATTAATTAGGTAATTTAATAATTTTTGGAATATTTAAAATTCGTTTTATATGGATTAATTCAAGGGTTGACGGAATTTATCCCTGTAAGTAGTACAGCTCATTTAAAAATCATATCCCTTTTTTTAGGTATTGATGATCCTGGAGCTTCATTGTCCGCGACAATTCAACTAGGCAGTGTTCTAGCTATAGCCTGGTATTTTAGGAATGATATTTTTAATTTCAGAAGTCAATCTTCCAATAATTTTCTTGAATATCTCTTACATGAAAGATTGTTAAGGTCTATTTTGATTGGTACTATTCCAATCGTTTTGCTTGGTGGGTTTATAAAAATATTTATCCCTTCTTTTTTTGAAAACGTTCTTCGATCAAATTTATCAATAGCATTGGTCTCATTTCTGATGGCTTTTTTTATGTACTTGGCAGATAGTGCGAAAAGAGGTTCTATTAATATAAAAAACCATAAATATTCAAATAGTTTTTTAATAGGTTTCTTTCAAGCATTTGCAATTTTTCCTGGTGTATCAAGATCGGGGGTCACTATTTCTAGCGCTTTAATATCAGGATGGGAAAGAGGAGATGCTGCGAAATTTTCTTTTCTTTTAGGGATGCCAGCTATTTCTCTTGCTGCGATCGTTGAGTTTATTTCTTCTTTTAATGATTTCTTTGCATTAGGTTTTTTTCCTCTATTTGTTGGTCTTATAACTGCATTTTTGTCTTCTTTATTAGCAATAGATTTCTTATTAAAGTATTTTTCTTCAAATGGGTTGAAAATATTTATAATCTATCGAGTATTTTTTGGTGTTGTAATTCTTCTGAATACATAGTTGGATGTAAAAAAAATTTTTTGTAATTGTGTTATGGTTTTAAAAAATTTCTTTCTAATGAACATTTTTATATCTTTCCAATTAGGTGAAGTTGAAGTTTCAAATCTTACAATATTGGTTTTAGCTTTTTTTTCTTCTTTTACTTTCATAGCGGTAGGCATAAGTTCATATAAACTGTACAAATCGCTTATTAATGAAGAAGATAAATAATCGGAACGGCGGGATTTGAACCCACGACCCCCACTACCCCAAAGTGGTGCGCTACCAAACTGCGCTACGCCCCGTGTCTTTACTATAAAGATTAGATTGATTTAAATGTTATTCTTTATAGGATTGTTATCAGATCTCAATACACACTTGTCAACTTCCCAATTAAAGTTTTCCCATATATGGTCTTCTAATTTATAGTTGCTTCCAGTAAATACTCCTAACTTAACTTTTGTAGGTGAAGCGGAACAATACTGCCTGCTTCCAGCTGATGCAAGGTATTGTTGATGGTATTGTTCAGCATAAAAATATGAATCAATCATTTTTATTTCTGTTTCAATTAAACCATGATTATTTTTGCTTAGTTCCGTTTGATATTGCTCCTTACTGGCTAATATGGTTTTAATATTATTTTCATTTTTGTAATATATTGCTGATCTATATTGTGTTCCCAAATCATGACCCTGTCTGTTTTTTTGAGTAGGGTCGTGACATTCCCAAAACATTTTTAATAAATCACTTACATCAATTTCCCTTTTATCCCATATAACTCTTACAACTTCTGAATGACCAGTTAAGCCGGAACATACTTCATAATAAGATGGATTGTTTTTTTCCCCTCCAGCATAACCTACAGATGTTGTGATAACACCAGGTAGTTTCCAAAAACATTTTTCAGCACCCCAGAAACAACCACATCCAAAAATTATTTCATCTTCTTCTGAATTAGGATCTTTTTTGATATCTGTTTTTAATATTCTATGTAAGGCATAAGCATCATTAGTTAAATTTACCTCATCATTATTCATAATGTTTTTCAGGAATTTAAACATAATTTAAATCTATCCATTATAAGAAAAAAAAAATTAGTTTTAGCTCTTTACAATTCTGGTAGCTAGTTCTCTATCCCAGAGTTGTTTATATAGTCCATTCACCTCTACTAAATCTTTATGAGCCCCTTCTTGTACTATTTCTCCTTTATCCATTACTAAAACCCTGTCACAGGTTGCTGCAACAGAAAGTTGGTGACTAATCATTATGATTGTTTTATTACTTCTATCACTCATTTCATCTATTATTCTTGCTGCTGTTTTATTATCTACGCTTGCTAAAGCATCATCAAGAACAACAATAGGAGAATCAACAAGAAGTGCTCTTCCTAGTGCAGTTCTTTGTCTTTGTCCACCACTTAATGTAATACCCCTTTCACCAACAACAGTTTTAAACCTTTGTGGAAAACTATTGATATCATCAATTAATCCAGCTTTTGTTGCGCTTTCTTTAATTAAATATTCAGAAGCTTTGGGTTCTCCAAAACTTAAGTTTTCTGAGATTGTAGAAGTAAATAAGAATGCTTCTTGAGGAACGATTGAAATATTTTTTCTGAGATCGCTTAATTTTAAAGTTTTTACATCTATTTCATCTAAAAACAATTGATTGTCTGGTATTTCAATAGTCCGACCTAGAGATTTAGCTAGCGTTGTCTTCCCACAACCTACTGGGCCAACTATTGCAATAAGTTCTCCAGGATAAATTTTAAAATTAAGACTATTTAATGCTTTAAATTTTGATCCTGGATACTTTATCGTTAGATTTTTTGCTTCTAAGAATCCTTTAATCTTTCTTTTTAAAAATTTAGTTTCTTCTCTATCTACAATATTTGGGTTGTTCTGAAAGATTTCTTCAACACGATCTAAACTTACTTGACCAAGTTGGAAAGTATTTAAGGTAAAACCTAGTAGAGCTGTAGGGAAGACAAGTCTTTCTACGTAAAGAATTAAAGCTACTAAACCACCTATAGAAATAAATCCACTCTCTAATTGAAAAGTTCCTAATGATAATAAAATCAATAATGAAATTGAGGATATCCCTTGTAACAAAGGGAATAGGGTACTCGCTGTTCTTGCAAGTTTTATGGCTGAATTTCGATAGGCTTTATTATATATGTTAAATTCATTTTTCTCAGCATTCTCTTGCGCATAAATTTTAATGGCACTTATGCCAGATAGATCTTCTTGTATTAGATCACTAAGTTTTGATAATGATTCTTGTTGAGCTTTCCTTTGATTAACCATTCTGCCTCCAAATAGACTTACAATCCCAAGGATTAATGGAAAAATCATTAAAGCGGATATTGTTAATGGTTTATTAATCGAAAACATTGAAGGAATAGTGAATGAATAAGCCAAGACAATGTTGCACAAGCTTAAAACTGTAAAACCTAAAAGTCTCCTTATGTTTTCAACATCGCTTGTAGCTCTACTAATAATATCTCCACTACCTTTTTTTTGGATCCATTCTGGATCTTGAATAAGTAAATGGTCAAATAGTTTTTGACGAAGATTTACTTCTACTTTTCTACCTATTCCGAAGACAATCTGTCTAGAAAATAATCTTATTAAACCCATACAAGTTGCTAAAAATATTAACCATAAAGATTTAGAAATAACAAAATCCGAAGAGAACCCATTTTGTAATTGGTCAATTATATTTTTTACTTCTAGGGGTATAACAACACTTAGTATATTTACTATTAAGAGAGCTAAAGCACCATATAAGAATTCTTTTTTGTAAGGTCTTAGGTATTTAGATATAACTTTTATCTTTAAATTTTTCATTTTATTTTGCAGATATGATTAAGATAATGTTTCATTTTTGAATATGTGAGCTAATTTTATAAATGATTCAGTATTTATTTATGGGTAACGAGCAAACTCATCCATTACATGAAACAGACAAAAACATTATAGATTCCCTTATAACTAAAAAAACACCAGAAGATCTTGACTATATAAATTTAGCTAGATTAATTAATCGTTATACCAATTTCCCAGGAGAAATCGAAATTAAAAACGATATTGAAAAAATTTTAAATTTTTGGAAGATCACTAAAAATGAACTTTTTTCAAAAACAAAAATTATTTGGTCAAAAAGCTTCAGGCCCTCTAATACAAATAAAGATTTAGTTGGCTCAAGTTTTGATACCTCAAATTGAATTTATTCTGCATAATTTTTCTTCCATAAATCAATGTCTTCTAATCTATCAAACTCTGAAATCCTAAATAATTTGTTGGAGGGAGTGGACCTTGATCAATCAACTTCTAGATCTTTAATGCAAAGATGGCTTAATGATGAAATTTCAGATGTTGAAACAGGAGCTTTTTTGAGTGCTTTAAGAGCAAAGAGTTCTACAGGTGTCGAACTAAGTTCTATGGCTGAGGAACTCTTAAATGTTTGCGAATTGCCATTAGCAAGACCAAAGTTACATTTGGTAGATACTTGTGGAACGGGGGGTGATGGAGCTAATACATTCAATATTTCGACTGCAGTTGCATTTGTAGCTGCATCTTGTGGAGTAAAAGTTGCAAAACACGGAAATAAGAGTGCTAGTGGAAAAGTTGGCTCTGCTGATGTTTTGTTGAATCTTGGTTTGAATTTAAATTGTTCATTAGAAAAAGTAATCAAAGCCGTAAGTGAAATTGGAATAACTTTTTTGTTCGCACCTGTTTGGCATAAATCCTTAATAAAACTTGCTCCATTAAGAAAGACCCTTGGAATAAGGACAGTATTTAATCAACTTGGACCATTGGTAAATCCTTTAAGACCCAATGCTCAAGTTTTGGGTGTTGCTTCTGAGGATCTTTTAAAACCTATGGGAAGTGCACTTTTAAAAATGGGTATGAATAGAGCAATAGTCGTTCATGGGTCTGGTGGTCTTGATGAAGCTTCGCTTCAAGGAGATAATAAGTTAGTATTTGTTGATAATGGTGAATTACGGTTTTCAAAAATAAATATTTTAGATTTTAATCATGAAAATATACCTAACGAAAAGCTTGTAGTTTCAGATGCTGAGTCTAATGAGGAAATATTAAAGTCTGTTTTAAATGGTTCCGGACAAAAATCTCATATCGAGGTAGTTGCCTTGAACTCTGCGCTAGTGCTTTGGGCAGCAGGCATTGAGGATGATTTAAATGAAGGATTTAACAAAGCTTTATCTTCTATTTATCAAGCAGATCCTTGGAAAAAGTTTTTACTTTTAAAAAATTATTTATCTGCAAATTAATTAATTTCAAATTGATGATTAATCCATATAAGAAAAACGCGAAATTAGTTTTAAGTAATGGAATTGTATTTCCAGGATTCTTTTTTGGTGCTTCTGGTACTGCCGTTGGTGAAATAGTTTTTAATACGGGAATGACCGGATATCAAGAAGTTATTACAGATCCAAGTTATTATGGACAGTTATTAATATTCACTTATCCAGAGATTGGAAATACTGGTATTAATTTTGAAGATTCAGAATCCGATATTAATGTCAAAGGTATAATTGTTAGAAATTTTTCTTTTAATACTAGTAATTGGAGATCTAAAAATAATTTTAATCAATGGTTAGTTGAGAAAAACATCATAGGTCTATATGGAATTGATACAAGGGCTCTTGTTAAAATTTTAAGATCTAGTGGCGCGATGAATGGAGTTATTACCTCTTTAGATAAAACTGATGAAAGTTGTCTAAAGATAATTTGTGATACCCCAAAGATGGAGGGATTAAATTTATCAAAGGTTGTTTCAACAAAGCAACAATATATATGGAAAAGTCATACGAAAACAACTTTTGATTTAAGAAAAAGATGTAATGAATCTTCTAAAAATTTAAAAATAGTAGCAATTGACTTTGGAATTAAAAATTCAATTCTTAATAGACTTGTGTCCCATGGTTGTGAAGTTTTGGTATTACCTTCTCGCTCTTCTCTAAATGATGTTCTCTCTAACAAGCCGGATGGTATATTTTTCTCAAATGGACCAGGCGATCCTTCTTCTGTTACTGAAGGTATAAACTTAGCAAAAGCGCTCATTGAATATGGAGAAATACCTATGTTTGGTATTTGCCTTGGCCACCAAATATTTGGATTAGCATTAGGGGGCTCAACTTATAAATTACCTTTTGGACATCGTGGTTTAAATCATCCTTGTGGAGAAAATAATAAAATTGAGATAACTAGTCAAAATCATGGTTTTGCTATTGATCCCAATTCTCTCTCAAAGGACATAGTTAGAATTACTCACTATAACCTCAACGATAA
Organism: Prochlorococcus sp. RS04; assembly: GCF_001989455.1. Taxonomy (NCBI): domain Bacteria; kingdom Bacillati; phylum Cyanobacteriota; class Cyanophyceae; order Synechococcales; family Prochlorococcaceae; genus Prochlorococcus; species Prochlorococcus sp. RS04. Next base: position 50,482 of record NZ_CP018346.1, on the reverse strand, counting down.
TACTGTTGCTGGCCTAGAGGTTTATAATAAGCCTATATTTAGTGTTCAATATCATCCAGAAGCAGGACCTGGCCCACATGATTCAGATTATTTATTTAAAAAATTTGTTTCTCTAATGTTAGAAAGATGTTGACATATTGTTTTCTTTTGATTTGATAATTACATTTGATATATTAAATTTTTTGGAGGTATTAGATCATAGAAGATTTCAAAAAATTAACCGTTTCTTTAAGAGGAAACCTTGAGGTTATAGAAAACATTATGGTTTTTACTTTTAAAGGCCAACTTGATGCTTTCTCAGAAAAACAATTTAAGACTTTTGTTACTAATAATTTAAATAATGACTTACCATTCGTTATTGATCTTACAAAAATAGATTTTGTAGATTCCTCAGGTCTTGGAGCACTTGTTCAAACTTCGAAAGAATGCAAAAAATCTAAACTTGGGTTCTCTGTCGTTGGCAATTCGAGAGTGGCTCAAACTATTAAACTTGTTCGTTTAGGGGATTTTCTTAACTTGAAGTCAAGTCTTGAAGATGCATTAAATTATTTAAAGAATTGAATTATTGGATTCAAAACTTGGTTCCATATGGATCCCCCGAGGATATAGGTGTTATTCAACTTGCTTGGCTTGGAGATTCGGTATGGGAGCTCCACCAAAGACTAAGGCATGTTCATTTTCCTTTAAAATCTAAAGACCTCCATTTATCTGTAGTAAACGAAGTAAAAGCAAAATCTCAGTCAAAATCATTAAGTCAAATTGAACATTTATTAAATTCAAATGAAATTGATCTAATTAGGCGTGCTAGAAATAAAATTAAGAGATATCCAAAATCAACAGACCCCACCATATACTCTAGAGCAACTGGTTTTGAAACTCTTATTGGCTGGCTATTTTTAAAAGATCCTCAAAGATTATCAACACTTTTTGAATATTTAGAATTAAAAATGAATTGAATCTATGAAAAACTCCTCAAATAAATTTCGCGGAAATAATAAAGAGTTCAAAAAAAACTCACATTTTGGTAATTTCTCAAAAAACACAAATCGTTCAGAAAAAAATGATAGATTTTTGAGCAATTCCGCTAAAAATAAGAAAGTTGAAAATTTAAAAAAAAATGATGAAAATAATACTTCGTTTTTAAAAAGAAGAAATCCAAGACTTAAATCTAATACAAAATTTCCTAATAAAGATTCTGATATGAATCAGGAGTTTATTAATAAGAGAAGTTTTGATGATTGGATATGGGGTAAACATTCGGTTTATGAGGCTCTTAGTTGTGATAGAGCAATTAATAGGGTTTGGTGTACTTCGGAAATTTTTTCCTCAGACAAATTTTATATTTTGCTTAAGGATCTTAAATCAAAAGGAGTTCTTATTGAAGAAGTTTCTTGGAACAGGCTTTCGCAATTGACATATGGTGCTTCACATCAAGGTGTCGCATTGCAGTTAGCATGTTCTAAAACAATATCCCTAGAACAATTAATCGATTTTTCTAAGCTAAATTGTTCAAATCCTGTATTGGTCGCATTAGACGGTATTACTGATCCTCATAATGTTGGTGCGATTATCAGATCAGCTGAGGCATTTGATTGTAAGGGTGTAATTATTCCTCAGAGAAGGTCTGCAGGATTAACTGGAACAGTCGCCAAGGTAGCTGCAGGTGCCTTAGAACACCTCCATGTAACTAGAGTTGTCAATTTAAATAGAGCACTTGAGGAACTTAAGAAAAATGGTTTTCTTGTTGTTGGCTTATCTGGAGATGGTCAAATATCTATCTCAAATTTTCAAGAAAAAGCTCCTTTGGTAGTTGTAGTTGGCTCTGAAGATAAAGGTATTTCTTTGCTTACTCAAAAAAAATGCGATTTTATATTAAGCATCTCTCTTAAAGGTAAGACTTCAAGTTTAAATGCCTCTGTGGCGGCGGCTATATCACTTTTTCAATTGACAGGAAAATAATTTTTTTAATAAGCACTGTTTTTTAAAACCACTAAAATGTTGTTGTTTCAATACATTTATATGATTAATAAAAATTTATTGAATTTTCACTACAAAATTGTATAGAATTTAACAAGAATTGATGGTCTTTCAGGCCAATAAAATTGATTAGAAACTTTGGAAACAAACTCGGTTTAGCCTGGTGGGCTAAAATTGAGACAGATCAACCTAGTAGTACCTACTGGTTCGGCCCATTTATTACTAAACGCAGCTTAAAGGAAAATATGCCTTCTTTTATTAAAGATCTTACTGATGAAGGGTCTAAAAATATTAAACATAGTTTAGTAAGATGCAAAAAAGAAGAACCATTAACTGTTTGATAACTGTGTTTTTAAGAAATAAATTAAGAAATGAATTTTAATTCTTTAAGAAAAGAAATCACCAGCAATAATGCTTCTGTTAAAGAATTAGTTAATGATATCTTTGCCAACATCGACCACAAAGATCCTGAAATTAATTCATTTATTTGTGCTACAAAAGATATTGCTCGATCCCAAGCTGAAAATATAGACAAATTAATTCAAAATAATGAAAAACTGCCTCTTCTCGCGGGGATGCCAATAGCAATAAAGGATAATATTTGCACCAAAGGAGTTGCAACAACTTGTGCGAGTAAAATGCTCAAAAGCTTTGTTGCGCCTTATGAATCCACCGCTTCGAGTAAATTATGGTCTTCAGGGGCAATTTGTTTAGGAAAAACAAATTTAGACGAATTTGCAATGGGTAGTTCAACGGAAACTTCTGTATTTGGTGTTACTTCAAATCCTTGGGATATTAATAGAGTGCCAGGAGGTAGTTCAGGCGGTAGTGCTGCTTCAGTTGCTGCTGGATTTTGTGCAGCGGCTATTGGTTCTGATACAGGAGGATCAATAAGGCAACCAGCTTCTTTTTGTGGCGTTGTAGGTCTTAAACCTACCTATGGCAGAGTTAGCAGATGGGGACTTGTAGCATTTGCCAGCTCTCTTGATCAAATTGGCCCAATTACAAATACTGTTTCAGATGCTGCTGAAATTCTTTATTCAATATCTGGTAAAGACCCTTTTGACTCCACATGTCTTGATAAGCCAGTTCCAAATTATTTGACTGACTTAAATAAATCTATAAAGGATTTAAAAATTGGAATTATTAAAGAATGTTTTGAACACCCAGGGCTTAATCCAGAAGTTAAGGAATCTGTCCTTTCTGGAGTTGATAGATTCCAATCTTTAGGGGCTGAAATTATCGAAATTGAATGTCCTAGATTTAATGATGGAATTGCAACATATTATGTAATTGCACCATCTGAAGCCTCAGCAAATTTAGCTAGATATGATGGAGTTAAATATGGATACAGATCGAATGAAGGTTCAAATCTTATAGAAATGACCTCAAAAAGTAGAGCTCAAGGTTTTGGAGATGAGGTACAAAGAAGAATATTGATAGGTACTTATGCTTTGTCAGCAGGCTACAGTGATGCATATTACAAGAAGGCACAAAAAGTTAGGACACTTATAAGAAAAGATTTTGATAATGCTTTTAAGAAAGTAGATGTTTTATTAACTCCAACTTGCCCAACCACTGCTTTTCTGAAGGGAGATTTTGTCAATGATCCACTTTCAATGTATTTGTCTGATCTATTAACTGTTCCTGCTAATTTAGCAGGCCTCCCAGCCATCAGTATTCCTTGTGGATTTGATACTAAAGGATTACCTATCGGAATGCAATTGATAGGCAATGTATTAGAGGAACATAGAATATTGAATGCCGCAAATATTTTTGAAATTGATGCTCAGGTAATTAAAAACAGACCTTTATTTTAAATTTGTATTAATAATTAATTTGTAATCACAAAGTATAGATATTTTAGAAATTTTCTCTATCTTATATATATAAATTATTTGAATATGGCTTTCGTTCCGCTTCATAATCATAGTGACTACAGCTTACTTGATGGAGCCAGTCAAATTTCAAAAATTGTAGAAAGAGCATGTGATCTTGGAATGGAATCGATCGCTCTTACTGATCATGGAGTTATGTATGGTGTTCTTGATTTGGTCAAGAAGTGTAATGAGAAAGGTATAAAACCAATTATTGGTAATGAAATGTACGTGATTAATGGATCTATTGATGATCCTCAACCAAAAAAAGAAAAAAGATATCATTTGGTGGTGTTAGCAAAAAATTATACTGGCTATAAAAATCTAGTTAAGTTGACAACAATTAGTCACCTAAACGGGATGAGAGGTCGAGGCATTTTTTCAAGACCATGTATTGATAAATCTCTTTTAAGCAAATATAGTGATGGTCTTATAGTTTCTACAGCTTGTCTTGGTGGAGAAATACCTCAGGCTATCTTAAAAGGTAGATTAGATGTAGCAGAGGATGTAGCCCTTTGGTATAAAAAATTATTTGCAGATGACTTTTATCTAGAAATACAAGATCATGGCTCTATTGAGGATAGAATTGTTAACGTTGAATTAATAAAAATTGGGAAGAAGCACCAAATAAAAGTAATTGCAACCAATGATGCCCACTATTTATCAAGTAAGGATGTTGAAGCACATGACGCTTTGCTTTGTGTATTAACAGGAAAACTAATAAGTGATGAAAAAAGATTGAGATATACCGGTACAGAATATATTAAAAGTGAAAATGAAATGCTTGAACTTTTTAAAGATCATATTGATGATGAATCAATTGTTGAGGCAGTCAATAATACAGTAGAAATTTCTCAAAAAGTTGAAGTATTTGATCTGTTTGGAAATTATAGAATGCCAAAATTCCCCCTTAACGAAGATATAGATTCATTTTCCTTCCTTACACAGTTATCTAATAAAGGCCTTTTAAAAAGACTTAAAAAAAATGATCTTTCAGAAGTTGATGAGAACTATAAAAAGAGACTATCTTCCGAATTAAAAATTATTAAAGATATGGGCTTCCCTGATTATTTTTTGGTTGTTTGGGACTATATCAAATTTGCTAGAGATAACTCTATTCCTGTAGGACCAGGTAGAGGTTCTGCCGCAGGTTCACTAGTAGCTTATGCTCTTCAAATTACAAATATAAATCCTGTTGAGCATGGATTGTTGTTTGAGAGATTTTTAAATCCAGCAAGAAAGTCAATGCCAGATATTGATACCGACTTTTGTATTGATAGGAGAAATGAAGTTATTGATTATGTTACTAATCGTTATGGAGAGGATAAAGTTGCGCAAATAATTACTTTCAATAAGATGACCTCTAAGGCGGTTTTAAAAGATGTCGCAAGGGTTCTAGATATACCATATGGAGAGGCGGATAAATTGGCTAAATTAATTCCGGTCGTAAGAGGGAAACCATTTAAGTTAAATGAAATGATTGATAAGAATTCTCCTAGTCAAGAGTTTAGAGAGAAATATATTAATGATAATAGGGTGAAAAAATGGGTTGATTTGGCTTTGAGAATAGAAGGAACTAATAAAACATATGGAGTTCATGCTGCTGGAGTTGTTATCGCATCAGATCCTCTTGACGAACTTGTACCTCTTCAAAGAAATAATGAAGGACAAATAATAACCCAATATTCTATGGACGATATCGAATCACTTGGATTATTGAAAATGGATTTCTTGGGTCTTAAGAATCTTACGATGATTGAAAAGACAGTTTCTCTTATTAATCAATCTACTGGTAAGAAAATAATGATTGATGAGTTACCACAAAATGATGGTAAAACCTTTGAGCTTATTGGGAGAGGAGATCTTGAAGGTATTTTTCAACTTGAATCTTCTGGAATGAAACAGGTGGTTAAGGATTTCAAACCTAACTCTCTAGAGGATATTTCTTCCATACTGGCTCTTTATAGACCTGGTCCTCTTGATGCAGGCCTTATACCTAAATTCATAAATCGAAAAAATGGAAACGAAAAGATTGATTTCCCTCATCCTTTTATTAAGTCAATTCTTACTGAAACCTATGGAATTATGGTTTACCAAGAACAAATCATGAAAATTGCTCAAGACTTAGCCGGTTATTCTCTAGGTGATGCTGATTTACTTCGAAGAGCGATGGGGAAAAAGAAAGTTTCTGAAATGGTAAAGCATAGGAATATTTTTGTAGATGGTTCTAAGAAGAAAGGAGTAAATGAAAAATTAGCAAATGATCTTTTTGATCAGATGGTTTTATTCGCAGAATATTGTTTTAATAAAAGTCACTCAACTGCTTATGGTGCTGTAACTTATCAAACTGCATTTTTAAAAGCCCATTTTCCTGTTGCATATATGGCAGCCCTTTTAAGCGTAAATTCCGGCTCTAGCGATAAGATGCAAAGATATATTTCTAATTGTTATTCAATGGGAATAGAAGTTATTTCCCCGAGCATCAATTTTTCTGGGGTTGATTTTACTATTAAGAATAATCAGATTTTATTCGGGTTGTCTGCAATTAAGAATTTAGGAGATTCTGCAATAAGAAATATAATTGAAAACCGAAATAGCTCGGGGACCTTTAAGTCATTAGCGGATTTGTGCGACCGTTTGCCTTCTAATATTCTTAATAAAAGAAGTATTGAATCTCTAATTCATTGTGGAGCTCTAGACGAATTTTCAAATGATAATAATAGAGCTCAGTTATTGTCAGATCTTGAACATGTTATTGATTGGGCCTCTTCAAGAAATCGTGATAGATTATCAGGCCAAGGAAATCTATTTGACTCTAAAGAAGAATACTCTAATGTTGCTTTTTCCGAATCACAATTAGCTAAGGTTGATGACTATTCACTTATTGAGAAGTTAAAGTTAGAAAAACAGCTATTAGGCTTTTATTTATCTGATCATCCTCTTAAGCATTTAACTAAGCCAGCAAAACTTGTTTCACCTATTGGCATTTCTCAGTTAGAAGAAACTAAAGATAGAACCAAAGTATCGTTAGTTGGAATGATCCCTGATTTAAAGCAAATTACAACAAGAAAAGGAGATAGGATGGCTATAGTTCAGCTTGAGGATCTTTCTGGATGTTGTGAAGCGATAGTTTTTCCAAAAACCTATGTAAGATTATCAGAATTTCTTTTGACTGATACTAGATTATTGGTGTGGGGAACAATAGATAAAAAAAGTGATAAGACTCAATTAATAATTGATGATTGTAGAGAAATAGATAACCTTAAATTACTTATAATTAATCTTGAAAGTTCTCAAGCATCAGATGTAAGAGTACAAAATACCTTGAGAAACTGTTTAACTAAATTTAAACCAGATAAAGATAGATGTGGAATAAAGATTCCAGTTTTAGCTGCAGTTAGAAATAAAAATAGCGTTACCTACGTTAAATTTGGCGAGCAATTTTGCGTTGGAGATATTCAAGGGGTATGCAAATTATTAGAAGATAAATCATTCAAAGTTAATTTGAAATCTTTAGTTTCTTAGATTAATTTTTGTCTTCGAAATTTTGAGTTGCAGGTTTGAAAGCTGCTTTTGCACGTTGTATGTTCATTGGAATATTTTCAATACCAAAAAAAGAACCAGGCTCTTTATCCCAACTAGCTGATAATATTCCAAAACTCAAACCTGCTAAACCTAATAAAAAAAATAATGCTGAAATTGCAATTGTTGATGAAGGAGGTATCTCAGCAATATTTCTTGTAACTATAATGTAGCTAACAACAAAAACAGACATCCCTAATATTGTGGGAATTCCTGCTGTAAAAAATATTCTTCTTGCCATTCTATCAGCAACATATTTTGGTATCCCAGTAGATGATCTCTTTGGGGCATTTACAGTATTAGATGCTTTTTCTAGATTAGAAAATGCAGTTTTCTCAAGATAATTTTTTTTCTTTTTAAATTGTGTCTTTTTTTTAGATTGCTTTTTTTTCATTAATTGAAATCATCCTCTGATTCCAATTTTCTTTAATAGCTCTTGATATCTCTGAACGTTTTTGTCTTTTATGAAAGATAGTAATCTTTTCCTTTTACCAATCATTTTTAATAATCCTTGCCTTGAAGCAAAATCATGAATGTTTCCTTGGAGGTGGTCACTTAATTTCGATATTCTTTTTGAAAGAAGTGCTACTTGAACTTCGGCTGAACCTGTATCAGTTGGATGTACTTGATGAGTCTCAATCAGCTTCTGTTTTTCAGCTGTATCTAATGACATAAATTTTTTCTCTTTTAACCTATGATACTACGTCAGCTAGCTATATTACTACTTTCTTTATCTAGATAATTCATAGCTAATTTCAATAAATTTTCAAATGATAAATTACTTTCCTTTTTTGCAAGGAAATCTACTTCATTAATAATAATTGGCAAAATAGTTTTGATTTCTTTATTTTTGTAATTTAATGATTGAAGAGTTAACTGAAGATCTTCGATCATTTTATTAATTTCTGGATCCTTAATCTTAAATTCATCATTTGCTTTTTCTTCTTCAAATTGTATTTCGCTTTTAAACTTATTTTTTAGTTCTAAAATTAACCGATCACTCGTTTTTTGTCCTATACCAGGTACGGAACAAATTAATTTTTTATTTTGTGTCTTTATTGCATTGATAACTTCACCAATAGAATATTTATTTAACATACCCATGCCGATTTGAGATCCAACACCTCGGATACTCAAAATTTCAATAAAGAAATTCTTTTGTTCCTTTGATGTAAAGCCAAATAATAAATCTGAATCTTCTTTTTTAATATGTTTTAACCAAAGAGTAATTTTTTTATTAGATATCTGATTTTTTTTTAATTTGAGAAAAAAGGATTCTAGTATTTGTATTTCGTATCCTAATCCTTGACAATTTACTAAAACAAAAAATTTTTGATTGGTTTGCCATAACTCAACCAATTCTCCATTTATCCAACTTATCAATTAACCACCATCCACCTGACAACCAATTAGTGCTCCTGCCGTTCCGCCAGCAGGTACTGCCCAAAATCTATCTTTCCCTCTAGAGGAAGATAGTGCTATTCCAGCACCAAGAAGTCCTCCTATAACAGAACCTTCACTACAGTCATTATCATCTATTTTTTCAGCAGTATTTTGACCTCCACAAGGTATTACAACGTCCACCTCATAACTTTTCACGTAGCCTGGATTTGATTTGGTTCCAGGGATGTATTCCTCTCTATATTCAGTTCTTGTGCAAGTTACTGACTTTGGTGTTGTTGCATTTACTTGAACAATTGGAGAAAAACAAAATAATAAAGCTAAATAGAAAAATTTCACTTTTTTTATATTTTAATAATTATATTCTATGTCCTTTTGATTATTTTGGTAGTAGATATAATAGTTCCTAATAATACTAGTGAAGCACCTAATAAAAAATTTATATTTATTATTTCACTAAAAAACAAAACCCCCCAAATTGACCCGAATAAAACTTGCAAATAGTTAATTGTTGAAGCTTCAGAAGCAGGCAAATTTTTTAATCCTATAGTTAAGAAAGTCTGACCTAATTGAGTAAATAAGCCAATGCCAATTATCCAAATTAATTCATTCCAGGTTGGGGTAACCCAGTTCATTAATACAATTGGCAATAAAGCTATAAAAGAAACAAGTGGAAAATATTCAATAATTACATAAACATCTTCAGTAAATGAAAGTTTCTTCACAGTTACGTAAGCCAATGCAGTGCAGATTGCCCCAAGAAATGCGATCGAGATCGAAACATTTTCAATTTCAACGTTTATATTTGATAATTGACTTGGATTTATTATTACAAATATTCCAATCCAGCCAACAAGTAAAGCAAAAATTATATTCCGAGTTATTTTTTCGTTTATAAATATGCCAGCGAATATAGATATAAAGATAGGGTATGTGTACTGAATGACTGTAGATATACTAAGGGGCATATTTCTTATCGCATAAAAAATGCAAACTAAAGCTAAAGTTCCTAAAACACCTCTTAAGATAAGTAATGGTCTATTGTTTCCCCAAGGATTTATATTTTTTAGATTAATTATGAATAATGTAATAATTAAACTCAAAAATGATCTGAATAAAACTAATTCATAAATAGGTATCCTTTTATCAATATTTTTTACGCATAAAGTCATCAAACTAAAGAAGAATGAAGCAAATACCAAATTAAACTTGTTCAATGAATAAAATTTTTTTTCTAATACTGCGATATTTATCATTTAAAAAAATAGTTTTATTGTGAAATTAAGTAGATTCTTATTTGATTTTGACCTATAACAAATAAATCATTATTTGTTTTTAATAAAAATCTCAATGGTTCATTCTATACACCCAAGAACTATTCAAGAGGTTAAGGAAAAAGCAGATATTGTTGACGTTATATCTGAACATATTGTTCTTAAGAAGAAAGGCAAGGAATTTGTTGGGATTTGCCCTTTTCATGATGATACTAAGCCATCTATGACAGTATCACCAACTAAACAATTCTATTACTGTTTTTCCTGTGGTGCAGGTGGAAACTCTATTAAATTTTTAATGGAATTTACTCGTGCAAATTTTTCAGATGTTGTACTTTCTCTTGCAAAAAAAAATAATATTAATGTTGAAAATCTTGAGGGTCCCCAAGTAGAAGCTTATAAAAAACAACTATCTAGAAAGGAAGAGCTTTATAAAATATTAAGAGTCACTAAAAAATGGTTTAGGTCTCAATTAAATAATTCTCTTGGTTTTGAAGCCATGAAATATTTAACATCTAATAGAAACTTGAGTAACAAGATTATTGATAACTTTGAATTAGGCTTTGCCCCAAATTCATGGAATGATTTATTTAATTATCTTTCCAAGGTAGAAAAATTCCCCATTAATTTAATATTAGCTTCAGGCCTTGCAATTTCTAAAGATAATTCTGACAAGATTTATGATCGTTTTAGAAATAGATTAATTGTTCCAATACATGATATGCAGGGAAGAGTAGTTGCCTTTGGAGGAAGATCTCTTGATGGTCAGGAACCCAAATATCTTAATTCTCCTGAATCAGAGATATTTGAAAAGGGAAAAATGTTGTTTGCCTTCGAAAAAGCTTCTAGTGATATTAGAAAAAGAGATAAAGCTATTATTGTTGAAGGCTACTTTGATGTTATTTCTCTTCATTCAAAAGGTATAACTAATTCTGTGGCTTCTCTCGGTACCGCATTAAATAAGTATCAAATTTCTCAACTATGTAGATGTACAGATAATAAAAATATAATTTTGAATTTTGATTCTGATAATGCAGGAATTTTAGCTACAAAAAGAGTAATTAAAGAAGTTGAGACCCTATCCCTTCATGATCAAATTAATCTTAAGATACTTCAACTAAGTCATTTTAAAGATCCTGACGAATATTTGAATAGTCATACCCCTGAAGATTATTTTAATTTAATTGATAATTCATCCTTTTGGATTGATTGGGAGATTGATCAGATCTTTAAAGATCAAGATTTAACTAAGTCTGAAATTTTCCAAAGTGTTATTTCTTCATTGGTAAAATTGTTGAGTAAATTACCTCAATCATCAACCAGAACTCATTATTTACAAAAAGTTTCCGAACAATTAAGTAAGGGACAAGCTAGGTTAGCAATACAGTTTGAACAAGATTTAAGAAATCAAGTAAAGGGATTTCGTTGGCATGGTAGATCAAAAAAATTTGAACAACCAAATGAAATTTCTCGACGGGAGAAAAATGAATCGGAAATAATTTTTTATTATTTACATTGTCCAGATCTTAGGCTATTTATTCGTGATGAATTTCTCAAAAGAGAAATTAATGGTTTTAATACTTGTTATATTCAAAGTTTATGGGATGCTATTTCAAAAATTGAACAAAATAATTTAGGTTTAAATTACTTAAATGATTTAAAACAATCAAATAGTCAAAATCTTCAAAAAGATTTTTCTTCTATTAACTTAATTTCACTTCTGCCTGACTACTTAGCTCTCAATAATCCTGAATCATCAAATAAAATTAATATTTTTATTAATCCAAATGAGTTGTTTTTAACATTGCTAAGTAATCCTAAGGACAATTTACTAGGAACATTATCACTTCTTGAGAAATATAATTCTCTAAAAAGATGTAGACACTTAATAGAATCTTGGGGATCTCAAAGATTAAAAACTTTAGAAAATTGTATATCTATTTTAATTGATAATCCTTCTTCAGGTTCTTCAAATACAAATAAAGAGATAGATGATCTTTTTAAGGATTTAAACTCAGATGCCATTAAATTTCAGGAATTATATTACCTAGAAAGACAACATATGAATTTCTTAGACAAACAACGCTGTGGCAATTTCGTCGCTAGTTAATATAAAAAGTTTTAATTTATAGGCAGTATTTTTTAATCATGTTTTTAACTTTTTTGGGTTTATCTTCAAGAACATAAGCTTCTACTTCTTTCGCATAAGTCCCAGAAAAATTTGAACTAGAGAACTCTAATGCTTTTCTTTTACTTTGATGCAATTTGCTTTCTAATTTTTTTATATCCCCTATTGTTTTATTGTCATTACATTTTTGTATCGCATGAGTTGCTTCGTGTCTTAATGCTTTTCTTATCGACCTTTCTGTTTTGAAGTTATCTTTATTTGATTGTTGATTCTTATTTCTAAAATTTGTTTTCCTTTTTACATTTTCAGTACATATTATTATTTTATTTTCTTTAAAATTATGTAGCCCTTTTATTTCTTTGTTTAATAGACATTCAATTTTATTTTCTTCAACTATGTAGTTTGCTTTTATTAATAAGTTAAGAATCTCTTTATCTAATTTGCTCAAAAATAATATAAATTCCATTCTATTTTGTTTACTTCACTATAGTTGGGATTTGTTCTATATCAGTTGTAGATGAGCGACTTAAGAAATTCTTATTCATCTTCCAACTTTGTGAATTTTTTGTAATAGCCCATGTAATTGCATTGTTATTAAATCTTTTATTTAATAAATCAATCGTTTTCATAAGATTTGTTGATTTTTTTAAGACTTTCTGAGATTTGTAATTGATAACTGATTGCTGTAAATATTCGCTATTTGTTAAATCCTGCATTAAAACACCAGCTTTTGAGAATTTATATTCGGGATTATAAATTTCTTTAGATAATTCAACTACTATTTTTAAAATATTGTTTGTGTCATCTGTTGCATTTGTAAGTTTTCTATGAGCACTTCTTTGATAATTTTGACTTGAATATTTACTGGTTCTAGCAAATACTCTAATATTAGATGATTGTAAATTCTGGCTTCTCATTTTTTCAGAGGCTTTTATTGCGTGAGTTGCCAGTGCTTGAGTTAAGTCTTCTAATTTTGTGATAGGTGTGCCGAAACTCCTGCTCACCTGAATTTCTTTTTTTGATTTCTTGTTTTTTTCTATGGGCAGGCATCTATGGCCTTTCAGTTCTAATTGCAGTCTTTTCCCTACGATGCCTAATTTCTTAATGATTTCATTTTCTTCCATATCTCTTAGCTCTCTCGCATTTTTAATACCTTTACTTTGTAACCAATTAGATGTTTGTTTCCCGACTCCCCATATCTTATCTATACTAATTCTTTTCAAATAATCATTCTCATTTTCGGTTCTACCTAAATCAAATATTCCAGCTGAATAATCAATATTTTTAGCTAGTTTATTAGCAATTTTTGCTCTTACTTTATTTTCTCCTATTCCTACTGTTATGGTAATCCCTAGATTCTGATATATTAATGATCTTATGCTTCTTGCCCAAGGATATAGATTTTCATCATTAGGTCTAGAAATCGAGACGAATGCTTCGTCAATGGAATAAATTTCTATTTGTTCACAGTAGTTTTTCAGTAAATTCATTAGTCTTCTGCTCATATCCCCATAAAGCGAGTAGTTTGAGCTTAAGACTGCTACATCTAATTTATTTAGTCTTTCTTTGACCTTAAAATACGGAGTTCCCATTTTAATTTTTAAAGCTCGCGCTTCAGGGCTTCTTGCAATGATACATCCGTCATTATTAGATAAAATTACTACAGGTTTATTTCTCAAATGAGGATTAATATTTTGTTCACATGACGCGTAAAAATTATTAGCATCTATAAGAGCTATTGCATCAATATTTGAAATTCTCATAAATAGCTATGTATTGAATAAATAACAACTCCCCATATCTGTACATCAATATGGTTTTTAAACCTAAAATCAGGATAATTATGATTTTCTGATTTTAAATATAATTCATTATTTTTTATAGATAATCTTTTTATTGTAAATTCTCCGTCTATCATTGCAATGATGATATTCCCTGGCCTGGCTGTTAAGCTCTTGTCTACTATTATTAAATCTTTATCTTTAATTCCTGCATTTATCATTGAGTCACCTTTAACTCTAAGAAAAAAAGTGCTAAAAGGATTAGATATTAAATGTTCGTTTAAATCAATATTTTCTTCTGTATAGTCATCTGCAGGAGAAGGAAACCCTGCTGATACCGAATCAGTTAATAAGGGTATTTTAAATATTTTAGTAGTTGAATCAAAAGAATCCAATATGAAATTAATAGTATATATGTACTATATAGCAAAAAATCAAAAAATAGTTAGTTATTAACTTTTATAGATTAATTTTAGATTGAATCTAATCTTTTTAAGAACGATGGTAAGGGGAGTTGTTTGATAAAGAAATAGCTCTATAGATTTGCTCGATTAGGATTAATCTAGCTAATTCATGAGGAAAAGTTAAAGGAGACAGACTTAGTACAAGATCTGATTTTTCTTTTATATCTGAACTAACTCCATCAGTATCACCGATTAAGAAATTAATTTTTTTATTTTTAAAATTCAAGAGTAAGGAACTTAGTTCAACTGAATTAAACTGTTTTCCTTCTTCACTTAGACAGATAATAATATTGTTATTGGATCTAAGATTATTTAAATTAAAAGCCTTTAACTCATTAATGATAAGTTCAGGCATTCTTTTTTTGTATTGATTAATTCCATCTCTAATCCAAAGTTTCTTTATTTTGCCGATAGCATAAATGGATAATCTATTACTCTGAATCATAAGTAAATATCAAAACTAATTATTCATCAAGAAGATAATTAAATTCATCATATAGTTCCTCCTCGGTTGTTAATTTCTTGGAAAAATTATCATTTTTAGAATTCATATTAATTTGTTTAATCTCACTTTTTCTTAGTGAATTATTTACGTTAGAAGTCTCTTCTAAAGATTCTGAATTATCAATTAACGAATAAAAAATTTTATTGGGATCTTCTGAATTAGGTGGATTGGTGATTAAATTATCATTATTAGTTATATTTATGTAATTATTTATATTTTTACTTTCGTTATTTAAATTTTTCTTTTTTTTAAATTTATTGAGTTTATCTAAATTTTTTTTTGATAAGCTCATGATATAAAGGATTAAATAAATTCATATTTAATTTAAACATATTATTTATCTTTTAGATGAATTCTAAAAACTATCATCAAAAAAAAAGATTTGGACAACACTGGTTGGTAAATAAAAAGATATTAGAAAAAATTAAAGAAATTGCTGTTCTTAATGAAAATGACTTTATTTTAGAAATTGGTCCTGGTAAAGGAGCTTTAACATCTAAGTTGTTAGATTCAGAAATTAAAAAATTACATGCAATTGAATTAGATAAAGATTTAATAAATTTATTAAATGAAAAATTCAATAATAATGATAAGTTTTCACTGCAGCAGGGAGATATTCTTTCTGTAAATTTAGATTCGATTAATAAGAAGATTACAAAAGTGATTGCAAATATTCCTTACAATATAACTGGACCAATATTGGATATTTTCATAGGTCGATTGGGCATTATAAGAAACTATAATTACGAAAAAATAATATTTTTAATGCAGAAAGAAGTTGTAGATAGGATTTTGTCAAAAGAAGGTAGTCCTAATGCTGGTGCGCTTAGTATAAGAATGCAACTTTTATCAAAAATAAAAAGAATATGTGATGTGCCGCCTTCATCATTTAGTCCTCCTCCAAAAGTTTGTTCTTCTTTAGTAGTTTTCGAACCAATTAAAAATGATTTAAGATTAGATATTAGTCTAGAAAAATATATAGATAAACTTCTTCGAATTTCATTTAATTCAAGAAGAAAAATGCTTAGAAATACACTTAATTCAATACTTTCAAATGAAGAGATAAATGAATTATCTGAATCTTCAAAAGTTTGTTTTAATTTAAGACCACAAGACATTTCAATTGACCAATGGATTAAGCTTGCAGAAAATTGTATTAAAATTAAAGAATAAAAATTTAAGTATATGCAAGATTTAGCTAAAAAGAAAATTAATATAAAATCTCCAGCCAAAATAAATTTGCATCTTGAAGTTATTGGTAAAAGAGAGGATGGTTTTCATGAGTTGGCAATGATTATGCAAAATATCGATCTTGCTGATTATTTAGAATTTGAAATTAATAATGAAGGTTTAATTAAACTTGAGTCTGATTGTAATGATTTAAGCCTATCTGATGATAACTTAATTGTTAAATCGGCAAATCTATTAAGGAAAAAATCAAATATAGATTACGGTGCGAATATATTTTTAAGAAAAAATATCCCAATTGGCGCAGGATTAGCTGGTGGTTCCAGTAATGCAGCAGCAACATTAATTGGTCTTAATAATTTATGGGATTTGAAATTAGATTTAGAAACTTTACGTTCATTAGCATCGACTTTAGGATCTGATATTCCCTTTTTTATAAATGGTGGTATTCAATTATGTTTTGGAAGAGGCGAAATTTTGGAGAAATTAGATTCAACACTTGAATATGGAGCAATTCTTTTAAAAAATCCGAATGTATCAGTATCAACTGCTGAAACTTATAAAAAATATAGTAAGAGATTTTGTGATGAATATCTTACTGATAGAGAAATGATTGAGAACATAAGAAAAAATTTAAGAGATAATGGTTTAAATAACTTAAATTTTGATAATCAACATTTATTTATTAAAAATGATTTGCAGTTAGTTGTTGAAAATGAAAATGATTCTGTAAAGCAGGCATTATATTTACTTTCTACATTAGAAAATTGTCTCACATTTTCAATGAGTGGATCAGGCCCTACATGCTTTGCACTCTTTAAAGATATAGAGACTGCTAAAAAAGAATTAAATGCAAATTCTAAATTATTTAAAGATAAAGGCTATGATTCATGGGTTTGCACTTTCCTTGAAAAGGGAATAACATTCATTTAAATTTTTTTATATAAAAATCTATTGTGGCTGATAACAGTAATGAGAATATTAAAAAAAATATTCCCGAAAAAGGACCTTTAAATTTTATTGTTGGATCATTAACAAGTTTTTTATTATTTATAATTTTTTATTTTTTAAGTAATAAAATTGCAATTTATTTTTCAGTACATAAACCATCAAATTCTTCTGAAATAGTCCAAAATATTTCCTCTAGCATTAATACATTAATAATTGGATTATCTTTTTTGCTAACTTTTTCTTTTGCTTTTATAGGTATAGGACTTTTTATTGTATTTATTCGAAGTTTTATTGTGAAGAAAAGTTGAATTGCCAATATTATTAAAGAAACACTTTCTTTGAATGTCTTTACATGACTTAGGCCTTTTAGTCCTTTTGCTATCTCCAGGAATGATTTTATCAATATTACTACTCATAACCTTTGCTGAAGGAGGTTGAATTATTCAAAGTGGTAGGATTATATATGTGATTAATTAGGTAATTAATTGTGGCTGGAACATTATTATTTAATGCTTTGAAAGAGGCAATTGATGAAGAAATGGCAAATGATTTAAATGTTTGCGTAATGGGGGAAGATGTGGGTCAGTATGGAGGATCTTATAAGGTAACTAAGGATTTATATGAAAAATATGGAGAGTTAAGAGTCTTAGATACTCCAATTGCAGAGAATAGTTTTACGGGTATGGCTGTCGGTGCAGCAATGACTGGCTTAAGACCAATAGTAGAAGGAATGAATATGGGATTTTTGCTTTTAGCATTTAATCAGATATCGAACAATATGGGTATGCTTAGATATACAAGTGGCGGAAATTATAAAATACCAGCAGTAGTCCGAGGACCTGGTGGAGTTGGTCGTCAACTTGGTGCTGAGCATAGTCAAAGACTTGAAGCATATTTTCATGCAGTTCCTGGCATAAAGATTGTTGCATGTAGTACGCCCACAAATGCTAAAGGTTTAATGAAAGCAGCTATAAGAGATGATAATCCGGTTCTATTTTTCGAACATGTTCTTCTATACAATTTGTCTGAAGAATTACCTGAGGGTGATTATACTTGCGCTTTAGATCAGGCTGACGTTGTAAAAGAAGGGCGTGATATTACTTTATTGACTTATTCAAGAATGAGACATCACTGCCTTAAAGCTCTTGAAGAGTTAGAAAAAAAAGGAATAGATGTTGAGTTAATAGATTTAATAAGTTTAAAACCATTTGATATGGAAACCATCTCAAAATCAATAAGAAAAACAAATAAAGTAATTATTGTTGAAGAATGTATGAAGACTGGAGGTATTGGTGCAGAATTAATTGCCTTGATAACAGAAGAGTGTTTTGATGATCTTGATGCCCGACCAATTAGATTATCTAGTCAGGATATTCCAACTCCCTATAATGGAAATCTTGAGAATTTGACAATAATCCAACCACATCAAATAGTTGAAAAAGTTGAACATTTAATTAGTGGGAGTATATAGAAAATGAAAAGAAGGCAAGGTTGGCTTTTTTTTATTATATTTCTACTTACTTTATCTGTTTATCTATTAATAAATTATCCCTTACAGTTGGGATTGGATTTACAAGGTGGTTCTCAACTTACACTACAAATTATTAAAGAGGAAGGTAAGGTAACAAGGGATGAACTTGAAGCAGTTAATTCGGTTATAGATAAGCGCGTTAATAATTTAGGAGTTTCTGAGTCTAATTTACAAACACTCGGTGGTGATCAATTGATTTTAGAATTACCAGGCGAACAAAATCCATTAGTTGCTTCAAGGGTATTAGGTAAGACTGCTTTATTAGAATTTAGAACCCAAAAAGAAGGAACATCTAAAGATTTAAAAAACCTGCAACTGCAAAGATTGAGTATTAGAGAATTAATTGAACAATATTCCTTTGAAGAAAAAAATCAAAATAATGATAATTTCTTAAAAGTTATTCAAGATGATCTTACAAATATAGAGCAAGATTTGAATTACTCATCTACTAGTAATGATTTATATGGGAGGTTAATTGAAATCAAAAAATATGTTGATAAAGAAATTACAAATTTATTTATTAAAACGGATTTATCTGGTAAGGATCTTATTAACGCAGGAAGGAGACAAGAACAAACAAATAATAATTGGGAAGTTTTATTAGCTTTTAGTAATTCAGGAGGTGAAAAGTTTGCAGAAATTACAAAGTCAATTGCTGGCACTAATCAACTATTGGCTATCATCCTTGATGGCGAATCTATAAGTGAAGCTAGTGTTGGTAACCAGTTTGCTAGTACTGGTATTACAGGTGGATCAGCAACAATAAGCGGTAATTTTACTGCTGAAAATGCTAGAGAATTAGAAGTTCAACTTAAAGGAGGCTCATTACCATTGCCAATTGAAATAGTAGAAACTAACACTATAGGGGCTTTATTGGGATCCAAAAATATTTTAAAAAGTCTTTATGCAGCTATTAGTGGATTAATTTTTGTTGGAATATTTATGATTTTTAATTATAGAATTCTAGGTTTCGTTTCAGTTCTATCTCTAGTACTTTATGGTTTCTTTAACTTAGCCCTATATTCATTAATTCCTGTAACTTTGACTTTACCTGGAATATCTGGGCTTATACTTAGCATTGGTATGGCAGTTGATGCAAATATTCTAATATTTGAGAGAATTAGAGAAGAATTATATGACGGCAATACTCTTTCAAGATCTATTGATAGCGGTTTTCAAAGAGCTAATTCATCTATAGTTGATGGTCATATTACTACTCTTTTAAGTTGTTTTGTATTGTTTTTATTAGGAACAAATTTCGTTAAAGGTTTTGCGGCAACATTAGGTATTGGAGTTCTAATAAGCTTGTTTACCTCATTAAATTGTTCTAAAACTATTTTGAGATTTTTTACAACATATCAATCTTTAAGGCAAAAAAATCTCTTTCTACCCAAGAATAATTTTTCAAATTAAATTTTTTGTTTCTAATTTCCCATGAATTATAATCTTGAACTTATAAAAAATAAAAGAAAGATAATTAGTTTTTCAACTTTTCTTATTTTGCTAAGTCTTTTAGGAATTTTATATTCAACTTTTAATACTTCCTATAAGAAACCTATAAATTTAGGGATGGATTTTGTTGGAGGAAATGAACTAAGAATAGAAAGAGTTTGTGAAGATGAATGTTCTAATCTTTCCCCTGATTCAGTTTTAGAAAATTTAAGAGATATCTCTAGTAATAAAAAATTTATAAATAATATTAAATTACAATTCCAAAATAATAATAAATTAATTTCAATAAGAACACCTTATTTGAGTATCGAAGAATCAAATAATCTAATTACTAATCTTGATAATATTATTGGACCTCTAAATTATGAGAGTAAGGATTCAAGATTAATAGGTCCAAAACTTGGGAAAAGATTACTTACCAATTGTGTTACTTCATTGTTGGTTTCTTTATTTGCAATATCTTTATATATAACTATTAGGTTCGATAAAAAATATGCATTATTTGCATTATTAGCCTTATTCCATGATTTATTAATTGTTTTCGGTATATTTTCCTGGTTAGGGATTATATTATCTGTCGAAGTAAATAGTTTATTTGCGGTGTCCTTGTTAACTATTGCTGGTTATTCCGTAAATGATACTGTTGTTATTTTTGATAGAATACGTGAGAATTTAAAATCAAAGGAAGAAGGCTATAACGAAACTATTCAATTATCAGTAAACGAATCATTTAGGAGAACAACTTTTACCAGTATTACAACCCTTATCCCTTTATTAAGCATAATTTTGTTTGGATCTTACTCGCTGTTTTGGTTTTCTTTGGCCTTATCATTAGGCATTATTGTTGGAAGTTTTTCAAGTATTTTATTGGCTCCATCTTTATTGCTTAAAGACTGAGCTTAAGCTCCTCATTCTATGAAATTGAATTACTATTTGATAATTTTATTTTCTTTAGTTTTAATAGATCTTTCTACTGAGCTAAGAATATTATTTGATCATTTTACTTTTAGTTCTCTATATTTTGCTATAGGTAAACATCCCTTAGCTATCTTTATACTTTTTTCATACCCATATTTATATAAAAAATTAATTAAGTAGTTTTTAAATATCTTTAAATGATTCTTTGATTAAAACCTGTATTACTACAGCTAATGGAAGAGATAGTATTAAGCCTAATGGACCAAAAATGAAGGTAAATCCAAATTGTGATATTAATGTCAAACCAGGAAGTAGGTTTGCTTTTTTCTTCATTATAGATGGCATTATGATATAGCTTTCAATATTTTGAATGATTACATATGATCCTAAAACTGCCAGTGGTTTCCAAAAATTATCTAGTAGCGCAATTGAGATTGGAAATATACCACTAATAACTGGACCTATATTCGGAATTATATTAAGAACCATTGCTATTAAAGCATTTGAGACAACGTATTTGACATCTAATATAGATAAAACTATTAATGATAATAAACCTACTGATAATGAGCTTATGACCATAGAAAAGGTCCAATTTGCTAATGCAATATTGCATTTTTCCAGAATATTTCTAAATTTATTTCGGTAATTTTTTGGTATTAATAGAAGTACATTTTCTTTATATTGTTTTGGTTCAATAGAAATCATCAAACTCACTGCTAATACGAATACTAATCTCAAAAGACCTGAACCTAGATTCCCCGCAATATTAATTAAATTCTTAAAACTTTCTTGAATAGCTTTTGCAATAGTTGAGACATCTGGAATGGTAACTACATTATTTATTAAACTAAATATGTCTATAACATTTTCTGATTGTTCGCCATAAAATAAGCTATTAAATTTGTTGAGATTTGTATTGATCAATATATTTATTTTTGATAAACCATTTGGAATGTCAACTAGTATTTCATTGAATTCTTTTATAAACGGAGGTAATACAAGAATAAAAATAGAAAATATTATTACTGATATGACGGTTAAGACAAGAAACAAAGAAATCGATCGAGGAATTTTCAAACCATTTTGGATTTGATTAGATAGATTACATACAATATTTGAAATTACTAAAGAACAAATTATTAGGAGGAGAAAATCCCTTAAAGTCCATACTATTAATAAAGTAATTAATATTGCTACTAACTTGAAATATAATGAACTATTCAATTTTTATAATACTCTACTTCTTTTCAGAATATCCTAATCCATTTGATTTTGCATAACTATTTGCAAATCTCATAAATCTTTCAAAGTCTGGTGTGTTCTTCCAAATATAAACCGCTTCTAAAAAAATTGGTTCTCCATCAACAAACTTTACTTTAACTTCTCTAGTTAATATTTCACCTTCGGAATCTATCATCCGCATACCTGTGATTTCACCGTCTGTAAT
Source organism: Prochlorococcus sp. RS04 (assembly GCF_001989455.1). Taxonomy (NCBI): domain Bacteria; kingdom Bacillati; phylum Cyanobacteriota; class Cyanophyceae; order Synechococcales; family Prochlorococcaceae; genus Prochlorococcus; species Prochlorococcus sp. RS04. The sequence goes on along the minus strand of NZ_CP018346.1, from coordinate 28,003 downwards.
TGAAGATAATGCCTGAGGTTTTTCAAATAAAAATAATGCTTGACCGGTAGTACCATCTTTACTCCTAGTCAGTCTTATTTCAGGCACTACTGGTTCATCAGTTCCCTCATAAAATTGTATTTTTGCAGTTTTATTTGTTGTCATAATATTCGGTTGATAATTTTTTATCTTAGGAAATATTTTTCATATTCGTTTGTAGTTATTTTATAAAACATTATTTATTAACTCTAGTGTACTTTCATCATATTTTTTATCAGTTAAATCTATTATCTTTATATTAGTTTTGCCAACCTTTTCATATTCATAACACTTATCGTAATATTCTAAAACTGATTTGCAAACTAAGTCCCATTTCTCATTATTAATTGATTCAAGAGCAATTTTTGTTCTTTGCGGTCCTAGTCTTTTTTTTATCCTTAGTACTGATTCTTGGAGTTCCTCTTTTTTAAATACACTATAAGTATCTATTAACTCATCTAACCTGTTAGATTCGCTCCTTATAATTTCAATCCTCCTAGAGTTTTTCATCTGATTAAAGAATTCATGAGGAATTTTACATTTACCTATATTTGCACTTTCAGCTTCTACAAAAATATTATTAGAACATTTAAAAGAATTTAATTTTTCTGCAATTATATTTTCAAATTGTTCATTTGAAGGTTGTTTTTTCATTCCTAAACCTCCAAATGTGCTTCCTCTATGACAAGCAAATCCTTCAAGATCAATAGTTTGATATTTATATTTCTCAAGTAATGATAATAATCTTGTCTTACCTGTTCCTGTTTTCCCACCAATAACTACTAAATTCAACTTATTTGAAAAACTATCTAATACCCATTTTCTATATATTTTGTATCCGCCATTAAGTGTAACTATATTTAATTTAAATTTATCTAATAACCATCCAATACTTTGTGAACGCATTCCTCCTCTAGAGCAATATATCCTGATAAATAATTCATCATTTTTATTAGCAATAGTTGTATGAGACTCAATACTCTTGAATAAATTATCAAGAAGTAATTCCATTTTTTTTTCAAAAAATTTTAATCCCTCTATGACTGCTTTTTTTCTACTTCCTTTTTTATAAATTGTACCAATTATAGATCTCTCATCATCATCAAATAGTGGAATATTAATAGAATTAGGCATGTGTCCTTTATAATACTCACTCGGGCTCCTAACATCTATAAGTGGTCCTTTAAAACATCTAAATTTCTCTAGTTCTTTTCTTTTGAAATACATGGATAGTTTTTATTTTTTTAGATTAATTTTTTAAAATGAATAACAAAGAACAGGATAACTATAGTAATGCTACATTAGATCTTATAAAAAAATTTGTAGATTCCAATCAAAGAAAAAGAATAAATTCATTAACTCAAATAGAATCTGAAGTCGAAAATATTTTTAATCTTGGCCCATCTCTGTTTGATATGTTTGATAAAGAAGGAGATGACTGGGCTGCTGGTTGGATATTGCAAGTTTTAAAAAAATTTAAGGCAGAATTCTTTGAAAACTCTAAATTCAATAATTGGTTTAATACATATTCAGATATTGATATTAATTATGAGGAATTGCAATTGTTGTTAGTTGAGCAAAAGTTTGAAGATGCAGATAGATTAACTAGTTCCTACTTACGAAAATTAGCTGGAAAATTAGCGGAAAAACGTGGATATGTTTTTTACAGTGAAGTTAAAAATATGTCAGGAATAGATCTAGAAACAATAGATAGATTATGGACTATTTATTCTACTGGTAGATTTGGATTTTCAATTCAAGCAAAGATATTAAAATCAGTAGGGAAAAAATATGAATTAATGTGGCCGAAAATAGGGTGGAAAAAAGAGGGCTTATGGACTAGATATCCTGGATCTTTTTGCTGGTCATTGGATGCTCCCGATGGACATATGCCTTTAATAAATCAACTAAGAGGAGTAAGACTTATGGACTCCATCCTACGGCATCCTGCTATTTCAAAGAGACACAATAATATTCTTTAAATTAAGCTATTTAATAAGTTAAAATTAAGACAGTGGAAAAATATTATTATGTCCTTATTCCGGGGCAAAAATATTTTAAAAAGATTTTTTAAAAGACCAAAAATTAACTGGTCAAACTATGAATTTGAATCATCATTACAGTTAAATGAATTTGTCGATCAATTATTAGAACCTATTAAAAATTCTCAATCAAGCTATCTTATAAAACTTGGTTTACATGAAGCTCTAGTTAACGCAGTAAAACATGGAAATAAATTAGATCCTAAAAAAAATATTAGAGTAAGAAGAATAATTACTCCTAATTGGTGTGTTTGGCAAATTCAAGATCAAGGTAATGGTTTAGAAATAAAAAAAAGAGACTATAAATTACCAAAAAAAATAAGTAGTGTAAATGGCCGTGGCCTATACATTATTAATGAATGTTTTGATGATATTAGATGGAGTAGTAAAGGTAATAGACTTCAGTTGGCTTTAAAAAGGTGATTTTTACTAGGGCAAGGTTGATCTACGTTTATTTCTTTTAACCATTTAACACTTTCTTCTATATACTCAATAGTTTCCTCGTCATTGCAAGAAATAATTAATTGGCATAATCCAGCCGAAATTAGTTCTGCAGCTCGTTTATATTTATTTCCTTTATCTTTATGCCATTTAGAATGATCAATCTTTAATTTGTCATTAAGACTTTGAACAAGATGAATAGTATCTTTATCCCAATAGGTCATAAGAGTTTTTTTTTACTTTACAGCAGACCATACTTTGGTCATAAAAAAGGAATTTGATTTTACATCTTTAAAACCTACATCCTTAATTTTAGAATCAATATCCTCTTTTATATAATCACAATAAAAAGGCTCATGAAAAGATTTGTAGAAGCTTTCCATTACGGATGTAAAGTCAGGTGAATCACTTATTTGGATTGAATCAGCTAAAACTAATATGCCACCAGGTTCAAGAACTCTAAAAAATTCATTTAATACTTTAGCTCTAATTGTTCTAGGTAATTCATGAAATAGGTACACACAAGAAATGCATTGAAAACTATCATTTTCAAAAGGTAATTCCTCAGCGTTACCTTTTATCAACTCAATTAAATCTCCATCTAAATCTGAAATATATCTACTTGCCTCTTTTAAGTATGAATCAGATAAATCAATGCCTGTAATTTTTTCTTTAGGAAATGCTGCTCTTAATTGTTTTAATGTTCTTCCTGATCCTGTAGCCACATCAAGTATTTTTATAGAACTTTTTTTTCTATCTCTAAAAATTTCAAGTCCTTCTTTTATTGGCTTAATTATTCTTCTCCTCATTGAGTCAGCACTACCATTGAAAAGTATCTCAACTTGTAGGTCATAAATGCTAGCTGAAAAATCTGATAAATAACCATCTGTTTGATGATGAAAATTTCTCAAGTAATATTGAGGGTAATTATCTTTATCAATTGATTTTGGAAGATCATCAAAGTTTTGTTTTCTGCGTCTATCCCATGTATTAGGCATATCAAGCCAAACTTTAGGATATTGAGTTAGATATCTAAGCCATGGTTCGTCAAACAATAATTTTTTTGGATATAAATTATTTTCTGCATCATTCCAATCTTCTTCTCTTAAGATATCCATTGAATTTTGGATTTGCATAAGAAGGTCTCTATCTATATTAAAATTTTCAAGCTTTGAATCGGGAAGAATAAAGTTCATTAATCTTGAACTAATCTGTTTGTGAGCAAAACCTGCAATGCTTTTACTTTGTTGTAGGGTTTTATATGCAATTTTTGAGATAGATTCCCTAGCCATTTTTCAATTTATATATATATATTCCAACAAAAAAAAAATCAATTTGAGAATATTTTGTGATATTTCTCAAATTGATTAATTTAAAATATTGTTTTTTTTTTATGCATCGTAATACATGAAGAATTCATGTGGATGAGGCCTTTGTCTTAGTTGTTGTACCTCTTCGTATTTTATATCGATAAAGTTATCAATAAAATCTTCAGTAAATACTCCACCAGCTAATAGATAATCCTTATCTGCTTTTAGCGCATTAAGTGAGTCATTTAGAGATGACGGTACTGTATCAATTTTTGCAAGTTCATCAGCTGGAAGTTCAAATAAATCTACATCTACTCCATCTCCTGGATCAATTTGATTTTTAATTCCATCAATACCGGCAAGCATCATTACAGAGAATGCTAAGTAAGGATTTGCAAGTGCGTCCCCTGATCTGAATTCTAATCTTTTAGCTTTGGGGCTTGGTCCTGTTAAAGGTATTCTTACCGCAGCTGATCTATTACCCTCAGAATAAACTAGATTTACAGGCGCTTCGAATCCTGGAACCAATCGTTTATAACTATTAGTGGTTGGGTTAGTAAATGCCAAGAATGATGGTGCATGTTTAAGTATGCCTCCGATATACCATCTTGCTGTTTGAGATAAATTTGCATATGATCCTTCACCAAAAAATAGTGGCTGTCCACTCTTCCATAAACTTTGGTGAACATGCATTCCTGTTCCGTTGTCGTTAAAAACAGGTTTGGGCATAAATGTTGCTGTTTTTCCATATTTTTTTGCAACATTTCTGACAACGTATTTATAAGTCATAACGTTATCAGCAGCATTTATTAATGAATCAAATTTCATTCCAAGCTCGTGTTGGCCTGCACCAGCAACTTCATGGTGATGTTTTTCAGTCGGGATACCTAATTCACCCATAAGAAGAAGCATCTCAGATCTGATGTCTTGCGCAGTATCATTTGGAGCTACTGGAAAATATCCTTCTTTATATTGTATTTTGTATCCAAGGTTTCCCCCTTCTTCAATTCTCCCTGTATTCCATGGAGCTTCAATAGTATCTACACTATAAAAACAACCTCCTTCTTTAGAGTCGTATCTCACGTCATCAAATAAGAAGAATTCTGGTTCTGGTCCAAAAAATGCAGTATCTGCTATGCCAGTCGAGTCTAAATATTTTAATGCCTTTTGAGCTAAAGCTCTTGGACACCTATCATAAGGTTCCCCGCTTCTTGGCTCTTGAATAGAGCAAATCATACTTAAAGTTTTATGTTTATAAAAAGGATCTATCCAAGCTGTACTTGCATCGGGCACCATTGACATATCCGAGGCATTAATTGCTTTCCAACCTCTTATTGATGAGCCATCAAATGCCAAACCTTCTGTAAAAGAATCCTCCTCTATCATGTCTGATGTAAGAGTTAAATGTTGCCATTTTCCATGAATATCAGTGAATTTTAAATCGATGAGTTCAATTCCTTCGTCTTTAATTTGACTTAAAACATCTTGAGGAGATTTAGACATAATTTTTTAATACCTTATATGAAATTAATAACTTGATGATTCTTGTTATGTATCAACGGTAACTTTTTTTAAGACTTGATGTCTTCTTTTAGTGTTTCAAGTCATAAGTTTAATAATTGTTTACCTAAATATTTAAATTGAATTAATTTCTTTAAATAAATATCGCTTATGTGGAGATATTAGATTAATTTAAGAGTAATTGAATGTAATGCTTTGACAGAAGCAAAACTTATTTCGGCTTTAAATGAAGAGAGTTTATCTCATTTCTCAAAGACTTATGTTCCCTCTAGACTTTTATTAGGTCCTGGGCCTTCAAACGCACATCCAGAAGTCTTAAGCGCTCTTTCTTTGAATCCTATTGGTCACTTAGATGAAGCATATATTTCATTGATGTCTGATGTTCAACAACTTCTAAGATATACCTGGCAATGTAATAATCGTCTGACTCTTCCAATGAGTGGTACTGGAAGTGCAGCTATGGAAGCATCAATAGCTAATTTTATAGAGGAAGGAGAAAAAATTCTTATCGCTAAAAAAGGATATTTTGGAGACAGACTTGTTGATATGGCAACAAGATATAAAGCAGATGTATCTGTTATTGAAAAACCCTGGGGTGAATCCTTTTCTTATGAAGAAATCAAGTATGAAATAGAAACTAAAAAACCAGCAATTTTTGCTATTGTCCATGCTGAAACATCAAGTGGTGTTTTACAACCTCTAGATGGTATCGGTGATGTATGTAGAAAAAATAACTGCTTGTTTTTAGTTGATGCAGTTACTTCTCTTGGAGCTCTAGAACTATTGATTGACGAATGGAAAATTGATCTGGCATATAGTTGTAGTCAAAAAGGATTAAGTTGTCCCCCAGGATTAAGCCCTTTTACGATGAATAAAAGAGCTGAAGAAAAACTAAGTTCAAGAAAAACAAAAGTACCTAACTGGTATTTAGATTTATCTCTTTTAAATAAATATTGGGGGTCTGATCGCGTTTACCACCATACGGCCCCTGTAAATATGAATTTTGCTATTCGAGAAGGTTTACGATTAATTGCAAATGAAGGTTTAGAGAATGTTTGGTATAGGCATAATTCTAATGCAAAGAAACTTTGGAAAGGTTTAGAAAGTCTAGGAATGGAATTACATGTATCAGAGGATTATCGATTGCCAACTCTTACAACAGTTAAGATCCCACCTGCAGTTGATGGAGATGGTTTTAGAAATCATCTTTTAAGAAACTTTGGAATAGAAATAGGAAATGGACTTGGAGAATTGTCTGGTAAGGTATGGCGCATAGGATTAATGGGCTATAACTCAAGTGATGAGAATGTTGACAGATTATTAAACCTATTTGATACTGAGTTAAAAAAATATTCTATTTTTGAGTCCTCAACTTTTTAAACCATAATTGTAAAATTTTACTGCATTCGTCTTCTAAAATACCTCCTACGATTTCCATTTTATGATGAGAACTTTTATGCTTTGATAAGTCAATTGAGCCGCCCAATCCCCCTCTTTTCTTATCGTAGGCACCAAAAACAACTTTACCCATCCTTGCTTGAATAAGTGCTGAAGCACACATGGTACATGGTTCTAAATTTGTGATGATAATACATTCATTAAATCTCCAATCATTTTTTATTAGAGATGCCTGCCTTAGTGCCATTATCTCAGCATGACCTAATGGGTCTTTATTTATATTTCTCTTGTTTACCCCTCTCCCAATACATCTTCCTCTCTCATCTAAAATTATTGAACAGATTGGTAGCTCAACTTTTCCAATTTCTTCGGATCTTCTTAATATCGAATTCATCCACGAAGTGTATTTTGAATTATTTGTTTTTTTTTGTTGTTCTTCATTACTATTTCCATTTTCAAAAATATATCTCATTTACCAAGATTGAGAATAGAATTATTAATAGATATCTTATCTGATGGCTGAAGATTTAATTAATAATAAAGATATATATTTCCCCTCAAACTTTGGGACTAATGACAAATTGATTACTCTTCTTAATAGAGCAAGTCAAACTCTTTGTGACTGGTTCTCTAAAGCTGAGAAAAATGGTCCTTTACCTTTTGATGAGAGTTTCAATTGTATTATGCCTTCGGAAGATGGTAACTCTGAGGAAGATTTGTTTGCTGAAATTGAATCTCTTTTGAATAATTCATTTAATCCCGTTCATCCTGGCTCACTAGCTCACCTTGATCCCCCACCTTTAATTTATTCTATTTTGGGAGATTTAATTGCTGCTGGTTTAAATAATAATCTTCTTGCTTACGAGTTATCACCAAGTGTAACCTTGCTTGAGGAATCATTATGCAAATGGTTTGCTAAGAAAATAGGGTTTAATGATTTCTCAGGAGGTATAGCTGCTAGCGGAGGTACATTAAGTAATCTGAATGCACTTATTGCAGCTAGAAATAATGCTGGATTAGGTTCAGATCCCAATTCTGTATTACTTGTTAGTGAAGATGCTCATTCATCTTTCGTTAAATGTATAAGAGTAATGGGTCTTGATACTAGGAATCTTGTCAGGATTAAAACTGATAATCAAGGTCGAATGGATATAAACGATCTGAGAAACTCGTTAGATAATTGTTCAATAGAAAATAAAAAAATATTTGCTATTGTTGCCACCCTTGGGACAACTGTAAGAGGCGCCATTGACCCTATTAAAGAAATAAGTGAAATCTGTAAACAAAGAAACATATGGTTACATATTGATGGTTCAATTGGAGGGATTTTTGCTATAACTTCTATTCCAATAGAAGGTCTAAATAATATTAATCAGGCTAATTCGATAACGATAAATCCACAAAAAATTCTTGGCATTACAAAGACTTCATCTTTGTTATTGGTTTCAAATATGAGTACTTTAGAAAATACTTTTAATACTGGACTACCATACATATCATCTAAAGAAAATATTATAAATAGAGGAGAAATAGGCATACAAGGTTCTAGACCTGCAGAGGTTATCAAATTATGGCTTGGGTTACGTTTTTTAGGTCTCAAAGGTATAGAAAATATATTAAAGTCATCAATTAAAAGAAAAGATTTTTTTGTAAAAAATATTAGTAAAAATAAATTTGATATATATTCAGGTCCTCTTCATATTGTTTCATTCTTACCAAATAAAATTGAGCCAAAAGACTCTGATGCATGGACTCAAACTAAAGTAAATGAACTAATTAACAATAATTTTATGCTTTCTAGACCAAAATTTAAAGGTAAATTTTTTTTACGGGTTGTCATGGGAAATTACAATACAAAGGATTCTGATATTAAAGAACTTTTAAGACTTCTAGATGCTTAACTAATGAATATGGGAAGACCAAAAATTATTGCAATAGTAACAGGGTTTATCTCTATAGCTATTTGCATTGCTTATTTACTATTAATAACTATCTTTGATTTCAGAACTTTTCTAAATGATCAACTATCCAATATTAATTAGTAAATGGAGGCAAACTTTTATTTGATTTAAAATATTTTTTCATTTCAATTTTTGAAATAGCTTCTTTTACGAAATTATTTAAAATATCCTCTCTTTTACTTATTCTATAGATCTTATCTACTACTTCTTGAATGCCTCCATCTCCCCAATCTTGACCATTTTTAAAATATTCAATCAAACTTAGTCCTACTATTCTTATTAACCAGCCTGCTGTAACTGATTGTATAGATTTAGATAATATTATTTTAGTCAAGCTTGTAGCTAAAGCAGGAGAAAGAATGGCGAGACCTCCTTTTAGTATGCCTTGTTTAGCTAATGCGCTTAGCAATGAAGTCGCCAAATCTTTTGCATCTTTTTTTGTAAGTTTTATTTCATATATTTTTGATAATTCCATTATCATTTGAAGGTTTACAGAGGTAGTAGTAATAAAATCAACTGCTGGTAGTGGATTAACTAGTATTACTCCTCCTGTTATCCACATATATTTATTAATCACTTTATTTGACATTAAATATCTTTGTTCTTGTACGAAATTTTTACTTTTAATACCTAACTTATTTGAGCGAAAAAGAATATTATCCGCTAATAACTCTTCACCATTATTATCGAGAGTTTCAATTATTTCTCTAAATAAACTTCCTACCTCTGGAACTAAATTTAAAGCATCTGATCTTGTATAGGGAGATTTTTGAGAGACTGCAATTGTTTGTACAACTGAAATTCTATTTTTTCTAGCGGATGTTATAGAAATTATATTTTCTCTAATAAGGTTATTTTCATCTCTAGACCTCAAATCACATTTATTTAGAACTATTATTATTTTTTTCCTTAATTTTAATAATTCTTTAATTAAATAGTTTTCGTATTTATTTATGTCCTGATCTAACACAAAAAGAACTAAGTCAGAATTTGATGCTTGTATAATTGTTGCTTTTTCTCTTTCTTCCCCTAATTTAGATGGTTCGAATAAACCAGGAGTATCAACTATATTAATGTTTCTTTTTAAAATTGGTATACGAATTTTATAGCTATTAATTTGCTTTGTTGTACCTATTTTTGCTGAGGTTTGTCCGACAATATTTTTCAATAAAGATCTTGCTATAGATGTTTTTCCTGAGGAACCTGCTCCAAAAAGAGTAACTTTATAATCTCCTGTTTTTAATTGGGACTCTAGTTTATTTTTTTGGTAATTTAACAATTCCGCTTCTACTTTATCACTAATTTTTTTGTTAATCTTCTCGACTCCTTCCAAACTTATCTTGGCAGCACCATATGTATTTTTGAATGAAAGTGTATTTTTTTTATTTTTATATATAACTTTATAAACTATTTTTTTAAATAATTTTTTATCAATATTATAGAAAGTATAAATAATTATAATTAAAAATAAAAGAGTATAAATATTTACTATTCTTACAAATATAGAAAATATAATATAAAGAAATAATATCAATACTACATACTTTATATACTTTAATTTCAAATAATTCATTTTATCGATTATTTTTAAAAATGTTGTATAGTAAAAAAATGAAACCAATATTAATAGATATATCAGCAATATTAAATACTGGAAAATTTATAATATTTAAATTTATAAAATCAATTACAAAACCTCTATATATCCTATCTATACCATTACCAATAGTTCCTCCAAGAATAAAGCTATAAGAATATAGATCAAATGAGTTTAAAGTATTTTTCCTAAATATCAAATAAAGAAGTAATATAGAAAAAAAAATACTTATTAAAGATAAAAATACTCTACTACCACTTAATATATTAAATGCTGCTCCATAATTTTTTACAAAGTCTAATTTGAATAAAAGAAAATTTTTATTAATAAATAATTTTTTATTATAAAACATTAAATATTTCGTAAATTGATCAATTAGAACAATAAAAATACTTAAAGATACAAAATATAATTTTGTTTTTATATTAATAGTCATTATTTCTACGTTTTAAATGTTCTATAGGTTTAATAAGTAATAAAAGTGGAAAAAGCATTAAAAAATGATATCCAATTTTACCTAATGAGTATTTCCCTAAATTATATAAAAATAAATTGTATTGACTGTAGAATATGATTTGTAAGAAGTTGTAAAATATTCCAGTTAAATGCATAGCACCTATTGCTATAAATCCGTTTTTTAAAAAGTTTCCAACGTTTATTTTATTTCTATTATTTAAATTATCAATTATTTTTATTAATGGATATAAACCTAATAAATAACCAAAATTTGGAGTGAGCAAATAACCTAATGAACCTCCTTGTTGAAAGATAGGAAGTATAAATAACCCCAAAATTATATATATAGAAAATGCTCTGAATACAACTTTTTTATGGAATATAAGTGTTAATAAAATTATGGTCGGAATTTGCCATGTGATAGGTAAGTCAAAGTTATTACTAGATTTATAGATAAAAGGTAGTGGAATATAAACAGGTAACATTGATGTTATTACTATTGATTGAAGACTCACCAATATCTCAATTAATTTATAAAAATTGAGCATTATTAAAAATTATATTTATAAACTTCTTAATGCAACAATTGGATCTAATTTGGAAGCTCTTTTTGCAGGTAAAACGCCAAAGATTAAACCTATTGATCCTGAAATGATCATGGTGGAAAAAGTAGTTGTAATTCCTACTGATGCAGGAAGTGGTGTTATCAGAGATAAAAGAAAAACACCTGATAATCCTGTTGTTGTTCCAATTAACCCGCCAATTGTAGATAAAATCAATGCTTCAATCAAAAATTGAATTAATATATCTGACTGTTTAGCTCCTATTGCTTTTCTAAGTCCAATTTCTTCAGTCCTTTCACTTACAGAAACAAGCATAATATTCATGATTCCAATGCCGCCAACCACCAAAGATACTGCCCCAATACCAGCCAATAAAAACGTTAGCCCACTTGTTATATTGGTTACTATATTCAATGCATCTTCTTGTGATCTAACCGCAAAGTCATCATCTCGGATTATTTTATGTCTTTGCCTTAATAAGTTAGTAATCTGAAATTTAGCGGCACTAGTTGCATTTTTATCTATCGCTTCAACACTAATAAAGCTTAAACTTACTCCATATGTTGGGTCCTTCCCTGTAATCCTATTAACCATGGTGGTTAATGGAATATAAGCATTTTTGTCTTGATTACTTCCAAATACAGCACCTTTTGGTTTTAATATTCCAATAATTTCATAAGTATGGTCTTTAATTCTGATTTTTTCACCAAGTGATGAAGAATTATCTTTGAAAAATTCGTCTTTAAGATCAGGACCTATTACTACATAACTTCTAGCACTATTAATATCACTCTTAGATATAAATCTTCCCTTATCAACTTCAAAGCTTCTTACTTCAAGAAATTCGGGTGTAACTCCTGCAATTGATATATTTAGACTTTTAGAATTTGACTGCACTATTTCGTTAGCAGAAATTTGAGGCGCAACTTTTTTAACTGTTGGGACTTGATTACTTATTGCTATTGCATCTTCTAAAACAAGATTTTTAGGAAATGAAATACCTCTTCTTCTGGTGTCATTATTTCCAGGAACAATGAATAAAACATTCGCACCTAAATTACTTAATTGGTTTTTAGCTAATGTTTGAGCACCTCTTCCAAGCCCAACAAGTGTAATAACTGATGCATTTCCTATAATTATCCCCAGCATTGTTAAAGAACTTCTCAATTTGTTCGAAACTAAAGTTTTTGTGGCCATGCCTAAGGCTTCTTTTATTGAGATATTCCTAGACATATTTATATTTATCTAATGAATCATCATCTTCAATTTGCCCCATGTATATAACACCTTCATTTAGCTGCAGTGTAATAAGGTCGCCATTACTGATTTCATGTTTATCCATATTTTCTAAATTACAAATTGTAGAAATCTTTTTATTATTTTTGTTAAACAAAGCATAAACATCATTTACATTTTGGTTCGTAACAATACCGGCAATATTTTTACTCAATGGAATATTTTTCATTAATTCCTTCGGAACAAATAATATTTCTCCTGGGCAAATTAAGGATATATCAAGATTATTTTTAATTATTCTTGCTTTACCTGTAACACCGATTTCTCCTATTGAAATACCTCTTGATACAATCTTTCTTACCAAACCGACTTTTATTAAATCTGTAGAACCGCTAATTCCAGTCAATGTACCTGCGGTTTGAACTACTAAATCTCCTTGATTAAGGATTCCCATCTCCTGAGCAATTTGCATAGCTAAACTAAAAGTTTTTGCTGTTCTTTCATCATTTTTAACAACTATTGGAGTAACTCCCCAAACTAGTTGCAATCTTCTCGCTACACTCTTCTCTGTAGTAGTTGCCAATATAGGTGTTGGTGGTCTGAACTTACTTACATTTCGAGCGGTAGAACCTGATTTTGTTAAAGGGATTATAGCCCCTGCATCAAGTTGTCTAGCTATATTACTTACTGCTGCACTAATAGCATTTGGGATCGTACTGGGTAAGTGACTATCAATAGCCTTAAGTGGATAATCCCTTTCAATTCTTCTTGCTATGGTTGCCATCGTTTCAACTGCCTCTACAGGATAATCGCCAACTGCAGTTTCGTTTGAAAGCATTACAGCATCAGTACCATCTAGAATTGCATTCGCTACATCACTAACTTCGGCCCTTGTTGGTCTTGGGTTAGATGCCATAGAATCAAGCATTTGAGTCGCTGTAATTATTGGGATACCTAATGAATTGGCTTTTCTTATTAACTCCTTTTGTAAAAGAGGAACTTCTTCAGCAGGCATTTCAACTCCCAAATCACCTCTTGCAACCATAACCCCATCACATAAGGGTAATACTGTATCGATCTGATCAATTGCTTCAAATTTTTCTATTTTTGCGACCACAGGAGTTGAATGCCCATTTTTGTTTATTAAATCTTTTATCTCATTTATATCGGATGGATTTCTTACGAAACTTAGTGCTATCCAATCAACTCCTTCAGATAAACCGAATTTTAAATCTTCTTTATCTTTTTCTGTTAAAGCTTTTACTGATAATTGGACATCTGGAAAATTAACACCTTTATTGTTTGAAAGAACCCCTCCTACAGTTACCATGCACTCCAAATTATTAGCTTTTGTATCAACTTTTTCTACAATCATTTCTATTTTTCCATCATCTAAAAGTATTCTTTTCCCTTCGCTAACCTCTTGAGAAAGTTTGTCGTAGGTAACATTTGCAATAGTATTTGTACAATCGACTTCATTTGATGTCAGTGTGAATTTATCGCCTTTTTTAACTTTTACTGGCCCATCTTTAAAGCGCCCTAATCGTATTTTAGGTCCTTGAAGATCTTGCAATATTCCAATATCTATATCTAATTTTTTTGATACTTCCCTTATGGTTTTAATTCTCTCAGCATGATCTTTATGATCTCCATGAGAGAAATTTAATCTGAATGTTGTTACTCCAGCCTTAATTAAATTTGAAATTATCTCTTCAGATTGAGTTGCTGGGCCAATAGTTGCTACTATTTTTGTTCTTCTTTTTAAATCAATATTCGACATATATAGATAATATTGCTAGATATAAATAAATTTACCATACCCAAAGTTAGTTATTTAAGTCATGGATTTTAAAACTTATCAGAAAAAAGCTAGAGAAACAGCACAATATCCAGATTTAGGTTCAAATAATATTTATCCAACTCTTGGTTTAGTGGGAGAGGCTGGTGAGGTTGCAGAAAAAGTGAAAAAAGTTATAAGAGATAAAAATGGAATATTTGATAACGAATCAAGATTAGGTATTAAAAAAGAGTTAGGAGACGTTTTGTGGTATGTATCAAATCTTTGTACAGAATTAAATTTCAATTTAGAGGATGTTGCATTACAAAACCTTGAAAAATTAAAATTAAGAGCAGCTAAAGGCAAGATAAGAGGTTCGGGAGATGATAGATAAATTCAGCTATAACCTAAGCTTGCATACTGGAGATTTGTAATTAAATTTTGAATAACATTTAAAAGTAAAAAAGCTAACAAAGATGAAATATCAAATCCACCTATTGGAGGGATAATACCTCTAAAAATGTTTAAATAAGGATCTGTGATAGAAGTTAATGCAGATAAAACTCCGTTACTCCAATCAATACCTGGAAACCATGTAAGTAAAATTCTTATTATCAATATGAAAGAATAAATTGATAAAGTTTGACCCAAAACTGCAAAAATCTCAGATAACATCATCTTGTCGTAATTTAATACATCCTAACATTTCCTTATTATTGCTGCTTATTGTTACCACTTCCTATATTTGAGAGATATTCATTACTTACAGCAAAAGTTTGAAAAAACTTTTCTGATAATGATAGCCAATATGATCTGCCATCTTTTTGCCTCCGTTTGACGATGAATTTCTTTTCTAATAATTCTTTAATATGATCATAAGCACCTGAACCTCGAAGAAGTATGAGGTCCGATTGCAGGATCTTTTTTTTGATCGCAATAGTTGCCAATGTCCTTAATTCTGATGTTTTCAAATCAGAAGGAAGTAAATCATCGACGAATTCATTAAGACTAGATTTTAGTTCGAGAGAAAAACTGTTATTAACTGCATTTAATTCAATAGCTGAGTTGGGATTAGAGTATTTATTTTTTAGATCTTTAATTGCATCATTTATTGAATTTATATCAGAATTAGTAATTTCTGAAAGATCTTTTTTTGTTATTGGTCTGCCTTTTAAATATAGAACAGCTTCAACTTTAGTAACTAGATCTATATCAGATATTGGCGTGGTATTTAGATCAGATTGATTGATTTTAATTACCGAAATCTTTCCTAATCTACCTTAAATTTAATCTGATGCACCAAGGAATAATCTATATGTATCGTTTTTAGTTTCATCCCAGAATTTATAGCCTAGAATTTTTACAAAATTATTCCATTCTAAAATCTCATTTTTGTCAATCAAAACTCCAATAACAATTTTTCCTACATCAGATCCATAATTCCTGTAGTGAAATACGCTTATAGACCAATTTGACTTCATATTATTTAAGAAGTTTATTAATGCGCCTGGCCTTTCAGGAAACTCAAATCTATATAAAAGCTCAATAAAGTTTCTATATTCCATCTCTTTAAAATCCCTTGGTAATCTTCCACCTACCATATGTCTGAGATGATTTTTAGATAATTCATCATCACTTATGTCAATAAATGAGTATTCAGAATTTTTAAATACATTTAATAGATTTTTTTTATCATTTAAACCATAGACTTGAACCCCTACAAAGATCTGTGCATTCTTTGAATTTGACATCCTATAGCTAAATTCAGTTAAATTTCTATTATCAAGTAACTTACAAAAATCAATTAGACTACCAGCACGTTCAGGAATTTCAACAGCCATCATTACTTCTTTACACTCTCCAAGTTCTGCTCTTTCTGCTACAAATCTAAGCCTCTCGAAATTCATATTTGCACCACATGCAATCGCAACCATTTTTTTATTTGAATGATTCGAATTTAAAATATCTTTTTTCATTCCCGCTATTGATAAGGCACCTGCGGGCTCTAGTATTGATCTAGTATCCTCAAAAACATCTTTTATAGCAGCACAGATTTCATCAGTATTAACCCTAATCATCTTATCTATATATTTTCTACAAATATCAAAAGTATTTTTACCAATTTTTTTAACCGCCACTCCATCTGCAAATTGACCTACGGAAGATAGTTCCACAATTTTTTCTTCTTCCAAAGATTTCGTCATAGCGTCTGCATCTTCTGGTTCTACACCAATTATTTTTACTTCAGGCCATACTTTTTTAAGGTATAAGGATATACCTGATATCAATCCCCCACCACCTACAGCAATATAAATTGCATAAGGTTTTTCTTTAAGCTGCTGTTCTAGTTCTATAGCTATAGTTCCTTGTCCAGCTATTACTTCTGGATCATCAAAGGGATGAATAAAGCATAAATTTTTTTCTTGGCTAATCCTTATTGCCTCTTTATAAGTTTCATCATAGTTATCGCCATATAATATAACTTTTGCTTTTAATTTTTTTACTGCATTAACTTTTACTAGAGGTGTGGTAATGGGCATTAATATAGTTGCTTCGCAATTTAACTTAAGGGCACTAAGTGCAACCCCTTGAGCATGATTACCAGCACTAGAAGTAATTACACCCTGAGCAAGCTGTGAATTAGTGAGCTTACTCATTTTGTTATATGCACCTCTTATTTTGAATGAAAATACATCCTGAAGATCTTCTCTTTTTAGAAAAACTTCATTATTAAGTGTATTACTTAAATTATGAGCTTTCTCTAGTGGTGTTTTTTTTGCAACTTCATAGACTTCAGCTTGAAGTATTTTTTCAAAATAATCATTCATATATATATTTTTAGCATTAATTATTAATCTAATAAAACATTACATGATCTATTTCAAAAAAAATACTCATTTTGCACCTCGGCGTTTTAGATTATATAGATACCAATTTTTGTTAAATGCTTTTAAGTGAGTTAAGTCATCCAAATCAACTTCATGGCTTAACAGTTTCACAATTAGAAGAAATTGCATGTCAAATTAGAGAAAGACATCTACAAGTAGTATCTACTAGTGGTGGACATCTTGGGCCTGGATTAGGTGTAGTTGAGCTTACATTGGCTTTATATCAAACTCTTGATCTTGATTTTGATAAGGTTGTTTGGGATGTAGGACATCAAGGTTATCCTCATAAATTAATAACAGGACGTTTTAGTCAATTTGATTCCCTTAGACAACAAAATGGAGTCGCGGGATATCTCAAGAGAAGTGAAAGTAAGTTTGATCATTTTGGAGCTGGACATGCAAGTACTTCTATATCTGCTGCTTTAGGAATGGCAATAGCAAGAGATAGAAAAGGTGAAAATTATAAATGTGTTGCAGTTATTGGAGATGGAGCATTAACTGGAGGTATGGCATTAGAAGCTATAAATCATGCAGGTCACTTACCAAACACTCCTTTAGTTGTAGTATTAAACGATAATGATATGTCTATTTCGCCTCCAGTTGGAGCCCTTTCATCTTACTTAAATAAAGTAAGAGTTAGTCCACCGTTGCAATTTTTGTCCGATAGTGTTCAAGAAAGTGTTAAAAATATTCCAATAATTGGTAAGGATATTCCAGAAGAGCTAAAAAATATTAAAGGAAGCGTTAGAAGACTAGCAGTGCCAAAGGTTGGAGCTGTTTTTGAAGAACTTGGATTTACTTATATGGGTCCAATTGACGGACATGATATTGGAAATTTAGTTAATACTTTTAACGCTGCTCATAAACTTAAAAAACCTGTACTTGTTCATGTAGTTACAACCAAAGGCAAGGGATATCCTTATGCAGAAGCTGATCAGGTTGGATATCATGCACAGTCAGCATTTGATCTAACAACTGGGAAATCAATTCCATCTAAGAAACCTAAACCTGTTAGTTATAGTAAAATATTTGGTCAAACCTTATTGAAAATATGTGAACAGGATAGCAAAGTCGTTGGTATTACAGCAGCAATGGCTACAGGGACTGGTTTAGATATATTGCAAAAAAATATTCCAGATCAATATATCGATGTAGGAATAGCAGAACAACATGCAGTTACTCTGGCGGCAGGAATGTCTTGTGATGGTCTTAAACCTGTTGTAGCTATTTATAGTACTTTTCTACAACGTGCATTCGATCAATTGATTCATGATGTAGGGATACAAAATTTACCTGTATCGTTTGTACTTGATAGAGCTGGGATAGTTGGAGCTGACGGTCCTACTCATCAAGGTCAATACGATATCAGTTATATGAGATCTATACCTAATTTTGTATTGATGGCACCAAAAGATGAGTCTGAATTACAGAGAATGTTAATAACTTCAATTAACCATAATGGTCCTACAGCTCTAAGAATACCAAGAGGTTCTGGATTAGGGGTGGCTGTAATGGATGAAGGTTGGGAACCTTTAAATATTGGCGAAGCTGAAATACTTGAAGAAGGAGAAGATATTTTAATTATTGCTTATGGATCAATGGTTGCATCAGCTATTGAAACTTCAAAAATCCTAAAAAATATGAACATTAATACATGTATTGTTAATGCGAGATTTGTGAAACCTCTAGATAAAAATCTTATTATGCCATTAGCATGTAGAATTCAAAAAGTGGTAACTATGGAAGAAGGAACCTTAATTGGTGGATTTGGTTCTGCAATAGTTGAATTACTTAACGATAATGATGTAAACATTCCTGTATACAGGATAGGTATACCCGATGTTTTAGTTGATCATGCTTCACCTGACCAGAGTAAAGAAAAATTAGGACTTAAGCCTGATCAGATGGCAGAAAAAATTGTTAAGAAATTTAAGTTAAATAATTAAAAATTTAATAAATAAATTTTTATAAAACACCACGTGAGGCTAATCCTAGGATTGCACCAATTCCGAAAATATGACCTAGGCAATTAGCACCTACAACTGATGCATGACTTAAACCACCATAGAATTTTGAATTAGGTATTTCAAAACCTTCATTTGGTTTTCTTATAGTTGCTCTAGCAATAGCATAAGCAAAAACATTACATGCAATCATTACGACGGCACACTTTGGAGACCAAGAAAAAGTTGCTGGATCTGCAGCTGCAAATAATGTAGTAAACATAAAAAATCGTTATTTTTATATATTCTCTAATACTTTTACCTAAAAAACACAAAATTGTAAAAGGTCTTAAGAGTTGTTTACTTCTAAGCTATTTAACAACCTTATAAATCCAAACAAAATAACAAAATCACTTAAAGTTAGGAATGATTCTGCTAAACCATGCAGAAAGTCAACCTCAACAAGGGTTTCATTATAGTAATTTAGTGTGAAGAAAGATACCAATATAGTTATCAATACGAATAAAACAGTTAAGGAAAATCCTGTTTTTACAATATTATTAACAGATTTTATTTTGTATAAGTAGAACAAAAATATTGCATAAGGAATAATTGATACTGCGAACAAAAATGTGTTATCGACTAAACCTAATTTTTCTATAAATTTTAAAAATAAATCATTCATAAGTCTCTTTTTCTTTAAAAATCTTTATTGCTGCTAAGGCTAATGTTGAATTTCCTATTAATGTAAATATTCCTTGAAGTGATACAAGACCATAAAGATTTTCCTGGTTGTCATAGATATGCCAAGTGATCGCACACATAGCACCTATTAAGTTTGGGACCATAGCGAGGCTTAACCAAAAAAATAAATTATATTTTTTATATGTAGAAATTTTTTTTATGACAAATATAGCAACAATCCATTCAATTACTGATGAGATATGTATTAACCAAGTTCCAAATGATAATTCGTGCAAAATTTTAAATTTTTTTCTTTAAAACGTTGAGAACTTCTTTAGCATGATTTATAGGTAATACACTAATCCATCTATAAGAAATTTTCCCATCTGGAGAAATTAAAAAAGTATTTCTATCTGAGAATGGAGGAATCCACGAACCATATTTATCACTAATAATTCCGTCAGGATCAGATAATAAAGTGTAGTTTATGGACTTCTCGCTGCAGAAACTTTCATGAGAATCTTGATTATCGGCACTAATTCCAACAATTTCGGCATTATTTTTTGAAAAATCCTTTTTTAATTCAGAAAAACCTTTAGCTTCAAGAGTGCAACCTGCTGTAAAGTCCTTTGGATAAAAATACATGACAAGCCACTTACCTTGAAAATCATTTAATTCCCATATTTTTTTTGATTTTATTTTTTTATTAAAACCTTCTAATTGAAAGTTTGGGGCATTATCTCCTACTTCTGGAGCAAAATCGAATGCTTTTGCCGAATTACAAGTAATAAAAACAATAAATGATATTAATATACTTACAACTAAATTTCTCATCAAATTTAGAATTTTTTTAAATCAACTCCATTTGATTTAGCAAATTTATCTAATCCAACTTTTTGTATAGATTTTAGTGCTTTGGTACTAATTTTTATATTTACCCATTTTTTCCCTTCTTCCCACCAAAGTCTCCTTTTTTGGAGATTAACTTGTTGCAATTTTTTTGTACGAATATGTGAGTGACTTACAGCCATCCCATTATTAGCTTTTGCTCCAGTCAGTTCGCAAACTCTTGACATATTTTTTGGGTTATATCTGTAAAAATTTTAACACACGACTCAATTTGTTGAATTAAGCAATTCTGAAATTAAATCGGCGTTATTATTTTGTAAATTAATAATCTGTTCTTGATCTAATCCACCAACTGATAGTTTAGCCATATCGTAAACATGATTTGCAATTTTAGATGCCAATGGATTTTCTATAGGGTCTTTTTTATCAATAATTATTTTATTGCCTGTAATTTTATTAAGACCAACAATAAGAGGATGTTCCTTGTTAATTAAAAGCACATGATATTCAGGCAAGCCAGGCATCTTTTGTTCCATGTAAGCACCCATATCATTAATTCTTCTCATTTGCTCTGGAAGCAAAATCATCGCTGGTGGTGCACCTTTACTTGAAAGTGACTGAACTTTAACTGTTACTTTTTCGTTGTTAAGTGCTTTTACAATAGTATCTCTAAGATTTTCTGTATTTGATTTGCCATCCTTATCTACAATTTCTTTAGATTCTTTATCTTCAAGTTCATTTATTTCTGAATCAACTCTTTGAAACTGATAATCTTCGTTTTTACTTTCTAACCAAGGAAGAAATTGTGCATCAATTAAGGGATCTGATTTAATAACTTCCTTGTTATCAGATAAGCAGATATTTAATGCGCTTGACTGAGCAATAGAATCTGAACAGTAAATAATTTTTTTAGAGTCAGTTAAGTTATTTCGTTCTTTGTAATTTGCCAGAGTCGTGAAATATTTATCATTGGATTTGATAAGACTTTTATTTTCAATATCTTTAGTGACGTCTTTCTCAGAATTTATTATTGTTTCAAAAATTATACTGTTTTTTACTAATTCAGCAAATTTATCATCCTCGATCGCCCCAATTTTAATAAAAGCAGAGATAGAATCCCAAATTTCTGCATAAAATTCTGGAGAATTTTTTATTAAATCCTTTAGTTTATTAGCAATTTTTTTTGAAATAAATGATGATATAGATCTTACTTTTCTATCTGTTTGTAATGCGCTTCTACTAACATTTAAAGGTATATCTGTAGAGTCAATTACTCCTCTTAGAGGTAAAAGGTATTTTGGGACAATCTCTTTTATTGAATCGCTTACGAATACTTGATTACAAAATAGTTTAATCTCTCCCTTTTCCCAATCAGCTCTACCAGACAATTTAGGAAAATACAATATTCCTTGTATGTCATATGGATAATCGGTATTTAGGTGTATCCATAACAGTGGATCTCCCTGAAAAGGATAAAGATATTTATATAACTCAATATAATCTTCATCTTTTAATTCACTAGGTTGTTTTCTCCAAGGTGGATTTTTCTTATTAATTGTTTCACCCTCTAATGAGACATCTATTGGCATAAAATCACAATATTTTTTTATTAATGATTTAATCCTTTCAGGCTCAATAAACTCTTTTTCTTCTTCAAGTAGGTGAAGTATTACATCTGTACCAATTGTCTCTCTTTCTGACTCCTCTAAAGTGAAATTTGGAGATCCATCACAAGACCATTTGAAAGCTTTTGATTCTCCAATTGCTGATTTAGTTAATATGTCAACTCTATCTGCAACCATGAAACTTGAATAAAAACCTAGTCCAAAATGACCTATAAATTCATCATTATCTTTTTTGTATTTTGTTAGGAATTCTTCTGCGCTAGAGAATGCTACTTGGTTAATGTACTTCTTAATTTCTTCATCATTCATTCCAATTCCATTATCGGAAATTGTTAACGTATTTTTTTCACGGTTAATTGTTATTTTTACTTGAGCCTCCTCAGTATTCTCGCAATCACCTGCCATAGAGGCCATTCTTCTTTTACTAATTGCGTCAACACCGTTACTAACAAGTTCTCTTAAAAAGATTTCATGGTCAGAATATACTGCCTTTTTTATAATTGGGAAAATATTTTCAGTATTAATACGAATTTCGCCTTTTTCCATTTAAAAAAAATCAAACATTTTAAATCTTATTTCGTAAAAACTAGTTAATCAAGTTTAATTAGGAGTATTGTCCGAACAACATATGAATTAAAAAGTTAAATAAATTTTTAGTTGTTTTTATTTAACCCACAAAATTTCACTACAATTATTTTCTTTCATAATTTGATTTGCTTTAGCCAAGTCATCACATGGATTTAAATATAAGACAGCAATATTTCCTTTTTTCTGTTGTATTTTTTGTTCATTCATTCCTTTTTCTAACAAATAAGAATCTTTAAACATCAATAAAATCTTTTTTTTCTCTGACTTTTCTTCTTTAATTAAATTTCTTAAAATGTCTACTGAAATTGTAAATCCAATCCCATTAAATATTTTCTCATTAGGACTAAATGATCTTACTAACTCGTCATATCTTCCCCCTTTTGCGATTATGCTTTTATTTTTACCATTATCCCCTATTAGTTGAAAAACTATTCCTTCATATAAATTCAAGTGAGGTTGAAAAGTGGGATCAAGTTGTAATTTAACACCATATTTATTTGATATTTTTGATAATGTTTCAAATAAAAAATTTAAATCATCCAATGTTTTACTAGTACCATATATGGTTTTTAATTTTTTTAATATTGCAATTGGTTCTCCTCTTGTAAATAAAAGATCTTTAAGAATATATTTATCATCTTCATCTATTCCTAATTTAGATAAATTATCTTGATCAAAATTAACTAGACTTTGCTTAATTTCTTCAAAATTATTATTCCTATATTTGTTCAGCATCAAGTCCATTATTTTTGTGGTGCTTACTAGTAGAAATAAATTACAACCATCCTTCAAATTAATATTATCGATTGAATCAAACAAAATGTTAATAACTTCAATTTCAGGAAATTTTGTATCGTATCCAATTAATTCAATTCCACTCTGCAATTTTTCTTGTAAATTAAATGAATTTTTATTATTTTGTTTTTTATCAAAAACCATTCCATTAGTAAATAATCTTATAGGTCTTTTTTTATTAATTAATCTAGTAGATGACAATTTGACAATTGATGTTGTCATTTCTGGCCTAAGACATAATGAATTATTACTTACTATTCCTACAACCTGATTTTCGTCAATCACCCCACGGCCTTTTATGGTCTCTAAAGTATTAATAAATGAGGGTGAAACCTCTTCATATCCCCATAGTTTATAAATACTATTTAGTTTATTTATGATGTTTGAGTTGTTTTTTACATCTACTAATTTAATTTCCTTTATATCTGTCATATAAATATTTAAATAATTTTAGGTATAAAGATTTTTTTTAAATGGAGAGACTTTATCTAGTTCATTTTTTAATTCATTCTCAAGGCTGGGAGAACAAGCTAAAATTTTTCCTGAACTTAATTTAAATTCACCTGATGGATAATCAGAAATAATACCACCAGCCTCTTTAACAATGATAGCACCGGCCGCTAAGTCCCATACTTCCAATCCTCTTTCCCAATATCCATCTACCTTCCCTGCAGCAACAAATGCCAGGTCAACTGCTGCTGCACCTCCTCTTCTAACACCTCTAGTTTTATGTGTTAAATAGCAAAATTCAGCATAATTATTATCCTCTGTCTCAAATCTGTCATAAGAGAAACCAGTTACAAGTAGACTCTCAGAAAGATTAGAGGGATTCGATACTTTAAGTTCACTATCATTGCAGAATGAGCCTATACCTATACAGGCTGAATATAGTTCATTTAAATAAGGTACTGATATAGCGCCTATTATTGGCTTATTTTTATATACAAGACCAATAGAAGTACCAAAAAAAGGATATCCATGGGAATAATTTGTAGTACCGTCTAATGGGTCTATACACCATGTTAAGTCCGAAGATTTGGTTAATTTACCCGATTCCTCTGCATTTATAGATATGTTTGGTGTCTCTTCTAATAAATATTCTTTTATTTTATTTTCAACTTCCAAATCTACATTCGTAACTAGATCACCCTTCCTACCCTTTGATGATATTTTTTGAATTTTATTGTAATTAACTTTTAAAATTTCATTACCAATTTGAGCGGAATTCTTGGCTATTTCATACAAACTGGATAAGTTTACTAGATTTGCAAGATCCTCTATTTCACTTAATTCAAACATGATAGTTAATCTTCCTCAAATTCCCAAGGTGGTGCAACTCTTGTATTTCCCCTACCAAAATATTGTCCAAATTGTAAATCGTAAACTTCATCTTCATATGTTGTTTCTACCTCAAGATCTGAAGTTGCTTTAGCGACACAAAGTAGTGCATAGCCTTTGTCTTTTAAAGCCTGAGATACACCCATGGCTTCAGGTTGTTCTAAGGTGCCAGATTTAATTTTAACTGCACAACTTGTACAGCAACCATTTCTACAGGAAAATGCAAGTTTGAAACCTTTCTTTTCAAATTCCTTAAGTATGTAATCATCACTATTAACCTGCTCTTGGTAGACCTTTCCGGTTTCCTTATTTTTAATCGTGACTGTGAAAGTCTTTTTCAAATAACTTTCCTCTAAAATGGGATGATAAAGGGTTAAAATGGTTATCCTGGGAGAGGTGGCCGAGTGGTTGAAGGCGCAGCACTGGAAATGCTGTATAGGGGCAACTTTATCGAGGGTTCGAATCCCTCTCTCTCCGTTTTATATTAGTTTATTTTGGTTAAATACATCAACACCTTTGTCTTTAAAGTATCTTTTAAAATAGATAGTAATCCTTTTAACCAGTTAGAAATAATCTTATTTATTTAAATTAAGTTGAAAATATTTGATTTTTACTATTATATGTAAATATCTAAGATAAAAATTAATTAAATTATTAGTAAATTTTGCTTTAATTTAGCGATCTAAAATCATGGGGCAAATAGTTGGAATTGATTTAGGTACTACTAACTCTGTTGTGGGAGTTATAGAAGCTGGTCGTCCAATTGTTATTGCAAATTCTGAAGGATCTAGAACTACACCTTCAATAGTTGGATTTACAAAAGACAAGGAAATAGTAATAGGAGACCAAGCGAGAAGACAACTTGTTTTAAATCCTAAGAATACCTTTTATAACCTTAAACGATTTATTGGTAGTGACTGGGATGAATTAGATGAGAATAGTATTTCTGTTCCTTATAACGTAAAGGCTAATACCAATGGAAGCGTTAGAGTTCTTAGTCCAAATACAGAAAGAGAATATGCACCAGAAGAATTAGTGAGCTCATTGATTAGAAAATTAATTAATGATGCTGAAACTTATCTTGGAGATACGGTTGATTCTGCAGTTATTACTGTCCCTGCTTACTTTAATGAATCTCAAAGGCAGGCTACAAAGGATTCTGCAATATTAGCTGGTATTAAAGTAGATAGAATTTTAAATGAACCTACTGCTGCTGCTCTTGCTTATGGTTTTGAAAAAAGTTCTTCTAATAATGTTTTAGTTTTTGATTTAGGAGGAGGAACATTTGATGTTTCATTGTTGAAAATTTCTAATGGTGTATTTGATGTTAAAGCCACTTGTGGAGATACACAGCTAGGAGGTAACAATTTTGATTCAAAAATAGTTGATTGGCTCGCAGAAAAATTTCTAGCTAAACATGATATTGATCTAAGAAGGGATAGACAAGCTTTACAGAGATTAACTGAGGCTGCTGAAAAAGCAAAATGTGAATTGTCAGGTTTGCAAAAAACAAAAATATCTTTACCATTTATCACAACAAGTAATGAGGGACCGTTACATATTGAAGAAACATTAAATAGAAAAATATTTGAGTCATTATCACAAGATTTACTTGATAGATTATTAGAGCCTGTGCAAATAGCTTTAGATGATTCTGGATGGAATGCAGAGGATATTGATGAGGTAGTTCTTGTAGGTGGAAGCACAAGAATCCCAATGGTTCAACAATTAGTAAAGACTCTTGTTCCAAATGATCCTTGTCAATCTGTTAATCCTGATGAAGTAGTAGCAGTTGGAGCTGCAATACAATCTGGAATTATTAGTGGTGATTTACAAGATTTACTTCTAAATGACGTTACTCCTTTATCTTTAGGTTTAGAAACTATTGGTGGTCTTATGAAGGTACTCATTCCGCGTAATACTCCAATACCAGTTAGACAATCTGATGTTTTTAGTACGTCTGAAGCAAATCAATCATCAGTTGTTGTTCAAGTACGCCAGGGAGAAAGGCCTTTAGCATCTGAAAATAAATCACTCGGTAAATTTAGACTATCAGGAATACCTCCAGCGCCAAGAGGGATACCTCAAGTCCAGGTAGCATTTGATATTGATGCTAATGGTCTTTTAGAAGTAAGTGCTACTGATAGGACAACAGGAAGAAAGCAAACAGTTACAATCTCTGGAGGTTCTAATTTAAATGAACAAGAAATAAATTCGATAATTGAAGAAGCTAAAGCGAAAGCTAATGAAGATAGAAAGACAAGAGCTGTAATTGATAGAAAAAATAGTGCTTTAACTCTTATTGCGCAAGCTGAGAGAAGACTTAGAGATGCCTCATTAGAATTTGGCCCTTATGGGGCCGAAAGGCAACAACGAGCTGTTGAATTGGCTATTCAAGATGTTGAAGAGTATATTGATGACGATGATCCTCAAGAACTAGAAATATCAGTAAGTGCTCTACAAGAAGCATTATTCGGCTTAAATAGAAAATTTGCTGCTGAAAAGAAAACTGATAATAATCCCTTACAGGGTATTAAAAATACATTTGGATCATTAAAGGATGAACTCTTTTCTGATGATTATTGGGATGATGACCCTTGGGATAATCAAATGAATAGAAATTATAGAAATTCGAGGTATGGTAATTCTAGGGACGATGATCCATGGGACAATGACTACTTCCTCTAAAAAAGACTATTTGTCGATTTTGGGTTTACCCCCTGATTTCGATGATAAAGAACTTAAAAAGGCCTTTCGAAGAGAAGCAAGAAAATGGCATCCAGATTTAAATAAAAACGATCTTAATGCAGAAGAAAGATTTAAATTAATTAACGAAGCATACGAATATCTACGTGATCCTAATGTAAGAAAAAATAGTTCGGATGAAAAAAACCAGGATGATAAAGAAAATAATAATTTCGAGAAAGGTTTTCCTGACTTTCAAGATTATCTTGATTCATTATTTGGATATGA